>NZ_JCAJZV010000004.1:0-475455 GCF_059510435.1 Streptomyces sp. NTD107 | reverse complement strand
GGGGTGCCGTCACAGTCCCGCCTGCTCCGCGCCGCCTGGCACAGGGGGCACCTCCCAGGCCCCGAGGGCCTGGGACATCACCCGCGATGCACCGGCACCGGACGCCGCGGAGCCCGGCGCTGCGTTGCTGACACCTCCCGGCGCGGCCGGATCCCGTCGTACCCCCCGGCCCGGTGCGTACCACCGGGCCGGGGGCGTACGACGGTCAGGATGTGGCGAGTGCCCAGGTCGGTGGGAGACGGGCGGCGCGCAGGGCCGGGTAGAGGCCGGCCGGCGTGCCCATCGCCAGGGTCACGCCCAGCCCGCCGGCCAGTGCCAGGGGCGGCACCACGGTCGGCCACGCCCGGGCCGTCACGTACCCCGCCGTGACCCCGGTGCCCAGCAGTACCCCGCCGGCTCCGCCCAGCATCGACAGCAGTGCGCACTCCGCCAGGAACTGGCCGCGGATCGGCCCCCGGGTAGCGCCCAGCGCGCGCCGCAGGCCGATCTCGCCCCGGCGTTCGAGTACCGAGATGACCATGGTGTTGACCGCCCCGAGTCCCAGCAGCAGCCCGGTGAACGCCTCATCGGTGGCCTGCCTGGCGGCCGGCGCGTCGGATGGGAGACGGCCACCTCGTTGGGCGCCCTCGGGCTGGCCGTGGCTCGACTGGGTCACAGCCAGGTGGTCCCCAGCCATCCGGCGACGGCGGCGAGTACCAGCAGGGCGATGTTGAGCCCGATCAGCCGGGCCTCGCCGCGCGCGACATGGACCACGATGCCCCCCACCTGAATGAGGACGAGCCCGACCGCCGCCGCGATCGCGAGCCCGGGCGCCACCCCGGTCAGCGGCGGCAGGATCAGCCCCGCCGCGCCCAAAACCTCCAGCGTCCCGATCGCACGGACGGCCGGCATGGGAACCCGGTCCACCCAGCCCATCATGGGCCGGAGCTGCTCCTGGCTCCGCGCGATCTTCATTCCGCCGGCGTAGAGGTAGAAGGCCGCGAGCAGCGCGGCGACGATCCAGTAAGCGACGTTCATGAGGGCTCCCCGGCGCAATAGTTACTGAACGGAAGTTGCCTCATGGTGAGTCACTATGGAGAGGCTTACAAAAGGCACACGCGTGTGCGGAACGCACAGGGGGTTGTCATGTCGCGGTACGAGCACACCTGCATGATCCGGGGCGACGGCGGACGCACCATCCGCACCGTCCTCGACCGGATCTGCGACAAATGGACGCTGCTGATCGTCGCCACCCTCGACGCGGGCCGCCTGCGCTTCACCGATCTGCACCGGCAGATCCCCGGCATCTCCCAGCGGATGCTCACCCTGACCCTGAAGAACCTGGAGCGCGACGGCCTGGTGTCCCGGACGGCGTACCCGGAGGTCCCGCCGCGCGTCGAGTACGAGCTGACGCCCACCGGCCGCAGCCTCATCCCGCCCGCGCTGGCGCTGGCCGGCTGGGCGATCGAGCACATCGAGGAGATCGAGGCCAGCCGGACCGCGTACGGCGAGCGGGGCGGCCCGAGTGCGGGTCCCGCCGCCCCATGACACGATCACCGGGGATGAGATGACACTCAGTGACCGGAGGTGCGCGCATGCGGGTTTTCGTTACGGGGGCGTCCGGCTGGATCGGCTCGGCGGTCCTCCCCGAACTCATCGGCGCGGGCCACCAGGTTCTCGGCCTCGCCCGGTCGGACGCCTCGGCCGCCGCCGTCACCGCCACCGGCGCCGAGGCGCTGCGCGGTGACCTGACCGATCCGGAGTCCCTGCGGGCCGGCGCCATGGCCTGCGACGGCGTCATCCATCTGGCGTTCATGCACGATTTCAGCGACTTCGAGGGCGCGGTCCGGACCGACGCGCGCGCGATCGAGACGCTGGGCGCCGCGCTCGAAGGGACCGGCAAGCCGCTGGTCATCACCGCCGGAACACCGGCGGTGCCCGGGAAGGTGGCGACCGAAAGCGACACGGCGGAGCCCGGCTCGATGGCGGCGGGCCGGGAGGCCAACGCCGCCCTCGCCCTCGGCCTGGCCGACCACGGCGTCCGCTCGTCCGTCATGCGGCTGCCCCGTTCCGTACATGGCGAAGGGGACGCCGGCTTCATCGCCATGCTGGTCGGCATCGCCCGCGACAAGGGCGTGGCCGGTTACGTGGGCGACGGCTCCAACCGCTGGCCCGCCGTCCATGTCCGGGACGCCGCCCACCTGTTCCGGCTGGCGCTGGAAGTGGCCCCCGCCGGGACGGTGCTGCACGCGGTCGGCGACGAGGGCGTGCCGATCCGCGACATCGCCGCCGTCATCGGCCGCCAACTGAACCTGCCGACCGCCACCGCCCCTGCCGACGACTTCGGCTTCCTCGGTCCCCTCCTCGCGCTCGACCAGCCGGCGTCCAGTGCGGCCACCCGCGAACACTTCGACTGGCGGCCAAGCCGGCCCGGCCTCATCGAAGACATGGAGCAGGGCCACTACACGGCCGGCTGAGCGAGCTGTCTTGTTGGGAGCCCAGGGCGGGTGCGGGTGCGGGGTTACGGCGGCACGGGTCCGTTCTCATGAAGGTTTCGCTCCCCCCATGCCCTGTTCGCCGGTTGGTGGTGGGTGTCACTACAGACAACGGCAAGGGGAGGGGTCGTGGGCGGCGGGGCCGTTTTTGCCGAGACGGTTGCTCGCTCCCACGCGGGTAGTCCCGACCGGGCGCATCCCCGCCACGTTTGCGGGTGGCCGACCCGTCGGTGGGGGCGGGCGTGGCGCGCAGCAGCCCCTGGCCGCACACCGGATCCCATCCCGCGCGTTTCGCGGGGAAACCGCCCTTCCCGGCCGGCGCAGCCCCGACCCGACGCGGGCCGCTTGGCCCCGGTGGTCTGCCCAGGCGTGTTGTGGTGACGATCGGGGACGGAAAGGTGCCGTTCAGACACGGCCGGGAGCCCTTCGGCGACACTTTTCCCACCACATCCGAGGCGACTCGGGAGACTGGACCGGATGTGATCGATGCCAACCGCTTCGAGTCACTGTGTCTGCCTGGGCGGCCGGTTGGAGCTTTCGTCTGTGATCACTTGGCCTCGGTACTTAGTTCGTGATGGGAAATGCGCGCGACGACGGTCATGCGCAGGGACGCAGGACCATGATTGAGTCTTCCAAGGCCGCCACCATGGCGAAGGGGAACCGGTCGAGCTCAAGACAGAGAGCGACGTCATCAGGATGAACTCCCTGTCGTACGCCCTCGGTCAGTTCGGCGGCGGCGAGCGAGTTGGCGGCGCGGGCGAGGTACCCGGCAGCATCCGTCTCGGCCTCGGTGGTCCGCCGGGCGATGTACTGGGCGCAGGCCAGGTCCTCCTCGGCCTGCCCGTCCTCGCCGGTGACCACGAACGTGACACCGTCGCCCTCGCGGGTCCGCAGAACCCGAGCCGTCGCCTCCGCCACGACGAAGCTTGCGCACAGCACCAGCGACGCGTCCTTGACCGCGAGGGCGCCGACCGTCCCCGCCGTCGTCTTCTGCACCACGGTTCGCCCGCGAAGGTCGACGGGCCGCAGCAGGCCCGGCGAGTTGACCAGGTCGAACCCGGGCGCGGGCGGCCCGTCCTTGAGCGCCACCCGATCCGGACGGCGAGCCTTGACCGCCAGGGCGTCGTCCAGCGACTCGGCGAGAATGATCTTCTCGGCCCCCTGGGCAAAGGCCCAGGCGGCCACGGTGAAAGCCCGCATGACGTCGACCACGACCGCCACGGCCGGGTCATCGCGCAGCTGGGCCATCCCCACGAAACGAGCGTCCATTCCGCTGACCCTACGCGGGTCGCGTAGTCCGAGACCGAGACCGAGAGCGCTCGCCGGGAGGTGTATTGCCGAATTGGCTGATCGGCAGGACGAGTCCGGGTGGAGTCCGATCGTACGCCACGGCTACCACCGCGCCAGGAGGGTCACCACAAGGTCACCAAGAGCGTCGGCCTCGCCGGTGCCAGGGATGACCCCCGAAGCGATCGTCACCGTCCCCGAGTGGGTTCCCCGCGGCTTGAGTTCGGCGTGCAGGGTGTGTGCCCAGTTGTGCGGGCCGGCCATGGCCATACCGACGTTGGCCAGAAAGGGTGCGGGGACAGTTGAGGGGACGCCGGTGGTCAGCAGCAGCGTGCCGTCACCCCGGGCCGGCATCTCCGGCGCCCAACACATGCAGCTCCATTGCGTGGAGGCCGAGTCGGCCGTGGTCGGTGCGGCGTGAGTGATCGGCCCGGTCGGGCTGGGACTGTATTCGAGCACGTCGATCGGTCCCAGCATGTCCCGCGTCACAGAGGGGGCGGCGGTGACGCCCAACTTCCTCTTGGTACGGGCGATCAGTCCGACCTGAAACCCCTGGATGCCGAACGCGCGAGCCACCCCCATTCCCAGCCCGGGGCGGCACCGATGACAACGAGCCGGACGAGGAAGCGTGCTGGGAGGTGCTCAAGATCCTCGGATTGATCGGCAGTAAGTGGAGCATCCGGATCATTGGCCAACTCCGCGACCATCCCTTGCGCTTCGGCGGATTGCATCGCGGCGTCAAACGCGACGGCCTGTTGATCCGCACCGTTGACCCAGCGTTCCCACACGCGTGGACTACACGCTCAGCGACTCGGCTCGACACTCCAACTGAACTTGAACTCGTGATGTCGGCTCGACGGGACGAGCGGTGCTGTTCAGCTCTGGCGGGTTGTACGCCATTCGTACGTCATGGGGGTCGTCTCCACGACTTCGCTGGGCCAGGTCTGCCGGACCTGTTCAAGCCGGTCGTGGTGCTCGTCCATCCAGTTCTCCAGCGGCCGGATCCACAGCATTGCGCTGAGCCGGTCGGGATCGTTGATCGCCACGGCCAGGGAGCGGTCCTCGTGCATGTGGAGGACCAGGCTGAGTCCGCGGTCCCCACCGATGAGCGCGCTTGTGCCAGGGGCGAAGCCGTTGAGTTCCTGCTTCCAGGCGTCGAGGTCGTGCTGGAAGAGGTGGAGCTCCAGGCGGGCATCGACGAAGTCGGCGTGGGCCAGGACCTCAGCCCGGAGCACGTCGTGGCCGGTCAGCACCCCCGGTTGGTAGCGCCCGGTGACACGCACGATGCAGTGGTCGCCGTCCACGTCCTTCAAGTGGATCAGGTCGACCGCGTCTGGTTCGGTCACCGTTGGCCTCGCTCTCTGGTGCGGGTCTGGCAGTGCATCCTCCCTCACCGTCGTTCTCACGGTCCCCCCAGCCCCCGCAGTCATGCTTCGAGGGCCAGGCCAGTGCCTGCGAGACAGCTGTCGATCACCTCGGGCCGATACTTGCAGCATCTTGAGCTTGCGTTTCACGGCCCGGGTGATCTGGCCGAGGTCGGCCACAGCGAGATTGCCGATGTGGCGCTTGACCAGGGACCAGACGCCCTCCTGAGGGTTGAGTTCCGGGGCGTAGGCCGGCAATTGGAACACGGCCCGCCATCGACACGCGTCCGGAGCCGCGTTTCCGTACCCGGACGACGGGGGGTCTGGCCGATCCGGTCCCAGGTCCTGGCACGCGGCGGAGTCATCGACTGCCCGGCTTCGTCCTCGAAGACCACCCAGGCGTCGCGCTCCGCCGCGATGCTCTTACCCGCGGCCAGGTCTCCTTCTTCCAGACCTCGACCGCCGCGTCATCTCGCTCGATGGCCCGCCGGGCGGGCTGCTGCAAGGTGCCCTCCACGGCGTAGCTCACGTGGATCAGCCGGGCGATCAACGTCCTCACCCGGGCGAGGGCCCACCGCTGATCCACCCAGCCATGAACCAGCGGACCGCGTTCCAACTTCCGCTCCAGCATGGCGATCTGCTTCTCACCGAGCCCCGGCCTCACCGCGCTCGCGCCATTGCCGGCGCCACCGCTCCACCGACCGCTCGCTGACCCGCAACGCGGCAGCGATCTCCCGGTTCTTCTCCCCGCCCTCGAAGCGTTCCACGGCCTGTAGCCGAACCCGCTCCCGAACGGCCCCGACATCACCCATTCAAGTCCAGAAGCACCGACCTGAAGCCCCCCGGAACGAACGTGATCAGGTCCGCGCCGAAGAACGTTCGGCCTCGGCGGACCATTGCCGGGTAATGATCCGCCGGACGTCGCCGGAAAGGACCGTCAGGCCCTCGGGAACTTCGCGACGTAGTCGGCGAAGGGCTCGATACCCACTTCCGCACGGAGTTCGTTCATACGCTCGGGGTCTTCGCACGGCCACGGAACCGGTGACCCGTCCTTCACGCCCGCGATCTGCGTGCCGTAGACCTGCTTGCGGCCCTCGTTGACCAGCGTGCGGTCGCGCAGAAAGGCCAGTTCGCGTGAGTCCGCCGGCACGGCGCGCGCCATCAGGTCCAGGGCGCGCCGCTGGATGTCGAGTTGCCGGTCGGCGTGCTGGGCCACCAGCCACGCTGCCCGTGCGGCGTCCTCGCCGACTAGTTCCGCCGTCGGCCAGCCGAACTCGTTCATGATCTCGCCGAGTCGGTCACCGTGCCGCGCGGTCAGGCGGCGCCACGCCAGTTGATCGGCCGGATCGTCGCTGTTCGCGCGGATGGAGGTCCGCTGATCGGTGACAGCCATGTCCGTGAGTTCGGCCGCCAGCGCGGCAATGTCGTGCGCCACTCTCAACTCCTGCTTTTGGCGAGGTGTGTTGTGCTCGCTTTCCGCAACCCTAAAGTCGCAAATCAGGCGCAAGGATCATTCGGGAGAACGGTGACAGGGGCCGCCGCGTCCATGGATAATGGATCTACGCGGAAGTTCAGAGTGTCACCTTGCTGTCCACCACAGCGCGGCACCGGCTGCTATCGCGGCGGTCGTCACCGCGAAGGTGACAGCACTCCGCCCCAGGCCGCGGCTGGTCGGCTCGGTCGGCGGAGCCGGTTCGGGATCGGGATACGTCCGCACCCACTGCGCCAAGTCTCGGGTGCACGGCTCACAGGCCAGAAACGGCGCGTGCCGTCCGCCGTTGATCACCGGCCCGAGCCACTTCACGGGCAGGTCCCGCCTCCGGCACATCAGACAACGGCCGCGCTCGGTCCAGCCGGTCAGGAAATGCGTGCTCGTCCAGACCTGAAGCGCGGGCACGGGCGCCACCGGGCTCATCGATCCCCCCGCCGACGACGGTACGCCCGCACCGGGGGCGGGCTGACGCGGGTCGCGGTCAGCGAGGAACGACCGTGCAGGGTGAGGCTTTCCCCCGTCGAGAACCGGACCCGCTTCCCGCCGTTCGCCAACCCCTGCAAGTCCACCACCGTCATGGTCCTTCCACCCACGGTGATCGCGTCCCCCACCCGCACGCTGTCGGCCGTGATCTCCACGGCCCGACTCCACCCGCTTTCCTCAAAGCCCCTCACGACGCCTCCCGATGGGTACGTACGTTCGGCCGCCGATGCCCAATCTCCTTGAGGTGCTGCCGCACCTCCTGAAGAAGTACCTCGACCGGATCCGCCAACTCCCCTGAATCGGCGCCCTGTTCACCCTCCCCAGGATCATGTGGTGGGGGGCATGGGGCCGTTGCTTTGGCCATAGGGATCACCTGCCGTAACTCATTGCTGTCGGCCATGTGTGTCTGGTTACATCATCGCCAGGTGGACGTGTTTGTGCACGTTGGTGCTGTCACCAATCGTGCTGGGTGACATTGGTTGACCAAGGGAGGTGCAGGCAGGTGGAATTGGCCGGCGATGAGGAAGAACTGACGCCAGAGGTACGAGTGGGCCGAAAGGTAAGGCAACTCAGGGAGCAGCGAGGGTTGTCACTCCGTCGCCTGTCAAAGGAGGTGAGCGGCTACTCCTACAGCTATATCCATCGGGTCGAGCAAGGACAGCAGAAGCCCTCGACGGCTTTGGTGCGGGCTTTGGACGACTTCTTCGGCACTTGTGGGACGCTGGCGGAGCTTTACGGTCTGTCACAAGAAATGCGGGTAGCACAGTACAGTCGTGAGACCGTCCGCAAGGAGCAGGACGCGATCCGGATTCAGGTCTTCACGAGCAGCCATATCCCCGGGCTCATGCAGACTGAAGAGTACGCCAGGGAGCTGTTTCGAACGGGTCTTCCGCCATCGTCTGGAGCGGAACTTGATCAGTGGGTTGCCAGTCGCATCGATCGACAGCACATCTTCAGCCGAATCGAACCACCCTATTACTGGGCAATAATGGATGAGGCGGCACTCCGACGTCCCACAAAAGACAAAAGGGTGATGTGTGCACAATTGGCGCACGTACTGCGTTTCGCGGAGAAACCGTATGTCACGGTTCAGGTGTTGCCCTTTGGGGAGGGCCTGCACCCAATGTTGGGTGGAAGTCTCACCCTGCTGACGCTGCGGGACGGAGCAACTGTCAGTCTGGTGGAGAGCTTTGATACGGGCGACCCCGTAGGATCACCGAGGCGGATCGTGGATCTCAGTCAACGGTTCGACCTGGCGCGTTCCAAGGCTCTTTCCCAGAGTGATTCGGCCGATCTCATTCGCGCCTACTTGAAAGGGTATGAAGGTGAAAGCGATTCCTGACGCATCCGCTCTCGCCACTTGGCGTAAGTCGAGCTACAGCGAGAACGGAGCCGGAGGCTGCATTGAGGTGGCCGACAGCCACCCCGGCGTGATGCCCGTGCGTGACTCCAAGAACCCGTCCGGTCCGGCGGTGATCTTCCCCGTGGCTGACTGGTATCGCTTCGTTTCTGCGGTCAAGGATGGCAAGTTCACCCTCTGAGGGGAGTAGGGAATGACGGCGATTCCTGACGCGTCGGCGCTGAACGGTTGGCGTAAGTCGAGTTTCAGTGACAACGGAGAAGGCGGCTGCATCGAGGTGGCCGACAGCCACCCCGGAGTGATGCCCGTGCGTGACTCCAAGAACCCCACGGGCCCGGCAGTCGTTTTCCCTGCGGACAACTGGTCGTGCTTCGTCTCGGCCGTCAAGAACAGCCAACTCCCCCTCTGAACAGCGCACTCGGCCCCCGTACCGCTCCCCGGTACGGGGGCCGCCGTGTTTCAGGGGGAAACAGCGTGTGACACGGGGCTGCCCGTGTCGCCCGGGCTCAGTGGGGGATGGAGGCGATCAGGTCGGTCGCGCCCTGGCGCTTGAGGGCGAGGGCGGTAGCGGTGCCGAGGTCTTCGGGGCTGAGGGAACCGGCCCATTCGTGGGCGTCCAGCATCTGTTTGCCGTCCGGGGAGAAGACCCGGCCGCGCAGGGACAGCCGGCCGTCCGGTTCGGCCTGGGCGTAGCCGGCGATGGGGGAGTTGCAGTGGCCCTGGAGGACGTGGAGGAACATCCGCTCGGCGGTGGCCTCGCGCCAAGTCGTGTGGTGGCCGAGGTCGGTCACCGCGTCGATGGTGGCGTTGTCGTTCTCGCGGCATTGCAGGGCGAGGATGCCGGCCCCGATCGGCGGGCACATCGCCTCGGCGCTCAGGATCTCGGTGATGCGGGCCGTCTCGTGGATGCGCTCCAGGCCGGAGACGGCGAGGAGCAGCGCGTCCGCCTCGCCGGCGGCCAGTTTGGCCAGGCGGGAGTTGGCGTTGCCCCGGATCGGGACGGTCTCCAGGTGTGGGTGGGAGGCGGCGAGTTGGGCGATCCGGCGTACCGAGGAGGTGCCGATCCGGGTGCCCGCCGGGAGTTGGTCGAGGGTGAGGCCGCCGGGGTGGACGAGGGCGTCGCGGACGTCGTCGCGCTTGAGGTAGGCGGCGAAGACGGTGCCGGCCGGCAGCGGCCGGTCGGCGGGGATGTCCTTGAGGCAGTGCACGGCCAGGTCCGCGTCGCCGGCGAGGAGCGCGGCGTCGACTTCCTTGGTGAAGGCGCCCTTCCCTCCGAGTGCGGCGAGATCGCCCATCCACCGGTCGCCGGAGGTGGTGACGGGGACCACCTCGGTGCGGATGCCGGGGTGGAGGGCGGTGAGCTCGGCGCGGACCCGTTCCACCTGGGCGAGTGCCATCGGGGAGGACCGGGAGACGATACGGATCAGCTCAGCAGGTGCCATGGGCGTGATGATAGGGCGTCAGGTGCGGGCACCGATCAGCGTCCCGGTCGCCCATCGCACTGGTGTGGCAAGGAGTTTCGGCTCCGTGGTCACCTGCGGGAGGAAAACGTCCAGGCGCTCCTGCCTACCCATGCCCACCCATGCCCACTCCTGCCCACCGTGCGCGGACCTGCTGAGTTCACAGGCCCGCGTGGTCCGACACCGCCGCTTTCAGCCGGGTCAGGACCGTGCGGGCCGTCTCGCGCACCCCGGGGAGGGTGGCCAGGTCGGGGGCGGGGAGCACGGTTTCCAGGTAGACCTTGAGCTTGGGCTCGGTGCCGCTGGGCCGGACGATCACCCGCGCCGACCGCACCGGGCCGCTGCCCGTGCCCGCCAGGGTGTAGCGCAGGCCGTCCGTCGGGGGGAGCGCCGCCGTGCCCTCGGTGAGGTCTTCGGCGCCGGTGACGGGGAGGCCGGCCAGCTCCGCCGGCGGGTTCTCGCGCAGCCGGCTCATCGCCGCCGCGATCTCGCCGAGGTCCGTGACGCGCACCGACAGCTGGTCGGTGGCGTGCAGGCCGTGGGTCACGGCGAGGTCGTCGAGGACGTCGGTGACGGTGCGGCCGTGTTCCTTCTCCACCGCCGCCAGTTCCGCGATCAGCAGGGCTGCCGTGATGCCGTCCTTGTCGCGGACGCCGCCGGGGTCCACGCAGTAGCCCAGGGCCTCCTCGTAGCCGTAGCCCAGGTCCTTCACCCGGGCCAGCCACTTGAAGCCGGTGAGGGTCTCCTCGTACGGCAGACCCGCCGCCGCCGCGATCCGGCCGGTCAGGGAGGAGGAGACGATGGAGGCGGCGAAGGTGCCGCCCCGGCCATTGCGTACCAGGTGGGTGGCGAGCAGCGCGCCCACCTCGTCGCCGCGCAGCATCCGCCAGCCGCCCTCGGCGAAGGCGTCGGGGACGCCCACCGCGCAGCGGTCCGCGTCCGGGTCGTTGGCGATGACCAGGTCGGGGCGTACGGTACGGGCCGTCTCGAAGGCCAGGTCCATCGCGCCGGGCTCTTCGGGGTTGGGGAAGGCCACGGTCGGGAAGTCGGGGTCCGGCTCGGCCTGGGCGGGGACCTCGGTGGGGGCCGGGAACCCGGCCCGCTCGAACGCCGCCGTCAGCACGGACTGGCCCACCCCGTGCATCGGGGTGTACACGACCCGCGTGGTACGGGGGGTGCCCTCCGTCAGCGGGGTCAGGGCGCGGGTGAGGTAGTCGGTGACCAGCGATTCCGGGAGGGTTTCCCAGCCGTCCGCCGCCAGCGGCACGTCCGCCAGCGCGCCGACGGCCGCGATCCGCGCCGCGATGTCGGTGTCCGCCGGAGGCACGATCTGGCTGCCGTCGCCCAGGTACACCTTGTAGCCGTTGTCCCGGGGCGGGTTGTGGCTGGCGGTGACGGCGATGCCGGCGACCGCGCCCAGGTGGGTGATGGCGTAGGCCAGGACCGGGGTGGGCAGGGCGCGCGGCAGCAGCGCGGCGCGCAGCCCCGCGCCGACCATCACGGCGGCGGTGGCGCGGGCGAAGTCCAGGCTCTTGTGGCGGGCGTCGTAGCCGATGACCACCAGCCCGTCACCCTCCCCACGGCCGGTGAGGTACGCGGCCAGGCCGGCCGCCGCGCGGATGACCACGGCGCGGTTCATCCGCATCGGGCCGGCGCCCATCTCGCCGCGCAGCCCGGCCGTGCCGAACTGGAGGGTGCCGGCGAAGCGCTCCGCGAGCGCCGTGTCGTCCCCGGCCGCCAGCAGGGCGGCCAGTTCGGCGCGGGTGTCCGGGTCGGGGTCCTCCGCCAGCCATGCCTCGGCCGCCGTCCTGCGCTCCTGCGTGGTCATCGCTTTCCGCTCCTCAGATGCGTCCGAGTACCTGCGACAGCAGTGTGCCCATCCGGGCGGCCGAGTCGCGTCCGGCTTGGAGGACTTCCGCGTGGTTCAGCGGTTCGCCGGTGATTCCGGCGGCCAGATTGGTGACGAGGGAGATGCCGAGCACCTCGGCGCCGGCCTCGCGCGCCGCGATGGCCTCCAGCACGGTGGACATGCCGACCAGGTCGCCGCCGATCGCCCGCACCATGCCGATCTCGGCCGGCGTCTCGTAGTGCGGCCCGGGGAACTGGACGTACACGCCCTCCTCCAGGCTCGGGTCGATCTCCTTGCACAGCGCCCGCAGCCGGGGCGAGTACAGATCGGTGAGGTCGACGAAGTTCGCGCCGGTGATGGGGGAGGTGGCGGTGAGGTTGATGTGATCGCTGATGAGGACGGGCTGGCCGGTGCGCATGCCCTCGCGCAGGCCGCCACAGCCGTTGGTCAGCACGACCACCTTGCAGCCGGCCGCCACCGCCGTCCGTACGCCGTGCACGACGGCGCCGACGCCGCGGCCCTCGTACAGGTGGGTGCGGCCCAGGAAGACCAGGGTGCGCTTGTCGCCCAGCCGGTAGGAACGGATGGTGCCGGCGTGGCCGGCCACGGCGGGGGGCGGGAAGCCGGGGAGTTCCGTGACGGGGAACTCGGCGATGGCCTCGCCGAGGGCGTCGGCCGCCGGGAGCCAGCCGGAGCCCATCACCAGGGCCACGTCGTGGCTGTCGACACCGGTCAACTCGCGCAGCCGGGCCGCCGCGTCGTCGGCTGACGCCGCCGGGCCCGCAATCTCTGAAGCAGTCACGGGCCGAGCCTAGCCGAGTTTGGCCTACGCGCGTAGACGAAAGGGTGATCGGACTTACGCACGCGGCCCGGCAGCGTCCCGATGTGGGCTCAGCAGGGGCGTTTGCGCAGTTCCATCACATAGTCGTGCGGGGCCCCGGCCGACTCGGCGGCGTCCGCCACCTCGCCGAGGTAGCGGGCGGAGGGCAGCCCGCCCTCGTACCCGTTGAGCACGTAGACCCACGCCTGCGCGTCGCCGTCCAGGGTGTGCACCCGCAGCCGCATCCGCCGGTAGATGCCCAGGCCCACCCCCTCCCAGCGGTCCATGGCGTCCTCGTCCATCGGCGCGATGTCGTACAGCGCCACGAAGACCCCGGGGCCCGGGCCGTCGTCGGGGACTTCCTCCACGATGGTGGCGAGCGCCCCCTCCCACCCCATGTGCTCACCGCCGAAGGTGAGCCGCCAGCCCGTGATCCAGCCGGTGCCGCGCAGGGGCGAGTGCTTGGCGCGGCGGGCCATCAGCCGGGCGTCGAGGTTTCCGGCGTATGCGGCGTAGAGCGACATGGAACTGAGCGTACGGGAGTGGCGCGGGTCATCGGCTGAGCCGTACGCCACTGTCCGCCTTCGCACTGGCATCGCAGCGGGCCGGGGACCCGCCGGATGACAGGTCACAGTCAGGGGGTCGGGCGCTCCTCCGGTTTGGTTATAAGCGACAATGGAGTATGTGACTCGGATCGTGATCATCGGTGGCGGACCTGGCGGCTACGAGGCGGCACTGGTGGCCGCGCAGCTCGGCGCGGAGGTGACCGTGGTCGACCGGGACGGTCTGGGCGGCGCCTCGGTGCTCACCGACTGCGTCCCGTCGAAGACGCTGATCGCCACCGCCGAGGTCATGACCAGCTTCGAGTCCTCCCACGACGAGCTGGGGATCTTGCTGGACGGCGTCGAGGGGCGCGCCCTGGGGGTCGATCTGGGCAAGGTCAACCGCCGCGTCAAGCGGCTCGCGCTCGCCCAGTCGCAGGACATCACCGGCTCCGTCACCCGGGCCGGGGTCACCGTGCTGCCCGGGCGCGGCCGGCTGGAGCCGCACCAGGCGCCGGACGGATCGCGCCGGGTGTCCGTCGTCCACCCGGACGGTACGGAGGTGGAGCTGATCGCCGACGCCGTGCTGATCGCCACCGGTGGCCACCCGCGCGAGATCCCCGACGCCCGGCCGGACGGGGAGCGCATCCTCAACTGGACACAGGTGTACGACCTGGACGGGCTCCCCGAGGAACTGATCGTGGTGGGCTCGGGCGTCACCGGCGCCGAGTTCGCCGGGGCGTACCAGGCGCTGGGCTCGCGGGTCACCCTGGTCTCCTCCCGGGACCGGGTGCTGCCGGGCGAGGACCCGGACGCCGCCGCCGTGCTGGAGGACGTGTTCCGGCGGCGCGGGATGAATGTGATGGCGCGCTCGCGGGCGGCTGCCGCCAAGCGGGTGGGGGACCGGGTGGAGGTCACGCTGGCCGATGGCCGGGTCATCTCCGGCACGCACTGTCTGATGGCGGTCGGCGCGATCCCGAACACCGCCGGCATGGGCCTGGAGGAGGCCGGGGTCCGGCTCAAGGACTCGGGCCACATCTGGACGGACCGGGTCTCGCGTACGTCGGCGCCCGGCGTGTACGCGGCGGGCGATGTCACCGGGGTGCTGGCGCTGGCGTCGGTGGCCGCGATGCAGGGGCGGATCGCGATGTACCACTTCCTGGGCGACGCGGTGGCCCCGCTGAACCTCAAGACGGTGTCCGCGAACATCTTCACCGACCCGGAGATCGCTACCGTCGGTTACACCCAGGCGGATGTGGACGAGGGCCGGATCGACGCGCGGGTGGTGAAGCTGCCGCTGCTGCGCAACGCGCGGGCGAAGATGCAGGGGGTGCGGGACGGTTTTGTGAAGCTGTTCTGCCGTCCGGGGACCGGAATCATCGTCGGCGGGGTGGTGGTGTCTCCGCGCGCGAGCGAGCTGATTCATCCGATTTCGATCGCCGTTGACAACAGTCTGACCGTAGAACAGATCGCAAAAGCGTTCACGGTGTACCCGTCTCTGTCGGGTTCGCTCGCCGAAACGGCGCGACAGTTGCAGACCAGCAAGGTCGCGGAAGAACAGTAGGCACAGGTCAGCGCGGGTTGCGCGCGGCGGGCGCGTCTGGCATATAGCACGCCCGGGGCGCACGTACAGACAACTTCGGTAATTCCCCGCAACCTGGTGAAACCAGACGGTCATTGGGGTTACTGTCGGTTCCGTGTTCGCTGCAGAACGTCGTCAGATGATTCTCGAAATGGTGCGAGCCAACGGGGCCGTGTCGCTCCGCGAGCTTGCCCGCGTCGTCCAGACCTCCGAAGTGACCGTGCGGCGCGATGTCCGCGCCTTGGAGGCCGAAGGACTGCTGGACCGCAGGCACGGTGGTGCGGTCCTCCCCGGCGGGTTCGCCAGGGAGTCCGGATTCCCTCAACGCTCCCTCGCCGTCACGGCGGAGAAGGCCGCGATCGCCGAACTCGCCGCCTCCATGGTGACGGAGGGTGAGGCCATCGTGGTCGGTGCGGGCACCACCACCCAGGAACTCGCCCGCCGCCTCGCCCGGGTCCCCGGGCTGACCGTGGTCACCAACTCCCTCCTGGTGGCCCAGGCCCTCGCCCACGCCAACCGGGTGGAGGTGGTGATGACCGGCGGCACCCTGCGCGGCTCCAGCTACGCCCTGGTGGGCAGCGGCGCCGAGCAGTCGCTGCAAGGGCTGCGCGTCACCCGGGCGTTCCTGTCCGGGGCCGGGCTCACCGCCGAACGCGGCCTGTCCACCTCCAACATGCTCTCCGCGAGCGTGGACCGGGCGCTGGCCAGGGCGGCTTCGGAGGTGGTGGTGCTCGCCGACCACTCCAAGATCGGTGCCGACACCATGCTCCAGACGGTGCCCACCGAGATGATCACCCACCTGGTCACCGACCAGCCGCCGCCGGACTCCTCCCGGGCGGGCGCGGAGCTGGAGGCGCTGGCCGACCAGGGGGTACGGATCGCGGTGGCGGGTGGCCCCGCCCCCAGAGCGCACCTGGGCGACCGGGAGCGAGACCGGGACCGGGACCGGGACCGTACGCTGCCGTCGCCGCGCGGCGCCCAGGGGCCGCTCGGCAAGCCCCCGCTGTCCGGACCGCCTCCCATCACCCCACCGTCCGCCCAGCAGCGCCTCTCCGACCTGGCCGCCCAACGCCGCCGCTGACCGTTCGCGCCGTGCGCGGACGGACTGGACGGCGGGCCCGGCCCCTGGGCAGCGACCCAGGGACGGCCATACGCCGCCGGGCGGGCGGGCGGGCTCTGCCCGGGCGTCGGCTGAGTGGCGGTTACGCGGCGGGCGGCCGGCGTTGCCGAGGCCGGGGCGTGTTGCCGGGGCCGGGGCGTGTTGCCGGGCGGCGGGCCGGGTTCGGGCGGTGGCTGAGCGACGGTCAGCGTTGGCCGGGGGCGTCGTCGTGCCGGCGGACCCCGGTGCAGGCGTCGGTGAGTGGCGGTTACGCGCCGGGCGACTGGGCGTTGCCAGGCTGCGGGCCCGGTTCGGGCCCTGGCCCGGGGACGGCCACCGCCGGCGGGTTGCGACGACGTGCTCCCCGCCGCAGCCGGGTGAGTTGTGCGGGCGTGGGGTTCTGTGCCGCCCGTTGATCCGGGCGGGCAGTGGTCCTTGGTCCCGGGGTGATGCCCCCGGGGCGCTGCCCTTCGCGACCACACCGCGGTCGCTGGGCGACGGGCAGCCGGCCTGAGCGGTCCGGCCTGAGCCGGGCAGCCGGCCTGAGCGGTCCGGCCTGAGCCGGGCCCGTCCGGGCCGTTCCGTGTTGTCCGGGCCGTGCCCTGCGGGCCGTCGCCGCCCGAGCCGGGCCGAGCCTCCCGGATGGTGTCCGTCCGGCCCGTGCCGGTCCGGCAACTCCCGGGTCCGGCCCTCCGGCCCGTGCCCTCCGGTCCGTGCCCTCCCGGGTCCGTGCCCTCCGGGCTGGGCCGTGCCGTCCGGTCCGTGTCGTCCGGTCCGTGCTCTCCGGGCTGGGCCGTGCCGTCCGGTCCGTGTCGTCCGGTCCGTGCTCTCCGGGCTGGGCCGTGCCGTCCGGGCCGCGTCTTCCCAGACTGTGCCCTGTGGGCTGCGTCCTCCCGGCCCGCACCCTGCGGGCCGTCGCCGCCCGAGCCGGGCCGAGCCTCCCGGATGGTGTCCGTCCGGCCCGTGTCCGTCCGGCCCGTGCCCGTCCGGCCCTCCCGGGTCCGGCCCTCCCGGGTCCGGCCCTCCGGCCCGTGCCCTCCCGGGTCCGTGCCCTCCCGGGTCCGTGCCCTCCGGTCCGTGCCCTCCGGGCTGGCCGAGCCGTTCGGTCTGTGCCGTCCTGCCCGTGCCGTCCTGCCCGGCCCGTCCGGCCCGTCCGGCCCGTCCGGCCCGTCCGGCCCGTCCGGCCCGTCCGGCCCGTCCGGCCCGTCCGGCCCGTCCGGCCCGGGCCCCGTCGATCGTGTCTCGGGGGGCCGGCGGGGGCGGGAAGGCCGAATCCCCCGGCCGGTGTGCGGGCGGGGGATTCGGGGGGCTGCCGTCGTACCGAGGGTCAGTCCTTGATCTGGCAGATCGCCGCGCCCGAGGACAGGGCGCCGCCGACCTCGGCCTTCAAGTCGGTGACCGTACCGGCCCGGTGCGCGTTGATGGGCTGCTCCATCTTCATCGCCTCCAGGACCAGTACCAGCTCGCCCTCGGCGACCTGCTGCCCCTCCTCCACGGCCACCTTCACCACGGTGCCCTGCATCGGCGACGCCAGCGTGTCACCCGAGGCCGCGCTCGACGCCTTGCGGCCGGCCTTGCGCCGGGCCGGCTTCGCGCCGCCCGCCACCGCCGCCCGCGCCAGCGGCATCGCCAGCGTGGCCGGCAGCGACACCTCAAGCCGCTTCCCGCCGACCTCCACCACGACCGTCTCGCGGGTGTCGGCCTCGTCCTCCGCCGTGGCGGCGGCACCGAAGGGCTCGATGGTGTTCTTGAACTCGGTCTCGATCCACCGGGTGTGCACCGTGAACGGTTCCCCGGCGCGCTCGGCGGACACCTCGGGCGCGAACGCCGGATCCACCACCACCGCACGGTGGAACGGGATCGCCGTCGCCATGCCCTCGACCTGGAACTCCGCCAGCGCCCGGGCCGCCCGCTGGAGCGCCTGCCCCCGCGTCGCACCGGTCACGATCAGCTTCGCCAGCAGCGAGTCCCACGCCGGACCGATCACCGAACCCGACTCGACCCCCGCGTCAAGACGGACCCCCGGGCCGGTGGGCGCGGAGAACGCCGTGACCGTACCCGGCGCGGGCAGGAAGTTGCGCCCCGGGTCCTCGCCGTTGATCCGGAACTCGAAGGAGTGGCCGCGCAGCACCGGGTCCTCGTACCCCAGCGCCTCGCCGTCCGCGATCCGGAACTGCTCGCGCACCAGGTCGATGCCGGTGACCTCCTCGGTCACCGGGTGCTCCACCTGGAGCCGGGTGTTGACCTCCAGGAAGGAGATCGTGCCGTCCTGGCCCACCAGGAACTCGCAGGTGCCGGCGCCCACATAGCCGGCCTCCTTGAGGATGGCCTTCGAGGCGCGGTACAGCTCGGCGTTCTGCGCCTCGCTCAGGTACGGGGCCGGGGCCTCCTCCACCAGCTTCTGGTGGCGCCGCTGGAGGGAGCAGTCGCGGGTGGACACCACGACCACATTGCCGTGGGTGTCGGCCAGGCACTGTGTCTCCACGTGCCGCGGCCGGTCCAGGTAGCGCTCCACGAAGCACTCGCCGCGCCCGAAGGCGGCCAGCGCTTCCCGGACCGCAGAGTCGTACAGCTCGGGGATCTCCTCCAGCGTGCGGGCCACCTTCAGGCCGCGCCCGCCGCCGCCGAAGGCCGCCTTGATGGCGATCGGCAGCCCGTTCTCCTTCGCGAAGGCCACCACCTCGTCCGCCCCGCCGACCGGGTCGGGGGTGCCGGCCACCAGCGGGGCACCGGCCCGCTGCGCGATGTGGCGGGCGGCGACCTTGTCGCCCAGGTCGCGGATGGCCGCCGGCGGCGGGCCGATCCAGGTCAGCCCGGCGTCCAGCACGGCCTGCGCGAACTCGGCGTTCTCGGAGAGGAATCCGTAGCCGGGGTGGATCGCGTCGGCGCCGGAGTCGGCAGCCGCCTTCAACACCTTGTCGATGTCCAGATAGCTGGTGGCCGGGGTGTCACCACCCAGCGCGAACGCCTCATCGGTGGCGCGCACATGGACGGCCTCCCGGTCCGGTTCGGCGTAGACGGCGACGCTGGCGATTCCGGCATCACGGCACGCCCGGGCGACGCGAACGGCGATTTCGCCGCGATTGGCGATGAGCACCTTACGCACGATGGCTCCCTCCTTGGAACAAGCCGAGTTTAGGTACTGACGACACCCCGCGCCGAGTCGCCCAGATGAGTGAGCTTTTCCGCACGGTGGGTGAGGGAGCGTGGAATGAGGTGCCTGCTGCCCTGCGCTTCCACGGTACGCGCCCCGCTGGGCGGCGCCTTGAGCGGTGCTCGCGCCGGGCCCCGATCCGGCCTGGTGGGGCGCTGTGAGCCATCGTGATTGTGGGAACCCCATAATCGCGGCCCGGATTCTTTTTCGCCGGGACCTCGCTCGTAACAGCCAGGACACCGGCTGTCCGCGAGGGGTTGCCGACCGGATTACCCGGCAGTAGCGTGCGCTGCGTGAACCGGGGCAGACGAAGCGTGGCGGCCGTCACGGCGGGCGCGGTCATCGCCGGTGCGGCGGCGCTCGGGGCGCTGCACTGGATTCTGGGTGTGGTCGTGGACCGGCAGCACATGTCCCTGGGCGGCATCTCGTCCACCACCATGAGTGTTTCCACGTGGACGGCGGGCGCGCTGCTCGCCGTCTTTCTGCTGCTGTGCGCGGCGGCGCTGGCCCGTACGGCGGTCACCGACCGGCCGCCCGGGCGGTGGCGGCGGGGGCTGCTGATCGGCTGCGCGGTGCTGCACGCGGTACTGGGCGCGCTGTCGGTGGCGCTGTTGGGGTGGTGGGTGTTCGCGGCGGTGATGACCGTGTTCGGCCTGGTGGTCCTGACGCTCACCATGTACCCGCCCCCCGCGTCACTGGTCCCACAACTCGGTGACGGAGACGCCGAGGTGGCCGAGCAGGGTACGCAGCAGGGGCATTGACAGGCCGATCACATTGCCCGGGTCGCCGTCGATGCCGTCGATGAAGGGCGCCGAGCGGCCCTGGAGGGTGAAGGCCCCTGCCACGTGGAGGGGTTCGCCGGTGGCGACATAGGCGGCGATCTCGGCGTCGTCCGGGTCCCCGAACCGTACGGTGGTGGCCGCCACGCCCGAGGCGGCCCGCCCGGTGCCGGTGTCGATCACCCGGTGCCCGGTCAGCAGCACGCCGGACCGGCCGCGCATCGACTTCCAGCGGGCGATGGCGTCCTCCGGTGAGGCCGGCTTGCCCAGCGCCGCCCCGTCCAGTTCGAGGACGGAGTCGCAGCCGATGACCAGCGCCCCGGCCGCCCGGGGCAGGGCGGCCACGGCCGCCGCCTTGGCCTCGGCCAGCACCTGGGCCAGCGCGCGCGGGCTGTCGGCGCTCAGCGCGTCCTCGTCCACGCCGCTCACGATCACCTCGGGCGCGAACCCGGCCTGCCGCAGCAGCGCGAGCCGGGCCGGTGACTGCGAGGCGAGCACCAGCCGTCGCCGGCCGGCGGGGGTGGCGGGCGGTACGGGGTGGGGCGTGTGGTCCATGCCGGTCAGCGTATCCACCGGGGGTGACACTCACGCCTGCCCTACCCGGACGGGCACTCCGGTCCGCCGGGGGACGGATTCCGGTCAATCGAACGCTTCAGACCGTTCATAGGCAGTTCTTATTAAGTTCTCATCTTCGCCTTGTTGGTTGGCGTTTCGAAGCCGATTCGAAGCCGATCGAACCACCGACGAGCCGAAGGGAGCGGGATGGCCGCCGATGACGACGACGCAGCCGGACTCACCCGGGGCGTGGCCAGCAGGCTGCACGCGTTCAACCGCTACGAGATCAAATATCTGGTCGCGAACGAGGATGTTCCCGCGATCCGCGAGGAACTGGCGCGGCGCATGGACCGGGACGAGTACAGCCCGCCCGGCGGCTACGGGGTGTGGAGCCTGTATTACGACACCCCGGCCCTGCGCTTCTACTGGGAGAAGATCGAGGGCCTGAAGTTCCGCCGCAAACTGCGCATCAGACATTACGGCGATCTCGGCACCATCACCGAGGACAGCCCGGTCTTCGTGGAGATCAAACAGCGCGTCAACCGGGTCACCCAGAAGCGCCGGATGCGCATGCCGTACGACACCGCGCGGGCGTTGTGCGACCGGCGCGAACTGGTGGAGCCCGGCCCGTTCGGCCAGGAGGTGCTCGATCTCATCGTCCGGCTGAACCTCCAGCCCACCGTGATCACCGGCTATCAGCGCGAGGCGCTCAAGGGCCGCGACCAGGACACCGGCCTGCGGGTGACCTTCGACAGCCGGATCCGGGGCCGCGACCGCGACTTCCACCTGGCGACGGCGGCGGAGAACCGTTTCATCATCCCGCCCCGGCTGACGGTGATGGAAGTCAAGGTGAACGAGCGCGTCCCGTACTGGATCACCGATCTGATGGCCCGGCGCAGTCTCAGCGTGGTCCGGATCTCCAAATACGTGCAGAGCGTGGAAGCGCACGGCAAGGCACCGCGCTCCGTCTTCCACGTCCGGGAGGAAGCCCTCCCCGAAACCCCCGCCCGTACCGTCCCCACCACCCCATTGTTCCCGAAGGAAAACGCCCGTGTTCTCTGAACTCCAGGACCTCAGCGGCACGTTCAGCGTCGCCGACATCGTGCTCTCGCTGGTGATCTCCTTCGCCCTGAGCATGATGGTCGGCTACGTCTACCGCGCCACCCACAGCAATGTCTCCTACAGCCAGTCCTATGTGCAGACGCTGGTGATCATCGGGGTCATCGTGGCGATGATCCTGCTGGTGGTCGGCTCCAACCTCGCCCGGGCGTTCTCCCTGGTGGGCGCGTTGTCCGTGGTGCGTTTCCGGAACGCCATCAAGGAAACCAGGGACGTCGGCTTCATCTTCCTGGTGATGGGCCTGGGCATGGCCTGTGGCGCCCGCTTCTACGCGCTGGCCGTGATCGCCGGCATCACCATCTGCGTGATCATCCTGGTGATGCACAAGTTCAACATGTTCCAGCTGAACGTGCAGCGCCAGGTGGTCAAGGTGCAGGTGCCGGCCGGCGAGGACCACACCCAGGTCATCCAGGACGTGCTGATCGACTTCACCAGTGAGTTCGAGCTGGTCAGCACCGAATCGATCCGCGGCGGGGCGCTGACCGAGGTCTTCTACACGGTGCGCCTGAAGAAGGGCCGCGAGCCCGGCGCCCTGGTCGCGGCGCTCCAGGAACGCACCATGGGCCAGCGGGTCACCGTACTGACCGGCTACGACCAGACGGACCTGTGATGACGGCCGGCCGGGCCAGGCTCGCGCACCGGGTGCCGGTGCCGCTGCGGCAGCACTGGAAGCCGATGGCGGCCCTGGTGGTGGCGCTGTCGCTGCTGCTGGTGTACTTCGGCGACACCCGGGTGTCGGCCATGGTCACCAGCGCCTCGGACGGCGACGCCGAGCAGATCACCCAGAACATCGAGGGCATCACCGACCTCTACGACACCGGAGAGAGCCACACCGTGTCGCTGGAGTACAACGAGGCCGACTACCAGCGGCTGATCACCGCCTACCAGGAGGACGGCGACAAGGAGTGGATGGAGGCCGACCTCACCATCGACGGCACCTTCATCGAGAGCGTCGGCGTACGGCTCAAGGGCAACTCCACGCTGGCCAGTCTGCGCGGTGGCGGCATGGGGGACGGGCCGGGGATGCGCATCGTCGGTCCGGACGGGGAGGAGATCGACCCGGAGGCCGCCGTGCCGCCCGAGATGGACGGCGCCGACGAAACCGCCCGGCTGAACGGCATGCAGATGACCACGGAGCAGTTGTCCACCGACGAGCCCGAGAACCTGCCCTGGCTGATCAAGATCGACCAGTACATCGAGGGCCGCGCCTACCAGGGCCACACCGAGATCTCGGTACGGCCCGGCACCGGCGAGTCCACCGCGCTGAACGAGGCGCTCATGCTGTCGCTGATGGACTCCTCCGGGCAGGTGGCGGAGCGCTACACCTTCACCTCCTTCACGGTCAACAACCGCCCCACCGCCACCCGGCTGCTGGTGGAGAACCCCAGCCCCGGCTATGCCACCGACCGGATCGGCGGCAACGGAGTGCTGTACAAGGCGCGGGCGTCCAGCAGTTTCACCTATGTGGGGGACGATCCGACCGACTATCAGGATCAGTTCAAACAGATCACCAAGAAGGGCAGCCAGGATCTTCAGCCGCTGATCAATCTGATCAAGTGGGCCGAGGAGGCGAGTGACGAGGAGTTCGCGGCGGAGCTGGGCGACTGGGTCGACATCGACTCCTTCGCGGCCTACGTGGCCACCCAGAACCTGCTGATGAACTTCGACGACATGAGCGGGCCGGGGCAGAACTATCTGCTCTGGTACGACCTGGACACCAAGAAGTTCTCCGTGCTGGGCTGGGACTTCAACCTGTCGCTGAGCGGGGACGCCACGGCGGGGCCGTTCGACCAGTCGTCGATGGGCGGGTTCGCGATGGGCGCCCTGCCGGAGGGCGCGGAGCTCCCCGGCACCGCCGAGAACGGTGCGGACGACGGCACGGTCCCGGACGGTACGGCGCCGGACGGCACGGTCCCGGACGGCACGGTCCCGGACGGCACGGTCCCGGACGCCACGGTCCCGGACGGTACGGTCCCGGACGGCACGGCACCGGCAGCCCCCGAGGGCGGCACCGCTCCGGATGGCACGGGACCCGGCGCCGGCGGCCGGATGCCGCCGGGCGGCGGCCCGGGCGGCGGTCAGGGAGCCGGCCCCGGCGGCGAAGGGCCCGGCGGTGGCGCCCGGCTGATCGGTCCGGACGGCGAGGAGATCGAGCTGGACGGCGACAACATGCGCGGCATGGGCGGCAACACCCTCAAGGAGCGCTTCCTCGAAGCGGACGCCTTCGAGGACGTCTACCTCGACGCCTACCGCGAGCTGTACGAGGGATGGTTCGCCTCCGGCAGCGCGCTGGAGGCCCTGGACGCGGTGCTGGCCTCGGCCGAGGCCAACGGCGCGGACATGGACGCGCTGTCCGTCCCGGCGGAGCAACTGCGCACCATCCTCACCGAACGGGCGGCGGCCCTCGCGGCCGACGAGACGCTGAACGGCTGACCGCCCCGGCCCCGCTGCCGCAGCCGCCGGCCGGCGTTCCGCCTCATCAGGTCGGCGGCTGCGACAGCATCACCAAGGACGTGCCGATCATGCCCGCCAGGGCGATCACCCACCCCACCCGGCGCAGCATGGCGCGGGTGGTGCGGGCCTCCCGGGACGGCTCCTGACGGCGCATGTCGGACCACAGCATCCTTTAATGGTCCCGCGCCGGGCGGCCCCGCCGCCTGAGTACGGGTACTCAACCTGCGTGGACTTCTCGGCCGTTCAGCGTGCCCGGTGCGCCGCTCGCCACGCGCCGGGCCCCGGCGGCGGCAGCGGGCGGCGCACCGCCTGCTCGCGCGCCGCCCACCCGTCGGGCCCGATCGGCGCGTCCGCCCCCGCCGTCCCGGCCGCGGCGGCCACCTTGGCCCGCATCACCGCGAGCGCGGCGGCCAGTTCCTCCGGCGTCGGATTCCCCCGTACGACACGGATCATCATCGTCGGCCTCTCCGTTTCCGTTGCTCACAGCGGGATGTTGCCGTGCTTCTTGGGCGGCAGCTGCTCGCGCTTGGTCCGCAGCGCCCGCAGCCCCCGTACGATGTGCCGCCGGGTGTCGGCCGGCATGATCACCGCGTCCACATAGCCGCGTTCGGCGGCGGCGTACGGGTTGAGCAGCGTGTCCTCGTACTCGGCGGTCAGCCGGGCCCGCTCCGCCTCCCGCTCGGCCGGGTCCGCCACCGCGGCCAGGGTGCGCCGGTGCAGGATGTTCACCGCGCCCTGCGCGCCCATGACCGCCACCTGCGCGGTGGGCCAGGCCAGATTGAGGTCGGCGCCCAGATGCTTGGAGCCCATGACGTCGTACGCGCCGCCGAACGCCTTGCGGGTGATCACGGTGATGAGCGGGACGGTGGCCTCGGCGTAGGCGTAGATCAGCTTGGCGCCGCGCCGGATGATGCCGCCGTACTCCTGGTCGGTGCCGGGCAGGAAGCCGGGCACGTCCACGAACGTCAGCACCGGGATGTTGAACGCGTCGCAGGTGCGCACGAAGCGGGCGGCCTTCTCGGAGGCGTTGATGTCCAGGCAGCCGGCGAACTGGAGCGGCTGGTTGGCGACGACGCCCACCGAGCGGCCCTCGACCCGGCCGAAGCCGGTGACGATGTTCGGCGCGAACAGCGGCTGGGTCTCCAGGAACTCCCGGTCGTCCAGCACCCCTTCGATGACCTGGTGCATGTCGTAGGGCTGGTTGGCGGAGTCCGGGATGAGGGTGTTGAGCTGCCGGTCGTCCTCGTCGGGCTCCAGATCGGCCTCCTCGTCCGGGAAGGCGGGCGGCTCGGCCAGGTTGTTGGAGGGCAGGTAGGACAGCAGCGTCTTGACGTACTCGATGGCGTCCTTCTCGTCGCCCGCGAGATGGTGCGCGACGCCGGAGACGGTGTTGTGGGTACGGGCCCCGCCCAGTTCCTCGAAGCCGACGTCCTCGCCGGTGACGGTCTTGATGACATCGGGACCGGTGATGAACATGTGGGAGGTCTGATCGACCATCACCGTGAAGTCGGTGATCGCGGGGGAGTAGACGGCGCCGCCCGCGCAGGGGCCCATGATGAGCGAGATCTGCGGGACCACCCCGGAGCCGTGCACATTGCGGCGGAAGATCTCGGCGAACAGGCCGAGCGCGGTGACCCCCTCCTGAATCCGGGCGCCACCGCCGTCGTTGATGCCGATGATCGGGCAACCGGTCTTCAGAGCCCAGTCCATGACCTTGACGATCTTCTCGCCGTACACCTCGCCCAGCGAGCCGCCGAACACGGTGAAGTCCTGCGAGTAGACGGCCACCGGCCGGCCGTCGACCGTTCCGTAGCCGGTGACCACCCCGTCCCCGTACGGGCGGTTCCGCTCGATGCCGAAGGAGGTGGAACGGTGCCGGGCGAACTCGTCCAACTCGGTGAACGACCCCTCGTCCAGCAGCGCCAGCACCCGCTCGCGCGCGGTGCCCTTCCCCTTGGCGTGCTGCTTGGCCACCGCCCGGTCCGAGCCGGCCCGCACCGCCTCGGCAGCCCGCAGCCGGAAGTCCTCGATCTTGCCCGCCGTGGTGTGGGCGGTTTCCTGCGGCGACAGTTCGGGCACGGTACGCGGCTCCTACTCGTCCTCGGGTGGGCTACCGGGAAGTAGCGTAACCAGCACCCGGCCGCCCCGCCGGTGCGGCGTGGATCACAGCGCGATCAGGCCAAAGATCGCCGGGCGCCGCACAGCCCGCAGCGGGCCGTCCGACGACCTAGGGTGAGCGCATGACGCCCCCGCCCCCGCCGCCCCCGCCCGCAGGCCGCTGGTCCGACCTGGACCGCCCCCCGCTGAACCCCCGCTCCCTGCACACCGCCCTGGTACGGCCCGGCAGCCTGTGGACCGATCTGACGGTCGTCGAATCCACCGGCTCCACCAACGCCGACCTGGCCGCCGCCGCGGCCTCCGGCGAGGCCGCGCCCGGCACCGTACGGGTGGCGGAGGAGCAGGTGCACGGGCGCGGCCGGCTCGACCGGCGGTGGAACGCCCCCGCCCGCTCCGGGCTGTTCTTCTCCGTGCTGCTCGCGCCCGGCCGCGAGGTGCCCGCCGAGCGCTGGGGCTGGCTGCCGCTGCTCGCCGGGGTCGCCGCCGTCACCGCGCTCACCCCCGTCACGGAGGTCGCCACCGCGCTCAAGTGGCCCAACGATCTGCTGGTGACGGTCGACGGCGAGGAGCGCAAGCTCGGCGGGATTCTCGCCGAACGGGTGACGCTGCCGGACGGCTCCGCCGCCGTCGTCCTCGGCATGGGGCTGAACGTCTCGCTGCGCGCCGACGAACTGCCGGTCCCCACCGCCGGCTCACTGCTGCTCGCCGGGGCCGCCACCACGGACCGCGATCCGCTGCTGCGCGCCGTACTGCGCTCCCTCGCCGAGTGGTACGGCCGCTGGACGGTGGCGGGCGGCGACGCGAGCGCCGGCGGACTGCTCCCGGCGTACGCGGCCTGCTGCGCGACCCTCGGCCGCACCGTACGCGCCCTGCTGCCGGGCGGCGCCGAGGTGCGCGGCGAGGCGGTGGCGCTGGATTCCACCGGCCGGCTGGTGATCGCCGACGCCGAGGGCGTACAGCGGCCGGTGGACGCGGCCGACATCGTGCACCTGCGGTGATTGCCCGGCAACGCCCCGCGTGACTTAGGGCACACCTGCCGTAGGGTTGTGCGATGGACACCACGCGATGGGCGTGAATGAGCAGGAACGGTAGGGCGGCGGCAGTGCGCAGCGGAGGGAACCCCACCCCGGTGGCGTTCACGTGGGCGAGGGCGGGCAGAGGCCGTGACTGATCCGGAAGGCGCCCCGCCCGACGAGACCGGTGACGATACCATCGCGCTGCGCATCGAGCAGCTGATCATCGGATCCGAACGGCAGTACACCCCGTTCCAGGCGGCGCGCGCCGCCGGCGTATCGCTGGACCTGGGCACCCGCTTCTGGCGCGCGATGGGCTTCCCCGACGTGGGGCAGGCGAAGGTGCTCACCGAGGCGGACGTGCTGGCGCTGCGGCGGCTCGGCGGCCTGGTGGAGGCCGGGCTGCTGAGCGAGTCGATGGCGATCCAGGTGGCGCGCTCCACCGGACAGACCACGGCGCGGCTGGCGGACTGGCAGATCGACTCGTTCCTGGAGGGCCTGATCGAGCCCCCCGAGCCGGGCATGACCCGCACCGAGGTGGCGTACCCGCTGGTGGAGCTGCTGCTGCCGGAGCTTGAGGAATTCCTGGTGTACGTGTGGCGGCGCCAGCTGGCGGCGGCCACCGGGCGGGTGGTGCAGGCCCAGGACGACGCGGAGATGGTGGACCGGCGGCTGGCGGTGGGCTTCGCCGACCTGGTGGGCTTCACCCGGCTGACCCGGCGCCTGGAGGAAGAGGAACTCGGCGAGCTGGTGGAGGCGTTCGAGACGACGGCCGCCGACCAGGTCGCGGCGCAGGGCGGGCGGCTGATCAAGACGCTGGGGGACGAGGTGCTGTTCGCGGCGGACGACGCGGGGACGGCGGCCGACATCGGGCTGCGGCTGGTGGAGACCCTGGGCGATGACCCGATGATGCCGGAGCTGCGGGTGGGGATCGCGTTCGGGACGGTCACGACCCGGATGGGCGATGTCTTCGGCAACACGGTGAATCTCGCGAGCCGGCTGACGTCGATAGCGCCGAAGGACATGGTGCTGGTGGACGGCGCGCTGCGGGACGAACTGACCTCGGCGGGAATGGCCCCGGAGTCGGAGAAGGCGGCGGGCGGCCGGGACGCCCGCTCGTACCGGTTCGCGCTGCAACCGCTGTATCAGCGGCCGGTGCGCGGGCTGGGGATAGTGGAACCGTGGCTGCTGTCGAGAAGGGGCGGGGAGTGAGCGCGCACGTGAGCGGGGCGGACGGGACGGAAGCGACGGAAGAGCGGTACGGCGAGTGGGTGGCGGTCCGGCGGGACGCGGGCAGCGGGGTCGCCGAGCTGGTCCTGGACCGGGTGCCGGCGATGAACGCGGTCTCGACGGCGATGGCGCGCGCCATCGCGGACGCCTGCGCGGCGCTGGCGGCGGCGCCGGCCCGGGAGGTACGGGCGGTGGTGCTGAGCTCCAGCCATGAGCGGGCGTTCTGCGTGGGTGCCGACCTGAAGGAACGCAACGCGTTCAGCGACGCGGATCTCGGCCGCCAGCGGCCGGTGGCGCGGGCGGCGTACGGCGGGGTCCTGAACCTGCCGATGCCGGTGATCGCGGCGGTGCACGGCTACGCGCTGGGCGGCGGCTTCGAACTGGCGCTGTCCTGCGACCTGATCGTCGCCGACCCCACGGCGGTGCTCGGCCTGCCGGAGGTGACGGTCGGCGTCATCCCGGGCGGCGGCGGCACGCAGCTGCTGCCGCGCCGGGTGGGCGCGGCGCGGGCCGCCGAGCTGATCTTCACCGGCCGGCGGGTGGCGGCGGAGGAGGCGCTGACCCTGGGCCTGATCGACCGGCTGACGGCGGACGGCGAGGACCGTACCGAGGCGCTGGCGCTGGCGGGCCGCATCGCGGCCAACTCCCCGGTGGGCCTCCGATCGGCCAAGCGGGCCCTGCGCACCGGCTTCGGCCTGGACCTCCCCACCGGCCTGGAGGTGGAGGACGCGGCCTGGCGCACGGTGGCCTTCTCCGGCGACCGGACGGAGGGTGTGGCGGCCTTCAACGAAAAGCGCAGCCCGGCTTGGCCGGGGGAGTAGCCGGGTACGGTTCCGGGTGCTTCACCACACCACCGGAAGGCAGGTGCCGTCCGTCATGGAACAACGGCCGATCGTCGAGTGGTTCAAGAGTTCCTACTCCTCCAAGGGCGACGCCTCCTGCGCCGAGGTGGCCCGATTCCCCGGCCGGACCATCGCGGTCCGGGACTCCAAGCGTGTTGAAGGGCCGGTGCTGAGCTTCCCGTCCCGGGCCTGGACGGAGTTCCTCGCCACGGTCACGGCCTGACCCGGGCGCGCTGCCGACCCGGTCGCCGGGCGGGGGGTGGGGGGTCCGTTTAGCCTGGGGCGCATGGACGCTTCCGGGGTGCGGGCGGTCGCCGCGCTGGTGGCCGCGATGGCCGGCGCGGCCCGGCTGCCGGAGGTGGCGCGGGCGGCGGCGGACGGCGCCCGCAGCGCGCTGGACGGGTCGTTCGCCGCGCTGTCCGTGTGGGAGCGCGACCGGGGCCGGCTGCGGGTGCTGGTGAACACCGGCCGGCTGGTGGCGGGCGAGGAGGAGTTCCCGGCGGACGAGTCGTACGCCGTGCACGACTTCCCGGAGATCGCGCTCGCCTCGCCGCGCGAGCCGAGGGCCTGGGTGGAGCGTGCGGACGGCCCGCGGCGCGGTGCCGCGCTGCGCCGGCAGGGGAGGGGCTGCTGTGTGGCGGCGCCCATCGTGCTGGCCGACCGGGCCTGGGGCGAGCTGTATGTGGCGCGTGACGCCGGCGCCCCGGTCTTCTCGCCGCACGAGGCGGAGTTCGCGGCGGTACTGGCGCAGGTCACGGCCACCGGCCTGGCCCAGCACGAGCGGCTTGAGCGGGTGCGGCGGCTGGCGTTCACCGATCCGCTGACGGGGCTCGGCAATCGCCGCGCCGTGGACGAGCGGCTGGCGGAGGCGGTGGCGGCGCACCGGGCGACGGGTGCGCCGCTCGCGCTGGTGGTGTGCGACGTGAACGGCCTCAAGCAGGTGAACGACACGTACGGTCACGCGGCGGGCGACCGCCTGCTGGAACGTTTCGGCAGGCTGCTGTCCCTGTGTGCCGCCGCGTTCCCCGGTGCGCTCGCCGCCCGGCTCGGCGGCGATGAGTTCGCCCTGGTCGTCACCGGCCATCCGGACGCCGACGTGGAACGCGCCGTCATCGGGCTGTGCCGGGGCGCCGCCGGTCTCGCCCTCGGTGAGGGGGTGGCCTGCGGCATCGCCGGTACCGGCGAGGGGGTCGGCCCGCCGCCCACCGCGCGCCGGCTGTTCCGGCTGGCGGACGCCGCCCAGTACCGGGCGAAGGCCACCCACGCGCCCGGCCCGGTGGTCGCCGGGCGCGGCGACGAGGGCCTGGCGGCCCTGCGGATGGCCGATGCCCCGGTGGCCACCGCACCGGACGAGCCCGAACGCCGCCGCTTCCGGGGCCGGGAATGACGGTGCCCGCACCCGCAGCCGTACCCGTACCCCGGTCCGTACCCGCGCCCGCGCCCCGGCCCGTATCCGTACATCCGCTCACCCACCCCCTTCGTGACGATTTTCGATTCAGTTCGTAGGCTCTATGAATATGGCTATGCAATCCATCGTGGTCGACCCCTCCGGCACCACCCCCGCCGACGTCATCGCCGTCGCCCGGCACGACGCCCGCGTCGAACTCTCCGCCGCCACCCGTACCGCGATGGCCGCCGCCCGCGCCGCCGTGGAGGACCTCGCCGCCCGCCCCGAGCCGGTGTACGGCGTCTCCACCGGCTTCGGCGCCCTCGCCGTACGCCACATCAGCCCCGAACTGCGCGCCCGCCTCCAGCGCAACATCGTCCGCTCGCACGCCGCCGGCATGGGACCGCGAGTGGAGCGCGAGGTGGTCCGGGCGCTGATGTTCCTGCGGCTGAAGACCCTCGCCTCCGGCCACACCGGGGTACGGCCCGAGGTGGCCGGCACCATGGCCGCCGTCCTGAACGCGGGCATCACCCCCGTCGTCCATGAGTACGGCTCGCTCGGCTGCTCCGGCGACCTCGCGCCGCTGTCGCACTGCGCCCTCACCCTCATCGGCGAGGGCGAGGCGGAGGGCCCCGACGGCCGGGTCCGCCCCGCCGCCGAACTGCTCGCCGAGCACGGCATCACCCCGCTCACCCTCCGCGAGAAGGAGGGCCTGGCGCTGCTGAACGGCACCGACGGCATGCTCGGCATGCTGCTGATGGCCTGCGCCGATCTCGCCGCGCTGTTCACCGCCGCCGACATCACCGCCGCCCTCTCCCTGGAGGCGCTGCTGGGCACCGACAAGGTGCTCGCCCCCGAACTGCACGCCATCCGCCCGCATCCGGGCCAGGCGGTCAGCGCCGCCAACATGCTGCGCGTGCTGGCCGGCTCGGGCCTCACCGGCCACCACCAGGACGACGCGCCGCGCGTGCAGGACGCGTACTCGGTGCGCTGCGCCCCCCAGGTCACCGGCGCCGGCCGGGACACCCTGGCGCACGCCCGGCTGGTCGCCGAGCGCGAACTGGCCGCCGCCGTCGACAATCCGGTGGTCGTACCGGCGGCCGGTGGCCGGCCCGCCCGGGTGGAGTCCAACGGCAACTTCCACGGCGCGCCGCTCGGTTACGTTCTCGACTTCCTGGCCATCGCCGTCGCCGATCTCGCCTCCATCGCGGAGCGCCGCACCGACCGGCTGCTGGACAAGAACCGCTCGCACGGCCTGCCGCCGTTCCTCGCCGCCGACGCCGGCGTGGACTCCGGGCTGATGATCGCGCAATACACTCAGGCGGCGCTGGTCAGCGAGCTGAAGCGGCTCGCCGTCCCCGCCTCCGTCGACTCGATCCCGTCCTCCGCGATGCAGGAGGACCACGTCTCCATGGGCTGGTCGGCCGCCCGCAAGCTGCGCACGGCGGTGGCCGGGCTGACCCGGGTGATCGCCGTCGAGCTGTGCGCGGCCACCCGCGCCCTGGAACTGCGCGACGGGCTGGCCGCCCAGGGCCTGCGCCCCGGGCCCGCCGCCCGCGCCGTGATCGAGGCGGTACGGGCGGCCGGGGTCGGCGGGCCGGGCGAGGACCGCTATCTGGCCCCCGACCTGGCCGCGGCGGAGGCGTTCGTACGGGACGGGTCGCTGGTGACGGCCGCCGAATCGGTGGCCGGACCACTGGGCTGAGGGGGCTTACGGCCGCTGCCGGCTACTGCTCCTCGGCGGGCACCTGGTGCTCGCTGACGGCGTCGTTGCCCACCGCGTCCTCGCCGGCGGCGTCGTTCCCGGCGTGGGCGGTGGGCATCAGCCAGACCAGGCCCAGCACGGCGGCGGCCACGATGCCGGTGATCAGGGGCGGGGTGTTGGGGGAAGCACGGTGCTCGGCCACGGGGGCCTCCTGGGGACGGTGCGGGGCAGGGGGGTGGGGGGTGACGCGGTGGTGGCTGGGGTGTGCCAAGGGCGATGTTACGAGCCCATGCGGGTCGTGGGGAAGAGCTGTCCGAGAGGCCGGTTACTCTCCGTGTTATGAGTAGCAGCGAAGAGATGCAGCCGGTCATGGCCGAGGCCGCCCGGCACGTACGCGTGCGGGTGGAGATGGTGCTGGAGCTGACGGACGGGGACGAGGCGATCCGGGCCGCCTGGGCGCGGATCCACGAGGACCGGTCGATGCCCGAGGAGGAGCGGAGCCAGGCGGCGGAGGCGGTGGCCCAGGACCCGGCGGAGGCGATCGCGTTCCTGCTCGACCCGGTGGATCTGGTGGCCGAGGTGCCGGGGGTGGAGCTGGCGCAGGCTTCGTGGAGCAGTGAGCTGGCGGAGTACGATCCGGAGGAGACATGGGACAGTGACGACGAATAGGACAAAGATTCCTTAAAGGGGGGAACGGTTCGAACGCCGCCCACGTTGTCACCCCAGGACACCGGGACGAATGCGCCCACGCGTGTCCTTTTCCGTGCAACGCAACGCCGCCTGGGCGAGTGCCGCAAGGGTGCCCCGGCGGGGATGGAGTGGCTGACCATGAGGGACGGCATGCGGCGCAGGGGCGCCGCCGGTGTGGCGGTGCTGCTGTCCGGGGTGCTCACGCTGGGCGCCTGTAGTCTGCACAGCGGCGGCGGCGGCAGCGGTGACGCCAAGGCGGCGGATCCATCGGCGAGTCAGAGCGCCGCCGACGCCGCCCGGGCGGCCGACACCTCCTCGGCGCAGATCTCCATCACCCCGGGCGACATGGCGGACAACGTCGGCATCAACGACGGCGTCGCCGTCAGTGTGACGGACGGCACACTCGACACCGTCACCATGAAGGCCACCGACAGCGGCACGGAGGTGGCCGGCACCATATCCGCCGACGGCACCGGCTGGACCCCGGACGGCCAGCTCTCGCGGGCCACCCGCTACGAGCTGGTCGTCCAGGCCAGCGACAGCCAGGGTCGGCAGGCGCACCAGAGCGCCACCTTCACCACCGTCTCCCCTGACAACAGCTTCATCGGCAACTTCACCCCCGAGGACGGCTCAACGGTGGGCGTCGGGATGCCGGTCTCGCTGAACTTCGACAAGGAGATCACCAACAAGGCCGCCATCGAGGGCGCCGTGGACATCAACACCAGCACCGGCCAGGAAGTGGTCGGCCACTGGTTCGGCGACAAGCGCCTGGACTTCCGCCCCCAGAACTACTGGCAGGCCGGCACCCACGTCACCGTCACCCTGCACTTCGACGGCCTGGAGGGCGCCCCGGGGATCACCGGCGTCCAGGACCGTACGTTCAGCTTCGACGTCGGCCGCTCCCAGATCAGCACCGTCGACGCCCAGACCCACCAGATGACGGTGGTCCGCGACGGCCGCACCATCAAGACCGTGCCCATCTCCTCCGGCAGCGACCAGAACCCCACCTACAACGGGGCGATGGTGATCTCGGAGAAGTTCGACGAGACCCGGATGAACGGCGCCACCGTCGGCTTCACCGACAGCGACGGCAAGGGCGAGTACGACATCCCCGACGTGCCGCACGCCATGCGGCTGTCCAACTCGGGCACCTTCATCCACGGCAACTACTGGAGCGCCACCGACATCTTCGGCGCCACCAACACCAGCCACGGCTGCGTCGGCCTGGCCGACGTCCAGGGCGCCGGCGACCCGGGTACGGACGCGGCCTGGTTCTACGACCAGTCGCTGCTGGGCGACGTGGTGGTCGTCGTCAACTCCCCGGATCAGACCATCCAGCCCGACAACGGCCTCAACGGCTGGAACATGGACTGGACCCAGTGGGTGGCGGGCAGCGCGCTGCGCTGAGGCGGCGGCGGCCCGGCCGCGCGGATTTCGCGCCGGGCGGACACCGGGAGGGGTGCCCGGTGCCCGCCCGCCTCCTACGCTGAGGAGATGACCAGCCACCCGCACCACCACCCGGTCCGCGAGCCCCTGTTGCGGCAGCTCATCGGCGATGTGCTGCGCCGTGAGCGGCTGGCCCAGGAACGTACCCTCAAGGATGTGGCCGAGGCCGCCCGGATCTCCATGCCCTACCTCTCCGAACTGGAGCGGGGCCGCAAGGAAGCCTCCTCGGAGGTCCTCGCCGCCGCCGCCCGCGCCCTCGGCCTCACCCTCGCCGACCTGCTGGCCCTCGCCCACCGCGAACTGGCCGGCCCGCCACGGATCTCCTCCGTCACCTCACTGATCAGCAGGCGCGGCACCACGGCCGACCGGACCGACCAGACGCTGCTCCTGGCCGCTTAGGTCGCGGTGACCATGGCCCCCGCGGCCCGCCGGCTCAGCACCTGATCGGCCAGCCCGTACGCCACCGCCTCCGTGGCCGAGAACACCTTGTCCCGGTCCATGACGGCCCGCAGGTCCGCCACATCGCGACCGGTGTGGCGGGCCAGCACCTCCTCCACCTGGGAGCGGATCCGCAGCATCTCCTTGGCCTCCAGGGCCAGATCGGAGACCTTCCCCTGCCGCCCGCCACTGGCCGGCTGCCCCAGCAGCACCCGGGAGTGCTCCAGCACCACCCGCCGCCCCGGCTCCCCGCCGGCCAGCAGCACGGCCGCCGTCGAGGCGGCCTGCCCCACGCAGAACGTGGACACCGGAGCCGTCACGAAGCTCATCGTGTCGTAGATCGCCATGAGCGAGGTGAACGAACCCCCGGGCGAGTTGATGTACAGCGAGATCTCCTGCTCGGGGGCCGCCGCCTCCAGATGGAACAGCTGAGCGATCACCACGTTGGCGACCCCGTCGTCGATCTCGGTGCCCAGGAAGATCACCCGCTCGGACAGCAGCCGGCTGTAGACGTCGTACGCCCGCTCCCCGTTCGGGGTGCGCTCGACCACGGTCGGAATCGTGTACTGCCCCATGTCAGAACCCCGCCCTTCGCGGCGCACCGGCCGACCGCACCTCGTCCAGCGAGGTCACGATCCGGTCCACCATCCCGTACTCTCTGGCCTCCTGCGCCGTGAACCACCGATCGCGGTCCCCGTCCCGGCGGATCGTCTCCCGGCTCTGCCCGGTGTGCTCGGCGAGGATCCGCTCGATGGTGCCCTTGGTGTGCTCCAGGTTCTCCGCCTGGATCGCGATGTCGGCGGTGCTCCCGCCCACCCCGGCCGACGGCTGATGCATCATGACCCGGGTGTTCGGCAGCGCGTACCGCTTCCCCGCCGCCCCGGCCGTCAGCAGCACCTGCCCCATGCTCCCGGCGAAACCCACGGCGAGGGTGGCGACATCGTTCGGGATCAGCCGCATGGTGTCGTAGATCCCCAGGCCCGCGTGCACGGAGCCGCCCGGGCTGTTGATGTACAGCACGATGTCGGTCCGCGGATCGCCCGCCGACAGCAGCAGCAACTGGGCGCACACCCGATTCGCGGACACCTCGTCAACCTGTGTTCCCAGCATGACGATCCGCTGGTCCAGCAACTGCGCCGCCAACTGATCATCGAACCGGCTGGGCGCCGTATCACCTTCCTCGGCGCGTATGTCCCTCGTCCTCAACCCGGCCATCAGCCCTCCTCGAAGAAACGCGCGCCCCCAACCGGCCGCGCCCTCCCAAGATGACCCCGGACCCCGCGCCCTTCCCCACGAATCGCCCCTCGGCGAATTAGCGCAGAGCAGAGCGCCACCTCGGACGGGCCAGCCGGCCTTCACCACCCCGATCGGGCAGGACAGGTGACCACTGGGTTGTCAGTCCCCGGGGGTACGTTGCGAGCCAGGTGCAGCCGAGTGCGAGGAGGAGACGTGGACGGTGCGGGGGAGTGGCTGGAACTCTTCCGGTTCGCGGATCAGGGTCAGAGCGTCGCTGTCGTGGTGCGCTGTGAGGAGGATCCGCGGGTGGTGTCCGGTGAGGCGTTCTACGACGCCGCCATCGTGCTGGAGAGTGACTTTGTCCGTGGCCGGGTGCGTCTGGTGCTGTCGGGAGCGGATCTGGACGAGTGGGAGCGCTGTCTCGGTGAACTGGAAGCCGATAAGGGGATGGGGTGGCCCGCCGGTGACCGCAGCGCACGGGTGGAGGTGATGCCTGATGATCCCGTGCTGGTGACCGTGCGCGACGCACCATCGACGGGGGTCGAGGTGTGTGTCCCCGTTGACGTCGCCGAGGACTGGCTGGAAGAGAACCGGCGGCGGCTCGGGCGCCTCCGTGAGGTTCTCGGAAGCCCGCAGACTGATCACCCCACCGAGCCGAAGGCATCGGCACGGTAACGGTCGCCGGAGAGGCGGCGCCCGATCCCGGCGGGACGGTCCCCCGGACCGGTGCCGGGGGACGTCGGTCGTTCAGCCGTCTGCCGGGGCGATGCCCGTGGGGCAGGAGACGCCCCGGGCGGTCTCGAACGGGTCAGCCGGCCTTCGCCACCCCGATCGGGTGTGTGACCTCATCTGTCAGTCGCCGGGCGTAGGTTGCTCGTCATCAGTGCGGACATGCTCGGCTGGAGGACCTGACCTGTGCCCCGCGTGATTCCTGAACCCCCGTACGACCTGGCCCAGCTCATACCGGAGTTCGAGCCCCTGGCCAGTGAGGCCGTGCTGCTGTACCCCCGGAGTGGGGAGCCCGGTGTGTGGGACAGTTCCATGGGGGGCCCGCTGTTGTGGCCTGCCGATGAACCGTGGCCGTACTGCGCCCGGGCCGGGCACCGGGCCTGTGGCAGCTATGGCGGTTCATGGAAGGAGTCGAAGCCCGGGGCGGTGCCGATGGTTCCGGTGATCCAGCTCTTCGCCCGTGACGCTCCCCGGTTTGAGTTCCCTCCGGGCAAGGACCTGGCGCAACTGGTCTGGTGCCCGCTCGACCACGACGAGGAACCCGGCGGGTCCGTTGTGCCCCGGCTGTACTGGCGTGAGGAGGCCGAGACCGGCGCACGCGGGACGCTGTCCGACGCTCCCGTTCCGCGTGAGGGGGAGTACGACGACGAATTGGTGCCCCGTCCCTGCACGGTCAGCCCGACCCCCGCAGTCGAGTACCCGGGCTACGACCTTCCCGACGAGCTGCTGACCACGCTGCTGCCTCGCCTCGAAGAGCTTCAGGACCGCTTCGGGTTCTGGTACACGGAGGTGGCGAGCGCCTTGCAGAACAAGGCCGGCGGCTATCCGGCCTGGACACAGAGCCCCGACTGGCCGCACTGCGGTGCGGGCCACCGCATGGAGCATCTGTTCAGCGTCACGAGCGAGGTGGCCTACGGACGCTGGCTGCCGTTGGACGAGCACGAGCACGAGCCCGGCACGGAACCGCCGGCCTGGGACGCGCCGGCCCGCTCCGACCTCGCCGAGGCCATCGGCCCGGACCTGGTGATCGGCGATGCCGGGGGCGTCTACATCTTTCTGTGCCGCCGCTGCCCCGATCTTCCGTACGCGCACCGCTCCGACAGCCACTGACGGCCGGGCCGGACACCGGGTGCGTCACGCCACCGTGCTCCGTCGGAGCTGTCCCCCGGAAGCGTCGTGCGCACCGGGGGACGTCGGTCGTTCAGCCTCGAACGGGTCAGCCGGCCTTCGCCACCCCGATCGGGCAGGACAGCCCCGTGCCGCCCAGGCCGCAGTAGCCGGCGGGGTTCTTGTCCAGGTACTGCTGGTGGTAGTCCTCCGCCAGGTAGAAGGGGCGGTCGGCGGCCGGGAGGATCTCGGTGGTGATCGTGCCGTAGCCCGAGGACTCCAGGACCCGCTGGTAGGCCGTCCGCGACTCCTCGGCCGTCTGCTGCTGGGCCGCCGAGTGGGTGTGGATCGCCGAGCGGTACTGGGTGCCCACGTCGTTGCCCTGGCGGAAGCCCTGGGTCGGGTCGTGCGACTCCCAGAAGATCTTCAGCAGCTCTGCGTACGACACCCGCGACGGATCGAAGACGACCCGTACCGTCTCGGTGTGCCCGGTGAGCCCGCTGCACACCTCCTCGTACGTCGGGTTCGGGGTGATCCCGCCCTGGTAGCCGACCAGCGTCGTGAAGACCCCCTCGGCCTGCCAGAAGCGCCGCTCCGCGCCCCAGAAGCAGCCCAGCGCGAAGTCCGCCACCTCCAGCTGCTCCGGGTACGGCGGAGCCAGCGGGGTGTCCAGCACGGTGTGCCGGCCCGGGTTCGCCAGCACCGGCTCGGTACGGCCCCGCAGCGCGTCCTCGGGGCCCGGAAGACGGGTCTTGAAAGTGTTCAGCGTCATCTTTCTCTTCTCTCCTACTGACGGGTGATCGCCAGCGCGCGGTACGCCGCGTACTCCTGTGCCGGGTGCTGCCCGTCCACCCAGGGGATCGCCCCCACATAACCGTCGACGGCCCGCACCTGTTCCGCCGCTTCCGCGTACCTCTCCGCCCGCACGAGGAAACACAGCAGCAGATGCCGCACATGTGCCTCCACCGGGTGCCCGGGCCGTACGGTGTTCACCGCGAACTGCGCGGCCTCGATCGCGTCCTTGATCACCGCGCCCTGGTACATGCCCGACGACAGCTGGACCTCCGGCAGATGCTCGTACACCGCGAACAGCGGCAGCGCCGGCAGCAGGCTCCCCGCCGGGGCCGCGCCCGCCGCCGCCCGGGCGAAGCCCTCCGCCTCCTGGCGCGAGCCGTGCCACTTCTCCGCCCAGTACGGCAGCGCCGCCAGATGCGCCCCCATGTGCTGCCGGTCACGCTGGGTGACCTGCGCCCACAGGGATTCGAAGTCGGCGCGCCGGTAGCTCAGCCCCCGGGCGATGAACAGCTCCGTGATGTACGGGATCGGGTCGTCCGGCGCGAGCCGGGCCGCCTCGCCCGCCACCGTACGTGCCTCCTCCAGCACGATCCGGTGATCCGCCGACCCGGTGTCCGACATCGCCTGCCACACCAGGAACTGCGCGTACACCTGCGCGCCGCCCGGGTCGGCCGGCTCCTCCTGCCGCCAGCGGCGCAGCCAGCCGGCGTCCTGCCGCCGCGGCTCCTTGGACAGTGACAGGCGGCCGTCGCCGGGCGGCGGCGCCTCATCCACCGGCTGCCCGGAGGCCCGCCAGTGCGCCAGCTCCATGGCCGCCGCGCCCGCCAGGGACTGCACCCGCTGCCAGCGCAGCTCGCTGTCGTCCGTCAGGGCGAGCAGATGCCCCGCCGGACGCCAGTTCTGGGTGCGGCGCACCTCCTCCAGCGTCGACACCAGTTCCGGGTCGGGCCCGGGCAGCCGCAGGTCGAGCTGGTCGACGGGGACCAGGCCGGTGTCGTGGTACGGGTCGTCGGCGGCGCCCTGACCGAAGCCGGGGCCCGGAGTGCCGGGCCCGCCCGCGGTCTGCTGGGCGGCGCGCTCCAGCTCCTGGCGCTCCTTGCGGCGGCGCAGGGCGGGCAGCACGACCACGCCGAAGATGGCGGTGATGGCGACGAGGAACAGAAGGACTTCCATGGCGGCGCGGCTCCCCCGGGATGGATTTCTACGGTGTGGACAGCCTATGGCCCCGGTTGTGGCGGCCTGAGTCCACCGTACGGCCCACTACGGTGTACCCATGACTGAGGACGTCAGCGGGCAGCATTTCGAGACGCTCGCCATCCACGCGGGGCAGGAGCCGGACGCCGCCACCGGCGCGGTGGTGCCCCCCATCCATCAGGTGTCCACCTTCAAGCAGGACGGGGTGGGCGGACTGCGCGGCGGCTACGAGTACAGCCGGTCGGCCAACCCGACCCGTACCGCCCTGGAGGAGAACCTCGCCGCCCTGGAGGGCGGCCGGCGCGGCCTCGCCTTCGCCTCCGGGCTCGCCGCCGAGGACTGTCTGCTGCGGACCCTGCTCAAGCCCGGCGACCACCTGGTGATCCCGAACGACGCGTACGGCGGCACCTTCCGGCTGATCTCCAAGGTCGTGGAGCGCTGGGGCGTGGCCTGGTCGGTGGCCGACACCTCCGATCCGGCGGCGGTACGCGCGGCGCTGCGCCCCGAGACCAGGCTGGTGTGGGTGGAGACCCCCTCCAACCCGCTGCTGGGCATCACCGACATCGCGCTGGTCGCGGACATCGCGCGGAGCGCCGGGGCGCGGCTGGTGGTCGACAACACCTTCGCCAGCCCCTACCTCCAGCAGCCGCTGGCGCTGGGCGCGGACGTGGTGGTGCACTCCACGACCAAGTACATGGGCGGCCACTCGGACGTGGTCGGCGGTGCGCTGGTGACGGCGGACGAGGCGCTGGGCGAGGAACTGGCCTACCACCAGAACGCGATGGGTGCGATCGCCGGCCCCTTCGACTCGTGGCTGGTGCTGCGCGGCATCAAGACGCTGGCGGTACGGATGGACCGGCACAGCGCGAACGCGGCGCGGGTCGTGGAGGCGCTGGTGGCGCACCCGAAGGTCACCCAGGTGTACTACCCGGGTCTTGCCTCGCATCCGGGGCACGAGACGGCGGCCAAGCAGATGCGGGACTTCGGTGGGATGGTGTCCTTCCGGGTCGCGGGCGGCGAGGACGCGGCGGTGGCGGTGTGCGACCGGACGAAGGTGTTCACGCTGGGCGAGTCGCTGGGCGGGGTGGAGTCGCTGATCGAGCACCCGGGTCGGATGACGCATGCCTCGGCGGCCGGTTCGCCGCTTGAGGTGCCGTCCGATCTGGTGCGGCTGTCGGTGGGGATCGAGGCGGTCGACGACCTGCTGGCGGATCTGCGGCAGGCGCTGGGGTAGCGGGGTTGCGGGGTTGCGGCGGCGGGCCGCCGGATCGCCTCAGGCGCCCGGCCCGCCGCCGCTCTGCCAGTGCGCCATCGCGGCGTTGAACCGGTGCAGCAGTTCGTGGAACTGCTCGCGCTCCGGTTCGCTCCACTCCTGCGTCAGCAGCGCCATCAGTTCGCGGCGCGAGGAGCGGACCTCCTCCAGCCGGGCGCTGCCGCGCGGGGTGAGCTGGAGGACGACGGCGCGCCCGTCGTCGGGGTCGGCGGTGCGGCGTACCAGGGCGGCGTCCACCAGCGGCGCGGCCTGCCGGGTGACGGTGGAGGAGTCGATGCCCATGCCGTGGGCGAGGGCCTTCACTCCGGTGGGCCCGTCCTGGTCGAGCTTGCTGAGCAGCAGATAGGCGGCCCGGTCCATGGAGTTGCGGGCGGGGCCGAGGGCGCCGAGCCGGCTCTGCTCCGCGCGGCGGGCGAAGACGGCCACCTCGTGCTGGAGCCGGTCGTACAGTTCGGTGGATTCAGGCGTCATATCTCGCGGGAGTTCGGTGCGGGCAAAGGGCGTACGGGGGATGGCTCGCGGCACAGCGTACGCGGCTGTGCGACGGCGCGGAGCCCGGTGGCCGAGACCGGTCGCCCCATTCCGTACGGCACCGGGCGCGCCCGGCCGCCAAAGGGCTGCCAGACTGGCGCTATGGCTACAAATCCCCCCGCAGGCGCGCCGAATCTCGATGACATACGCGCCGCGCAGAAGGTGCTCTCCGGTGTCTCGCGGGTGACCGCGATGGAAGGCAGCCGCTATCTGACCCAGCTGGTGGGCGCCCCCGTTCACTTCAAGTGCGAGAACTTGCAGCGCACCGGCTCCTTCAAGGTGCGCGGCGCCTATGTGCGGATCGCCGCGCTGTCGGCGGCGGAGCGGGCCCGGGGGGTGGTGGCGGCGAGCGCCGGGAACCACGCGCAGGGGGTGGCGCTGGCGGCGGGGCTGTTGGGGGTGCGGGCCACGGTGTTCATGCCGGCCGGGGCGCCGTTGCCGAAGGTGGCGGCGACGCGGGAGTACGGGGCCGAGGTGCGGACGGCCGGGCAGGTGGTGGACGAGACGCTGGCGGCGGCGCGGGAGTACGCGGAGGCGACCGGCGCGGTGTTCATTCATCCGTTCGACCATCCGGATGTGGTGGCGGGGCAGGGCACGATCGGGCTGGAGATCCTGGAGCAGTGCCCGGACGTACGCACCGTGGTGGTGGGCATCGGGGGCGGCGGTCTGGCGGCGGGGGTGGCGCTGGCGGTGAAGTCGCTGCGGCCGGCGGTGCGGGTGGTGGGGGTGCAGGCGGCCGGTGCCGCGGCGTATCCGCCGTCGCTGGCGGCCGGGCATCCGGTGGCGCTGGAGTCGGTGTCGACGATGGCGGACGGGATGAAGGTGGGGCGGCCGGGGGAGGTGCCGTTCCGGATCATCGCGGAGCTGGTGGACGAGGTGCGGACGGTGTCGGAGGACGCGCTCTCCAGTGCGCTGCTGCTGTGTCTGGAGCGGGCGAAGCTGGTGGTGGAGCCGGCCGGGGCGAGCCCGGTGGCGGCGCTGCTGTCGGATCCTGAGGCGTTCGAGGGGCCGGTGGTGGCGGTGCTGTCGGGCGGGAACGTCGATCCGCTGGTGTTGCAGCGGACGTTGCAGCACGGGATGGCGGCGGCCGGGCGGTATCTGTCGCTGCGGGTGCGGCTGCCGGACCGGCCGGGGGTGCTGGCGGCGCTGCTGCGGGAGCTGTCGATGGCGGACGCCAATGTGCTGGCGGTCAATCACGTCAGGACCGATCCGCGGCTGGGGGTGAGCGAGGCCGAGGTGGAGCTGCATCTGGAGACGCAGGGGCCCCGGCACTGTGCGGCGGTGGCGGCGGGGTTGCGGGAGGCCGGGTACCGGATTCTCGACTGATTGGTCGGCGGTCGGCGGTCGGCGGTCGGCGGTGATCGGGTGGCGGATGCGATGTGACGCGACTGTCGGTGGCGGTCGGTGGTGACTGGTGGCGGGCGGGTTTTCCCAGGTCGGGGCGGGTGTGGAGAAAGTTATCCACAGGCTGTCGCGAGGGGGTTGCGATGTATCGCGATGCCCGTAAAACTGGCGGAGTCGCTCAGCCGGGGCGACGCTGAACGTCGGCCACCGATCACGGGGAGACCACGATGCCGGGTGCGATTTATGCCGAGGGGCTGGTGAAGACCTTCGGGGACGTCACCGCACTGGACGGTGTCGATTTCGATGTGCCCGAGGGCACCGTCCTGGGTCTGCTCGGGCCCAACGGCGCGGGCAAGACCACGGTCGTACGGGTGCTGACCACGCTGCTGCGGGCCGACCGGGGGCGGGCCGAGGTGGCCGGGATCGATGTCGCGTCCCGCCCCGACGAGGTACGCCGCGCGATCGGTCTTTCCGGCCAGTTCGCCGCCGTGGACGACTATCTGACCGGCCGGGAGAATCTCCAGATGGTCGGGCAGCTCTACCAGCTGTCGGCGCGCGAGGCGAAGGCCAGGGCCGGGGAGCTGCTGGAGCGGTTCAACCTGGTGGACGCGGGCGAGCGCACCGCCCGCACCTACTCCGGCGGCATGCGGCGCCGGCTCGACCTGGCCGCGTCGCTGGTGGTCAGCCCGCCGGTGATGTTCATGGACGAGCCCACCACCGGCCTCGACCCGCACAACCGGCAGGCGATGTGGGAGCTGATCAAGGAACTGGTGGCCGGCGGCACCACCCTGCTGCTGACCACCCAGTATCTGGAGGAGGCGGACCATCTCGCCGACTCCATCGCGGTCGTCGACCACGGGCAGGTCATCGCCCGTGGCACCTCGGACGAACTGAAGAGCCGCAGCGGCGGCGATGTCATCGAGCTGGTGGTCCACGACCGCGCACGCATCCCCGAAGCCCAGGAGATCCTGCGCCACCTGGGGGAGGGCGAGCCGGGGCTGGCGGCCCACACCCGCCGGCTGACCGTCCCGGCCACCGGCGGCGCCAGGCTGCTGGCCGAGGTCATCCGCGAACTGGACGCCCGGCAGATCGAGATCGACGACATCGGGCTGCGCCGCCCCACCCTCGACGATGTCTTCATCTCCCTGACCGGGCACAGCGCCGAGTTCGACGAACTCAACGACAACACGGCCGGCGGCACGAAGAACACGCAGCACCAGCGCGAGCCGGACAGCGAAGGCGACCGGGACCGGCACCAGGACCGCAGCGGGGGCAACGACCGGGAAGAGGGCACCGCATGAGCACCGACCTGCCCGGCGCGCCCAGCACCGCGCCCGCTCCCGCCCGGCCCGCCGGCCGGATCACCCTGCGGCAGAATCTGCGGGACTCCCTGGTCGTCGCCAAACGCAACCTGCTGCGGATGATGCGCATCCCCGAAACCGTCGTCTTCGGGCTCATCCAGCCCATCATGTTCGTGGTGCTGTTCGCCTACGTCTTCGGCGGCTCCATCAGCATCCCCGGCGCCGGACTCAGCGCCTCCGCCTACCGCGAATTCCTCATGGGCGGCATCTTCGCCCAGACCGTCACCTTCGCCACCGCGGGCGCCGCCGCCGGCATCGCCGAGGACATGCAGAAAGGCATCATCGACCGCTTCCGCTCGCTGCCCATGGCCCGTGGCGCCGTCCTCACCGGACGCACCTTCGCCGACCTGGCCCAGACCGCCGTCATCCTCGTCGTCCTCGCCATCGTCGCCTTCCTGGTCGGCTGGCGCATCCACGACGGACCACTGCGAGCCCTGGCCGCCTTCGGACTGCTGCTCCTCCTGGGGTACGCCTTCACCTGGATCGGCGCCCTCATCGGACTGTCCGTCCGCACCCCCGAGGCCGCCACCTCAGGCGGACTGGTGTGGCTCTTCCCGCTCACCTTCATCTCGGTGGCCTTCGTCCCCTCACAGAACATGCCCGGCTGGCTCCAACCCGTCGCCGAGTGGAACCCCTTCAGCGCCACGGTGGTCGCCGTACGCGATCTGTTCGGCAATCTGCCGCCCCACTACCAGGCCCCCCACGTGTGGCCCATGCAGCACGCGGCACTCGCGTCCATCCTCTGGTCGGTGCTGATCATCGTGATCTTCCGCACGCTCGCGGTGCGCAAATACCAGCGCGCCACGGGCTGACCGGCACCCGCGCCGGCCGCCGGCCCGCGGACATGCCCAAGACCCTTGGCGTCCGGACAAGTTGAGTATTCAATTCATCACGGCCAACGGCACGGTTTGGCCAAGAACAGCGTGAGGAGACAGGCGCGGGGAAGGCGTCTGGGTGTCTGGATGACGGGCACCACGGGAGGGGGACACATGGCGACACAGCTGGCACTGACCCAAACACACCGGGCGGAGATCGACCGGCTGCTGGTACAGGCCGCGGACGAAGAGGTACGGCGCTCCGACGGCCGCGTCGACGGGAGGCAACTGCTCCAGCGAGCCCGCAGCACCATCGACGAAATCCACCGGCCGGCCCTGGAGGAGTACACCGCCTACCGGCGGGCCGAGGAAGAGACCTCCCCCGGCAGACTCACCGACCGTTTCCGCCCCCAGGCCCTCGGCGGCGCCCTGGCGGCCACCATCGCCGCCTCCATCGCCGTCCTCATCCTCATCGGCGGCAGCGACCTGGCGACCTCAGTCGCCTTCATCGACGCCGTCGTGGTCATCGCCGCCGGCCTCGTCGGCTACGCCCTGTACGCCGTGTTCGCCCACCAGTGGGCCGTCCAGCGGCACGCCGGCGACCGGCACCAGCCCGGCGGCGTCGAAGCCCTGCGCCTGGAATGGCTCACCGCCGTCGAAGTACGCGGCATCCGCCCCTACCTCGACCAGCAGCGCGCCCTCACCCCACGCCGCGAAACCACCCTCCCCGAACAGCGCGACCCACGCCGCGCCCCCCAGCAGCAGCGCCGCCCCGACCGCTCCGCCGCCGCCCGCACCCGCGCCGTCCTGTCCAAATCCTTCAGCCGGCTACCCGAACCGGGACACCCCTTCATCGGCCGCCGCCGCCACCTCACCCAGATCACCCAGTGGGTCAACCGCGACCGGGCCCGTACCGACACCCGGCCCACCGTCGTCGTCCTGCACGGCCCCTCCGGCTCCGGACGCACCATGCTCGCCCGCTGGGCCGCCCACGAACTGCGCGAACTCTTCCGCGGCGCCTGCCTGGTCGACCTGCGCGGCCAGAGCGTCGACCCGCTGCCCACCCGTGACGCCATCCTGCACCTGATGAACCGTCTCGGCGCCCCCCGCGACCAACTGCTCTTCCGCGAAGGCGCCGGGCGCGAAGCCGACGCCGGACAGCTGCGCCGACTCGCCGAGCGCTACCACCAGCACCTCACCGGGCTGCCGGTCGTCATCATCCTCGACGACGCCACCGACGCCGAACAGGTCCGCACCCTCATCCCCGAACGCTCCGACTCCCTCGTCCTGGTCACCGCCGCGGCGCCGCTGGACCTCGACCCCGACCTGCCCGCCTCCGTCCACCAACTCCCCCTCGAATCCCTCGACCCCACCAGCTCCGAAGAACTGCTGCGCGCCACCGTCACCGAGAGCTCCACCCTCGCCACCGGCCCCGACGCCCAGCCCGACTGGCTGCGGCTGGCCGACCTGTGCGACGGCCGCCCCCTCCTCCTCCACCTGGCCGGCTCCACCCTCACCCACCGCACCCCCGCCCAGCTCATCGAGGCCCTGGAAGCCGCCACCCCCGAAGGACCCGGCGCCGACCCCGCCGAACGCGTCCTGCGCACCCGCTACACCGACCTCAGCGACCCCGCCCGCCGGCTGCTGCGCCGCCTCGCCCTGGCCGGCCGCGCCAGCCTCGGCGCCCGCGCCGCCGCCGCGCTCCTCGACGTCAGCCAGAAGGAAGGCGCCCAGCGCCTCGAAGAGCTGAGCGAATCCGGCCTCATCCACCTGGTCCGAGGCAGCCGCTACCGCCTCCACGACCTCGTCCGCCGCTTCGCCCGGGTCCGGCTCTTCGACGAGGAGAGCCACGAGGAGCGCTCGGCCGCCCAGGAACGGCTCATCCGCAGCTACGCCGAACTCGCCGACACCGTGATCCGGCTCGTGGACGGCAAGACCTCCACCCGCGCCGACCTGCTGCCCGCCGCCGCCGGCGGCCACGGCTTCAGCTCCCTGGACTCCGCCCTGCGCTGGCTGGACGACGAAACCAGCTTCATCACCGCCACCCTGCGCTACGCGGACGAACGCGTCGACCGGCAGGCCGTCCAGCACCTCCTGGGCGCCCTGTGCGACTACTGCCTGCTGCGCGGCGACCTCTACCGGCTCGGCGAGCTGAACGAGCTGACCCAGGCCGTCAATCAGGGCCTGCTCACCCGCTCCGTGCAGTGGCGCACCGGTGTCGCCGCCCGGCAGCTCGGCGAGCTGGACAAGGCCCGCTCCACCCTGTCCTCGGTGGTCACCCTCTACCAGGAGGCGCAGAACAACGCCGGCACCGCCCGCGCGCTGCGCGACCTCGGCATCACCCTCCAGCACCAGGGGCAGCTGCCCGAGGCCCAGAGCAAGCTCCGCGAAGCCCTCGACCTCCAGCAGGCCCGGGAGCTGGCCGGCGACCGGGGCTGGACGCTCCACGCGCTGGCCGCCGTCGAACGTGAACGCGGCCGGCTCGGCTCCGCCCGCTCCATGCTGGCCGAGGCGCTGCGGCTGCACCAGGGCAGCGGCTCGGTGCACGGCGAGGCGTGGACCCGCTTCCAGCTCGGCCAGACGCTGCTGTGGGCCGGCCGGATCCCGGACGCCGAGCAGGAGCTGCGTACCGCGCTCGACCTGTACGAACGCTCCCAGGATGTGCGGGGCGTGGCGTTCGCCACCACCGAGCTGGGTCTGGCCCGGCTCCATGACGCGGACGCCACCTCGGCCCAGGAGCAGTTGGGTGCCGCGCTCGCCCAGCACCGGGAGAACGAGGACGCCCGTGGCGAGGCGTGGGCCCTGTACTACCTGGGGCAGGCCCAGGAGGAGGGTGGCGATCCGGAGGCCGCGCTGCGCTCGCTGGAGCAGGCGCGCACCATGTTCAGCCGGATGCGGGACATCTACGGGCTGGCCTGGTCCCGGCACCACTCGGCGCGGCTGACCCGCGACATACGGGCCCAGAGCACGGGCTCGCTGCGCAACTCGGGCTTCGCCCGGCAGCTGCTCACCGATGCCCGGCGCGATTTCCAGCGGGCCGGGGTGGCGCACGGCGAGGCGTGGTCGGCGCTGGAGCTGGCGGTGATCGACGCCGGCAACGAGCGGGCCGGTCAGGCGCTGGAGCTGGCCGATGAGGCGCTGCGGCTGTTCACCGAGGGCTACGGCGACGGGCAGCCGGACCGGCGCGGCGCGGACTGGGCGCAGTTCCTGCGCTGCACGCTGCTGCCGCTGGCCTCGCCCGGCGGGTCGGAGATAGGAGAGGCGGTGGCACAGCAGGAGCTGACGGAGCTGCTGGACGCGGAGCATCCGCTGCGCGATCCGCGGCTGAGCGACGCGGCGTCCTCGTACGCCCTCATGCTGGAGCGCGGCCAGGGACCCGAGTCGGGCTGGACCGCCTGGCGGATGGGCATGGTGCCACGCCGCGCCGCCCGGGACGTGCTGGGCGTGCCGGCCTGACCCGGCCGGCGGGCTGGGCGTGCCGGCCCGACCGCGCCGGTCGGGCGCGGGGCGGGGAAGCGGCCCCGGGGGAGTGGAACGGTCCGGTCAGGCCGGGGTGGTGGTGTGGGGCCGGGCGGAGCCCTCGGGCTCCGCCCCGGCGCCGCCGGCGCCGTCCTGGCCACCGCCGGCCGGTCCGGTGCCGCCACCGCCGCCGTCCGGGCCATCCGGGCCGTCAGGCCCTCCCCCAGACTCCGTCCGGGAGGTGCCCCCTTGCCGCTCGGCGCGCTCCTGCTCCTTGAAGTCGATCCTGCCCAGCTGCCGGCTCATCGACTTCAGCAGCACCCAGACCGCGAGCCCCAGGACCGCGAACACGATGAAGCCCAGCACGCCGGGCGTCACCGTGTACTCGGTGAGTTTCTTTTCGGCCTGCTCGGCCAGCGGAAGCAGCTCACTCATACCCGTCATTGTCGCGGATGCCCGCGAACAGGTCCGACTCGGGGATCGAGGTCTGCACCCGCGCCTTCGCCAGCTCGTAATCCTCCGTGGGCCACACCTCCTGCTGCACCTCCATCGGCACCCGGAACCAGCCGCCCTCCGGGTCGATCTGCGTGGCGTGCGCGATCAGCGCCTTGTCCCGCACCGGGAAGAAGTCCGCGCACGGCACGAACGTCGTCAGCGTGCGCGGCTCGCGCTCCATCTCGTCCCAGCGCTCCAGCCACTCCCCGTACGGGGATTCCAGCCCCCGTGCCAGCAGCGCCTCGTGCAGGGCGACGGTGCGCGGCCGGTTGAAGCCCTGGTTGTAGTACAGCTTCAGCGGCGTCCACGGCTCACCCGCCGCCGGGTACCGCTCCGCGTCCCCCGCCGCCTCGAACGCCTCCATCGAGATCTTGTGCGTCATGATGTGGTCCGGGTGCGGATAGCCGCCGTTCTCGTCGTACGTGGTGATCACATGCGGCTTGAACGACCGGATCAGCGCCACCAGCGGCTCGGCCGCCAGCGCCACCTCCTGCAACCCGAAGCACCCCTCGGGCAGCGGCGGCAGCGGGTCACCCTCCGGCAGCCCGGAGTCCACGAACCCCAGCCACTCCTGCCGCACCCCGAGAATCTCCCGGGCCTCCGCCATCTCCTTCGCCCGCACCTCGTGGATGTTCTCCTCGATGTACGCGTCGCCCTGGAGCTTCGGGTTGAGGATGGAGCCCCGCTCCCCGCCGGTGCAGGTGACGACGAGGACATCCACCCCCTCGGATACATACTTCGCCATCGTCGCGGCGCCCTTGCTCGACTCGTCGTCGGGGTGGGCGTGCACGGCCATGAGCCGCAGCTGCTTGGTCAAGGCTCGATCCTCGTGTCTTGGTCCTGGAGTCGCCTCCTATAGTGACTGATGGACCCGCACGGGATATTCCCCGCGGGCGCCGCCCACGACACCACGCCCATCCCACGGCCGAAGGACACACCATGGCTACCGTTCGTCACGGCGTGCCCGAGGGGCGGTACGGCCGGGCCGGCGCCGGCTCCGACGCCCGCACCGACCGGCGCCTGAAGATCACCGGCCTCATTCTCGGCGTCCTGCTGCTCGGCTTTGTCGGCTGGGCCGGTGTCTCTTATATCTCCGGGCAGACGGTTACCGGAGAGGTCACCGGATTCTCGGTCACCTCCGATACCGAAGTCACCGTGAATATCGCGGTACGCAAGCCCGCCTCCGTCACCGGAGTGTGCACGGTACGGTCGCAGGCGGCCGACGGTCTGGAAGTCGGCCGGGCCGAGTTCCGCTTCGAGGAGGACAGTGACGCGGTGCACCGTTCCGTGGTGCTGAAGACCACCGAGCGCGCCACCTCCGCCGAGCTGATGGGCTGCGCCGAGGGCTGACCGTCCGGGGCCCCTCGCACGGCACCTGGCGGCACCGCCGCCGTGGCCCTCCCCGCCCCCGCCGGTGTGGGTTTGCCCACGTCGGGAGGGGGTAAATCCTTTCGCAAATCGATCGGCGTTGTTAGGGTCGACGTTTCGATCGCTGATTCGCCCACCCAGGAGCGCTGCCTTCCGGGAGGGCGATGTTTTTGTATCGACCCTCCGTTGTATCCATCACCACCTGTACCCGAGGAGCACCTGTGACCCAGACCAGCGACACTGTCACCTGGCTGACCCAGGAGGCGTATGACCAGCTGAAGACGGAGCTGGACTACCTGTCGGGTCCCGCGCGCATCGAGATCGCCAAGAAGATCGAGGCCGCCCGCGAAGAGGGCGACCTGAAGGAGAACGCCGGATATCACGCGGCGAAGGAAGAGCAGGGCAAGCAGGAGGCGCGGGTGCGCCAGCTGACCCAGCTGCTGGAAAGTGCGCAGGTCGGGCAGGCTCCGGCGGACACCGGTGTGGTGGCGCCCGGCATGGTGGTCACGATCGCTTTCGACGGCGACGAGGACGACACCATGACGTTTCTGCTCGCCTCCCGGGAATTCGCCACCTCGGACATCGAGACGTATTCGCCGAAGTCCCCGCTGGGCAGTGGCGTCAATGGCAAGAAGGTGGGCCAGGACGCGCAGTACGAGCTGCCGAACGGCTCCGTCGCGAATGTGCGGGTCCTGGAGGCCAAGCCCTATCAGGCGTGAGAGCGGGCCGGCGCGCTGAACGTGCCGCCGGCCCCCACCGAACCCCCGTGGAATGCCTCCGCGCCCACCGCGCGGGGGCATATCTGCGTCCTGCCGCCCCGCACCGGGCCGGGTGGCCCGGCACAGGGCAGGATGGGGGTATGGCCAACCGACTCGCCGACGAGACCTCGCCGTATCTGCTCCAGCACGCCGACAACCCCGTGGAATGGTGGCCCTGGTCGCCCGAGGCATTCGCGGAGGCGCGGCGCCGTGATGTTCCGGTGCTGCTGAGCGTCGGTTATGCGAGTTGTCACTGGTGTCATGTCATGGCACGGGAGAGTTTCGCGGATCAGGAGACCGCCGACTATCTCAATGAGCATTTCGTCGCGGTGAAAGTCGACCGCGAGGAGCGTCCCGATGTGGACTCCGTCTATATGGACGCGGTGCAGGCCGCGACCGGCCAGGGCGGCTGGCCGATGACGGTGTTCATGACGGCCGAGGGGGAACCGTTCTACTTCGGCACCTACTTCCCGCCGCAGCCGATGCAGGGCCTGCCGTCCTTCCGGCAACTGCTGGCCGGGGTGCGCACGGCGTGGACCGAGCGGCGCGGCGAGGTCACCGAGGTGGCGGCGCGGATCGGGCGGGAGCTGGCGGGGCGCGATCTGGAGTACGGGGCGCCGCGCGCGCCGGGGGAGGCCGAGCTGGCGATGGCGCTGGGGGGCGTACGCGGGGATTTCGACGCCGAGCGGGGTGGTTTCGGCGGGGCGCCGAAGTTCCCGCCGTCGATGGTGCTGGAGTTTCTGCTGCGCCACCACGCCCGCACCGGGGCCCCGGAGGCGCTGGAGATGGTGGAGCGTACGGCGCAGGCGATGGCGCTGGGCGGGCTGTACGACCAACTGGGCGGCGGCTTCGCCCGGTACGCGGTGGACGGCGGGTGGGCGGTGCCGCACTTCGAGAAGATGCTGTACGACAACGCGCTGCTGGCCCGGGTGTACACCCATCTGTGGCGGGCCACCGCCTCCCCGCTGGCGCGCCGGATCGCGCTGGAGACGGCGGAGTTCATGGTGCGGGAGCTGCGTACCGAGCAGGGCGGTTTCGCGTCCGGACTGGACGCCGACAGCGACGACGAGCGGGGCCGGCACCGCGAGGGCGCCTTCTACGTGTGGACGCCGGAGCAGGTGCGGGCGGCGCTGGGTGAGGAGGACGGCGCGCGGGCGGCCGGGCTGTACGGGGTGACGCCGGCCGGGAACTTCGAGGAGGGCGCCTCCGTACTGCGGCTGCTGCCGGGCACCGACCACGATCCGGGGCTGCGGGAGCGGCTGCTGGCGGCGCGCGCGGAGCGGGCGCGGCCGGGCCGGGACGAGAAGGTGGTCGCGGCGTGGTGCGGTCTCGCGGTCGCGGCGCTGGCGGAGACCGGGGCGTGTTTCGAGCGGCCCGGGCTGATCGACGCGGCCCGGGACGCGGCGCTGCTGCTGGAGCGGGTGCACACCCGGCGGGACGGGGCCGGGGTGCGGCTGGCGCGTACCTCGCGGGACGGCCGGGCCGGGCCCAGCGTGGGAGTGCTGGAGGACTACGCGGATGTGGCGGAGGGCTATCTGGCGCTGTACGCGGTGACCGGTGAGACGCGGTGGCTGACCGGGGCCGGCGAGCTGCTGGAGACGGTGCTGGCGCACTTCACGAGCGCGGACGGGGCGCTGTACGACACGGCGGACGACGCGGAGCGGCTGATCCGCCGCCCGCAGGACCCGAGTGACGGGGCGACCCCGGCGGGCTGGACGGCGGCGGCCGGGGCGCTGCTGTCGTACGCGGCGTACACCGGCAGCGGCCGGCACCGGGCGGCGGCCGGCCGGGCGCTGGGCATTGTGACGGCGCTGGGGGAGCGCGCCCCGCGCTTCATCGGCTGGGGCCTGGCGGTGGCGGAGGCGGCGCTGGACGGGCCGCGCGAGGTGGCGGTGGTGGGCCCGGTGGGCGATCCGGCGACGGCGGAGCTGCACCGTACGGCGCTGCGCTCGACCGCCCCCGGCGCGGTGGTCTCGGTGGGCGCCCCCGACACCCCGTACGCGCCCCTGCTGCGGGACCGGGCGCTGCGGGACGGCGCGCCCACGGCGTACGTGTGCCGCGACTTCGTCTGCGCGCTGCCCACGACGGACCCGGTGGAGCTGGCCCACCAGCTGCGCGCGGCGCGCCGCTGAGGCGGGCCGCCGCTCAGCCCCCCCGCGCCGCCGGCCGGCCGGTCAGCCGTGCTGGTACGCCACGATCGAGATGCCCACGTAGTGCACGGCGAACGCCGCCAGGGTCAGTGAGTGGAACACCTCGTGGAAGCCGAACCAGCGCGGCCACGGGTTGGGGCGCTTCATGCCGTAGATGACGCCGCCGACGCTGTACAGGAGGCCGCCGATGACCACCAGGGTCATCACGACGACCCCGCCGGTGCGCAGGAAGTCCGGCAGGAAGAAGACCGCGGCCCAGCCCATGGCGATGTAGCACGGGGTGTACAGCCAGCGCGGCGCGCCGACCCAGAAGACCCGGAAGGCGATCCCGGCCACCGCCGCGGCCCAGATGCCCCACAGCAGGAGCTGCCCGCGCGCGCCCTCCAGCAGCAGGATCGTCAGCGGGGTGTAGGTGCCCGCGATGATCAGGAAGATGTTGGCGTGGTCGAGCCGGCGCAGCACCCCGGCGACCCGGGGCGGCCAGTTGCCGCGGTGGTAGAGCGCGCTGACGCCGAAGAGCAGGCAGGCGGTGAGGGTGTAGACGGCGCAGGCGATCCGGCCCCGGGGGCTGCCGGCCAGCGCGGTCAGGAAGACCCCGGCGATCAGCACCGCCGGGAACATCATCGCGTGCAGCCAGCCGCGCAGCCGGGGCTTGATGGTGGTGGTGGGCGGCGTGGGAGCGGGCGCTTCGGTCCCGTCGGCGGCCTGGGCCGCGGCAGCAGTCATGGCGTCGATGCTACCGAGGGTGTGTAGGCCGTTGGAGGGGAGCGGCGCGCGGTGGTGCGTACGGGGCCGGGCGTGCGCCTGCTCACTTGAGCTGCCCTAGACACAGACGAGAAGTAGGCGCAGAATCATAGAAACAGATGAGCGCGATGGCTTCCGGATGAGCGGCAGACGTACTCATCGGAAACGCTCACCTTTCACCACCCTCAAAACCCTCAAACCCTCGAAACCCTCAGGAGTGATCGTGGCGCTGACGTCAGCCAGTCCCGTCACCACCCACCGCACGGACTCCGCCCCCACCCGCCACCGCGAACTCCTCGCCTGGGTGAGCGAGATCGCGGACCTCACCCAGCCCGACCGGGTCGTATGGTGCGACGGCTCCCAGGCCGAGTACGACCGGCTGTGCGCGGAACTGGTCCAGCGGGGCACCTTCACCGAACTCGACCCGGTCAAAAGGCCGCACTCCTACTACGCCGCCTCCGACCCGACCGACGTCGCCCGGGTCGAGGACCGCACCTTCATCTGCTCCGAGCGCGAGCGGGACGCCGGGCCCACCAACCACTGGAAGGACCCCGCCGAGATGCGGGACATCTTCGGTGGCGAACACGGCCTCTTCCGCGGCTCGATGCGCGGGCGCACCATGTACGTCGTCCCGTTCTGCATGGGCCCGCTCGGCTCCCCGCTGTCCGCCCTCGGCGTCGAGATCACCGACTCCGCGTATGTCGCCGTCGCCATGCGCACCATGACCCGGATGGGCAGCGCCGTCCTGGAACAGCTCGGGGAGGACGGCGAGTTCGTACGCGCCGTGCACTCCGTCGGCGCCCCGCTCGGCCCCGGGCAGCAGGACGTGCCCTGGCCCTGCAACACCACCAAGTACATCTCGCACTTCCCCGAGACCCGCGAGATCTGGTCCTACGGCTCCGGGTACGGCGGCAACGCGCTGCTCGGCAAGAAGTGCTACGCCCTGCGCATCGCCTCCGTCATGGCCAGGGACGAGGGCTGGCTCGCCGAGCACATGCTCATCCTCAAGCTCACCCCGCCGCGCGGCGAGGCCCGCTACATCGCCGCCGCCTTCCCCTCCGCCTGCGGCAAGACCAACCTCGCGATGCTCCAGCCCACCATCCCCGGCTGGACCGTGGAGACCATCGGCGACGACATCGCCTGGATGCGGTTCGGCGCGGACGGCCAGCTGTACGCGATCAACCCGGAGGCCGGCTTCTTCGGCGTGGCACCCGGCACCGGCGAGAAGACCAACGCCAACGCCATGAAGACCCTGTGGGGCAACTCCGTCTTCACCAACGTCGCCCTCACCGACGACGGCGACGTGTGGTGGGAGGGCATGACGGACGAGCCCCCGGCCCATCTCACCGACTGGCGCGGCAACGACTGGACGCCGGAGTCCGGCACCCCCGCCGCCCACCCCAACGCCCGCTTCACGGTGCCCGCCGCGCAGTGCCCCACCATCGCCCCGGAGTGGGAGGATCCAGCTGGGGTGCCGATCTCCGCGATCCTGTTCGGCGGGCGCCGGGCCACCGCCGTACCGCTGGTCACCGAGTCCTTCGACTGGCAGCACGGCGTCTTCCTCGGCGCCAACGTCGCCTCCGAGAAGACCGCGGCGGCCGAGGGCACGGTCGGCGAACTGCGCCACGACCCGTTCGCGATGCTGCCGTTCTGCGGCTACAACATGGGCGACTACTTCGGCCACTGGCTGCGCGTCGGGCAGCAGGCGGCCGACCCGGCGAAGCTGCCGAAGATCTACTACGTCAACTGGTTCAAGAAGGACGCCGCCGGCCGGTTCGTGTGGCCGGGCTTCGGCGAGAACAGCCGGGTGCTGAAGTGGATCGTGCAGCGGCTCAACGGCGAGGCCGCCGGCATCGAGTCCGCGATCGGCGTCCTGCCGGCCCCCGGCTCACTGGACGTGGCCGGGCTTGAGCTGACCGAGCAGGAGCTGGCGTTCCTGCTGGAGGTCGACCGGGAGGTGTGGCGCCGCGAGGCCGCCCTCATCCCGGCCCACCTCGACACCTTCGGCGACCACACGCCCCGCGCGCTGTGGGACGAGTACCACGCGCTGGTCGAGCGGCTGAACCGGCTGCCCGCCGCCGACCAGGACTGACCCGCGCCACGGACCGGCCGGCCCCCGCCCAACGACGTGCGGGGACCGGCTCCGCCCCGCGGCGCACGCGCTCAGTACTGCTGGTAGCCGTCCAGGAACGTCCCGATCCGGGTGATCGCGTCCGTCAGCTGAGCCACCGAGGGCAGCGTCACGATGCGGAAGTGATCCGGCTCCGGCCAGTTGAAGCCCGTACCGTGCACGATCATGATCTTCTCGGCCCGCAGCAGATCCAGCACCATCTGCCGGTCGTCCTTGATCTTGTACACCTGGGGATCCAGCCGCGGGAACGCGTACAGCGCGCCCTTCGGCTTCACACACGTCACCCCCGGAATCTGGGTGAGCAGGTCGTACGTCACATCCCGCTGCTCCCGGATCCGGCCGCCCGGCAGCACCAACTGGTCCACCGACTGCCGCCCGAAGAGCGCCGCCGCCACCGCGTGCTGCGCCGGCATATTGGCGCACAGCCGCATATTGGCCAGGATCGTCAGGCCCTCGATATAGCTGCCGGCGTGCTTCTTCGGCCCGCACACCGCCAGCCAGCCGCTGCGGAACCCGGCCACCCGGTAATTCTTCGACAGACCGTTGAACGTGAGCGTCAGCACATCCGGCGCGATCGCCGCCATCGGGGTGTGCGTGACCCCGTCGTAAAGAATCTTGTCGTAGATCTCGTCCGCGCACAGCACCAGCCCGTGCCGCCGCGCCACATCCGCCAGCTGCCGCAGCATCTCGTCGCTGTATACGGCACCGGTCGGATTATTCGGATTGATCACCACCAGCGCCTTGGTGCGGTCGGTGATCCTCCGCTCGATATCGGCGATGTCCGGCATCCACTCGGCCTGCTCGTCGCACCGGTAGTGCACCGCCGTGCCGCCCGCCAGCGACACCGACGCCGTCCACAGCGGATAGTCCGGCGCCGGGACCAGCACCTCGTCGCCGTCGTCCAGCAGCGCCTGCATCGACATCTGGATCAGCTCGGAGACCCCATTGCCCAGGTAGATGTCCTCCACCGACAACTGGATGCCCTTGGTCTGGTAGTGCTGCATCACCGCGCGCCGCGCCGACAGCAGCCCCTTCGCGTCGCCGTAGCCGTGCGCGCTGGAGAGATTACGCAGAATGTCCTCAAGGATCTCGGGCGGGCACTCGAAATCGAATGCCGCCGGATTGCCCGTGTTCAGCTTGAGGATCCGATGACCCGCCGCTTCGAGCCGCATGGCCTCCTCAAGCACCGGGCCGCGGATTTCGTAACAGACATTGGCGAGCTTCGCCGACTGGATCACCTGCATGTCCGCCACCCTACGACCGTGTAACGGACGGCGCCTTGTGTTTTCCCCCACCGGAGCGAGCGCCCCACGACGACCCCGGCCGGGCCCGATCGCGCTCCGTTGACCGGTGACCTACACGGTGCTAGTCAAGAGGACGCCCCCCGCGCCCGCACCGCGCCCCGCACCCTGCCCCGCCACCCCTGGAGTCGCCATGAGCACCGCCGCCCTGGACCAGCTCGCCGACGAGATCGTCGACCACCGCTTCAAGGGCCTGCCGCCCGACGCGGCCGGCACCACCGTCGGCCGGCTCCGGGCCCAGCGGCGCGACCTGTACACCGGCGGCTTCACCACCCCCCTCCTCACCCTCTCCGCCGAGGCCGTCGAGCACAACGTGCGCTCCCTGGACCGCTTCGCCTCCCGGCACGGCCTGGTACTCGCCCCGCACGGCAAGACCTCCATGGCCCCACAGCTCTTCCAGCGACAGCTGGACGCCGGCGCCTGGGGCATCACCCTGGCCGTACCGCACCAGGTACGGGTCGCCCGCGCCTTCGGCGTCCGCCGCGTCTTCCTCGCCAACGAACTCGTCGACCCGGCCGCCCTGACCTGGCTCTCCGCCCAGCTGGAGGAGGACGCCGAGTTCCGCTGCGTGTGCTACGTGGACTCGGTACGCGGCGTGGAACTCATGGACGACACCCTGCGGGCCGTCGGCGGGGCCCGCCCGGTGGAGGTCGTCGTCGAACTCGGCGCCCCCGGCGGGCGCAGCGGGGTGCGCGACGCCCGGCAGGCCACGGCCGTCGCCGACGCGGTGGAGGGTACGGAATCCCTGCTGCTGGTGGGCGTCGGCGGCTACGAGGGCGAGCTGCCGGACGCCGACGGCGACACCGTGCGCGAGTGGCTGAATGAACTCTCCTCACTGGTGGTGGAGTTCGACAAGGCCGGCCGGTTCGCCGACACCGCCGAGATCATCATCAGCGCGGGCGGCAGCGCCTGGTTCGACGCGGTCGCCGAGGTCTTCGAGGAACTGCCCGAGCTGTCCCGGCCGGTGTGCAAGATGCTCCGCTCCGGCGCCTACATCAGCCACGACGACGGCCGTTACCGCGCCGCCACCCCCTACCGCCGCATCCCGCAGGAGGGCTCACTGCTGCCCGCGTTCCGGCTGTGGGCCCAGGTCGTCTCCCGCCCCGAGCCCGGCCTGGCGCTGATCAACGCCGGCAAGCGGGACGTCTCGTACGACCTCGGACTGCCCGAGGTCCAGGTGATCCGCGACGCGCGCGGCGCGGTGCGCGGCGGCGCCGGCCTGACGGTGTCCCGGCTCGCCGACCAGCACGCCTTCGTCGTACCCGGTACGGACGACGCCGCCGAACTGCCCGACGTCGGCGACTGGGTGGGCCTGGGCCTGTCCCACCCGTGCACCATCTTCGAGAAGTGGCCGCTGATCCCCCTGGTGGCCGGCGACGGCACCGTCACCGACTACATCCGCACCTTCTTCTGATCCTCGGACGATCCGGCTGACCCCGATTCGCCCGCCCGCAACCCGGGCGCCACCCGGCGGCCACCCCGGGCTGTGATGTTGCCCGGTATGACCCACTCCCCAAGGCCGCGGCGCTTCGCGCTGCTCCTCACCCTGCTCACCGTACTGACCGCGCTGGGCTCGGCGGGCACCGCGACCGCCGCCGCCCCGAGCCAGCCGCGCGCCGGGGAGCTGATCACCGTACGCCTCGGCGAGCTGCGGCCCACCCAGGCCGCGCTCGGCCACGACCAGATCCGCTACAAGCTCGGCCGCTACACCAGCACCAAGGACGAGGACCGGGGCAAGCCCAACAAGAAGTACGACGACTGGTGCGAGGCCAACGGCCAGGGCGAGGCCGCCACCGTCCAGCCGAACGCCCGCCTCGACAAGCCCGGCCGCTTCACCTGCACCATCCCGCTCGGCCAGGAGACCGCCGAGTCACTGGCCGCCATGAAGACCGTCGTCATCGGCCCCGGCGGCAAGCTCTACCTCACCGACGGCCACCACACCTTCACCAGCTTCCTCGAAATGCCCGACGGCGGCGCCAACATGACGATCCGGGTGCGGGTGACCGACAACCTCAGCCGGCTCAGCCAGCGCGACTTCTGGCGCGAGATGGAGAACCGCGGCTACGTCTGGCTGCGCGACGCCAACAACCGCCCCATCACCTTCGCCAAGCTCCCCACCCGGCTCGGCCTGCGCAACATGCCCGACGACCCCTACCGTTCGCTCGTCTACTTCACCCGCGACATCGGCTACGCCAAGCCCGCCGACGGACCGGCCCCGGAATTCCTGGAGTTCTACTGGGCCGACTGGCTGCGCACCCAGCCCGCGCTCAACCCGGCCCGCACCGACCGCACCGACCTCGGCGCGTACCTGGCACTGATCGAAGCCACCTCCCGCGCCATGGTCGCCCTCGACCCGGACACCGAACTGCCGGGCAGCGGACGCACCGCCCAGCAGCTGGGGCGGCTGAACACCTTCAACACCAAGGAGTTCACCGCGCTGTCCGCGCCGCTGACCGACACCAAGCCGGGCAAGGTGGCCTTCGCGCTCAGCTATCGGAGCACGCCCGGCTGCCGCTAGGCTTCGCCCCGACGGAGGGGGCGGTATGCCGATTGCCATCGCGGTGACCAGCGCCGATCTGGTGCTGCCGGCCACCGATCCGCACACCCCGGGCGCCCACGTCCTCACCCCGCCCGGCGGCCAGGACTTCCCCACCGCGCTGGCGGAGGCGTCCGGCCTGCTGGAACGGCACGGCTATGTGATCGCGATCTACCCGGTCACCACGGCGCGTTCGTACGTCCAGCGGCTGCACGCGGTGCGCGCGATGCTGGAGAGCGACCGGATAGCGCTGCTGCCCACCTCCCTGCCGCCGCTGGGCGCCGCCGTACTGGTACGGCAGCTGCGGCAGTTGTCGGTGTGCGACTTCAGCCCGGGGGTACTGGGCGCCGCCGCCCGGCTGCTGTCGCACTACATCTACGCGGGCGCGCTGCTCGGCTCGGCGGCCCGCGCCGACCGGCTGCCGGTGGCGCTGCCGGCGGTGACCGGGCCGCGATCCGCCGTCTCGGGGCCGCACGCCGTGCTGGCCCGGCCCACCGCCCAGCTGGTACGGGCCGCCACGGGCACCGGCTCGGCCACGGCCACCGGCACCGGCACCGGCGCGGTGGGGCTGGCCGGGCCGCAGTTCGCCACCACCCTCACGTACGCCACCGGCCAGCTCGGCAGCGAGTGGGTGACCGGGCAACTGGCCCGGCAGTGGCAGGTGCAGGGCGTCCAGCCGGTGCCGCTGCCCGAACAGTCGCCCGACTGGTGGCACACCGGCAAGCTGGTGGAGTTCGCCGCCGCCATCAACGACGCCTCGGTGCTCTACCAGATGGTGTCCTCGATGCGTCAGGAAGCCTGCCACTGGTGCGGGTTCACCCTCATCGGGGACCGCTGCGCGTTCTGCTCCGCACCGGTGCGCGCGGGCGCGGGCGCGGGCGCCGGGCGTGAGCGCGCGCCACGTGCCATAGGCGGTACAGGCGGCGGAGCGCGCAAGGCACTCACGCGGTGAGCGGCAATTTCGCACCGATATCCACAACGGCCGACGCGCTGTCCGAGGCAGAAGGTAAAAAGACTTCATGAACGCTCGCCAGCGCCGTGGCTCCCTGCTGCTGCTCGTCTCGGTCCTGCTCGCCCTCGGCGCGTTCGCCGGGGTGGTGGCGGTGATCAATGACGTGGAGTCGAAGGTCGGCCCCGAGGTCACGGCGTACGAACTGAGCGAGGACATCCAGCCGTACACCGAGCTGCGCGCCCGGCAGCTGCGCGAAGTCTCCATCCCCGAGCGCTACATACCCGACTCGGCGGTGACCGACCTCTCCCAGATCGAGGGCAAGGTCGCCGTCTCGCCACTGCGCGAAGGCTCACTGCTCCAGCAGGACATGATCTCCGACCGTCCCGAACTGTCCCCGGGCCAACAGGAGATCGCCGTGCTCATCGACGCCTCCACCGGGGTGGCCGGAAAGATCTACCCGGGCGCGAAGATCAATCTGTACGCGGCCTTCCGGGTCCGGGACCCGGCGGCCGGGGACGGCGAGGAGACCGAGATCGTCCGGCTGATGGTCAACAACGCCGAGGTGATCGAGGTCGGCAGTCTGACCGAGGTCGAGGAGGACCGCCGCACCACCCAGGCCGTGCCGATCACCTTCGCGCTCGACCATGTCGACGCCGAGCGGGTCACCTTCGCCGAAGCCTTCGCCGAGCAGGTGCGGTTGGCGCTCGTCGCGCCCGGGGAGGAGCAGGAGATCCCCGAGGAGGAGCGCACATACACCATCCTGGGGGACATGACCGGCAGCCCGCACAGCGGCGCACCGGCGGGGCTGGTTCCGTGACGATCATGGGGTTGGGGTGGCACAGATGACCACGCGCATTCTGCCGGCGGTGGGCGACCCGGACGTCGCTCGCTCGCTGGTCACGCTGCTGAGCCAGCTGCCAGGCAGCGAACCCCTGCGCTCGGTGCCCGACTCGGCGACCCTGCTGGACACGCTGGCCGCGCTCTCCCACGCATCGGTGGCCGGGCTGCCCGAGGTGGTGGTGATCCATGAGCGGATCGGGCCGCTGCCCGCGCTGGAGCTGATCCGGGAGGTCGCGTTGCGCTTCCCGGCGGTGGGGGTGGTGCTGGTCTCCGCCGATCCGACCGCCGGACTGTACTCGGCGGCGATGGACGCGGGCGCGCGCGGCCTGGCCGGGCTGCCGGTGTCCTTCGAGGAGCTGTCCACCCGGCTGGCCGCCGCCGCCCAGTGGGCCGCCGGAATGCGCCGCCACCTGGGCGCGGGCGAGAGCGCGGGTACGGGGCCGGGCGGCACGCTGGTGACGGTCTCCGGGGCGAAGGGCGGCGTGGGCGCCACACTGCTGGCCGGCCAACTGGCGCTGGCCGCGCGGCGGCCGGAGGGCCGCGGGGTGGTGCTGGTCGATCTGGACCTGCTCAGCGGCGACATCGGCTCCTACTTCGATGTGCAGTTCCGCCGCTCGCTCGCCGACCTGGCGGGCATCAGCGACATCTCGCCGCAGGTGCTCGCCGAGGCGGTCTACACCCACCGCACCGGCCTGTCGATGCTGATCGCCCCGGCGGAGGGCGAGCGCGGCGAGGACGTCACCGAGGAGACCGCCCGGCAACTGATCGCCGCGGTCCGGGCCCGGTACGACACGGTGATCGTCGACTGCGGCTCGCAGATGAACGCGGCCACCGCCGCAGCCGTGGAACTGGCCGACACGGCGCTGCTGGTCACCACCCCGGACGTGATCTCGGTGCGGGCGGTCAACCGCATGGTGCGGATGTGGGACCGGCTCCAGATCCGCAAGGCGGAGGCGGTGGTCACCGTCGTCAACCGGCTCAGCCGCTCCAGCGCCATCCAGCCGCAGCTGATCTCCCGGATCACCGGCACCCAGGTGGCCCGGCAGTCGGTGCCCGCCAACTTCAAGGAGCTTCAGGAGGCCCAGGACGCCGGCCGGATCCAGGACCTGGACGCCAAGGGCCCGGTCCGCCGCGCGATGTGGGCCCTCGCCACCGAACTCGGCCTGGCGGCCCCCCAGCCGGCGAGCGGCACGGGCGGCGGCGGCACCCGCCGCAAAGGGCGCCGGGGATGACCGGGCCCCGGCCGCAGCGTACGGCGGGCGCGGCGGGCGCGGGGCGCCCCCCGGCGCCACGGTCCGGCCGCCCGTGGGGCGACCGGCCCGCCGAGCACGCGGTGCCCGCCGGGCCGGGCGGCCCGGGCCCGACGGGCGGGGCCGGCAGGCCCGAACGGTCCGACTGGACGGTCGGCCCGGGGGCGGACCGGCTTCCGCCGGTTGTGCCGGTTGGCGTGTCTGACGGCTTGGCCCGGTCTGACCGGTCCGCACGGAGTGCTCGGTCCGATCGGTTCCTGCCGCTTGCCTCCACCGTCACGTCTGGTGGCCTTCCTCGATCCGCAGGATCGGGCCGAGCCGTCGCCCCGATGGTCGACCGGGTTCCGCCTGCCGCCCCGGTTGGCGTGTCTGACGGCTTGGCCCGGTCCGACCGGACCACCCGATCGTCCCGGTCGTCCCGGCCGTCCCGGTCGTCCCGGCCGTCCCGGTCCGACCGGGGGGCCGTGCTGGTGGAGTTCGCGGGGATGTTTCCGCTGATTCTGCTGATGCTCGCCGTCGCCTGGCAGTGCGCCGTCATCGGCTACGGGTTCCACCTCGCCGCCAACGCCGCAGACGAGGCCGCCCGGGCCGGGGCCGCCGCCGGGGGCGGGGAGGGAGCCTGTGACGCGGCGGCCCGGGAGCACATACCCGGCTCCTGGTCGATGAGCGTGTCCTGCCCGCTGGAGGGCGCGGTGCGCCAGGCCCGCGTCGAGCTGAACGTACCGGTGCTGTTCCCCGGCGCGTTCAGCCTCCCCATCACCATCTCCGGCACGGCCGGCGCGGTGCAGGAGGGCCCATGACCACGACCACGACCACGACCACGACCACGACCCGGACGGCGACCGGGACCGCGACCGGGACCGCGACCAAGGACACCCGGGACCGGGGCGTCACCGCCGTCGAGTTCGCCGGCTGGGCGCCCCTGCTCCTCATCGTCTCGCTCGCCGCCCTCCAGCTCGGCATCGCCGGCTACACCGCGATCCAGGCCGGCTCGGCGGCCCGCGCCGCCGCCCGTACCGCCTCCCAGGAGGCGATCGCCGACCAGTACCAGGTCAGCGGCCGGGCCGCGATGAGCGGCTGGCTGGCCGCCAACACCACCTTCGACCTCTCCGCCTGCGGCGACGAGGCCACCGTCACCGCAAGGGTCACGGTGCCCTCCGTGCTGCCGTTCATGAGCAACCTCGGCTCCGCCAGCAGGACGGTGACGATGCCATGCGACTGAGGACGACGCACGGAACGAAAGAGCGCAGGGAGCGGCGATGGGCCTGAGGTCACGCATCCACACCCAGGAGGAGCCGGGCACCGGCACCGGCCCCGGCGACAACGACCGCCTCGTCCCCGTCTACCGCGCCAAACTCCTCCAGGAGATCGACCTCGCGGAGATGTCCGCGCTCTCCACCGCCGACCGCCGCGACCGCCTGGAGCGGGTGCTGGGCCACATCCTCAGCCGCGAGGGCCCGGTCCTGTCCACCCAGCAGCGCGCCCTGCTGATCCGCCGCGTCGTCGACGAGGCCCTCGGCCTGGGCATCCTCGAACCCCTCCTGGAGGACCCCTCCATCACCGAGATCATGGTCAACGGCCCCGACCAGATCTTCGTCGAACGGTCCGGGCGCGTCGAGCGGCTGCCGCTGCGCTTCGCCTCCGAGGACCAGCTCATGCAGACCATCGAGCGCATCGTGTCCACCGTCAACCGCCGCGTGGACGAGTCCAACCCGATGGTCGACGCCCGGCTCCCCACCGGCGAGCGGGTCAACGTCATCATCCCGCCGCTCTCCCTCAGCGGCCCCGCCCTCACCATCCGCCGCTTCCCGCGCGCGTACACCCTCGCCGAACTGGTCGACTTCGGCACCCTCGACGAGCACCTGGTGCTGCTGCTGGCCGGACTGGTACGCGCCAAGCTCAACATCATCGTCTCCGGCGGCACCGGCTCCGGAAAGACCACCCTCCTCAACGCCCTCTCCGGCCTCATCCCCGAGGGCGAACGCATCGTCACCGTCGAGGACGCCGCCGAACTCCAGCTCCAGCAGAGCCATGTCATCCGCCTGGAGTCCCGGCCCCCCAACATCGAGGGCAAGGGCGAGGTCACCATCCGCGACCTGGTGCGCAACTCGCTGCGGATGCGCCCCGACCGCGTCATCGTCGGCGAGGTACGCGGCGGCGAGACCCTTGACATGCTCCAGGCCATGTCCACCGGCCACGACGGCTCCCTCGCCACCGTGCACGCCAACACCGCCGAGGACGCGCTGCTGCGGCTCCAGACCCTGGCGTCCATGTCCGAGATCAAGGTGCCGTTCGAGGCGCTGCGCGACCAGATCAACAGCGCCGTGGACGTGGTGGTCCAGCTCGTGCGGCACCCGGACGGCACCCGGCGGCTCACCGAGATCGCGGTGCTCGCCTCGCACGGCCGCGAGTCGTTCCGGATCGCCACCGTCGCCGAGTTCGGCGCCGAGCCGCTCACCCCGGGCGGCACCGTACACGGCAGGTTCCGGCACTACCCGATACCGCGCGCCGTCGCCGACCGGCTCTATCTGGCGGGGGAGCAGATCCCGCAGGCGTTCGGGGTCCACCTGGACGACAGCCAACTGTCCACCAGGGAGGCGTAGTAGTGGGAGAGACGGCAGCGCTCGCGCTGGAGAGCGACGCGGCGCGCGCCACCCTGAGCCTGGCGTTGGGCGCGCTGGTGCTCGCGGTGGCCGGCCTGTACGTGTACGCCACCGGGCGCGCCGCCCGCCGCGCCCTGCTGCACCGGCTGACCGGGCCGGACGCCGGGCCCGCCGACGCCGATCCGGTGGACCCGGCCCGGGGCCGCCCGTTCGCCGAACTCGACCGGCGGCTGCGTGGTACGGGTCTTGGCCGCCGGATCCGCCGCAAGCTCCAGGCCACCGGTCTTGAACTGACGGCCGGCGAGTACGCCGCGTACGTGCTGGGCGCCATGGTGGCGCTGTGGGCGGTGGGGCATGTGCTGCTCGCGCCGTTCTTCGGGCCGGTCTTCGGCCTGGTGGCGGTCTGGGGCGGCAACGTCTTCCTCGGCTGGCAGCGCGCCAAACGCACCGAGAAGTTCATCGGCCAACTCCCCGAGCTGGCCCGGCTGATCGCCAACGGCACCGCCGCCGGGCTGGCACTGCGCACCGCGCTGTCCATGGCGGCCGAGGAGATGGAGGACCCGGCCGGCGCCGAACTCGCCCTGGTCGCCAACCAGCTCACCGTGGGCCGCTCGCTCGACGAGGCGCTGGGCGAGCTGGGCGAACGGCTGCCGTCCCGCGAACTGAACGTGCTGGTCACCACGTTGATACTGGCCAACCGGGCGGGCGGCTCCATGGTGGGCTCACTGCGCAACCTCACCGCCACCCTGGAGGAACGCAAGGAGACCCGGCGCGAGGTACGCACCATGCTCGCCGAGGTCAACGCCACCGCCGTCACCGTACCGCTGCTGGGCCTGGGCGCCCTCCTGATGATCAACGGCATGTCCCCCGGCGCCCTCGGCCGGGTGACCGCCAGCCCCACCGGCCAGATCGCCATGGTGGTCGCGCTGGTGATGTACGCCGTGGGGTTCGTGGTCGTCCGCCGCTTCGGCCGTATCGACGTCTGATCCGAGAGGAAGAGGGAACACCGGGATGCTCGCACTGCTGCTGGGCCTGGCGATGGGCGCCGCGGTCCTCGGCATCGTGACGGCGCTGCGGCTGCTGCGCACCGCCACCCCGCTGCCGCCCGACCTGGCGCTCGCCCTGGAGATCGGCGCGACCCGGGTGACGGTGACCGGCTCGGCCGTCGACCGGCTCGGGATGCGGTTCGCGCCGCTGGTGCTGCGGCTGATGGGCCCCAAGGGGGTGGACCGCAAACGCCGCAGAATCGACCAGGCCGGCAACCCGCAGGGCCTGACGGTGGAACGGTACGCGGCCCGGCGCGCCGTCTACGGCATCTTCGGGGCGCTGGCGACGGTGCTGTTCATCGCCAACGGCTGGGCCTTCTTCGCCCTGTTCGCCCTGGCCTTCGGGGCGTTCGCGGCGGACGCGGTGATCTGGCAGAGCATCAGGGAGCGGCGCGACGTCATCGACCGTACGCTGCCGGACTTCCTGGACGTGCTGGCCGTGGTCGTCTCGGCGGGGCTTGGCTTCCGGCAGGCGCTGGAGCGGGTGTCGGGACGGTACGAGGGGCCGTGGGCGGACGAGATACGCATCACCCTGCGGCAGATGGACATGGGCGTCTCCCGCCGGCAGGCGTTCGACGAGCTGCGGCGGCGCAATGACTCGGAGCCGGTGAACCAGTTCGTCACGGCCCTCCAGCAGGGCGAGGAACTGGGTGCGCCGATCGCCGACACCCTGGTGCAGATCGCCACGGACATGCGCCGCACCGACGCCCAGAATGCCCGCCGCCGGGCGGCGAAGGCGATCCCCAAGGCGACGATCGCCACCTTGGTGCTCATGGTGCCGGCCACGCTGATCGTGATCGTGGCCGGCATGATCCTGGGCTCGGGCACGAACATCACCCAGATCCTGAACCCCCGTTGAGCACGGCCGCCGGGGCCGGGGCCACGAAAAGGTCGCTATGTCGAGGTCTCCCTGCCCAAGTGCCCCCGGGTGTGGCACAGTCAGTGCCAACAGGTGTGTGTACGGGTTGGCCCGCAGGGAGCGGGAGGGGGTCGGACATGCTGCGTCCACGCTTCAATCGGGCGTCATCCGGGCAGAGTCATTCCCCGAGCCCCGATTCCGGGCACACACCACCTCGGGGCATGAGCAAGCCGGCCGGAACGGGGCTGGCCGGGGGAAAAGGACGCCATGAGCAGGATGCTGCTGAACTGGAGAACACGGGTGGTCACCCACCTGACCTCCCGCCGCCACACCGACCGGGGCGCGGGCTTCGTGGAGTACGCGGGGCTGCTGCTGCTAATCGCGGCGGTGGTGGCAGGGGTACTCAGACTGGGGATCCCCGGGCTTGTGTCAGACGCTGTCCGCAGTGCGTTGGCCGACATACTCTGATCCATGACAGCAGGGGTGCTGTCTTCCCGCTGTATATCTGGATCGTCACAACCGTTCTGGCTGCGGCCCTGATCTTCTTTATCGTTGCCCAGGCCGCTGCGCTTCGGAGTCAGGGGCAGTCGGCAGCCGACGCCGCCGCGCTGGCCGCCGCGCAGGAGGCCCGGGACCGGCTCCTGGAGGGCGGCGGGGACTGGGGGGACATTCTCGCAGGCGATGGTTTCGCGGTCAGCTCCGCTTGTGCGGAGGCCAGAAGGCTTGCCGCTCGCAATGACGCGATGGTGACCTCCTGCGAGGCCGACCGCGCACGCGTTGGCTATACCGTGGCGGTGGAGACCGGCCGTACCGTCGGGGAGTCACTGATCCCCGGCACGGAGAACGAGACCGCTCAGGCTCGGGCGACCGCTGTCATCCGTGGCCTGTGTGACATCACCACGGACGAGGACGATCTCGTCGAACTCAGCTGTGAAGAGGATCGGCGCTGGTCATTCGACCCGGAAGACGAAGAGACCTGGCCCGAGGCCCGAGATCTGTTCCGGGTGTATCTGGACGAATGACCGCCGACGAGTAAAAGCAAAGGAATAGCGAGCAGATGGATCTCCGCGACAGCAAGTCCCGCCTCATCCTCATCGTCGTCGCCCTCGGGGCCGCCCTGGTGATCGCGGTGGCCAGTTGCAGCGGGGGCGGGGGCGACGACGACGGCGGCGACACGGCGGGCGGCGGGACCTCGCAGACCACCGGTGGGGCCGGGGACGACGACGGCGGGGACGCGCCGGACGACGCCCGTGGCGGGGACGAGCCGAACGACACCGGATCCGGTGAGGCGCTCGCACAGAGCACCGGCGAGGACAACATCACCCTCACCTTCACCCGGGCCGAACGGGAGGCTGGTGGATTCCTCACCATCGAGGGCACCCTGCACAACGGCGGCGGCGACAAGTGGGGGACGGCCAGCTGGTCCGGCCCTGAGCGTGAACTCGCGGACAATGACTTCTCGATGGCCGGAGCCACCCTGACCGCCCGCGAGGAGGGCAAGAGGTATCTGATTCTCCGGGACACCTCTGGTCGCTGCCTGTGCACCGGGTTCGGGCTGGTGGTGGACGCGGGGGCGACCGTGACCTGGTTCGCCCAGTTCCCGGAGCCGGACCCGGCCACCACTGAAGTCGACTTCCAGATCGGGCAGATGCCGCCCGCCACCCTTCCGATCCGCTGAGAGGCGAGCCCGATGACGTATCGACCGCATTCGCCCGCCCGCGTATCCCTGATCGCGGTGGTCGGCACCGTCGCCGTGCTCGGCTGGGGCACCCCGGCGCTGGCGGACGACGGCGACGGTGAGTTCGAGCAGCCGCCGGGGTACGAGGCCCCTGCGGTGCCGGACATCGACGCCAACGCGCCCGGTCTGATGCTGGGCGACGGGGCCACACTGGCCGAACCCCGGGTACTCGACATCAAGTTCATCACCGAGGACCTGGGCAGCGCGGCAGAGCCGCCGCCGAACAGCGGTGGCAACAACGTGGACCCGCCCGCCGATCCTGAACCCGATCCCGATCCCGCGCCCGACCCCGGAACCGGGGGTGAGCAGCGTGAGGAACGTACCGGCGGGCAGCACAAGTTCACACTCCAGACCGATGTGGTCTTCGGCAAGAACAGTGACGAGATCAGCGAGGAGTCCCGCGCCGCCCTCGCCCAGGTGGCCGCCGCGATCGACGAGTATCAGCCGGACCAGGTCAACGTCTTCGGCTTCACGGACAACCTGGGTTCGTACGAGAACGGCGTGACGCTGTCCACCAACCGTGCCCGGAACACCCAGACGGTCCTCCTGGAGCTGATCGAGGACCCGTCCGGCATCTCCTTCAACGTCCGTGGCTACAGCGAGGACTACCCGCTGTACGACAACGAGACCGAGGAGGGCCGGCAGAAGAACCGCCGGGTGGAGATCTCCTGGCCCAGCGGCAACTGAGCTGCCGGGCCCGCTTGTTCAGCTATTCGGAATCCAGCGCGTCGCCGTGGCGAGATACGTGCGCAGATCCTGATTGTGGGGCTCCGGCTGAACGGTGTCGATCCACAGATGGACGATGCTGCCGTCCGGAGCCTCGACGCAGATGCCCATGTCCTCTCGCAGACTGGTGTCGTTCAGGACATCGTCGATGGTGATGGGATTGGGCAGGGTGGCGGTGTGGGCCGCCGCCGAGCACTCTTCCGGGGTGGGATCGGGATCGTCGATGACGCCGGTGAAGAGGTCGGTGTCGAAGACGATGCCCTCCCCGTCCGCCCGCTCGTCGCCACAGTACTGGTACTCGATCTGGGCTTCCTCGTTGTAGGTTTCATTGCTGCCGAAGCCGACTCCGGTGGCCACGGTGAGGTCTTCGAGGTTCACCCTGGTGAGATTCCCCCCGAAACAGTTGCCCATCAGAACATCGACGTCTTCCTTGAAGAGCGGAGCTCTGATGTTCAGCCGGACATCGCTCTTGTCCACGTGGTACGGCGCGCCCGGGTCCTGCTCCGGCACCTCTTCCTGCTGTTCCCGGGACCCTTCGTCGCCGCCGGATTCCGGTGCGGCGCCCGCCTCCGTGCCCGGGTCGTCCGAAGGCGGTGCCGCTGGTTCGTTGGCCTGGGGTGCGCCGGCGTCGTCCGAGTCGTTCAGCAGCCACGCCGCCGTCACCCCGCCCGCCGCTGCCGCCAGGACGGCCGTCGTGGCCAGGGCGATCGCCATCGTGCGGCGGGGTTTCACCGCACGTGGGGGGAGTGAGCCCGGTGGGGTCGTGGTCGGGAGGGGTGGCGGGGTGGGGGGCTGGGTGGTGTGGCGTTGGGAGACCTGGGTGGCCAGCCCCGGCGGGAGCCAGCTGTCGGGGCGTTGGAGGGTCTGGCCGGGGGACAGGGCGCGGCACATCTCCACCACCTGGGCCGGGCTCGGCCGGTTCGCCGGGTGTTTCGCCAGGCAGGCCGCGATCAGTGGCCGCAGTACCTCCGGGGCCGCCGCCAGGTCCGGGTCCTCCTGGACGATCCGGTACATGAGCCCGTGCGCCCCGCCTTCCCCGAAGGGGTGGCCCCCGGTGGCCGCGAAGTGGGTGATGATGCCCAGCGCGAACAGGTCGGTGGCCGGCCCGGCCGGCGGGTTGCCGATGATCTGTTCCGGGGCCATGTACGCGGGCGTCCCCACCCGTACGTCCGTCCCGGTCAGTGCCGTGCTGTCGGCGGCCTGGGCGATGCCGAAGTCGATCACCTTGGGGCCTTCGGCGGCCAGCAGCACATTCCCCGGCTTCAGGTCCCGGTGCACCACCCCCACCGCGTGGATCGAGGCCAGCGCCTCGGCGACCCCGGCCACCAGCAGCAGCACGGTGCCCAGCGGCAGCGGCCCGTGCCGCCGTACCGCCTCCGCGAGCGACAGGCCGGGTACGTAGGCGGTGGCCAGCCAGGGCGCGGCGCCCTCCGTGTTGCTGTCCAGGACGGGCACCGTGTAGAGGCCCTGGACCCGCCGGGCGGCCCGCACCTCGGCGGCGAAGCGGCGGCGGAAGTCGGGGTCCTCGGCGAACTCCCCGCGGATCACCTTCAGCGCGATGGGCTGTCCGCCCCGGGTGTGGGACAGATAGACGCTGCCCATGCCGCCCGCCCCGATGCGCGCCCGCAGCGCGTAACCGGCCACCTCTCGCGGGTCGGTGGGCCCCAGCGGACTGAACTGCGGCTGGGGTGGTGCGTGTTCGTCGTGCGCTGCCATGGAATCCCCCCTGGCGTTACGGCGTACCGGCTCCGGCGTACCGCAGGCATGCTAGTTCAGGCCCTGCGCGGATTCCCGCCCGGACCGCTCCCCGGGCCCGTGCCACCTCGAACGGCTTTCCGGCCGCCGAAGCCCTTCCGCCCCACGCGCCCCTCCTACCTGGGCTTCCCGCCGACCCCGGAATGGGGACCGTGAATAACCGTGGGTAGTGTGACGAAAGGGCTTGTGCGAAGGGGGTCCCAGTCCCCTGTCACGTACGGTAGGGTTCCCCTCAGTCAGTCACGCTGACACCGAAACTGCCAGCGTCGTCACTCCCACCCCGGCGACGTCTGGCGGGGCGGACCGTGAGCCACCCCCCCCGCTCCGGTCCCCCCATACAAGCGGGCCGACCTGCCCTCCCCCCCACTCGGGCAGGTCGGCCCGCAGTACGTTCACCCGCAGTACGTTCACCCGCGGTCGGCCGGCCCGCCGCGGCGCCGGGGCCGGGGCCGTACGCTCAAGCGGTGTATCCGCTGCTGATCCTCGCCGCCGCCGCGTACGGAGCCCTCACCGGTCCGCTGCTCGCCCGGCCCCGCTACCGGCTGGCCGTCGCGCCGGAGGAGCCGTGGCGGTCGGCCTGCCCGGCCGGGCATCGGCTGCCCCCGGCGGCCCAGGGCGGCTGGCTCGGCACCGCCCGCTGCGCGCACTGCCCGCCCGCCACCCGCCACTATGGCACCCGGGCCGGTGTGCTCGCCCTCACCCTGTGGACCGCCCTCGGCTGCGCGGCCCTGGCCGCCGCCACCGGCCCCCGCCCCGAACTTCTCGTCTGGCTGCTCGCCGCCCCGCCCATCGTGCTGCTCGCCGCCGTCGATCTCGCCGTCCAGCGGCTCCCCGACCCGCTCACCCTCCCGCTCGCCGCCGCGCTGCCCGCCGGGCTCGGCCTGGCCGCGCTGCTGCCCTCCGCCGCCGGCAGCTGGCCCCGGGCGCTGCTCGGCGGCCTGGTGCTGGGCGCCGTCTACTTCGTGCTCTTCCTCGTCAATCCGCGCGGCATGGGCTTCGGCGACGTCAAGCTGGCCGTCCCGCTCGGTGTCGCCCTGGGCTGGTACGGCTGGGACGTCATCTTCTTCGGCACCTTCACCGGCTTCCTGCTCGCCGCCGGATACGGTCTGACGCTGGTGCTCGCCCGCCGCGCCACCCGCAAGACCGCCGTGCCCTTCGGCCCCTTCATGGCGCTCGGCGCGCTCGTCGCGCTGCTCCTGGGCGCGCTCGCCGCCGGCTGAGCCGAATCCCGACCGCCACGCCTGAAATCCGGGCCACTGGCACACAGCACCCCCTTCTATGCGTTACGGTGGAATACCCCCCCTCGGGCCGGTCCGTATCCCCCCCACGGACCGGCCCGCTTTCTGTTCCGGGCCCGGGCTGCCCTACAGTGCTGGTTCCGGTGGGTCAAGGGTGTGTGCGAGGGGATGCGGCGTGGCAAAGCAGGAGCAGGCGCGGGGGCTCTTCGGCAGGGCGCGGAACAAGATCCGCCGCGGTTTCGTGCGGCTGTACGCCCACCGGGTGGAGGGCAAGCTCGGCAACGCGGGGGGCGTGCCCAAGCACATCGGCGTCATCCTGGACGGCAACCGCCGCTGGGCCAAGGCGGCCGGCGGCACCACCAAGGACGGGCACGAGGCGGGTGCCGCCAAGATCCAGGAGCTGCTGGGCTGGTGTGCCGAGACCGATGTCGAGGTGGTCACCCTGTGGATGCTGTCCACCGACAACCTGGCCCGGTCCGCCGATCAGCTCGACCCGCTGCTGACCGTCGTCGAGGGCGCGGTCCGCGATCTGGCCGCCGACGGCCGCTGGCGCGTCCACCACGTCGGTGCTCTTGACGCGCTGCCCGAGCGCACCCGTGTGGTCATGGAGGAGGCCGAGGAGCTGGCCGGCAAGCGCGACGGGATACTGGTCAACGTGGCGGTCGGCTACGGCGGCCGGCAGGAGATCACCGACGCCGTACGGTCGCTGCTGGAGAAGCGCGCCGCGGACGGCCAGACCCTCGCCGAGGTCGCCGAGTCGCTGGGGGTGGAGGACATCTCCGAGCACCTGTACACCCGTGGCCAGCCCGACCCTGATCTGGTCATCCGCACCAGCGGTGAGCAGCGGCTCTCCGGTTTCATGCTCTGGCAGTCGGCCCACTCGGAGTACTACTTCTGCGAGGCGTACTGGCCGGCCTTCCGCAAGGTCGACTTCCTGCGTGCGCTGCGCGACTACACGGCCCGGCACCGGCGCTACGGCGTCTGAGCGAACCGCCCCCGAGCCGCCCCCCCGAACCCCCACCAAACCGCCCCCCGAACCGCCGGCCATCCGGAGATTCGTCCGGTATTACCCTCTCGTACCCCTCGCCACCACCCCATGTCCGCCGAGCGGGCATGGGGTGGTGCCGTCCGAGGGGTTGTTCGCATGAGATGCGAAGGCAGCGGGCATATTCATCGCGGACCGGGCGTCAGCCCTGTCCGCCGGGAGGCCCGTTTGCGTACCACGGACATGGACCAGGGCCGGTGCCCGGCCCGTGTGTGCCATGGCTCCCATGGAGGCCACGGGTCCTCGCCGGCCAGCAGACGCCCGGCGTCGCACGTACCAGCGGCGCCGCCGCGTCATCCACACCTCTCCCGAGGGGGTTCGTCCACACGTGGTGACCAGCAAGAAGCGCCTCAGCGACCGGCGCATGTACGTCCTCGACACCAGTGTCCTTCTGGCCGACCCATCGGCGATGACCCGCTTCGACGAGCACGAGGTGGTGCTCCCGGTGGTCGTCATCACCGAGCTGGAGGCCAAGCGCCACCACCCGGAGCTGGGCTACTTCGCCCGCCAGGTGCTGCGCCGGCTGGATGAGTACCGGGTACGGTTCGGCCGCCTGGACACCCCGCTGCCCATCGGCGATCTGGGCGGCACCCTGCGGGTGGAGCTGAACCACTCGGATCCGGCCATTCTGCCGCCCGCCATGCTGACCGGCCGCGGGCAGTTGCTGGACAACGACACCCGCATTCTGGCCGTCGCCCGCAATCTCCAGGCGGAGGGCCACGATGTGACGGTGGTCTCCAAGGACCTGCCGCTGCGCATCAAGGCGTCCTCGGTCGGTCTGGCCGCCGAGGAGTACCGCGCGGAGCTGGCCATCACGGACTCCGGCTGGACCGGGATGCTGGACATCACGCTGCCGGGCGAGAGCGTGGACGAGCTGTTCGCGTCGGAGAGCGTGTCCGATCCGCAGGCCGCCGAGCTGCCGGTGCACACCGGGCTGGTGATCTCCTCCGAGCGCGGGCGCGCGCTGGGCCGGGTGGCGCCCGAGGGCCGGGTGAAGCTGGTACGCGGTGACCGCGAGGTGTTCGGTATCCACGGCCGCAGCGCCGAACAGCGGGTGGCCCTGGACCTGCTGCTGGATCCGGACATCGGGATCGTGTCGATGGGTGGCCGGGCCGGCACCGGCAAGTCGGCGCTGGCGCTGTGCGCGGGCCTGGAGGCGGTGCTGGAGCGCCGCCAGCACCGCAAGGTGATGGTCTTCCGCCCCCTGTACGCGGTCGGCGGCCAGGACCTGGGCTATCTGCCGGGTACCGAGGCCGAGAAGATGAACCCGTGGGCGCAGGCCGTCTTCGACACCCTCTCGGCGGTGACGACCCGTGACGTCATCGAGGAGGTGGTGGCGCGCGGGATGCTGGAGGTGCTGCCGCTCACCCACATCCGCGGCCGGTCCCTGCACGACGCGTTCGTCATCGTCGACGAGGCCCAGTCGCTGGAGCGCAACGTGCTGCTGACGGTGCTCTCCCGGATCGGCCAGGACTCCCGGGTGGTGCTGACCCACGATGTGGCGCAGCGCGACAATCTGCGGGTGGGCCGGTACGACGGCGTGGCGGCGGTGGTGGAGAAGCTCAAGGGGCATCCGTTGTTCGCGCATGTCACCCTGACCCGCTCCGAGCGCTCCCCGATCGCCGCCCTGGTGACCGAGATGCTGGAGGAGGGGCGGGTTTAGGGCCCGGTCGGGCCGTGTTGACGCCCGCCCGCCGCCTTTCCATAACGGCGGGCGGGCGAAACACAACCCTCCGTTCGGATGGACCTGATGTGACCTTTCCCACATCGAGCTGAATTGCTTCCCGCTCCCCGCATCCGGCAGTGTGTGCGTCTGTCAGGCCCCGCATACGGCACTGCCGCACCGCCATCGGAGCGGCGCAGCACAGAGTTTGACAACTGAACAGCCGTCCGCCGTATGCCGCCCGCAGCACCACGCGGGATCCCGTGCCAGTACGTGGCAGGGGTTCCGCCGGGCCCGCGCCTTCTGTGACCCGCTGGAGCGTTCAGCGGTGAAGGCCCGCGCCAAGGGGCACGATTGCGCCTGTGGGGGTCACCCGGCGGGCGATGGTGGAAGGAAACCGTGTGAGCCGGATTTCGGTCCGGGGATTCGCCGTGGCGTCTGCTACCGCGGTCACAACCGTCGGTGCTGCCGTCGGTGTTGCCTCGGGAGACAAGCAGGGCGGCGTCAGCGACATCGAGTTCGCCGCCGCCGACGCGACGCTGCTGGCGGACATACCCGCTGCCCCGAATGCCCAGCTGCACACCGCGTCGCTGGTCCAGCAGGCGGAGTCGCAGGCTGATGTCGCCGACACCCTGACGCGCAAGGCGGCCGAGGAGGCCGCCCGGGTGCAGGCCGCCTCGGATGCCCAGGAGCGCCGCGAGCAGGCGGAGCGGGAGGCAGCGGAGGAGGCGGAGCGCCTCGCCGAGGAGGAGCGCCAGCGCGAGGCGGCAGCGGCGGCCAGCAGGGCCGCCACCCGGGCCTCGGCGCCCGTGCAGTCCTCGTACACCAAGGCGGAGATCCAGGCGATCGCCCGGGACATCGTGGCGGCCGACCAGTTCCAGTGCTTCTCCACGATCGTGGAGCGCGAGAGCGGCTGGAACCACACCATCTCCAACCCGTCCTCGGGCGCGTACGGCCTGATGCAGGCGCTGCCGGGTTCGAAGATGGCCTCGGCCGGCGCCGACTGGCAGACCAACCCCGCCACCCAGATCCGCTGGGGCCTGAACTACATGAACGAACGCTATGGCAGCCCGTGTGGCGCCTGGGAGTTCTGGCAGGTCAACCACTGGTACTGACGCTCCCGTCGGCACCCGAGGAAAAGCGCTCACGGAATCCCCGCACCGGCCCGGTGCGGGGATTCCCGTTTTTGCCGGGGGAGCCCCCGTACGGCGGGCCGCGCAGGGTAACGTCGGTGCGCGGACGCGGTGTGAAAACTGGGGGAAGAGGGATACGGGATGTCTGGAGAGAGCCGGTTCAAGTCCGGCCTGGCGCGGCTGAACTCGCGCGTGACGGCCTACCGGGCCGCCGCGGAGCGCGAGATACAGCGCCGGGAGCGGGAGGCGGAGGAGCGGGTCGTGGGGCGCCCCGAGGACGGTGCGGGCCGGGGTGAGAGCGGGCACGAGCAGCTGGAGGCCCGGGCCCGGCGGGCCATGGCCCCCGATGTGCCGGGTCCGGACGCCGAGCCGCCGGGCGAGGGCGGCGGCGCCGATGGCGGCCCGCCCCGGCCGCCCGGCGGGACCCCGTCCCCGCAGCCGCCCGAGCGCCAGGCGCCCGATGCCGTGATTCCGTGGGGGGTACGGGTCGCCGCCGAGGCCGGCTGGCGGGTGCTGGTGCTGGCGGCCGTGGTGTGGGTGCTGATCCAGGTGGTGTCGGCGGTCAGCCTGCTGGTGATCGCGTTTGCCGCCGGGCTGCTGATCACCGCGCTGCTCCAGCCGTTCGTGGGCTGGCTCAAGCGGCTGGGGCTCGGCCGGGGCGCGGCCACCGCGATCGTCTCCATCGGCGGCTTCATGGTGATGGGCGGCGTCGGCTGGTTCGTGGTGTGGCAGGTCATCGAGAACACCGACCGGCTGGTGGCGCAGGTCCAGGACGGCATCGACCAGCTGCGGGACTGGGTGCTCCAGCTGCCGTTCGGGGTGACCGAGGAGAACATCAACGAGACGGTCGACAACCTCAACAACTGGATCACCGATCACAGCGACGAGCTGACCTCGGCCGGTCTTGAGGGCATCAACTACCTCACCCAGTTCCTGACCGGCGCGGCCCTGACGCTGTTTGTCACGCTCTTCCTGCTCTACGACGGCCGGGGGGTGTGGTACTGGTTCCTGAAGCTGGTGCCGGCCCAGGCCCGCGAGGGGGTGGCGGGCGCCGGGCCACGCGCGTGGATCACGCTCACCGGCTATGTACGGGGCACGGTGCTGGTGGCGCTGATCGACGCGCTGGGCATCGGCATCGGGCTGTTCGTGCTGAAGGTGCCGATGGCGGTGCCGCTGGCGGTGATCGTGTTCGTGTCGGCGTTCGTGCCGCTGGTGGGCGCCATCGCCTCGGGCGCGCTGGCGGTGGTGGTGGCGTTCGTGACCCATGGGGCGGTCACCGCGCTGATCGTGCTGGGTGTGGTGCTGTTCGTGCAGCAGGTGGAGGGGCACATCCTCCAGCCGTTCATCCTGGGTCGGCTGGTGAAGGTGCATCCGCTGGCGGTGGTGCTGGCGGTGACCGCGGGCACGCTGCTGGCCGGTATTCCGGGCGCGGTGGTGGCCGTACCGCTGGTCGCGGTGATCAACACGGTGGTCGGCTATCTGCGGGCGTATCAGGCGGAGGCCGATCTGCGGGACGGCCGGCAGGGGCCGGCCGGGGCGACGATAGCGCCGATCGCCCCGGTGCACGCGCCGCCGGGGCGGCCGAACCCGCAGCCGCCGGCCGCCTCCGAGTAGCCGGGCGGGGGAGCGCTACCCGGCCCAGCCGTGCTGGGGCGGGTGGCGCACTTCGAGCAGCACGCTCAGCTCGTCCGTCTGGCGCTGGGTCCAGCCCGCCGAGGGCACGATGTACGCCCAGGCGTCCACCGGGTTGGAGCCGTAGCGGTGACCGTGCGGCGCGGGCGATCCGTACGAGACGGCCATGTCGACGGTCGTCTGCCAGAAGGTGACGAACGGGAACCAGTCGACCTGCGAGGTGACATCGGGGCCCAGCGGCTCGTTCATCCACTCGGGTCGCTGGAACAGCAGATCGGGTGACCACCACACCACCGGGTCCGAGGCGTTCTGGAGGTAGATCACCTTCGGGTCCTCCCAGGGCCCCGGCTCCAGCAGCAGATCCCGTTCGGGGAACTGCGCGAACCGTACGTGCCGCCCCTCGTCGTACACCGGCCGCCACACCGGGCTGCCCGGGTCGCGGTTGGCTGTCAGCTCGCGGTGGATGGGGGAGAAGTCGGGCGGGCCGACCAGCAGGGCGCCGTCGGTGCGGGCCAGCAGGTCCTCCAGGCCGTCGAAGGCGTCCTCGATGGCGGTGACGGCGAGGGATTCGCCGAAGACCACCAGCTTGGGGCGGCTGTCCTGCGGCAACTGCGACCAGCGTTCCCAGATGGCGTCGACCAGGGCGCGGGTGGCGTTGCCCGCGTCCTCGCGGTCCACCACGAAGGAGGCCCAGCTGGGCAGGTAGGAGTACTGCATGGTGGCGATCGCGGTGTCGCCGCCGTGCATGAACTCCAGCGCCTCCACGGTGGTGGGGTTGATCCAGCCGGTGCCGGTGGTGCCGGCGATGGCGAGCACCTCGCGGTCGAAGGCGCCGGTGCGCTCCAGTTCGCGGACGGCGAGGTCGGCGCCGTCGGGGTAGTCGTCGTAGGCGGCGCGGCCGACGTACACCCGGATGGGGGCCTGGGCGGCCTGTCCGGTGAACTCGGTGATCTCCTCGGTGGACAGGACCGTTCCGGTGAAGGTGCGGCCCTTGTTGCCGAGGTCCTCCCAGGGGATCAGGGAGTCGGGGCTGCCGGAGACCATCGGGGAGTAGGGGCGCATCACGCCGGCGTCGGTGCTGCGGTCCTTGGCGGCGGAGAGCCGGTCGGCGACGGTGAGCACGCCCCGGTCCCACACCACGTCGCGGGTGCCGAAGACGACGATGAGGCTGGTGAGGGCGAGGCCGAGGGCGACGGCCAGCGGCCAGGGCACGAAACGGTTGAGCCAGCGGGTGATCAGCCGGGTCAGCAGCCGGATGGCGCGGGCGATGGCCACCAGCAGCATGAGCACGCCGAGCGAGATCAGCGCGATCATCAGGGAGTGCCAGGTGAGGGTGGGGGGCAGCTCCTGGAGCCGGCGCAGTTCGCGCTGCATGTCGGCGCTGCGGCCGAGCATGATCGCGGCTGCGAAGGGGAGCAGCAGTTCGTAGCCGAGCCAGGCGCGGGCGCGGAGGCGCTGGGTGGGCTGCCAGGGCAGCAGCCGGTAGAGGGCGGAGGCGGTGGAGCCCAGGCCGTAGCCGATGGCGGCGGTGATGCCGCCGATGGCGCCCTGGTAGTACCAGGGGCGGGGCACCAGGGAGGGGGTGAGGGAGAGCCAGAAGAAGAAGGTGGCGACCAGGCAGGCGGTGAGGTCGGGCCAGCGGCGCATCAGCCATTCGGAGCTGGGGCGGTCCCAGTAGGGCTTGCGGGCGTAGCCGAGGGCGAGGTCGCCGGTGCGGCGGGCGGCGGTGCGCAGCAGTGCGGCGGGTGCGGTACGTGCCGGGCGGTCCGTCGCGGCGTCGGCGTCGGCGTCGACGCCGGTATCGGTGCCGGTGTCCGGGCGGTCGCCGTCCGGGTGGTCCCCGTCGTCCCCCGTGGTGTGCTGCATGGTCTGTCTCCGACCGCTCCCTGTGGCGTGACTCCCCGTGTCCACGCGCCCGTGGGACAGACGCAGCGGCGATCGGCCGAGTTGCTTCCTTCCGTGTTGAACAAACTACAGGTCTGACGGAGTCCGATCGGTTGCCGATGCGACGGGGTCACGTTTTGCTGGTGGGACCGGTCCTTCACGGCAGGAGGCGTCACCATGGAGCACACCACGAACAACGCCGGCGTGCCGGTGGCCAGTGACGAGCACTCGCTCACGGTCTCCCCGGACGGCCCGATCCTGCTTCAGGACCACTATCTGATCGAGAAGATGGCGCAGTTCAACCGGGAGCGGGTGCCGGAGCGGGTGGTGCACGCCAAGGGCGGGGGCGCGTACGGCACCTTCACGGTGACCGGGGACGTGAGTGAGCTGACCCGGGCGGATCTGTTCCAGCCGGGGCGGCGTACCAGGATGCTGGCGCGGTTCTCGACGGTGGCGGGGGAGCAGGGCAGCCCGGACAGCTGGCGCGATCCGCGCGGGTTCGCGCTGAAGTTCTACACCCAGGAGGGCAACTACGATCTGGTCGGCAACAACACCCCGGTGTTCTTCGTGCGCGATCCGCAGAAGTTCCAGGACTTCATCCGCTCGCAGAAGCGTCACCCGGGCAGTGGATTGCGCGACCACGACATGCAGTGGGACTTCTGGACGCTCTCCCCGGAGTCCGCGCACATGGTCACCTGGCTGATGGGCGACCGGGGTATTCCGCGCACCTGGCGGCACATGAACGGGTACGGCTCGCACACCTATATGTGGGTCAACGGGGCAGGTGAGCGGCACTGGGTGAAGTACCACCTGAAGACCGATCAGGGCATCGACTTCCTCACCCAGGCGGAGGCGGACGAGCTGGCCGGGCAGGACGCGGACGCGCACCGCCGCGATCTGTACACCGCGATCGAGGCGGGCGAGGCGCCGGGCTGGACGATGTACGTCCAGGTGATGCCGTTCGAGGACGCCCCGGACTACCGCTTCAACCCCTTCGACCTCACCAAGGTCTGGCCGCACGGCGACTATCCGCTGATCGAGGTGGGCCGGATGCGGCTGGAGGAGAACCCCGAGGACTATTTCGTCCACATCGAGCAGGCGGCCTTCGAGCCGTCCTCGCTGGTGCCGGGGATCGGGCCCTCGCCGGACAAGATGCTGCTGGGCCGGCTGTTCTCCTACCCGGACACCCACCGCTACCGGATCGGCCCCAACTACGGCCAGCTGCCGCCGAACCGTCCGGCCGTCCCGGTGCGTTCGTACGCCAAGGACGGCCCGATGCGGTACGAGCCGGCCCGTACGGGGGCGGTGTACGCCCCGAACTCCTACGGCGGCCCGGCCGCCGACACCGCCCGCTACGGGGAGGAGGCCGGCTGGGCGGCGGCCGGCGAGATGGTGCGCGCCGCGTACACCGCGCACGCCGAGGACGACGACTTCGGGCAGGCCGGGACGATGGTGCGCACCGTGCTGGACGAGGCGGCCCGTACCCGGCTGGTGAGCAATGTGGCCGGCCATCTGCGGGACGGGGTGAGCGCGCCGGTGCTGCGCCGCGCTCTGGAGTACTGGCGGAACATCGACGAGGGCGTCGGCGGGCGCATCGCGAAGGAGCTTGACGGCAACGGCCGTTAGTCCGTCCGGGGTTGGGGCTGCGGCAGGCCCTTGATCATTTATGCAGGTCAAGGGCTATGCAGTCCGGGTATACACATGGTTTATACGTGGTGTGTATAGTGACGGCCATGTCCATCAGCCACGCCCTGCTCGCGCTCCTGGAGGCCGGGCCAAGACACGGGTACGACCTCAAGCGCGCCTTCGACGACCACTTCGGCCAGGACCGCCCGCTGCACTACGGGCAGGTGTACTCCACGATGTCCCGGCTGCTGAAGAACGGCCTCGTCGAGGTCGACGGGGTCGAGTCCGGCGGCGGGCCCGAGCGCAAGCGGTACGCCATCACCGACGCCGGCATCACCGACGTCGAGAGCTGGCTCGCCACTCCGGAGCCCCCGGAGCCCTACCTCCAGTCCACCCTGTACACCAAGGTCGTCCTCGCCCTGCTCACCCGGCGCGACGCCAACCAACTGCTGGACAGCCAGCGCGCCGAACACCTGCGCCTCATGCGACAGCTCACCCGGCGCAAGAGCGGCGGCGACCTCGCCGACCAGCTCATCTGCGACCACGCCCTCTTCCACCTCGAAGCCGATCTGCGCTGGCTGGAGATGACCGCCGCGCGACTGGACCGGCTCGCCAAGGAGATCCACCCATGACCGCCCTGCTCACCGCGAGCGGACTGCACAAGTCCTACTCGAACACCCCGGCCCTGGCCGGCGCCGACTTCTCCATCAACGCCGGCGAGGTCGTCGCCGTCATGGGCCCCTCCGGCTCCGGCAAGTCCACCCTGCTGCACTGCCTGGCCGGCCTCGTCCCGCCGGACGCCGGCACCGTCGGCTACCAGGGCCGCGACCTCAGCACCCTCTCCGACTCCGAACGCAGCGCGCTGCGCCGCACCGACTTCGGGTTCGTCTTCCAGTTCGGCCAGCTCGTGCCCGAGCTGAGCTGCGTGGAGAACGTCGCCCTGCCGCTGCGGCTCACCGGCGCCGGCCGCAAGGAGGCCGAGGCCCGCGCCACCCAGTGGCTCGCCCGCCTTGAGGTCGACGACGTACGCCACCACCGCCCAGGACAGGTCTCCGGCGGCCAGGGCCAGCGGGTCGCCGTCGCCCGGGCCCTGGTCGGCAACCCCCGGGTGGTCTTCGCCGACGAGCCCACCGGCGCCCTCGACTCCCTCAACGGCGAACGCGTCATGCAGCTGCTCGTCGAGGCCGCCAAGGAGAGCTCCGCCGCCGTCGTCCTGGTCACCCACGAATCCCGGGTCGCCGCCTTCTCCGACCGCGAGGTCATCGTCCGCGACGGCAAGGCCCGCGACATGGCGGGGGCGGCATGAGCACCCCGCTGTCGGTGTGGACGCGCGATCTGCTGATGGGCGTCCGGTTCGCCGTGGCCGGCGGCCGGCCCGGCTGGGCCCGCACCACCCTCACCGCGATAGGCGTCGGCCTCGGCGTCGCCCTGCTGCTGCTCGCCGCCTCCGCGCCCGCCGTGCTCGACGACCGCGGCGCCCGCGGCGACGCCCGCGACCCGGTGTGGGTCCAGAACCTGCGACCCGGCTCCGACACCGTGCTCTACGAGCGGCTGGACACCAGCTACCACGGTGAGGGCATCCTGGTCACCCGGCTCCAGCCCGAGGCCGGCGCCGCCACCACCGCCACCCCGCCGCCCGGCATCGACGCCTTCCCCGCCCCCGGCGAGATGGTGGCCTCCCCGGCACTGGAGCGGATACTCAACTCCGGCGGCAGCGACCTGCTCAAGGAACGGTTCGCCGACTACGAGCTGGTCGGCACCATCGGCAAGGCCGGCCTCACCGGCCCGAACGAACTGCTCCTCTACCTCGGCGCCGACGACATCGCCGACACCTACCCCGACGGCGGCGACCGTTCCAACCGCACCAACGCCTTCGGGACCAGCTACGCCTCCGAGCCGCTCAGCCCCACGCTGATCCTGCTCATCCTGGTGATCTGCGTGGTGCTCCTGATGCCGGTGGTGGTCTTCATCGGCACCGCCGTACGGTTCGGCGGCGAACGCCGCGACCAGCGGCTCGCCGCGCTCCGTCTGGTCGGCGCCGACCGCCGGACCACCCGGAGGATCGCCGCCGGCGAGGCCCTGGCCGGCTCCCTGCTCGGCCTGCTGGTCGGCGGCGTGCTCTTCCTGGTGCTGCGCTCGCTGGCCTCCTCGCTCGAAGTGGCCGGGATCAGCGCCTTCTCCGAGGACATCGTGCCCAGCGCACCCCTGGCGGTGCTGATTCTGGCCGCCGTGCCGGTGGCCGCCGTCTCGGTCACCCTGTTCGCGCTGCGCGGCGTCGCCATCGAACCCCTGGGCGTCGTACGCGAGTCCACCAACCAGCCCCGCAAGCTGGGCTGGCGGCTGCTGCCGGGCGCCCTGGGGCTGCTGGTGCTGCTCCCGCTGGCCGGCTCCTACGGGAGCGGTGGCAGCGGCTCCCGGGAGATCCAGGCCGGGGTCGGCATCGTCCTGCTGCTCTTCGGCGCCACCGCCGTGCTGCCCTGGCTGGTGGAACGCACCGTCAGCTCGATGCGGGGCGGGCCGGTCCCCTGGCAGCTGGCGATCCGCCGGCTCCAGCTCAGCAGCAGCTCCGCCTCCCGGGCGGTCAGCGGCATCACCGTCGCCGTCGCCGGCGCCATCGCCCTCCAGATGATGTTCGGCGCGGTCCGCGGCGAACAGACCACCGAAACCGGCTACGACATCGAGCGCGCCCACCTGGAGCTGTACACCTCGGGGCTCGACGTCCGGACCAACGGCGAACTCTTCGCCGACATCGCCGGCGTCCAGGGCGTCACGAACGTCTTCGGGAGCTACGGGGGCTATGTCGCAGCGGCGTCCGAGCGGGCCAAGGACCCCGACGACGTCGACATCATGTCGTTCCTGATCGGCGACTGCGACTCCCTGCGGGAGAAGGCCGACATCGGTGAGTGCGCCGACGGCGACGTCTTTCTCTCCGCCTTCCCCGACCAGCGGGGCGAGAGCGGAACGGACCGCTGGGTGCCCAACCCCGGCGAGGTCATGGACCTGAACGGCGACTACCCGGACGCGGCCCCCCTGCTGTGGACGGTGCCCCAGAACGCCGGGCTGGTCGAGCCGATCACCGACCCGAGGGGCGAGCAGACCAGCGCCATCCTCGTCACCCCCGGCGCCATGGAGGGCAAGGAACTCCCCTACGGCGCCACCAACATCCTGATCAAGGTGGACCTCGGCGACCGGCTGGACGCCATCGAACGGGTCCGCAACGTCGCCTTCGTGGCGGTGCCGGGCGCCAACCTGTGGGAGACGGCCGACTTCACCGTCTCGGACGAGTTCCAGTCCATCCAGAACGGGCTGCTGATCGGCTCCATCGCGGTCCTGGCCCTGATCGGCGCCAGCATGATCGTCTCCCAGCTGGAGCAACTGCGCGAACGCAAGCGGCTGCTGGCCGCGCTGGTGGCCTTCGGCACCAAGCGGACCACACTGGGCGTCTCGGTGCTGTGGCAGACCGCCATCCCGGTGCTGCTCGGCCTGGCGGTGGCAGGCGCCACCGGCCTGGCGCTGGGCGCCGTGCTGCTGCGGATGATCGGCATGCCCGTGAACAACCTGTCCGGCTTCCTGCCGCTGCTGGGCGCCGGCCTGGGCATGATCGCGGTGGTCACGCTGGCCAGCATGCCCCTGCTGTGGCGCCTGATGCGCCCCGAGGGCCTGCGCACGGAGTGAGCCGGCGGCCCGGGCCACCACGCGTACGTACGGCCAACGCGTGGTGGCCCACGGCCGTATCCCGCTCAGCTCTCCTGGGCGTCCAGCTTCCGCCACAGCTCCAGGGCCCGGGTCAACCGTTTCGTCCGTTCCCGGATGGCGCGGATGTCGTCCCAGGTCACCGCGTCCGTGTGGGCCTGGAGCAGCCGTTCGTGTTCGCTGCGGATGCGCTGGAGCCGCCGGACCTGGCCCGGCGTGGTACGCGGCGTGGGGAGCCCGGCCAGGACGTCGTCCAGCCGCTGGAGATCCGTCCGGGCCGCCAGCGCGGGCAGTTCGGCCCGCTCCCGTTCCTTCGCCAACTGCTGCGGCGACATCCGCGCCAGCCTTCTGGCCCGGGCGGCCGAGGCCCGGATGCGGCGGCGGCGCGGGAACAGCACCGCCCGGATCAGCCACAGCAGCAGCGCCCCCGCCAGCACCAGCGCGGCCGTGCCGAGCAGCATCGGGGGATCCAGGCCCCAGCCGCCTCCGCCGGCGGCGGCCTCCGCGCCGTCCCCGCCGCCCATGTCATCGAGGCCGGCCGGTACCGCCGCGGGTCCGCCCACCTCCGCCAGCAGCTCGTCCAGCGTGGCCGCCACGAAGTCGTCCCCGCTCGCCTGGGTCCAGCGCACCTGCTCGGCGAACGCCTCATCGGCGGCCACCGACGTACCGGTGATGTGCCCGCCGTGGTACGGCGAGACCCGGTAGACCAGCACCCGCCGGTCCGGCTCGTCCCCCCAGGCGATCTCCGCCGCCAGCATCCCGGCCGGCTCCGACTCGTCGGCCGCCCACGGCAGATCGTCGCCGAGTTGCAACTCCAGGATGTTCTCCGGCAAGAACGCCACCTTCACCGGCGTCTCCGCTTCGGACAGCGCCAGATCGTACGCCGGCTCCTCGCCGAAGCCCGGGATTCCCGGGTGGACGTACAGCGCCTGCTCCGACAGCCGCTCGCCGGCCTCCGCCAGCAGCCCGGACCCGCCGAGCGCCGACGCCAGCAGCGCCAGCCGGCCCGGCATCTCCGCCACCGTGATCGACGGGATGCCGCTGCTCGACCCGACCACCTCCACCAGATCGCTGATGGAGTACGGCACCCCGGGCCCGGTGGCCATCACCGCCGAGAAGTCCTCGTCCTGCCACTGCAGCAGCAGCGCGGCCTCGTCGTCCGCCAGCCCCTCGGCCAGGGCGGCCATGGTGTCCTCGGTCTGCCCGCTCACCCCCGACACCAGCGCCACCCGCAGCCCGGGCACCTCGGCGAAGGTGGCCGCCAGCAACTCCTCGTCCAGCGAGGGGAACGCCTCGGTGACCGCCGGGTCCACGAAGTAGCCGCCGTCCTCCGCCAGCGCCGCCACCCGGGGGCCCACATCGTGCTCCAGCGCGTCGGGCAGCGACAGCAGCACATTGCCGTTGCTGATCCCGACCCGGGCCATCTCCTCGTCGAACAGGTCCCACTCGCCCATGGAGATGTCCACCGTGGTGCGCTGCTCGCTGCGGTTCGGACTGTCGCTCAGCGCGCTGCGCACCTGGCTGTGCACCATGTAGACGCCCGGCCGGCCGATCCGGGCCGCCAACTGCTGCGCCGCCGCGCCGTCATCGCCGATCTCCTCGGTGACAAAGGCGATCCGGAACGTGGTCTCGACCCGCTCGTACCTGGCCCGCAGCAGGTCGACCAACTGCGGGTCGACCCCGGTGTAGTCGTCGGCCACCCACACCGTCTCGCCGTCCGACAGCGCGGCGATGGCCTCCTCCAGCTGGCCGCCGGCCCGAGCCGGCGGCGCCGTCAGCAGCCCGTACAGCAACAGCACACCCAGCAGCCCGGCGAGCCGCGCCCGCCGGCCGGCGGCGATCCTCATCCCCGTCCCCCTGTCCGCGTTTTCCTGTGGAATGCTAAGCCCGCCAACTGACAACAGGACATGGACGGGCGGGTCGGGAGCGGCATGGCGGTCGGCGACATTCTGGATGGCCGTTACCGGCTGGTGCGCAAACTCGGTGAGGGCGGCATGGGCCAGGTGTGGCAGGCCCATGACGAGCGGCTGCGCCGCGATGTCGCCATCAAGACCGCCACCGACGGGGCGGACACCGCGCTGGTACGCCGGCTGGAGCGGGAGGCGATGGCCATCGCCCAGCTCGCCCACCCGCACATCGTCACTGTTCATGACATGTTCACCGGGGAGTTCGCGGGCGCCTCGGCCGTCGCCCTCGTCATGGAGCTGGTCCCCGGTGAGTCCCTGGACCGCCGGCTGGCCGCCGGCCGGCCGCCGCTGGCGCAGACCCTTCAGTGGGCCGCCCAGATCGCCGACGCGCTGTCCGCCGCCCACGCGCCGGGCGTCGGCATCGTGCACCGTGACCTCAAACCCGCCAATGTGATGATCACCCACAACCGGGTGAAGTTGCTCGACTTCGGCATCGCGCATCTCGCCGAGGGCATCGGTGAGGGCCGGCGCACCTCGCTGACCGCCACCGGCACCGCGATCGGCACCCCCGACTACATGGCCCCCGAGCAGTGCACCGGCGGCGCGATCACCCCCGCCACCGACCTGTACGCGCTGGGCTGCGTGCTGTTCGCCATGCTCACCGGGCGGACCGTCTTTCCACCCGGCGGCACCGTGATGCAGGTGATGTACCGGCAGGTCAACGAGGTGCCGCAGCGCCCCGGCGAGCTGTGTACGGAGCTGCCGCCCGCCGTCGACGAGCTGGTGCTCTCGCTGCTCGCCAAGCGCCCCGAGGAGCGGCCCGCCGATACGGCCGGGGTCCGGGACCGGCTGCTGGAGCTGGCCGGGGCCGGGGCCGGGCCGACGTCTCCACCGGCACCCGCACCGGCGCCGGCGGTCAAGCCGGACCCCCGGGTGAGCCCTCCGGTGGACACCGTGCGGCTCACTCCCCCCGCCGCCCCCGCCGCCCCGGTACCGGCGCCGACCCCGGCGCCGGAGCCGACCGTGGCCCCCGAGCCCACCGACCGCGTTCCCACCGGCTTCACCACAGCCGCCCCCTCGCTCCAGGACGCCCGCCCCGCCCCCGAACCCACCCCCGCCCGCCCCGCCGACGAGCTGCGGGCCCGTACCCAGGAGGCCCTGGCCGCCCAGCAGGTCGGCAACTCCGCCGCCGCCGGCGAGCTGTGGGCCGCCCTCATACCCCGGCTCGCCGCCTACTACGGCCCCGACGGCTGGCCCACCGAACGCGCCTGCGTCCAGCTCGGCCTGCTGCGCCACCCCCGTACCCCCGCCGTCGCCCAGGAACTGGAGCGCGCCCACGGCGCGCGCCGCACCCGCCGTGCCCGCAGGGCGCTGGCCGGCCGACCCGTCCCACTGGAGTAGCGACCCGGCCCCGTACCCTGGAACGGCTGTACCGTCCCGGCCCTGTGGAGATGACGATGTCTGCCAGTCCCGCGTTCCAATACACCGATCTCCTCCCGGTCGGCGCGGACGACACCCCGTACCGCCTGATCACCGCCGAGGGGGTCAGCACCTTCGAGGCCGGCGGGCGGGTCTTCCTCAAGGTGGAGCCGGAGGCGCTGCGCCGGCTCGCGGCCGAGGCGATGCACGACATCTCGCACTATCTGCGCCCCGAGCACCTGGCCCAGCTCCAGAAGATCCTGAACGACCCCGAGGCGTCCCCGAACGACCGGTTCGTGGCGCTCGACCTGCTGAAGAACGCCAACATCGCCGCCGCCGGCGTACTGCCCATGTGCCAGGACACCGGCACCGCGATCGTGATGGGGAAACGCGGCCAGCAGGTCCTCACCGCGGGCGAGGACGCCCGCGCGCTCTCCCAGGGCATCTTCGACGCGTACACCAAGCTGAATCTGCGCTACTCGCAGATGGCCCCGCTGACCATGTGGGACGAGAAGAACACCGGCTCCAACCTCCCCGCCCAGATCGAGCTGTACGCGGAGGACGGCGACGCGTACAAGTTCCTGTTCATGGCCAAGGGCGGCGGCTCGGCCAACAAGTCGTTCCTCTACCAGGAGACCAAGGCGGTGCTGAACGAGGCATCGATGATGAGGTTCCTGGAGGAGAAGATCCGCTCGCTGGGCACCGCCGCGTGCCCCCCGTACCACCTGGCGATCGTGGTCGGCGGCACCTCCGCCGAGTTCGCGCTGAAGACCGCCAAGTACGCCTCCGCGCACTACCTGGACGAACTGCCGGCCCAGGGCTCGCCCACCGGGCATGGCTTCCGCGACCGTGACCTGGAGGAGAAGGTCTTCGAGCTGACCCAGAAGATCGGCATCGGCGCGCAGTTCGGCGGCAAGTACTTCTGCCACGACGTGCGGGTCGTCCGGCTGCCGAGGCACGGCGCGTCCCTCCCGGTGGCCATCGCGGTGTCCTGCTCGGCGGACCGGCAGGCCAAGGCCAAGATCACCGCGCAGGGCGTCTTCCTCGAACAGCTGGAGACGGACCCGGCGCGCTTCCTCCCCGAGACCACGGACGAGCACCTCACCGAGGACGAGGTGGTACGGATCGATCTGACCCGGCCGATGGACGAGATCCGCGCCGAGCTGTCCCGGCACCCGGTGAAGACCCGGCTGTCGCTGACCGGGCCGCTGGTGGTGGCGCGGGACATCGCGCACGCCAAGATCAAGGAGCGGCTGGACGCGGGCGAGGAGATGCCGCGGTACCTGCGCGACCACGCCGTCTACTACGCGGGCCCGGCGAAGACCCCCGAGGGGTACGCGTCCGGTTCGTTCGGCCCGACCACCGCCGGGCGGATGGACTCCTATGTGGCGCAGTTCCAGGCGGCGGGCGGCAGCCACGTCATGCTGGCCAAGGGCAACCGCTCGGCCCAGGTGACCAAGGCGTGCGCGGCGCACGGCGGCTTCTACCTGGGCTCCATCGGCGGTCCGGCGGCGCGCCTGGCGCAGGACTGCATCAAGTCGGTGGAGGTCCTGGAGTACGCGGAGCTGGGCATGGAGGCCATCTGGAAGATCGAGGTGGAGGATTTCCCGGCGTTCATCGTGGTCGACGACAAGGGCAACGACTTCTTCACCGACCCGGCCCCCGACCAGCCGTTCATCACCAGCATCCCGGTGGGCGGCCCGCGCGGCTGAGGCGGCGCGCGCGCCCCGGGGCCCGCCCGGGGCGGTCGCGTTAGCTTGGGTGGTATGAGCGACTTCAGTGGTGAGTTCCGCGTCGAGCACGATTCGATGGGCGAGGTGCGGGTTCCGGCGGCGGCGAAGTGGCGGGCACAGACGCAGCGGGCGGTGGAGAATTTCCCGCTCTCCGGGCGCGGTCTGGAGCGCGGCCATATCGCCGCGCTGGCCCGGATCAAGGCCGCCGCCGCGACGGTGAATGTACGGCTGGGGGTGCTGGATCCGGACGTCGGCGCGGCGATTTCCGGCGCGGCGGACGAGGTGGTGGCCGGGAAGTGGGACGGGCATTTCCCGGTCGATGTGTTCCAGACCGGTTCCGGTACTTCGTCGAATATGAACATGAACGAGGTGCTTGCCACGCTCGCCTCGGAACGGCTCGGCCGGCCGGTGCATCCCAATGACGAGGTGAATGCCAGTCAGTCCTCGAATGATGTGTTCCCGTCCTCGATCCATATCGCCGCCACCGACGCGGTGTTGGGGGAGCTGATTCCGGCGCTGGAGGCGCTGGCCGGCGCGTTCGAGGACAAGGGTGCGGAATTCACCGGGGTGGTGAAATCGGGGCGCACGCATCTGATGGACGCCACCCCGGTCACCCTGGGCCAGGAGTTCGGCGGTTACGCGGCGCAACTCCGATATGGGGTGGAGCGGTTGCGGTCCGCGCTGCCGCGGCTGGCCGAATTGCCGCTGGGGGGTACGGCGGTCGGCACCGGGATCAACACCCCGGCCGGATTCCCGGCGGCCGTGATCGAGGAGGTGGCCCGTACCACCGGGCTGCCGCTGACCGAGGCACGGGACCACTTCGAGGCGCAGGGCGCCCGCGACGGCCTGGTGGAGACATCCGGCCAGCTCCGTACCATCGCGGTCTCGCTCACCAAGATCTGCAACGATCTGCGCTGGATGGGCTCCGGTCCGCGGGCCGGTCTCGCCGAAATCAACCTCCCTGACCTACAGCCGGGCTCGTCGATCATGCCGGGCAAGGTCAATCCGGTGGTGCCCGAGGCGGTGTTGATGGTGTGCGTCCAGGTCACCGGCAATGACGCCGCCGTGGCGGCGGCGGGCGCGGCCGGGAATTTCGAGCTGAATGTGATGCTGCCCGTGATGGCGAAGAATCTGCTGGAGTCCATCCGGCTGCTCGCCCGTGCTTCCGTCCTGCTGGCCACCCGCACGGTGGCCGGAATCACCGCCAACGCCGAACGCGCCCGCGAGTACGCCGAATCGTCCCCCTCGGTCGTCACCCCCCTCAACCGCTATCTCGGGTACGAGGAGGCGGCCCGGATCGCCAAGCGGGCGCTGGCCGAACGCAAGACCATCCGGGAAGCGGTCCTGGACGGCGGATATGTGGAACGCGGCGAGCTGACCCGCGCCCAGCTGGATGAGGCCCTGGATGTGCTGCGCATGACTCATCCTTGAGAGTGGCGCGTTGTCCCGGTCGCCCGGAATATCATGTGCCGATGACAGAACCAGGACACGCTTGGCGACCAGGGGAACACATTCTGTGGCGTTACCGGGCGAACGGGGCGCCGGGTATTCATATCTGCCGGCCCGTCACCGTGGTCCGGGATACGCCGGATCTGCTGGCCGTATGGGTGGCACCGGGCACCGAATGCGTACGCCCGGCGCTCGCCGACGGCTCCTCGATCCATGAGGAGCCGCTGGCCACCCGGTACACCAAGCCGCGCATCACGGTGCGCGACCGCTGGTCGGGCACCGGAGTGCTCAAGCTCGCCCGCCCGGGCGACCCCTGGTCGGTGTGGCTTTTCTGGGATCGGGGCTGGCGCTTCAAGAACTGGTACGTCAATCTTGAAGAGCCCCTGCGCCGTTGGTCGGGCGGGGTCGATTCACAGGATCACTTTCTCGATATCGCGGTCTATCCCGATCGCAGCTGGGAGTGGCGGGACGAGGACGAATTCGCCCAGGCGCAACAGGCCGGTCTGCTGGACGCCGGGCAGGCGGAGCGGATCCGGGTGGCCGGGCAGGCGGCGGCGCGCACGATCGGGGAATGGGGGCGGCCGTTCAGCGAGAACTGGCAGTCCTGGCGCCCCGACACCCACTGGCGGACGCCCGTGCTGCCCCGTGACTGGGACCGGACCGCCGTGCTCCCCGCCCCGTTGCGGAGCGCGCACTCGGTTCCGCATCATCCCAGAGCCTCTTGATGCACCCCCGGGCGGCAAACGTAGGATCGACCCCCACGACCGCACCACCGCACAACATCCCCACCTCGCACGCCAGTTCCTCGCCCGGATGGATGGACATCCCCTCGTGACGGACCCGACCTCACCCCAGCCAGTGGCTCGCACGGCGGACGTACCCTCTCACGCCGGCTCCACGGCCCTGCCGCACGCGCGCTCCGAGCCCGACCCGGCCGGGCATCCACCGGTGCAGCCCGACGACGCCCCCAGCGGTGGCGGCGGCTCGGGGTCCATCGACCGGTTGCGGTTCGTGGGGGTCGCCACCCGGCGCATCGCCCGGGGCGCCGACGCGGAAGAGATCATCCTGGGTCTGTGCCGGGCCACCGTGCCCACCTTCGCCGACGCCATCATGGTCTATCTGCTCAATCCGCTCCCGGTCGGCGACGAACAGCCCCAGAACCCCTGGGTGTTCGTGCTGCGCCGCACCGACCGCATCCCCGACACCCTGTCGTACGGCGATGTCACCGGCGGTCTCGCGGCCGGCGTCGGCACCGGCCCGGGAACGGGCGCCGCCGCCGTGCTGCCGCTGCTGTCCGGCGCCAACACCTCCGTCACGCTGCGCGGCAACGGCCCGCTCGCCGAGGTGCTGCGCGGGGTGCGCCCCGTCTTCACCGACTCCCAGGTGTCCCAGCAGGCGCTGTCCGAGCTGACCGGCGCGGAGACCCTGCCCGACGAGCGGCACGCCATCCTCGCCCCGCTGCGCGGCCAGCGCCGGGTGATCGGCGCCGCGGTGTTCCTGCGCCGCCCGGACAACGACCCGTTCGAGAAGGACGACCTCCAGGTCGCCCAGCAGCTGTCCACGCACTCCGCGCTCGGCGTGGACAAGGCCATCCTGCACGGCCGCGAGGCGTCCATCGCCGACGAGCTCCAGCGCACCATGCTGCCGGACGACCTGCCGGCGCCCACCGGCGTACGGCTGGCCAGCCGCTATCTGCCCGCCGGCAAGACCGCCCGGGTCGGCGGCGACTGGTACGACGCGATCCCGCTGCCCGGCAGCCGGGTGGCGCTGGTGGTCGGCGACGTGATGGGCCACTCCACCACCTCGGCCGCCATCATGGGCCAGCTGCGCACCACCGTGCAGACCCTCGCCGGGCTCGACCTGCCGCCGCAGGAGGTGCTGCACCACCTCGACGAGCAGGCCCAGCGGCTCGGCGACGACCGGATGGCGACCTGCCTGTACGCGGTGTACGACCCGGTCGCGCACCGCATCACCGCCGCCAACGCGGGCCACCCGCCGCCCGTCCTGCTGCACCGTGACGGCACCACCGAGGTCGTCAATCTGGAACCCAACGCCCCCATCGGGGTGGGCGGAGTGGACTTCCAGACCGTCGAGCTGCCCGCCCCGCCCGGCGCCACCCTGGTGCTGTACACCGACGGCCTGGTGGAATCCCGTACCCGCGACGTGTGGACCGGTGTCGAGGATCTACGCGAGAAGCTCACCGAGACCGCGGCGCTGACCAGGCCCGATCACGCCACGCCGCTGGAGCCGCTGTGCGACGCGATCCTGGACATCGTCGGCCCGGAGGACCGCGACGACGACATCGCGCTGCTGGCGGCCCGCTTCGAGGGCATCGCGCCCGGCAACGAGGCGTCGCTGGAGCTGGAGCCCCGCCCCGAGTCGGTACGGCACGCCCGCCGGCTGGTGCGCGAATCCCTCGCCGGCTGGGACCTGACCGATCTGGAGGACGCGGTCGAGCTGCTGGTGTCCGAGGTGGTCACCAACGCCGTACGGTACGCCGAACGCCCCGTGAGCGTACGGCTGCTGCGCACCGACGTGCTGCGCTGCGAGGTGGGTGACGATGTGCCGCAGCTGCCGAGGCTGCGGCAGGCGGGCCCGGCGGACGAGGGCGGGCGCGGCCTCTACCTGGTGCAGCGGCTGGCCCGCAAGTGGGGGGCGACGCGGCTGTCCACCGGGAAGCTGGTGTGGTTCGAGATGACGCTGCCCGGCCGGTCCGGGTGAGGGACCGGCCGGGCAGGCCGTGAGCGGGGAGGTCGCGTTCAGCCGAGCGCGGCCTCGGCGTCCAGCGTGGTGGCGACCGCCTGGACGACGGCGGCGATCTTGAACGCCTCCTGGACGGTCTCCCGGTCGACGCCCGCCTTGCGCAGCACCTGCTCGTGCGAGTCGAGGCACTGGCCGCAGCCGTTGATGGCGGAGACCGCGAGCGACCACAGCTCGAAGTCGGTCTTCTCGACACCCGGGTTGCCGATGACGTTCATCCGCAGCCCGGCGCGCAGGGTGCCGTACTCCGGGTCGCTCAGCAGGTGGCGGGTGCGGTAGAAGACATTGTTCATCGCCATGATGGCGGCGGCGGACTTGGCGGCGGTGTACGCCTCGTCCGACAGGTGCTTGCGGGCCTCCGGCTCCAGCTCGCGCAGCACGAGCGCCGAGCGGGAGGCGATGGCGCAGGCGAGCACGGTGCCCCACAGCTGCTGCTCGGGCAGCGGCGAGTTGCCTATCACCGAGCCGAGGTTGAGCTTGAGGTCCTTGGCGTACGCCGGGACGGACGCCTTCAGGTCATCGAGGGACATGGGGATGCCTCACGCGCCCGCGAGGAGGGCGACCGGGTCCAGGGTGTTCTCGCCCTTGGTCCAGTTGCAGGGGCACAGCTCGTCGGTCTGGAGCGCGTCGAGCACCCGCAGGACCTCCTTGGGGTTCCGGCCGACGGAACCGGCGGTCACCATGGTGAACTGGATCTCGTTGTTCGGGTCGACGATGAAGACGGCCCGCTGGGCGAAGCCGTCCTCGCCCTGCACGCCGGCGGCACGCATGAGCTCGTGCTTGGAGTCGGCGAGCATGGGGAACGGCAGGTCGCGCAGGTCGGCGTGGTCCTTGCGCCAGGCGTGGTGCACGAACTCGGAGTCACCGGAGACACCGAGGATCTGCGCGTCGCGGTCGGCGAACTCCTCCTCCAGCTGCCCGAAGGCGGCGATCTCGGTGGGACACACGAAGGTGAAGTCCTTGGGCCAGAAGAACACCACGCGCCACTTGCCCTCGTAGGTCTTGTGGTCGATCTGCGCGAACGCGTTCTCGGCGTCGAGGCTGACGCAGGCGGTGAGGTCGTACTCGGGGAACTTGTCGCCGACGGTGAGCAACTCGGTCTCCTTGTGCTGGTGCGGTGCTGAGCTGAGGGTGTGCCGCCGGTGGCCGCCCGGGGGGTTCCCCGGTGGTCCGGCGGGCACTACGCTGCCATATCGGCCATTGATCTCAGAAATAGCTAGACTCGTCATGATTAATCGGAGGTAGTTATCAGTGGCCGGTTCGACGGGGCTCGCGGGCATGGCGCGGCAGCCCACATTCGCGCAGCTGAGGGCGTTCGCGGCGGTGGCGGAACACCTGCATTTCCGGGAGGCCGCCGCCGCCATCGGGATGAGCCAGCCGGCGCTCTCCGGCGCCGTCGCCGCTCTGGAGGAGACCCTCGATATCACCCTGTTGGAGCGCACCACCCGCAAGGTGCTGCTCTCCCCGGCGGGTGAACGGCTCGCGGTGCGGGCCCGCTCCGTGCTGGAGACGGTACGCGAGCTGGTGGAGGAGGCGGAGGCCGCCCGGGCGCCGTTCACCGGGGCGCTGCGGCTGGGGGTGATCCCCACCTGCGCGCCGTACCTGCTGCCCACCGTGCTGCGGCTGATCCGCGAGGAGTTCCCGGCGCTGGAGCCACGGGTGCACGAGGAGCGCACCGCGGAGCTGCTCGCCGGGCTCACCGCCGGGCGGCTGGACGCGCTGCTGCTGGCCGTACCGCTGGGGCATCCGGGAGTCACCGAGCTGCCGCTGTACGACGAGGACTTCGCGCTCGTCCTGCCGCACGGCCATCCGCTGGCCGGTCGCCGCGACATCCCGCGGGCCGCGCTGCGCGATCTCGATCTGATCCTGCTGGACGAGGGGCACTGCCTGCGTGACCAGGCGCTGGAGATCTGCCAGGAGGCGGGGCGCGAGGCGGGGGCCGCCATGGCGGCCAGCGCGGCCGGGCTCTCCACGCTGGTGCAGCTGGTGGCGGGCGGCCTGGGGGTGACGCTGTTGCCGCGCACCGCGCTGAAGGTGGAGACGGCGCGCAGTGAGGAGCTGGCCACCGGATTCTTCGCCGATCCGGCGCCGACCCGGCGGATAGCGCTGGCGATGCGCACCGGGACGGCACGCGCCGCCGAATTCGAGACCCTGGCCCGCGCCCTGCGCCGCGCGCTGCGCCCACTACCCGTACGGATCAGCCGCCCGTAGCGACGCCTCACCCGGCTGATGGCCGGTCCGGCGCAACGCGCTGGACGCTTCGCGTCCGCCGGGCGGGATTGGGGTGGTGTGCGGGTTGCCCTGCGCTAACGGGCTGGGTCGGTGTCTTGCCCGGCAGTCCGCCGGGCAGGGGCCATGAGCTGGATGCTTCGTGCCCGCCGGGCGGGATTGGGGTGGTGTGTGGGATGCCCCACGGTCGGCGGGTGGGTTGGTGTCTTGCCGGGCAGTCGGCTGGGCTGTGGCAATGCGCTGGATGCTTCGCGTCCGCCGGGCGGTATCGGGGTGGTGTGCGGGTTGCCTCGCGCTAACGGGCTGGGTTGGTGTCTTGCCGGGCAGTCGGCTGGGCTGTGGCAATGCGCTGGATGCTTCGCGTCCGCCGGGCGGTATCGGGGTGGTGTGCGGGATGCCTCGCGCTAACGGGCTGGGTCGGTGTCTTGCCCGGCTGATGGCCGGGCCGGGCAATGCGCCGGATGTCCCGCGTTCGGCGGGTGGGTCGGTGTCTTGCCGGGCAGTCGGCTGGGCTGGGGCAATGCGCTGGATGCTTCGCGTCCGCCGGGCGGGATCGGGGTGGTGTGCGGGATGTCCCGCGCCCGCCGGTGGGTTGGTGTCCTGCCCGGCAGTCGGCCGGGCTGGGGCCGGGGTGTCGGACCGCCTCGCGTCCGCCGGCGCCGTTGGCCGCCGATGGACCGGCGCTGCACCCGGCTCCCGGCCGGGCCGGCGCCGCGCGCCGGAGGTCTCGCGGTTGGCGGGGCTATGAGCCGGTCGCCCCCCGGTCGCCCGGGCCGTCCGCCGACGGCCCCTGGCTCTGCCGGGGAGGCCGGCCGCGCCGTGGGTGCGGCCGGGCGTTGCCCGGCAGCCGGCCGGCGTCCCGCAGGGCCTGCCGCAGCAGGTAGTCGATCTGCGCGTTGGTGCTGCGCAACTCGTCCGCCGCCCAGCGCGCGAGCGCGTCGTGGACGGCCGGATCGAGCCGCAGCAGCACCTGCTTGCGGGCGGCCCGTGCCGGGCGCTCGGCGCGCCCGGCGGGCTCGGCGGGCTCGGCGGGCTCGGCGGGCTCGGCGGGCTCCGTCACTGGTAGAGGGACCCGGTGTTCAGTACGGGCTGCGGCGTCTGGTTGCCGCACAGCACGACCAGCAGATTGGAGACCATGGCGGCCTTGCGCTCCTCGTCCAGTTCGACGATGTCCAGCTCGGTGATCCGGGCGAGCGCCGTCTCCACCATGCCGCAGGCGCCGTCCACGATGGTCTGCCGGGCCGCGACCACCGCGCCGGCCTGCTGGCGCTGAAGCATCGCGGAGGCGATCTCGGGGGCGTATGCGAGGTGGGTGAAGCGGGCCTCGATGATCCGTACCCCGGCGGCCTGCACCCGGGCGGTCAGCTCCACGGCCAGCTTCTCGGTGATCTCCTCGGCGTCCCCGCGCAGCGACAGTTCGTCCTCGCCGTGCGCGTCGTAGGGGTACTCGATGGCGATGTGGCGCAGCGCGGATTCGGTCTGGGTGGACACGAACTCCACGAAGTCGTCCACCTCGAAGCTGGCCTGCGCGGTGTCCTCGACCTTCCAGACGATGACCCCGGCCAGCTCGATCGGGTTGCCGTGCGCGTCGTTGACCTTCAGGACGGCGGTCTCGTGGTTGCGGACCCGGGTGGAGATCTTGGTGCGGGTGGTCAGCGGGTTGACCCAGCGCAGCCCGTCCTTGCGGATGGTGCCGGAGTAGCGGCCGAAGAACTGCACGACCCGCGCCTCGCCGGGGGCGACCATGTTGAGCCCGCTCATCATGAAGATGGAGACGAGGAAGAGCACGATGCCCGCGATGATGAGCAGGGCGCCGAGGCCGGGGGAGTCGTTGTTGGCCAGCGCGACGCCCGCGATGCCGATGGCGATGCTCAGCACGGTGCCCAGGAAGGTGAGCAGCAGGGCGAGTCCGCCGGGGATGCTGTGGGCGGGGGTCTCGGTGACCCGGGGTTCGGGCATCTGGGGTGTGTCGACGGTGAGTTCGCTGCCGGTGCTCATGGTGTCCCCGTTCGGTGTGCGTGGTGGCCCGTCCGACCGCCACGCACATTATCAATGTGATAGCTCTTTACGACAAGGGGGTGGTCGCGATGTATCGCGAATCGGTAGCCTGAGGGGGTGACTGCCGAAAAGCCCCCCGCCGTGCCGCTGGCCAAGCCGGCCGCACCGGCCCCCGTACCGCACCTCGCGCCGGACCCCGTACGCGCCTCCGACGCGGACCGGGACCGGATCGCGGACATCCTGCGCGAGGCGCTGGCCGAGGGCCGGCTGGACGCGGAGGAGCACTCCGAGCGCGTCGAGTCCGTCTACCGGGCCAAGACCCTGGGCGAACTGGAGCCGCTCATCCGCGATCTGCCCGCCGGGCAGCGCCCGGTGGCGCCGCCGCCCATGCCGCCCGGGCCCGCGCCCGCGCCGTCGCACCAGCCCCCGCCCGCGCCGGCCGGCCCGCGCAACGTGGTCGCCGTCTTCAGCGCCGCCAACCGCACCGGCCGCTGGCGCATCGGGCTGCGCACGGTGGCCTCCGCCGTCTTCGGCAGTGTCGAACTCGACCTCACCGAGGCGATCTTCGAGCAGCAGTACGTGACCATCGACGCCACCGCCGTCTTCGGCAGTGTGGAGATCAAGGTCCCGGAGAACGTCACCGTGCGCACCGGCGGCACCGGAGTGCTGGGCAGCTTCGAGGTCGTCGAAATGATCGCGGGTGACCCGGCGGCGCCGGTGATCATGATCAAGGGGGCGGCGGTCTTCGGCTCCGTCGAGGCCCGCCCGGTGCCGGGGAAGGCAGTACGGAATCTCCGTAATGCCTGATATGCACGGCGGATGAGACGGCGGCGGCTGCTCGTGTGGTCGCTCCGTGCATAAGCCCGCGTACAGCGGGTAGGGCTCGGGGGACCGTCACTCGTATGGCCGCGCGAGGTGGGAAAGGCACTCTCCTTTTGAGGTGAGGACTGGTCCGGCCGGGTGAGGGTCTCTTAGCCAGCCATGAGCGACCCCCGGTAGCCGTCGTCAGGAGTTTGACTGTGCTGCAATCGTCACCGCCCCAAGAGTCCCAGTGGTCACCAGCCGTCCCGGCTCAGCGCAGTTCGAGAGACCTGGCGGGGCCATGGCACTCCGAGGCAGCGTGCCGGCGGGATGAGGCAGGACTCTTCTTCGCCCCCTCCCAGGAGCCCACCGCGGCCCGGCTCTCCCGCGAACAGGCCGCCAAGGCGGTGTGTGCCCGCTGCCCCGTCCTGCTGGAATGCCGGGAGCACGCCCTGCTCCAGCCCGAGCCGTACGGGGTGTGGGGCGGGTTGACGGCCGCCGAGCGCCGCGTGGTGCTCAGCCGGCGCCGCCGCCGCGAGACCACCAGCGGCAGCGGCGGCAACAACACCAGCGGCACCCGCGTCGCCTGACCGGCCCCACCCGGCCAGGCGCCCGCGCGCGATCCCCTCACCCCTCACCCCTCACCCCCCACCGGCCGGCCGGCCCGCACCCGTGCGCGGGCCGGCCACCTGGCGCCGTACCGCGTCACTTCCCCCGGTCGAAGTCCACCGCGCTGTACGCGCGCAGCTTGGACAGCCGGTGCGTGGAGTCGATCTGCCGGATGGTGCCCGAACGCGAACGCATCACCAGCGACTGGGTGGTGGCCGTCTCCGGGCGGTAGCGCACCCCGCGCAGCAACTCGCCGTCGGTGATCCCGGTGGCCACGAAGAAGACGTTCTCGCCGCGCACCAGATCGTCCGTGTGCAGCACCCGGTCCAGATCGTGCCCGGCGTCCAGCGCCTTGCGCCGCTCCGCCTCGTCCTTGGGCCACAGCTTGCCCTGGATGGTGCCGCCCAGACACTTGATGGCGCAGGCCGCGATGATCCCCTCCGGGGTGCCACCGATGCCCAGCAGCAGATCCGCCCCGGTGCCCTCGCGCACACTCATGATGGCGCCGGCCACATCCCCGTCCGAGATGAGCTTCACCCGGGCGCCCGCCTCCCGCACCTGCCGCACCAGGTCGTCATGGCGCGGCCGGTCCAGGATCACCACCGTCACATCGCCAGGCGCGCCGCCCTTGGCCTTGGCGACCCGGCGTACGTTCACGGCGGGCGGCGCGTCGATGTCCACGAACTCGGCGGCCTCGGGCCCGGTCGCCAGCTTGTCCATGTAGAACACGGCGCTCGGGTCGAACATCGCGCCCCGCTCGGCCACCGCCAGCACCGACACCGCGTTGCCCATGCCCTTGGCGGTCAGCGTGGTGCCGTCCACCGGGTCCACGGCCACATCGCACTCGGGTCCGGTGCCGTCCCCCACCCGCTCGCCGTTGTACAGCATCGGGGCCTCGTCCTTCTCCCCCTCACCGATGACGACCACGCCGTTCATCGACACGGTGGAGACCAGCGCCCGCATGGCCTTGACGGCGGCGGCGTCCGCGCCGTTCTTGTCGCCCCGGCCCACCCAGCGGCCCGAGGCCATCGCCCCGGCCTCGGTGACCCGTACCAGCTCCAGGGCCAGGTTGCGGTCGGGCGCCTCGGGGGCCACTTCGAGCGGCGGCGGAAGAAGATGGTCAGGCATCGGAACACACCTTTCTGCGCGGCGGTGCCGCAGGGGAGGGTGCTCACGACTTTAGCCGGGATTCGTACACCTGAGCAGAGTGCCCATCTGATGAGCGACACCGGGGGCGGTGCCCGGCACGGTACGGGCATACGGGACGATGGGCGGGTGGCGAGCGATGTGACCGAGCAGGCAGAGAAGACGGAAGCAGCCCCGGCGGCGGCCGAGGAGGCCCCGGCGCCCAAGCGGCCGAAGATGAAGTCCGCCCGGGACATGGTGCTGTCCATGGCCGTGATCACGGCGGTGGCCTTCGGCCTGTACCTGTTCGCCCCCGGCGGCGACGCCGGCGCGGACCCGGTCAAGCCCATCACCTACGAGGCCGAGGCCGATCTCGCGGCCCGCGCCGCCCCGTACGAACTGCTGGTCCCCGAGGGGCTGCCGGCCGAGTGGCGGGCCACCTCGGTGCGCTACCGGCACACCGACCCGTTCGGCGCCACCTGGAAGCTCGGCTTCATGGACCCGGACAATGAGTTCGCCGGGCTCGTCCAGGCGGACGGCGACCCGAAGGGCTTCGTCGCCGACGCCACCCAGGGCGCCGAGGACACCGGCGAGACGGTGTCGCTGGGCGGGCAGGAGTGGGCCTGGTACGAGGGGACGCCGTACGACGCGCTGGTGCTGCGGGGAGCGGAGGTGACCACCGTGGTCGCCGGCACCGCCCCCCGCGAGCAGCTGACCGAGCTGGCCCAGGCGCTCCGGGTCAGGACCGTGGAGACCGTCGAGCCCTGACGCGGCCTACAGCACGGTGACGGCCTCGGCGTACTCCAGGCGCGGCTTGCGCGGGTGGAACGCGTCGGGGCCCGGCCGGCCGATGTTCACCACCAGCAGTACCTTCTGCCGGCCGTCGCCGAAGAACTCCTTGTTGACGCCCTCCGCGTCGAAGCCGCTCATCGGGCCGGCCGCGAGACCGGCGGCCCGTACACCCAGCAGGAAGTAACCCGCCTGGAGCGTGGCGTTGAAGCTGCCGTGCCGCTCGCGCAGCTCCGCCTCCCCGTACATGTCGTCCTTGAGCGAGGGCAGCGCCGGCAGCAGCTTGGGAAGCTGCTCGTGGAACTCCAGATCCACCGTCAGGATCGCGGTCAGCGGGGCGCTGCCGGTCTTGTCCCGGTTGCCCCGTGACATGAGCGGCAGCAGCCGCTGCCTGGCCTCGCGGGTGCGCAGCAGGGTGATCCGCAGCGGCGACTGGTTGTACGCGGTCGGCGCCAGCTTGATCAGGTCGTACACCGCCTGGATCTGTTCGTCGCTCACCGGTTCCGCGGTGAAGGTGTTGGCGGTGTGCGCCTCGCGGAAGAGCAGGTCCTGCGCGGAGGGGGCGAGGGCGAGGGTCATCGGGGTGGCGCCTTTCGTGGGGGTGGTGGTGGCCGCGGGGAGGCTTCCCCGCCCGGCCAACCCCGACGCGTCCGCCCGCTATTCCCCCGGCCCGCCGGCCCCCTCTTCCGCTTCCTCCTCCTTGAGGGCCTGGTCGAGCCGGGCCCGGGCGCCGGCCAGCCAGCCGGCACAGATCTTCGCCAGCTCCTCGCCGCGCTCCCACAGCGCCAGCGACTCCTCCAGAGTGACCCCGCCCGCCTCAAGCCGGCGGACCACATCGATCAGCTCGTCCCGCGCCTGCTCATAGCTGAGCGCCGGGTCGGTGTCCGTGTCCGTATCCGTGTCCGCTTCTGCCATGCCCGCCACCTTATGTCCGCGCGTCATGCGCCGTACTCCTGATCCACCGTCACCGTGAACTCCCCCTGCGACACCCGGGCCCGCAGCGTCTCGCCGGCCGTCACCTCATCGGGTGCCCGTACCGCCGTGCCGTCCGCGCGCCGCACCACCGCGTAGCCGCGCCGCAGGGTGGCGGCCGGCGACAGCGCCACCACCCGGGCCCTGGTGTGCGTCAGATCGGCCTCCGCCCGCTCCAGCAGATGCCCAAGCGTCCGCCGTGACCTGGACACCAGGGCGTCGATCTCCTCCGCCCGCCCGGCGATCATCCGCTGCGGCTCGGCCAGCACCGGCCGGCTGGTCGCCGCCGCGAGCCCCCGCTCCTCCCGCTCCAGGTACGTCTCCAGCACCCACCGGCCGCGCTCGCGCAACTGCCGCACCCGGGACTGCTCCTCGCCCACATCGGGCACCGTCCGCTTGGCCGCGTCGGTCGGCGTGGAGGCCCGCAGATCCGCCACCAGGTCAAGCAGCGGGGAGTCGGGTTCATGGCCGATCGCCGAGACCACGGGCGTACGGGCCGCGGCGACCGCCCGCACCAGCCGCTCGTCCGAGAACGGCAGCAGATCCTCCACACTGCCCCCGCCCCGCGCCACGATGATCACATCGACCTCGGGGTCGGCGTCCAGCTCCTGGACCGCCTCCATCACCTGCGGTACGGCGTGCACGCCCTGCACCGCCACATTGCGTACCGCGAACCGCACCGCCGGCCAGCGCAGCCGGGCGTTCTGGAGCACATCGCGCTCGGCCGCCGACGCCCGCCCGGTGACCAGCCCCACGCACCCGGGCAGAAACGGCAGCCGGCGCTTGCGCTCCGGCGCGAAAAGCCCCTCGGCCGCCAGTGACTTCTTCAATGCTTCCAGCCGGGCCAGCAACTCCCCGACCCCCACCGCCCGCAGCTCGGTGGCCCGCAGCGACAACTGCCCGCGCGGGGCGTACCACTCCGGCTTGCCGAACACCACCACCCGCGCGCCCTCGCCGACCACCTCCGCCACGCGATCGAACACGCCCCGGAAACAGGTGACCGTCAAAGAGATGTCCTGGGACGGATCGCGCAACGTGAGGAACACCACGCCCGCCCCCGGGCGGCGCGAGAGCTGGGTGATCTGTCCCTCCACCCACACCGCGCCGAGCCGGTCGATCCATCCGCCGATCAGCCGGGACACCTCACCGACCGGCATCGGCGCTTCCGCTGTCGTCTGTACCGCCATGCCCGCAACGCTAGCGCCGTCCACTGACAATCCCGCCCCGGCGCCCGCCGGCCGCCCGCACCGTGAGCGGCACCGAAGGCCCCCCGTACGATGGGGGACATGGCCGACCCAGCACTCGCCGGCACCGCCGAGCCCGCCCGCCGCGTCCTGCTCGCCGCCCCCCGGGGCTACTGCGCGGGCGTGGACCGCGCCGTCCTCGCCGTGGAAGCGGCCCTGGAACAGTACGGCGCCCCGATTTACGTCCGGCACGAGATCGTCCACAACAAGTACGTGGTGCGGACGCTGGAGCGCAAGGGCGCCATCTTCGTCGAGGAGACCGCCGAGGTCCCCGAGGGCGCCATCGTGATCTTCTCCGCGCACGGCGTCGCCCCCGAGGTCCACCGGGAGGCCGAACGCGGCAAGCTCGCCACCATCGACGCCACCTGCCCGCTGGTCACCAAGGTGCACAAGGAAGCGGTGCGGTTCGCGCAGGACGACTACCAGATCCTGCTGATCGGCCACGAGGGCCACGAGGAGGTCATCGGCACCAGCGGCGAGGCCCCCGAGCACATCACCTTGGTGGACGGGCCCGCCGACGCCGCCAAGGTCGAGGTCCCGGACCCGGACAAGGTGGTGTGGCTGTCCCAGACCACCCTGTCGGTCGACGAGACGATGGAGACGGTGGACGCGCTCAAGCGGCGCTTCCCCAACCTGCTGAGCCCCCCCAGCGACGACATCTGCTACGCCACCCAGAACCGGCAGCTCGCCATCAAGCAGGTGGCGGCGGAGGCCGAGCTGGTGCTGGTGGTCGGCTCGAAGAACTCCTCCAACTCGGTACGCATGGTGGAGGTCGCCCTCGGCGCGGGCGCGGCCCGGGCCCATCTGGTCGACGAGGCCGCGGAGATCGACGAGGCATGGCTGACCGGCGTCACCACCGTGGGCCTGTCCTCCGGGGCATCGGTCCCCGAGGTGCTGGTGGAGGGCGTGCTGGAGTGGCTGGCGGCCCGGGGCTACGCGGATGTGGAGCTGGTGCAGCCGACTGAGGAGCACATCCAGTTCTCGCTCCCCAAGGAACTGCGCCGCGACCTGCGCGCCGAGGCCGCCGCGAAGGTCGCCGGCTGACGGACGGGGCTACCGGAGGGCGGCGGCCCGGCGCCGCCGCCGCCGGATCCGGCCGATGGCCACCCCGATCCCGCGCAGCAGCGCCAGACCGGCGGCGGTGGCCGTCCCGCCGAACAGCCACGGCGCGCGCAACGCCAGCTCGGTGACGGCCGCCATCGGCCCCAGCGTGGTGACCAGGCCGACCGCGAACGCGATCGGCGCCGCCACCGGCGCACAGATCAGGTCGGCCGGCCGCACCCACAGCGCGGCGGCGGCGCAGGCCAGGACGAACAGCACCCCGTACAGGGAGGGCGCACCGCCCATCGGCTCGCACAGCCAGGCGGCGCCGACCATGGCGACGGTGGCGAGCACACCGCAGCCGAGGCCGGTCAGCCGGGGACGGGGAAGTCGGGAGAGTGCCGCCAGCACGGGGGGCACGGGGCGCGTCCGCGGCCGATTCCGCATCGCGGCCTGCCCGGCGGGCCGGGGCACACTCGTCCGCACCACGGCGGGGTATTGCCGAGGGTGCTCGGTTGTGTGCGTACTGTATTCCACTGCACCAAAGTAAGCCGCCGGACGGGGGCCAGGCGATGATGGACACGCTTGACGTTCCATATGACTGTGCGTCTGTAGGCCGTGACCGGCTCCGGGCCCCGGATTGTCGATCGGCTTACGGTCCCGAAGGTTTTCGGATCGCGATGATCGGTGGGTCGATCATCGCGTTACCCCCGGCTGCCCGGAACGCGCGGGCGGTGACCCGAGGGCTGCCGCGAGCGCCTGCCCGCCTTGTCGATAGCTCCCTCTTCCCCTGCCTGGAGGGACTGCCTCCCCCGTAGACTGGTCGGCGGCCCCGGGAACGGGGCCACCGCTTCGTTTCTCCTCGCTACGGGAAGTCGTCACGTGTCGCTCACGATCGGAATCGTCGGTCTGCCGAATGTCGGCAAATCGACCCTTTTCAACGCCCTGACCAAGAACGACGTGCTGGCGGCCAACTATCCGTTCGCCACCATCGAGCCGAACATCGGTGTGGTGGGTGTACCGGATGCCCGGCTGGGTGAGCTGGCCAAGGTGTTCGGCTCCCAGCGCGAGCTGCCGGCCACCGTTGACTTCGTCGACATCGCCGGAATCGTGCGCGGTGCCAGCGAGGGCGAGGGGCTCGGCAACAAGTTCCTGGCGAACATCCGCGAGTCCGATGCCATCTGCCAGGTGATCCGGGCCTTCAAGGACGAGAACGTCATCCATGTGGACGGCAAGGTCTCGCCCAAGAGCGACATCGAGACGATCGACACCGAGCTGATCCTGGCCGATCTCCAGACCGTGGAGAAGGTGCTGCCCCGGCTCCAGAAGGAGTCGCGGATCAAGAAGGACCGGCTGCCGGTGGTCAAGGCCGTCGAGGAGGCGCAGGCCATCCTGGAGGACGGCCGCACCCTCTTCTCCGCCGGCATCGCCCAGGGCACCGAGCGCGCCGAGCCGCTGCGCGAGCTGCACCTGCTGACGGTCAAGCCGTTCCTGTACGTCTTCAACGTGGACGAGGACGAGCTGGTCGACGAGGCGTTCAAGGAGGAGCAGCGGGCGCTGGTGGCCCCGGCCGAGGCCGTGTTCCTCAACGCCAAGCTGGAGTCCGACCTGGGCGAGCTGCCCGACGACGAGGCACTGGAGCTGCTTCAGTCGGTGGGCCAGGACGAGCCGGGCCTGGCGACCCTCGCCCGGGTCGGTTTCGAGACGCTGGGCCTCCAGACCTACCTGACGGCCGGTCCCAAGGAGGCCCGCGCCTGGACCATCCCCAAGGGCGCCACCGCGCCGGAGGCGGCCGGGGTCATCCACACGGACTTCCAGAAGGGCTTCATCAAGGCCGAGGTGATCTCCTTCGAGGACCTGATCGCCGCCGGCTCCATCGCCGAGGCCCGCGCCCAGGGCAAGGCCCGGGTGGAGGGCAAGGACTACGTGATGCGCGACGGCGACGTGGTGGAGTTCCGCTTCAACGTGTGACGGGTGTCAGAGGGGGTCCGGCTCGTGTGGGCCGGGCCCCTTGATGTTCGTTACCAGTGCGGAGAACGCGGCGGCCGGGAGGTTCAGGGTGGGGCCGTGGGGGTTTTTGGAGTCGCGGACGGGGACCAGGCCGTGTGAGGCGGCGAGGTTCACGGCGACCTCTATGCAGTTGCCGCCGTTGCTGCTGTAGGAGGACGTGAACCAGCGGGGGGACTCGATTGTTGTCGTCAAGAGGTGCCCTTCCGTGCCTCGTTGATCAGGTCCGACAGCATGGCTCACGCGGACCCTTTGAGCCCCGTCACGAATGCGGAGAACGCGGCGGCCGGGAGGTTCAGGGTGGGGCCGTGGGGGTTTTTGGAGTCGCGGACGGGGATCACGCCGTGTGAGGCGGCGAGGTTCACGGCGACCTCTATGCAATCGCCGCCGTTGCTGCTGTAGGAGGACGTGAACCAGCGGGGGGTTTCGGTCGTCACGGGATGCCCTTTCGCAACTGCTCGATCATGGCCACAGAGGTTGCCTGCGACAAAGCCTCGGCTTGTAGCTGATGGTAGGCCGTCAACAAGGGCACCACGGAGCTGCCTTCGCGCTCCAGATGTCCACGTGCCTGTGACTCGGCATAGGCGAGTACGGATCGGTCAGCCAGCGTAAGGACGTTGACGGGCAGGTTGAACGGTCGCCTCGCCCCTATGTCAAAGGGCGCCACTTGCAGGACCCAGTTGGGGAGGGACGCGACTTCGAGCAGCCGGCCGAGCTGACCCTTCCGGACCTCGGCACTGCCGACCTCGTGTCGGAGACAGCTCTCATCCATCACGACCAGCACCATGGGCGGCCGAGGACGCAACAGCGCGGATTGCCTCTCCGCGAGGAAGGAGACGCGCTCTTCCGCCTGTTCGGGCGTGATGGCCCCGCGTTGCACGTCCCCGTCCGCCACCGTCCGCGCGTACTCCGGCGTCTGCAAGAGGCCGGGAATCAGGCCGATCTGAAACAGCCGAATCTCTACCGCGCGCGCCTCGTAGCCGACGTACTCCGGAAAGCCCTCCAGCAGGCTGCCCCGACGGAGTTCCCGCCATTCGCGCTCGAAGGTGTCCCTGCCCGCATGGCCAAAGGCGCGGTCCGCACCGCGCGAGAACCGGAGAGTCGGAGGCTTCCGAGCAACTTCAACGGCCGAAATGTGCACGCTGGAATACTCCATGCGTTCGGCGAGATCGTCCTGAGTCCAGCCGCGCGCTTCCCGCAAGCTGCGCAGACGTGCCCCGAAGGCCGCCTGGGGCGAGCTGTCCGGGTTCAACTCCTTGCGGTTCAAAGGGGTTTCACCAACCTTCCGTTCTGGGCTGATCACTTGAATGGTTCCCGCCGATCCGTCACGCTGAAACCCGTCCGCAGTGGAAGCACTGCGGACGGGAGCGGTGATGTCTGACATGACTGCTCTAGTCGGATAATGCGACCCATTCCTTGCCGGTCAAGCCTGCTCATGGAGGTGTCATGGCGCCCCTGCAAGCCACCTACAAAGAGAACGTGTTCGGGCGGGCCTTAGTGGCTGATGCCGCGGATATCGAGCGGTGGCGGAGCGAGGTGGGCGACGTCGTACGGGGGTGGGGTGCGTCGTCGAGCGCCCTGGAAGTAGTGCGACTGGGGCTGAGCGAACTCCTGGCCAATGTGGTGAACCACGTCGCGGATCCCCGCTGCTACCTGCGGATCCTGCTGATCGGCCGCGAGGTCACCGTGCAGGTCTTCGACCGGTCCCTGACGATGCCGGTCATCGGCGAGGCGCCCCGGTGGGACGCCGAGGACGGCCGGGGGCTGTGGATGCTGCGTCAGATGGCCGCGCACTTCGGCTGTGAGCGCACCCGGCACGGGGACGGCAAGATCGTCTGGTTCAGCTGCGACCTCAATGGGGGGCTGCGGTGAAGAAGCCGGATGGTGAACCCGGGGCGGGGGAACCGGTCGAGGTGACGCTCGATGTGCCGCTGAGCCGGGTGGAGCCGTGGGACTGGATCGAGGTCGGCGGCCGGCGGCAGCGGGTGCAGTCGGTGACGGTGCTGTTCGGCGGCCGGCGGATTCACTTCATCCGTGGCGGGCTGCTGGCGCTGCCCACCGGGCGGAGGGTGCGGGTGACCCGTACGGTCCGGCCTGAAGACATGTCGTCGGTCGCCGCCGATGCGCCCCCGCAGGACACCGGTGAAGGGGCACCCTCATGACCGCTCCGACCCCGCTCGCCTGGCTGCACGCCGACTCCTTCGCCTCCTGGGTGACGCGATCCGGCAGTTGTTCGATGTGCCGGGCCGTGGACGTGCCGGTGGTGTGGGCGGGGTCGGTCGTGGCGCACGGGAAGGCCAGGGCCGTGCACGCGTGCGCCGAGTGTCTGCGGCGGCTCGCCGACTTCGTACGGGGCGAGGCCGAGGGGCCGTGCGGTGAGACCCGGCACGGCACCGGGGACGCCGGGCCGCCGGCCGCCGGGGGATCCGGGGTGGTGAACCGGGCCTTCAACGCCATCGCCCTGCTGGGCCTGGGCGCGTTCTTCGCCGGGTTCGCGAGAACCTGGTGGACCGGGCACTGACCGGAGCGATGGCCGCTTCGCTCCCGGAGTGGAGCGGCGCCGAGCGCCGGGGTCCCGGCCGGGACCCCGCGCAACGGCCTCGGCCTGCGGTCCGGGACGTGTCGGGGCGGCCCCGGGCGGAGGCCCCGGCGCGGCCCTGGTCGACGGCGATCATCACTTCGGGTGATTCGGTGGCCAGCTCTTGCGGATAGCAACCCTCCGTTGTCAAGCTGTTGCTGTTTGTGAAGTAGGTAACAGCAGACGGACCAACGCCGGGGAGGGCTTATGCCGTTCGGTGAGCAGCCCGCGTATCTGAAGGTGGCCGATGATCTGCGGCAGCAGATCGCCGACGGAACGCTGCCGCCGCATACCCGCCTTCCCTCGCAGGCGAGCATCCGGGCGAAGTACGGGGTGTCGGACACCGTCGCGCTGGAGGCGCGGAAGGTACTGATGGCCGAGGGGCTGGTCGAGGGGCGGTCCGGGTCGGGGACCTATGTGCGGGAGCAGCCGGCGCCGCGCCGGATTTCGCGCAGTGGGTATCGGACCATGGGGGAGTGTTCGCCCTTCCGGCAGGAGCAGACCGATGAGCGGGTGCGCGGCACCTGGGAGGGGCGCAGTGAGCGGATCGCCGCCGGGGAGGCGGTGGCCCAGCGGCTGGGGATCGCGCCGCGCGACGCGGTGATGTGCACCCGCTATGTGTTCCGCACCGGCAATGAACCGGTGATGCTGTCCACCTCCTGGGAACCGCTGTCCGTCACCGGGCGGACCCCGGTGATGCTGCCCGAGGAGGGGCCGCTGGCCGGGCGCGGGGTGGTGGAGCGGATGGCGGCCATCGACATCCAGGTGGACAACGTGGCCGAGGAGATCGGCGCCCGGCCGGCGCTGGCCGCCGAGGCCCGGGTGCTGGGGGGGCTGGCCGGACATTCGGTGCTGGTCATCACCCGCACCTACCGGGCCGGCGGGCTGCCGGTGGAGACCGCCGAGGTGGTGGTCCCCGCCGATCGGTTCCGGATCGCCTATCACCTGCCCGTCAGATGAGCGTCCGGCCGCTACGGCAGCAGGAGTTCGAACCAGACCGTTTTGCCGTTCGGGGCCTGCCGGGTGCCCCAGCGGCGGGACTGCCGGGCCACCAGGTGCAGGCCCCGGCCGCCCTCCTCCAGCAGGGAGGCGGTCCGCTCGTGCGGCGGATCGGGGAGCCGGTCGGAGACCTCCACCAGCAGTGAGGTGCCACGCACCATCCGCACCTCAACCGGCCCGTGCGCGTACCGCAGGGAGTTGGTGACCAGCTCACTCACCAGCAGCACGGTGGTGTCCAGCAGGGGTTCGAGGTTCCAGTCGAGCAGGGCGCGGCGCACCGCGCGGCGGGCCTTGCGGGGGGCGTGCGGCTCGGGTGCGAAGGTCCATTCGGCGGAGTTGCCCTCGGGCAGTCCGTCGAGCCGGGCGGCCAGCAGCGCGATGTCGTCCGAGGGCCCCGGCGCCCCGCCGCCCGGGCCGGCCGCCGGGCTGAGGGTCTCCACGATCCGGTCGCACAGCTCTTCCAGCGGTGCGCCCGGGGTGCCACGGTCCTCCAGCAGCGCGCACAGCCGGTCCAGGCCCACCGTGATGGACTCGCCGCGGGTCTCGATCAGGCCGTCCGTGTACAGCACCAGGATCGCGCCCTCCGGAACGGTGATCCTGCGTTCCTCGAAGGCGACCCCGCCCACCCCGAGCGGCGCGCCGGAGGGCAGTTCCAGCGGGTCGGCCGACCACAGCCCGGTGGCTTCGTCGCGGGTGAGCAGCACGGGCGGCAGATGCCCGGCCTTGGCCAGGACGCACTCGCGGGAGGCCGGGTCGTACACCGCGTACAGGCAGGTGGCCCACAGCTGATCGCCCGGCGCCTGGGCGAGGTCCTCGCTGAGGTCGTCCACCCGGCGCAGCAGTTCGGCCGGGGCCAGCTCCAGGCCGGCCAGGGTGCGTACGGCGGTGCGCAGCCGGCCCATGGTGGCGGCGGCCCGCAGGCCGTGGCCCATCACATCGCCGACCACGAAGGCGACCCGGCCGCCGGCCAGCGGGATGACGTCGAACCAGTCGCCGCCCGCCTCGGTGCCCACGCTGCCGGGCACATAGCGGTGGCTGACGGCCATGCCGGGCGGCTGGGGCACGGTCTGCGGCAGCAGGCTGCGCTGGAGGGTGAGGGCGGACTCCCGCTCCCGGGCGTAGAGGCGGGCGTTGTCCAGCGAGATGCCGGCCCGGCCGGCCACCTCCATGGCCAGCGTCTGGTCCTCCCGGTCGAAGGCGGCGCGCTGCCCGGCCCGGGTGAGGATGATCAGGCCCAGTACGGTGCCCCGGGCGCGCAGCGGCAGGATCAGCATGGAGTGCACCCCCAGGTCGAGGGCGGCGCGCACCTTGGGGGAGGGGGATGCGCCGGCCAGCTCGGCGAGTGAGCCGATCAGCAGCGGATTGCCGGTGTGCAGCACGGTGCTGAACGGGGAGCCCGGTTCGAAGGTGATGGTCTCGCCGGTGGCCAGGGCGGTGTCGGTGTGGTTGCTGTGCTGTTTGGCGGCGGTGCCCAGCTGGAGGACGGGCGTGTCGGGCAGTTGCTCGGCGGTGGGCAGTTCGTCGCCGTTCGCGACCGGGGCGAGCAGTTCCACGGCGGCGTAGTCGGCGAACCGGGGCACCAGCAGCTGGGCGAGGGAGCCGGCGATGAGGCGTACGTCCAGCAGGTCGCCCAGTGAGCTGCCGATGTCGTCCAGCATGGCGAGCCGGTGCCGGGCGCGTTCGATACGGTCCAGGGCCTCGCGGCGTTCGGTGACGTCCATGACGGTGGAGCTGACGCCGACGGTGCGGCCGTCGCGGTCGGTGAGCCGGCCGAAGGAGAGCGAGTGGGCGCGTACCCCGTCCGGGGCCGGGGTGACGAGGTCGGTGACGGCGGTGCCGGTGCGCAGCACGTTGGCCTGGACGGCGTGGACCTGCCGTGCCATGGGGCCGGGGAGGATGTCCAGCAGGGTCTTGCCGAGGAGGTCGGCGGGGGTGGTGTGGTGCATTCGGGCGAGTGCTTCGTTGACCCGGACCAGTCGCTGTTCGGTGTCGAAGATGCCGATGCCCAGTGGGGAGGCGGTGAACAGGGCGTCGAAGGCGGCCAGGTCTCGCTCGATCCGGGTCATCCGGGTGGTTTCCACCAGATTGGCCAGGATGTACGGGGTGCCGCCGGCGTCCAGCAGCAGGGCGGCGCGGCCCTCCAGATGGATGATGTGGCCGTCGCGGTGGCGCAGTGGCAGTCGGCCGCGCCAGTGCCTGCGCTGTCGCAGGGTGGCGTGGATGCGGGTGACGGCGGTGGTGGTGTGGCCGGGGGCGAGCAGGTCGGTGAGGCGGCGGCCGACCGCGTCGTGGTCGGGCCAGCCCAGCAGCTCGCGGGCCATGGGGCTCCACAGCCGGATGGTGCCGCGCTCGTCCAGCATGATGATCGCCACGCGCAGCACATCGAGCAGTGAGCGCTCGTTGCTCCGGGCCGAGGGGACCGGTGTGAGTCCGGACGGCTCGGACGGGTTGGTCGTCACACGCGCCTGCCCCCGCTCGGGTACATCTTCTCCGGATGATAACGGTATCCGGATAAATCGGACCAATCGTCCGATGTCCCTCGGGTCGGGGGAGGGGGGTCGCGGGGTCCCGGCGCGGGGCGGGTGACGGCGGCCGGCGGTGGGTGGCGGCTCAGCGGCGGGCGCGGGCCCCCGCCTCCACCCGTTCCACCAGATAGCGGCCGGGCTCCGTGGCGGGGCGTACGCCGGCGCCGGACTCCAAGCGCCTGATGAGTCGCTGCGCTTCGGCGCGCGTGGCGCAATGCCCTATGCGATAGCGACTGCCATTTTCATCCTGCCGGATCACCTGCCATGGGCGCAGGTTGCTGTCGTTCATTCCTCACCCCCGGGCTGCATATGCCAGACCATACGCCTGTGCCTCACCCCGCGCACACGGATTGGCCGATGGACCGGCCAACAACGTCCACCCAATGGCCGGTTGTCACTCCTTGCGACGCCGGCCGCGCCGACCACGGGTGCCGCGTACCACCAGATAACAGACCACCACGACCGCCGCCCCGAGCAGGGCCAGCGGCAACACGACCGAGCTGCCGCCGCTCCCCGGCGCCGCCCCCGGATCGGGCGGCCCGGAGGACGGCGCGGGGGCCGGAACACGCGCCCCCTGACGCACCGCCGCGAGCCCCCGCGCCGCCCCGACCGCGGCGCCCGCCCAGTCGTGCCGCTCGACCGCGGGCCCCACCGCCGTGCGCCCGATCTCCTGGACCTGCTCGCGCGTCAGCCCCGAGGAGGCGTCCACCGAGAAGGCGTACGCGCGGTCCCCGGTTCCCACCGCGAGCAGGACCGCGTCCGCGGGGAGCTGATTGTGTTCCGCCGTCGCGTCCGCCCACGTCTGTGGCGAAAGACCGGTGAAGTCGCGGACATAGGCGACGTAGAGGTGCAGGTCCTGGCCGGTGGCCAGCTCGCCGATGGCCGCCCGCACCTCGGCGGCGCGATCCCCGCCGTCCAGCGCGTGCACCGGGTCGGTGACCCCGCCCTCGCCGTTCAGCTCCAGCGGGTACTCGGCGGGCAGCAGCAGGGCGGCCACCCCGGCCAACGCGGTGAGACATCGCAGCAGCACCTCTCGACGCTATCCGTGGCGCCGAACCCCCGCCCGGCCGTCGCGGCGGCCCGCACCCGGCGGTCCGTACGGGGCGCGACCGCCGTGTGCCCGCGCACGCGTCGTCGCCGCGGCCTGCGGCCTGCGGTGGCCGGGAACGCGGGGCCCGGGGCGCGGGGGGATTCGACGGGGTGGGTTGCGCCGGTTGGGTGGGTGGGGCGGCGGCGTGCGTCGTGTCGGCGAGGGTGCGGGCGGCGGGTCGCCTTCAGTGGGACGGGCCCTTGTCATACGTGTGAAGAGCCGACCGGAGGTCATGGCATGCCAGGTGGGCCGCCCCCCGAAACCGCCGCACGGCGGCGCACCCCCGCGAGAGGCGGCCTCGTGCTGCTGCTGGCCGGGACGCTGTCCCTGACCGCCGCCCTCACCGGATGCGGCAGCGACACCGGCCCGGAGCGCTCCGGCGCCTCCGGCGCCGCCCAGTCGCTCTCCCTCGCCGACCGCACCGAACTGCGCACCGGCGGCACCCTGCGCTGGGGGGTCGGCGAGCTGCCCGCCACCCTCAACGCCTTCGCCCCCCAGGCCGGCCCGGTCACCGACCAGGTGGCCGCCGCCGTACTGCCCGCGCTGTTCATCCTGGACGAGCGCGGCCGGCCGCAGCTGAACACCGACTATCTGCGCTCCGCCGAGATCACCGCCCGCGAGCCCCGCCAGACCGTCGTCTACACCCTGCACCCCAAGGCGGCGTGGAGCGACGGACGGGCGATCGGCGCCGAGGACTTCATCGCCCAGTGGCGGGCACTCGGCGGCGGCGAGGGCAGCCACCCCGCCGCCCGGAACGCCGGCTACGACCGGGTGGAGAGCGTCAGCGCGGGCCCCGGCGACCACCAGGTGCAGATCACCTTCAGCAAGCCGTACGCGGACTGGAAGTCGCTGTTCACTCCCCTCTACCCGAAGGCCGTCACCGAGGACGCCGCCGCCTTCGGCACCGGCTCCCGGGACGCCCTGCCCGCCACCGCCGGACCGTTCGCACCGGGGAAGCTCGACCGCGAGGCCGGCACCCTGGCGCTGGTCCGCTCCGCCACCTGGTGGGGCGAGCCCGCGCTGCTCGACGAACTCGTCCTCACCGTGGTGCCCGACGCCGAACGCGGCGCCGCGCTGGAGGCCGGCGGCCTCGACGTGGCGGAGATCGACCCCGCCGACATCCCCCGGCTCACCCCGGCCGAGGACGGCGAACCCGCCGCGTACACCGTGCACCGCGCCTACGCGCCCGCCTACACCCAGCTCACCCTCAACGGCCGCTCCGGGCCGCTCAAGGACGAGCGGGTCCGCTGGGCGGTGGCCCGCGCCATCGACCGCGACGCGCTGGCCACCGAGGTGCACGAGCCGGCCGGGCTGCCGGTCCGGACGCTCGGCAACCATCTGCGGACCCTGGACCAGATCGGGTACGAGGACAACAGCTACGCGCTCGGCGCCTTCGGTACGAAGGTGGCCGGCTCGCTGCTGGACGAGGCCGGCTGGCACGGCGGACCCGGGGCCGAGGACGCCCAGGAGGAGAACACGGACGACCCCGCCGCCGATCCGGCCGGCGGGCCGCCCGCCGACGCCCTGCCCGGGCCGCTCCCGGCCGGCCAGCCCGCCGCCCGCCAGCAGGCCGCCCTGCTGCGCCAGGCCGCCGAGGCCCAGCGCGCCGGCGACGACACCGATGCCGACACCGACACCGCTGAGGCCGAAGCCGAAGCCGAGCGGCTGGAGCAGGAGGCCGCCGCAGCCGAGGCGTACGCCGACGAGCTGGCCGACCGCGCCGCCGGACCGGCGCGTACCGACGAGCACGGCAACGCCCTCACCCTGCGCTTCCTCGTGCCGGACGGCGACGCGGGCGCCCGCCAGCGGCAGATCGCCGACCACATCACCGACATGCTGGCCGCCGCAGGCGTCCGCGCCAGGATCACCGAGGTGCCGGCCCACACCTTCTTCACCGACCACATCAGCACCGGCGACTTCGACCTCGCCCTGTACTCCTGGCCGGCCAGCGGCTACCCGGCCACCGACGCCGCCCCGCTGTTCGCCAAGCCGACCCGGCAGCCGGACGGCGGCCTCGCCGTACAGCAGAACTACAGCCGGATCGGCACCGACCACATCGACCAGCTGCTCGCCCAGGCCGCGGCCGAGCTGGACGAGGAGGAGCACCACAAGCTCCTCAACCAGGCCGACGCCCGGCTGTGGGCGACGGCCGGCTCCATCCCGCTCTTCCAGCGCCCGCAGCTCGTCGCCGTGGACGCCACGCTCGCCGGGGTGGGCGCCTTCGGCCTGGCCACCCCCCGTTACCAGGACATCGGCTACCGCGCCTGAGCGTCACCACCGGTTGCCCGCGCCCGCTGCCGCGCTCGCGCCCGATCCCCGGCGCGAGCGCGGCGGCGCGCCGGGCCCCGTACGATAGCGGGACAGGCCGGTGTACATATCTGCCGAGCCGTCTCACTCCCTCGTCTCGGAAGAAGCACCGTCAGCCATGCCCACGCGCCATGACATCCGCAACGTCGCCATCGTCGCCCACGTCGATCACGGCAAGACGACGCTGGTCGACGCCATGCTCAAGCAGGCGGGAGCCTTCGCCGCCCACCAGCACGTCGACGACCGCGTGATGGACTCCGGCGATCTGGAGCGCGAGAAGGGCATCACCATTCTCGCGAAGAACACCGCCGTCAAGTACCACCCCAAGGGCGGCGGCGCCCCGATCGTCATCAACATCATCGACACCCCGGGCCACGCCGACTTCGGCGGCGAGGTGGAGCGCGGCCTGTCCATGGTCGACGCCGTCGTCCTGCTCGTGGACGCCTCCGAGGGCCCGCTGCCGCAGACCCGTTTCGTGCTGCGCAAGGCGCTGGCCGCGAAGCTGCCGGTCATCCTGTGCATCAACAAGACCGACCGCTCCGACGCCCGGATCTCCGAGGTCGTGAACGAGACCTACGACCTCTTCCTCGACCTGGACGCGGACGAGGACCAGATCGAGTTCCCCATCGTCTTCGCCTGCGCCCGCGACGGCATCGCCTCGCTGACCCAGCCGGCCGACGGTACGGTCCCGGCCGACAGCGACAGCCTGGAGCCGTTCTTCTCCACCCTGCTGTCCGCCGTGCCCGCACCGGTGTACGAGGAGGACGCCCCGCTCCAGGCGCACGTCACCAACCTGGACGCCGACAACTTCCTGGGCCGGATCGCGCTGTGCCGCGTCAAGCAGGGCCAGCTGCGCAAGGGCCAGTCGGTGGCCTGGATCAAGCGGGACGGCTCGCAGGCGCAGGTGCGGATCTCCGAGCTGCTGATGACGGACGGCCTGACCCGTAAGCCGGCCGAGGTGGCCGGCCCCGGCGACATCTGCGCGGTGGCCGGTATCCCGGAGATCATGATCGGCGAGACCCTCGCCGACCCGGAGAACCCGGTGGCGCTGCCGCTGATCACGGTGGACGAGCCGGCCATCTCGATGACCATCGGGACGAACAACTCGCCGCTGGTCGGCAAGGGCGGCAAGGGCCACAAGGTGACCGCGCGGCTGGTCAAGGACCGTCTTGACCGGGAGCTGATCGGTAACGTCTCGCTGCGGGTGCTGCCCACCGAGCGTCCCGACGCCTGGGAGGTGCAGGGCCGCGGCGAGCTGGCGCTGGCCATCCTGGTGGAGCAGATGCGCCGCGAGGGCTTCGAGCTGACGGTCGGCAAGCCCGAGGTGGTCACCCGGGAGATCAACGGCAAGACGCACGAGCCGGTGGAGCGGATGACCATCGACGCCCCGGAGGAGTTCCTGGGCGCGATCACCCAGCTGATGGCCTCCCGCAAGGGCCGGATGGAGACCATGACCAACCATGGCTCCGGGTGGGTGCGGATGGAGTTCCTGGTGCCCTCGCGCGGGCTGATCGGGTTCCGTACCGAGTTCCTGACCGACACCAAGGGCACCGGCATCGCGCACAGCATCTTCGAGTCGCACGAGCCGTGGGCGGGGGAGCTGCGGACCCGGCAGAGCGGGTCGCTGGTGGCGGACCGGGCCGGCAAGGCCACCCCCTTCGCGATGATGAACCTCCAGGAGCGCGGCACGATCTTCATCGAGCCGGGCACCGAGGTGTACGAGGGCATGCTCGTTGGCGAGAACTCGCGGGCCGATGACATGGACGTCAACATCACCAAGGAGAAGAAGCTCACCAACATGCGGGCGGCGGCCTCGGACACGACCGAGAATCTCGTTCCGCCGCGCAAGTTGTCGCTGGAGCAGTCGCTGGAGTTCTGCCGCGAGGACGAGTGCGTGGAGGTCACGCCGGACGTGGTGCGGATCCGCAAGGTGCAGCTTGACCAGCGGGATCGGGCGCGGGCGGCGTCGCGGGCGAAGCGCGCGTAGTACCCCCGGGACTACCCGGCAGTAGCTCTGCGTTCAGCGCGGGCTACCGGATGTATCGAATTCTGTCAAGGTTCGATCCGGTCGCCCGCGCTGAGTTGTGTTCGTTATGCGAACGAAATGGGTTGACCTTCGTCACATCAGTCCGCATATCGGTGACTCCGGGGGGGTAGTTTGTCCGAATTGTCTGATCTAACCTCCCTATCTTCATCAAAATGAAATCGGCAATCGGTGGTTCACCGAAGTTTTATGCCCAATAGTTGGGGGCATTGCGCTCAGGCTTTCGCCGGCGCGGCCGACGGACGCTTTGGGTATTCAACGCGTGTTGACAACCTCCGGGTCCGCGGTTTTCCAGCTACGAACCGGACTCCCAAGGAGGCAAGCCCATGCGTGGTGCGCGCAGCGCCAAGTGGGCCGCAGTGGCGATCGTTGTGGCCCTGGCCGCGACCGCCTGTGGTAGCGATGACGACAAGGGTGGCAACGGCGACGGTGGCAACGCGTCTGCCGGCGACGCCACGGGCATCGTGCGGGTCGACGGTGGCGAGCCGCAGGCGGCCCTGGTCCCCACCAGCACCAATGAGCAGTACGGCTCGCTGGTGATCAAGAACGTCTTCGCGAACCTGCTGGACTTCGAGGACGACGGTTCCATCAAGTACGTCGCCGCCGAGTCCGTCGAGTCGAACGACGACGCCTCCGTGTGGACCGTCAAGCTCAAGGACGGCTTCACCTTCCACGACGGCGAGAAGGTCACCGCCGAGTCGTACGTGAACGCCTGGAACTGGGCCGCCAACGTGACCAACGGCCAGAGCCAGAGCGCCTGGTTCGAGGACATCGCCGGCTACGAGGACGTGCACCCGGCCGAGGAGGGCGCCGAGCCCACCGCCGAGACCATGTCCGGCCTGAAGGTCGTCGACGACCTCACCTTCGAGATCACGCTGGCCAACCCGGTCTCGTACTACAACTACAAGCTGGGCTACCACGTCTTCGCGCCGCTGCCCACCAGCTTCTACGACGACCCGGCCGCCTTCGGCGAGCACCCGATCGGCCAGGGCCCGTACCAGTTCACCAGCTGGACGCACAACGAGAAGATCAGCCTCACCACCTACGCCGACTACACCGGGCCGAACAAGGCGCAGAACGGTGGCGTGGAGATCAAGGCGTACGACAACCTGAGCACCGCCTACCAGGACCTGGTCTCCGACAACCTGGACGTGCTGCGTCAGGTCGCGCCCGCGGAGCTCCCGGTCTACCAGGACGAGCTGGGCGACCGCGCCATCGCGCAGCCCTACAACGCCACCCAGTCCATCGTTCCGGTGTTCTACGCCGGCTGGGGCGAGCTGGATGACCCGTCCAAGGTCATCCAGGGCATCTCGATGGCGATCGACCGCGACACCATCACCTCGACGGTGCTGCACAACTCGCGGACCCCCGCCGACAGCTTCGTGCCCCCGGGCGTGTTCGGCTACCAGGCCGGTTCCGCCAACGGCAAGACCGACTTCGACCCCGAGACCGCGCGTCAGCTGGTCGAGGAGGGCGGCGGCGTCCCCGACAACAAGATCACCATCCAGTTCAACGCGGACGCCAACCACGACGAGTGGGTCACCGCGGTCTGCAACGACATCATCAAGAACCTCGACATCGAGTGTGTGAAGGACGCCAAGACGGACTTCGCCACCGACCTTGAGGAGCGTCGCGCGGACAACGTCAAGAGCATGTACCGGGGCGGCTGGCTCCAGGACTACCCGCTGAACGTCAACTTCCTGCGGGACCTGTACAGCACCACCGCGCCGTCCAACTACGGCCGGTACAGCAACCAGGAGGTCGACGACCTCTTCAAGCAGGGTGACCAGGCGGGCTCCTTCGACGACACCGTCGCCGCCTACCAGCACGCCGAGCAGGTGCTCTGGGACAACATGCCGGCCATTCCGCTCTGGTACCAGAACGTGAACGGCGGCTACTCCAACAAGGTGGACAACGTCCGCTTCGACGTCGCCGGCCAGCCGGTGCTCGAAGAGGTCACGGTCAAGTAAGACCGTCGCTTGCCAGGGGGCCGGTGCCCGCTCCGTGATCCGGAGCGGTCACCGGCCCTGCCGACTGACATGGAGGAATGATGGGGCGCTACGTCGCGCGGCGACTGCTCCAGATGATCCCGGTGTTCATTGGGGCGACCTTCATCATCTTTATGATGATGTACGCCCTGCCGGGTGACCCGATAGCCGCACTGTGGGGCGAGCGTGCCCCCGACCCGGCTCAGATGGCCCAGATGAAGAAGGAACTGGGCCTGGATCTGCCGATCATGCAGCAGTACTGGAACTACCTCACCGGTGTCTTCCAGGGTGACTTCGGCATCCAGATTTCGAGCAGACGCCCGGTCATCGACGTGATCGGCGAAGCACTGCCCGCCACCCTCAGACTCACCGTGCTGGCGTTCGTCTTCACCGCCGTCGTCGGCATCGCCATGGGCCTCGTCGCCGGTCTTCGGGCCGGCCGCAAGACCGACAGCGGCATCCTCTTCGTCACGCTGCTGCTGATCTCGGTGCCCGGCTTCGTACTCGGCTACCTCGCCCAGGTCTACTTCGGCAACAAGCTGGGCTGGATCACCCCCTCCGTGCAGAACTCGGAGAACTGGAGCGAACTGCTGTTGCCCGCGATGGTGCTCGCCGCACTCTCGCTGGCCTACGTCGCCCGGCTCACCCGTACCTCGGTGGCGGAGAACAAGCGCGCCGACTACATGCGGACCGCCCGCGCCAAGGGGCTCACCCAGCGCCGTGCCGTCAGCGTCCATCTGCTGCGCAACTCGCTGATCCCGGTGGTCACCTTCCTCGGCGTGGACCTCGGCAACCTCATGACCGGTGCCATCGTCACCGAGGGCATCTTCAATGTGAACGGCATCGGCCGCGCCGTCTTCCGCGCGCTGAACGGCCGTGAGGGCTCCACCGTCGTCGGCATCGTGACGTTCATGATCGTCGTCTATCTCGTTGTCTCCCTGCTGGTCGACCTGCTCTACGCGGTCCTGGACCCGAGGATTCGCTATGCCTGAGGCCCCTGAAGCCACCGTGGCGCCGGCCGACGGCACCCCGGACGGAGTACTGGTCGCGGAGGCGGGCCCGCCGCCCGGCAAGCCGCGCAGCCTGTGGTCGGACGCCTGGCAGGAGCTGATCCGCAAGCCCAAGTTCGTCATACCGGCGATCGTGATCCTGTTCCTGCTGTTCGTCGCGGCGTTCCCGGGCGTCTTCACCTCGCAGACCCCGCGGATCGGCGATCTGGCCAATCACCACCTCCAGAAGCCGGAACTGACCCACCTCTTCTCGCCCGAGTGGTTCGGCTACGACCAGCAGGGCCGCAGCATCTACGCCCGCGTGGTGTACGGCACCCGCGCCTCGATCACCATCGGTATCTGTGTGACCGCCCTGGTGCTGGTGGCCGGCTCGCTGATCGGCATGCTGGCCGGCTACTTCGGCGGCTGGGTGGACGCGGTCCTGTCCCGGGTCACCGACACCTTCATGGGCATCCCCTTCATGCTGGGCGCCATGGTGGTGCTGGTCTCCTTCAGCGCCCGCACCGAGTGGGTGGTGATCCTGGCGCTGGCGTTCCTGGGCTGGACCACCGTCGCCCGGGTGATGCGCGGTTCGGTGATCTCCATCAAGCAGGCGGACTACGTACAGGCCGCCCGCTCCCTGGGCGCCGGCACCGGGCGGATCCTGCTGCGGCACATCCTGCCGAACGCCGCGGCCCCGGTGATCGTGGTGGCGATGGTGGCGCTCGGCGGCTACATCACCGCCGAGGCGACGCTGTCCTTCCTGGGCATCGGGCTCTCCGACCCGGCGATCTCCTGGGGTGGCGACATCAACGCCGCCCGGTCCTCGATCCGGGTGGCCGAGCATGTGCTGATCTTCCCCTCGATCGCCCTGAGCGTGACCATCCTGTCCTTCCTGATGCTGGGTGACGCCGTGCGCGATGCCCTCGATCCCAAGCTGCGCTGAGGGAGTTGACGCGCGTGTCGATCGAACCGATCGAAATCACCCCGGCGGACGCCCCCGGCGTACCGCTGCTGGAGGTCCGTGACCTCCATGTGGAGTTCCACACCCGGGAGGGCGCGGCCCACGCCGTCAACGGCGTGAGCTACACCGTGGACGCGGGGGAGACCCTGGCCGTGCTCGGTGAGTCCGGCTCCGGCAAGTCGGTGACCGCCCAGACCATCATGGGCATCCTGGACATGCCGCCCGGGAAGATCACCGGCGGGGAGATCCTCTTCAAGGGCCAGGACATGCTCAAGATGTCCGAGGCCCAGCGCCGGAAGATCCGCGGCAATCAGATCGCGATGATCTTCCAGGACGCGCTGTCGTCCCTGAACCCGGTGCTGTCGGTGGGCTTCCAGCTCGGCGAGATGTTCCGGGTGCACCGGGGCGCGAGCCGCAAGGAGGCCAGGGCCAAGGCCATCGAGCTGATGGACCGGGTGCGCATCCCGGCCGCCAAGGAGCGGGTGAACGACTACCCGCACCAGTTCTCCGGCGGTATGCGGCAGCGCATCATGATCGCGATGGCGCTCGCCCTGGAACCCGATGTGATCATCGCGGACGAGCCGACCACCGCGCTGGACGTCACCGTCCAGGCCCAGGTGATGGATCTGCTGGCGGAGCTCCAGCGCGAGCACAACATGGGGCTCATCCTCATCACCCACGACCTGGGTGTGGTCGCGGACGTCGCCGACAAGATCGCGGTGATGTACGCGGGCCGGATCGTGGAGAACGCCCCCGTGCACGAGCTGTACAAGCGGCCGGCCCACCCGTACACCAAGGGCCTGCTGGAGTCGATACCGCGCCTGGACCTCAAGGGCCAGGAGCTGTACGCGATCGCGGGCCTGCCGCCGAGCCTGACCGCCGTGCCGGCCGGCTGCGCCTTCAACCCGCGCTGTCCGATGGCGACCGACCAGTGCCGCGGCGACATCCCGCCGCTGGTGCAGATCACCGAGCCGGACGGCACCCCGATCGCCGGCCGGTCCAGCGCCTGCCATCTGTGGAAGGAGACGATCCATGGCTGACCTCGGCAAACCCGCGGCCGACCGCGAGCCGATCCTGGAAGTGCGCAATCTCGTCAAGCACTTCCCGCTCACCCAGGGCATCCTCTTCAAGAAGCAGATCGGCGCGGTCAAGGCCGTGGACGACATCTCCTTCTCCCTCTACAAGGGCGAGACGCTGGGGATCGTCGGCGAGTCGGGCTGCGGCAAGTCCACCGTGGCGAAGCTGCTGATGAACCTGGAGCAGCCCACCTCGGGGGAGATCTTCTACAAGGGCGAGGACATCTCCAAGCTGTCCGGGCGCGCGCTGAAGGCGGTGCGGCGGAACATCCAGATGGTGTTCCAGGACCCGTACACCTCGCTCAACCCCCGGATGACGGTCGGCGACATCATCGGTGAGCCGTACGAGATCCACCCGGATGTGGCCCCCAAGGGTGACCGGCGCCGCAAGGTGCAGGAGCTGCTGGAGGTCGTGGGGCTGAACCCGGAGTACATCAACCGGTACGCGCACCAGTTCTCCGGCGGGCAGCGGCAGCGCATCGGGATCGCCCGGGGCCTGGCGCTTAACCCGGAGATCATCGTGTGCGACGAGCCGGTGTCGGCGCTGGACGTGTCGGTGCAGGCGCAGGTCATCAACCTGATGGACAAGCTCCAGAACGAGTTCGAGCTGTCGTATCTGTTCATCGCGCACGACCTGTCGATCGTGCGGCACATCTCCGACCGGGTCGGGGTGATGTACCTGGGGAAGATGGCGGAGATCGGTTCCGACACCGAGATCTACGACCACCCCACCCACCCGTACACCCAGGCGCTGCTGTCGGCGGTGCCGCAGGCCGATCCGGCCGGCCGGGAGTCGCGGGAGCGGATCATCCTCACCGGGGATGTGCCCTCGCCGGCGAACCCGCCGTCGGGCTGCCGGTTCCGTACCCGCTGCTGGAAGGCGCAGGACCGCTGTGCGGAGGAGCTGCCGCTGCTGGCGGTGCCCGAGCGGTTCAGGGCGGCCGGTGGCGGGGCGGCGCACGAGTCGGCGTGTCACTTCGCCGAGGAGAAGGATGTGGTGGGCGCTTCGTGACCGGGACGAGGTCACGGTCACCGCGCTGACCAGCAGATACGGCCACGGCCGCCGGGCATCGGGGATGTCCGGCGGCCGTCGGCATGTGAGGGATGGGGGCGTGTCGGAGGCGCCCGTTGAGGGGATTTTGGGATGAAAGGTCCTATATTGCCTTAATGCGACTTTCGGTAGTCCAAGGAGGCCATCCCATGCGCACAGCCACCCGCCTGAGCTGGGCCATCGCCACCACCACGGCCCTCGCCCTGACCGCCACCGCGTGCAGCGGCGGCAACGGTACGGCGAGCGGCAGCACCGGAATCGTACGAGCCTCCTGGGGTGACCCCCAGCACCCCCTGGAGCCCGCCAACACCAACGAGGTGCAGGGCGGCAAGGTCCTCGACATGATCTTCCGGGGCCTCAAGCGCTACGACCCCGAGACCGCCGAGGCCAAGGACGAGATGGCCGAGTCGATCGACACCACCGACCAGCAGAACTTCACCGTCAAGATCAAGGACGGCTGGACCTTCTCGGACGGCACCCCGGTCACCGCCTCCTCCTACGTGGACGCCTGGAACTACGGCGCCAACCTCAAGAACGCCCAGATCAGCAGCTACTTCTTCCAGTTCATCGACGGCTACGACGCCGTCCACCCGGCCGACGAGAACGCCACCCCCAGCGCGGACACCCTGAGCGGCCTGAAGGTCGTCGACGACCACACCTTCACCGTCAAGCTCACCGAGCCGTTCTCGCTGTGGCCGGAAACCCTGGGCTACGCCGCCTACTCCCCGCTCCCCAAGGCGTTCTTCGACGACCACGCCGGCTGGCTCAACAAGCCGATCGGGAACGGCCCGTACAAGATCGACACCTACACCAAGAGCCAGAGCATGAAGCTGGTGAAGTACGACGAGTACGCGGGCCCCGACAAGGCCCAGAACGACGGCGTGGAACTGCGCGTCTACACCGACAACAACACCGCGTACACCGACCTCCAGGCCGGCAACCTCGACGTCATCGACGACGTGCCCGCCTCCCAGCTGAAGAACGCCAAGAAGGACCTCGGCGACCGCTACATCAACCAGCCCGCCGGCATCATCCAGACCGTCTCCTTCCCCGTCACCCAGGACGGCTGGACCACCCCCGAGTCCGCCAAGGTGCGGCAGGGCCTGTCCATGGCGATCGACCGCCAGGAGATCACCTCCAAGATCTACTTCGACACCCGCACCCCCGCCACCGACTACACCTCACCCGTGCTCGGCGACGCCGGCGGCTACCAGGAAGGGCTGTGCGGCGAGTTCTGCACCTTCGACCCGGCCCGCGCCCGCCAGCTGATCGAGGAGGGCGGCGGACTGCCCGGCGGCAAGATCACCCTCACCTCCAACGTGGACACCGGCTCGCACCGGCAGTGGATGGACGCCGCCTGCAACAGCATCAACAACGTGCTGGACAACACCGGCGCCTGCACCGTCAACCCGGTGCCCACCTTCGCCGACTTCCGCAACCAGATCACCGAGCACCGCATCAGCGGCATGTTCCGCAGCGGCTGGCAGATGGACTACCCGCTCATCCAGAACTTCCTCCAGCCGCTGTACTACACCAACGCCTCCTCCAACGACACCGGCTACAGCAGCCCCGAGTTCGACCGGCTCATCAACGAGGCCAACGCCGCCTCCGACGAGACCGAGGCCATCGGCAAGTTCCGCGACGCCGAGAAGGTCCTCGTCCAGGACATGCCCGCCATCCCGCTCTGGTACCAGAACGGCACCGCCGGCTACTCCACCCGCGTCAGCAACGTGAAGCTCAACCCCTTCTCGGTCCCTGTCTACACCGAGATCAAGGTCAGCTGACAGCAGCCCCAGCAGCCACACCAGCGGAGGTCACCCCTCATGGGGCGCTACGTCGTACGACGCCTGCTCCAGATGATCCCGGTGTTCATCGGCGCCACCTTCCTCATCTTCGTGATGGTGTACGCGCTCGGCGACCCGGTCACCGCACTCTTCGGTGACCGGGCCCCCGACCCCGCCACCGCCCGCCAGCTGCGCGCCGAATTCCACCTCGACAAGCCCGTCTGGCAGCAATACCTGCTCTACATGGGCAACATCTTCACCGGCGACTTCGGCACCGCCTTCAACGGCGAGGCCGTCACCGCCCTGATGGGCCGCGCCTTCCCCATCAGCTTCCGGCTGATGCTCACCGCCCTGGTCATCGAACTCGTGCTGGGCATCGCGCTCGGCGTCATCACCGGGCTGCGCCGGGGCCGCGCCTTCGACACCTCGGTGCTGATGGGCACCCTCGTCGTCATCGCCATCCCCACCTTCGTGCTCGGCACCACGGCGCAGTTCTTCCTGGGCGTGCAGCTCGGCTGGATCAACCCGGCCGTCAGCCCCGAGGGCCGCTTCAGCGAACTCCTCGTCCCCGGCTGCATCCTCGCCCTCGTCTCACTCGCCTACGTCACCCGGCTGACCCGTACCTCGGTCGCCGAGAACACCCGCGCCGACTACATCCGCACCGCCACCGCCAAGGGCCTGCCGCGCCGCCGGGTGACGGTCCGCCACCTGCTGCGCAACTCCCTCATCCCCGTGGTCACCTACCTCGGCGCCGACATCGGCACCCTGATGGCCGGCGCCATCGTCACCGAGCGGATCTTCAACATCCAGGGCGTCGGCTTCCAGCTCTACCAGGGCATCCTGCGGCAGAACTCCCCCACGGTGGTGGGCTTCGTGGTGGTCCTGGTGCTGATCTTCCTGCTCGCCAATCTGCTGGTCGACCTCTTGTACGCCGTGCTCGACCCGAGGATTCGCTATGTCTGAACCCCCGCCGCCGATCGGCCCGCCGGACGCCCCCATCGCCATCGCCGCGGGCGACGGCCGCGGCGAGCCACCGCCCGTCACCGGCGCCGAACCGGGACACGCCCGCAGCCTGTGGTCGGACGCCTGGCACGACCTGCGCCGCAACCCGGTCTTCGTCGTCTCGGCGCTGCTGATCTGCTTCCTGGTGTTCATCTCGATCTGGCCCTCCCTCATCGCCACCCAGTCCCCGCTGCGCTGCCAGCTCTCCCGCTCACTGGAGGGCGCCTCGCCGGGCCACTGGTTCGGCTTCGACACCCAGGGCTGCGACGTGTACACCCGTACGGTGTACGGGGCCCGCGCCTCGATCGCGGTCGGGGTCTGCGCCACGGTGGGCGTGGCCCTGGTCGGTACGGTCGTCGGCGGTCTGGCCGGCTTCTTCGGCGGCTTCTGGGACGCGCTGCTGTCCCGGGTGACCGACATGTTCTTCGGCATCCCGCTGATCCTGGGCGCCATCGTCTTCCTCAGCATGATCAAGCTCTCCGGGATCTGGCCGGTGGTGCTGGTGATCGCCGCGCTCAGCTGGCCGCAGATCGCCCGGATCGCGCGCGGCGCCGTCATCACCGCCAAACAGAACGACTACGTGCAGGCGGCCCGCGCGCTCGGCGCCTCAAGCACCCGCATCCTGCTGCGGCACATCCTGCCCAACGCCATCGCCCCGGTGATCGTGATGGCGACCATCATGCTCGGCACGTTCATCGCCCTGGAGGCGACGCTCAGCTATCTGGGCGTGGGCCTGCGCCCGCCCACCGTCTCGTGGGGCGTGGACATCTCGGCCGCCTCCACCGGCATGCAGTTCCGCAACGCCCCGCACATCCTGCTCTATCCGGCCGCCGCGCTGTCCCTGACGGTCCTGGCCTTCATCATGCTCGGCGACGCGGTGCGCGACGCCCTCGACCCCAAGCTGCGCTGACCGGAGGCCGCTGCCGATGCTGCTGGAAGTCAAGGACCTGCACGTCGAGTTCGCCACCAGGGACGGCCTGGTCCGCGCGGTGAACGGGGTGAGCTACGCGGTGGACGCCGGCCAGACCCTGGCCGTGCTGGGCGAGTCGGGGTCCGGAAAGTCCGTCACCGCGCAGGCGATCATGGGCATCCTGGACTCACCCCCCGGGAGGATCACCCAGGGCGAGATCCTCTTCCAGGGCCAGAACCTCCTCACCATGGGACGGGAGCCGCGCCGCCGGATCCGGGGCGAGAAGATGGCGATGATCTTCCAGGACGCGCTGTCCTCCCTCAACCCGGTGCTGCCGGTGGGCTATCAGCTGGGCGAGATGTTCCGGGTGCACCGGGGCGCGAACCGCAAGGAGTCCAAGGCCGCGGCGATCGAGCTGATGAACCGGGTCCGCATCCCCGCCGCGAAGGAGCGGGTCGGGGACTACCCGCACCAGTTCTCCGGCGGTATGCGGCAGCGCATCATGATCGCGATGGCGCTCGCCCTGGAGCCCGACCTGATCATCGCGGACGAGCCGACCACCGCCCTGGACGTCACCGTCCAGGCCCAGGTGATGGACCTGCTCGCCGAACTCCAGCAGGAGTACCGGATGGGCCTCATCCTCATCACCCACGACCTCGGAGTCGTCGCCGACGCCGCCGATGTCATCGCGGTGATGTACGCCGGCAAGATCGTCGAACACGCCCCGGTCGACGCCCTGTACCAGCGGCCGGCCCACCCGTACACCAAGGGCCTGCTGGAGTCGATCCCGCGCCTGGACCGCAAGGGCCAGGACCTGTACGCGATCGCCGGGCTGCCCCCCAACCTGGCGAAGATCCCGCCCGGCTGCTCCTTCCACCCACGCTGCCCGATCGCCCGCGACCGCTGCGCGGTGGACGTACCCCCGCTGTACGAGGTGGCCCCCGACCGCTCAAGCGCCTGCCACTACTGGAAGGAAACGATCGGTGACTGAGCCTCTGCTGGAGGTCCGCGACCTGGTCAAGCACTTCCCGCTGACCCAGGGCATCCTGTTCCAGCGCCAGATCGGCGCGGTGCAGGCGGTGGACGGAGTCTCGTTCACCCTGGCGCCGGGGGAGACCCTGGGCATCGTGGGGGAGTCGGGCTGCGGAAAGTCGACGGTGGCCAAGCTGGTGATGAGCCTGGAGCAGCCCACGTCCGGACAGATCCGCTACAAGGGCGAGGACATCACGAGACTGAGCGGGCGCGCGCTGAAGGCGGTGCGGCGGAACATCCAGATGGTGTTCCAGGACCCGTACACCTCGCTCAACCCCCGGATGACGGTCGGCGACATCATCGGCGAGCCGTACGAGATCCACCCCGAGGTGGCGCCCAAGGGGGACCGGCGGCGCAAGGTGCAGGACCTGCTGGATGTGGTCGGCCTCAATCCGGAGTACATCAACCGGTATCCGCACCAGTTCTCCGGCGGGCAGCGCCAGCGCATCGGCATCGCCCGCGGTCTGGCGCTCAACCCCGAGATCATCGTGGCGGACGAACCGGTCTCGGCGCTGGACGTCTCCGTGCAGGCGCAGGTGGTGAACCTGCTGGACCGGCTCCAGAACGAGTTCGGCCTGTCCTACATCGTGATCGCCCACGACCTGTCGATCGTGCGGCACATCTCCGACCGGATCGGGGTGATGTATCTGGGGAAGATCGTGGAGACCGGGACCGAGACCCAGATCTACGACCACCCCACCCACCCGTACACCCAGGCGCTGCTGTCGGCGGTCCCGGTGCCCGACCCGGCGCAGAGCGAGCTGCGCGAGCGGATCATCCTCACCGGGGACGTGCCCTCGCCGGCCAATCCGCCGTCGGGCTGCCGGTTTCGTACCCGCTGCTGGAAGGCGCAGGACCTGTGCGCCGAGGTGGAGCCGCCGCTGACGGCCCCGCCGGTCTTCCCCGACCCGGCCGCCCCGGCCCACCACCCCTCCGCCTGTCACTTCGCGGAGGAGAAGCGGACGGTGGCGGGGGCGTAGCTGGTCCGGTTGCCCGCCTTTTCGAGTGATCTCACGCAACGCTATGACCGGCAAATGATGGTAAATATTGTCAATACATAGCATCGCCCTATGAATCTGAGCACTCGTCGGCCGCGCCGACGCGCCCTCCTCGCGGCCGGGGCCACCCTCGCCGCGACCCTCACCACCGGTGCGGCGGCGGCCGACACCTCCCACGAGCCGTTCCTCAAGCCGCTGCACACCGTTACCACCATCGCCTCCACCGTCCCCGGCAACGGCGACCTCAACCCCTACGGCACCGCAGTCGTCCCGCACAGCACGGGCCACCTGCGCAAGGGCCATGTGCTGGTCAGCAACTTCAACAACGCCGCCAACGAACAGGGCACCGGCACCACCATCGTCCAGGTCGGCCCGGACGGCGCCGTCAGCCTGTTCGCCGAGATCGACCCCACCACGCTGCCAGGACCCTGCCCCGGCGGCGTCGGCCTCACCACCGCCCTGTCCATCCTGCCCGGCGGCTGGGTGGTGGTCGGCAGCCTCCCCACCTCGGACGGCACCTCGGCCACCGCCCAGGCCGGCTGCCTGCTGGTGCTGGACAAGAAGGGAACCGTCCGCGAAACCCTGGCCGGCGACGGCATCAACGGCCCCTGGGACATGACCGCCGTCACCGTGGACCAGCACCGCAGCGAACTGTTCGTCACCAATGTGCTCAACGGCACGGTGGCGGGTGGCGGCGACGAGGTCGATGAGGGCACCGTCCTGCGCATCACCCTGAAACTGCACGGCGAACGGCCGCCCACCCGGGAGGCCACCACCGAGATCGGCTCCGGCTTCGCCGAGCGGACCGACCCCGCGGCCCTGGTCGTCGGACCCACCGGCGTCGGCCTCGGCAAGGATGACGTGCTCTACGTGGCCGACAGCGTCAACAGCCGCATCGCGGCCATCCCGCGCGCGCTCACCCGCCACTCCAGCGCCGGAACCGGACGCACGGTGAGCCAGGGCGGCCGGCTGAACGGCCCGCTGGGGCTCGCCATCGCCCCGGGCGGTGACATCCTCACCGTCAACGCGGGCGACGGCAACATCGTGGAGACCACTCCGGACGGCCGCCAGGTGGCGGTCCGTACGCTCGACACCAGCGGCAACCCCCCTGGCGCCGGGGCCCTCTTCGGACTCGCGGTGGCCCCGAACCAGCGCGGGGTCTACTTCGTCGACGACGCCACCAACACCCTCAACCTCCTGCACTGACCACCCCCCATCGGCCCGGCCGACCACGGAATCCCCGTTGCCCACGACCGGGGGCCGGGCCGATCATCAGACGCATGCCAGCGTTTCAGCCGTATCCCAAGATCCCCGAGCGCGGCGGGGCCACGAGTGTCCGGGTCCGGGAGTGGGTCACCGTGGAGAAGGTGCACGGCGCGCACTTCGCCGTGGTCTGCGACCGTACGGGGGTCGGGCCGGCGAAACGGCGGGCCCCGCTGGCCGATGACGACCTGGACGGCTTCTTCGGCGTCAGCCGCAGCTGGCCCGCGCTGGCGGTGGCGGCCGACCGCTTCGCGGCGGCGCTGCGCCGTACCCATGGCTCCGGCGCGACGGTGACCCTGCACGGGGAACTGGCCGGCGGTCACTACCCCCACCCGGACGTCCCGGCGCAGCCCGGGGCCGCACCCGTGCAGACCGGCGTGTGGTACGCGCCCGGCCTGCACTGGCTGCTGTTCGACGCGGCCCTCGACACGGACCGGGGCCGCCACTGGATCTCCGACCGCGCGCTGCGCGCGACCGCCGCCGGGGCCGGGCTGCTGTGCGCCCCCGCCCTGGGGTACGAGCCCCCGCCCGGCGCGGAGTTCCGCACCCGGGTCCCCGGCCTGCTCGGGCTGCCCGCCCTGCCGGACAACATGGCCGAGGGCTATGTCCGCAAGCCGGCCGGGGAGTGGTGGGAAGGGGAGCCCCGCCCGGTGATCAAGGTGAAGCGGCGGGCCTTCGCCGAGGACGCCCGCTACGACGGCGCGCGCCCCTACCTGCCCCCGCCGCAGGGCGCGGCCGGGGTCCCCGGCTGGCTGCTGGCCCGGGCCGCGACCCTGCTGACCCCGGCCCGCGCGGCCTCGGCGGTGAGCAAGCTGGGCCCGCGCACCCCGGCGGAGACGGTGGCGGCCGAGATCGTGACGGACGCGCTGACGGAACTGACCGAGGCGATCGGCGGCCTGGAACCCCCGGAGACAGCAGCCCTGCGAACCGCCCTGGCCTCCGCCGCTCGTTCCCTGACCCACTTCGACGCCATCGACCGGGGGCGGGTGACGGCCTAAGCGTCGAGGAACTCCAGGGCCCGGGTGACGAAGGCGTCGTGGTACTGGAAGATGCCGCCGTGGCCGGCGTCCGGGTAGAGCGGGATGAGTTCGGCGTGCGGGAGCCGGTCGGCCAGATCGAGGGTGTTCTCGCTCGGCACCATCCGGTCGCTCTCCCCGTTCGCCACCAGGGCCGGCTGCTGAACCCGCGACAGGTTCGCGGGCTCTTGCCCGCCCCAGCGGTGGATGGCCTTGAGCTGGGCGCGGAACGAGGGCAGCGAGATGGCCTTGTCCCGGTGGTCCGTGCGCTCCTTCAGCCGCTCCAGGAAGGCACGGGCCGCGCGCCGGCCGTCCTCGGTGTCGGTGAAGAAGAGGAACTGCTTCGGATCCCGGCGGGTCAGGGCACCCTTCACGGTGGCCCGGAGGGTGAGCGGGGTGACCTTGTCGATGCCGGGGCCGCCGGCCGGACCGGTGCCCGCGAGGATGATTCTGCGCACCAGATCGGGTTCCTCCGCCGCGATCACCTGGGTGATGAAGCCGCCCATCGACAGGCCGAGCAGATCGACCCGGTCGAACCCGAGGGCCCGGATGAACTCCACCGTGTCCTGGGCCATCGCCTCGATGGTGTCGGGCGTACTGCCGCCCGATCCGCCGACGCCGCGGTTGTCGAAGGTGATCACCGGGCGCCGGGCGGCGAGGCCGTCGAGGACCCGGGGGTCCCAGTTGTCCAGGACCGCGGCCAGGTGGTTGAGGAGGATCAGCGGCACGCCGTCCGGCGGACCCAGCCGCCGGTGGACGAAGTCCACGCCGCGCACGGACACGGAGCGGTTGGGCGTGGTCCGGTGGGAGGACGGGGCGGGTGCGTTCATGACGGGTCCCAGGGGTGGTGGGTGTGTGGGGGAGGGGGTCAGGTCATCGAGATGACGACCTTGCCGGCCTTGGCCCGGCCCTTCTCGACGTACTCGATCGCCTCCCGGGTCTCCTCGAACGGGAAGACCCGGTCGACGACGGGGCGGATCTTCCCCGCCTCGATGAGCGGGGTGAGCGCGCGCAGCTGGTCGCCGTCGGCCCGCATGAACAGAAAGGAGTACGTCACGCCGTGGCGCCGGGCGCGGCGGCGGGTGCCGAAGCTCAGCGCGCCCATGGCCAGCCGCAGAAGCGCGTTCGCCCCCAGCTCGCGGCCGAAGGCGGGGTCGGGCGGGCCCGCGACGCTGATGATCCTGCCGCCGGGCTTGAGCACCCCGAAGGACTTCTTGAGGGTGTCGCCGCCGAGGGTGTCCAGGACGACGTCGTATCCGTCGAGGACCGTCTCGAACGCCTCTCGCTTGTAGTCGACGACGACATCCGCGCCGAGTTCCTTCACCAGGTCGACCTTGGTCGTGCCGGCGGTGGTGGCCACCCACGCGCCCCGCTGCTTGGCCAGCTGGATGGCGATGGTGCCGAGCCCGCCGGAGCCCGCGTGAACGAGGACCCGCCGGCCGGGCCCCACGTCCGCGCGTTCGACCAGTGCCTGCCAGGCGGTCAGGGCGACCAGCGGCAGGGACGCGGCCTCCGTCATGGTGAGGGTGGCCGGCTTGCTCGCCAGATCGTCCTGGTGGACGGCGATGAACTCGGCGAACGTACCGATGCGGCGCTTGTCGGGCCGCGCGTAGACCTCGTCGCCCACCGTGAACCGGGTGACGGCCGAGCCCACCCGGGCCACCACCCCGGCGAGGTCGTTGCCCAGGACGAGCGGGAACCCGTACGGCAGGATCGCCTTGAACTCCCCGTCGCGGATCTTGACATCGAGCGGGTTGACGCCTGCGGCGCTGACCCGGACCAGCACATCGTGCGCGCCCACCGCCGGCTCCGGCAGCTCGCCGGGGTGCACGCCGGCCTTGTCCGCGTACCGATCGATGAAAAAGGCTCGCATCGTCATCACGCCACCGGTGCGGCCGGGGCGATGACCAGGCCGGGGTCGCCGCCCTGGAGCCCGCCGAGGGCGCCGGCGGTCGCGGCGTACGGTGCGCCGGGCGGCACCGCGCTGACCTCCGACAGCCGGTCGTACTGCTCGGGGGTCAGCGTGACGTCCAGGGCCGCCAGATAGCTGTCGAGCTGGGCGAGGCTGCGCGGTCCGATGATCGGGATGACGGAGGTCGCGGCGCGGGCGGCGCGTTCGCGCACCCAGGCCACCGCCACCTGGGCCGGCGGCACCCCGGTCTCCTCGGCGACGGCCAGGACGGCGTCGACGACGGCGGTCTTCTGATCGGTGTTCTCGGTATGGATGACCGCCCCCAGATCGCTCAGCCGTCCCTCGGCGCTGCGCCGGTACTTTCCGGTGAGCAGTCCGCCGCCGAGCGGGGACCACAGGGCCACGCCCAGGCCGAGGCCGTCGGCCATCGGCAGCAGTTCGCGGTCGGCCCCGCGCTCGACGAGGCTGTACTCGTTCTGGATGCCCACGATGGGCGCCCAGTTCTTCAGCTCCGCGAGCGTCACGGCGCGCGAGACCCGCCAGGCGGGGAAGTTGGACAGGGCCGCGTGGTGGATCTTGCCGGCGCTCACCAGGTCGTCAAGGCCGCGCAGGATCTCTTCCATGGGGGTCAGCTCGTCGGGGAAGTGCACCCAGAGCAGATCGAGGTAGTCGGTGCCCAGCCGCTTCAGGCTTGCCTCCACCGAGGCGATCATGTTCTTGCGGCTGTTGCCCGTCCCGGAGACGCTGGGCCGCTGCGCGGCTCCCAGCGAGAACTTGGTGGCCAGCACGAAGTGGTCCCGGTCCGATGCGATGAACGTGCCGGTCAGCTCCTCCGACTCACCGAACTGGTAGGTGTCGGCGGTGTCGAGGAAAGTCCCGCCCGCCTCGGCGAAGCGGTCGAAGACCCGGCGTGCCTCGTCCTCCTCGGCGCCCGCTCCCCAGCCGGTGCCGAAGTTGGCCGTGCCGAGCGCGTATTCGGACACCCGCAGTCCGGTGCGGGCTCCGAAGGTCGTGTAACGCATCAGATGTCCTTGCTCCGATTTTTAGATTACGATCGCAATCTAAGCACCGGACTAGGATAGATGCCAGTCGACATCCCAAGGGGAGGTGGCCGATGGGCCGCGTATCGCAGGCGCAGGCGGAGGAGAACCGCCGGCGGGTGGTGGAAACCGCCTCCCGGCTCTTCCGGGAGCACGGCACCCAGGTCAGCGTCGTGGACCTCATGAAGGCCGCCGGACTGACCCACGGCGGCTTCTACAAGCAGTTCGCCTCCAAGGAGGCACTTATCGACGAGGCCACCAGCCACGCCTTCGAGGAACTGACCCGGCGCCACGCCGCCGGTCTCCAGCAGTACGCGGACCGTCGCGACGCCGCCCAGCGGGCGATGATCGACTCCTACCTCTCCGTCGAGCACCGCGACAAGGTCGCCGAGGGCTGCCCGGCCGCCGGACTCGTCACCGACATCGCCCGCGAACCGGAGGCCCACGAGGCCCGCCGCGCCTACACCGAGGGCATAGCCGACTTCGCCGAGTGGCTGGACACCGACGACCAGGAGGGCATCACCCGCCTGTGCACCATGCTCGGCGCCCTCGTCCTGGCCCGGGCCACCAAGGGCTCCCCCCTCTCGGAAGAAATCCTCACCACCGCCCACGCGGCCCTGACGGAACGCTGAGAAGCCCGGCGCCGCACCGTGGGGCGGGGCCGGGCTTCTTGGGTTGTGCGGGTCAGCTGGCGTTCAGATTGATGACCGCCACGCGTTTGGCCGGATCGGTTTCGCGGAGGGCGTCGCGCAGCGCGCCTGCCACGTCCGTCGGCTCGACCGGGGTCTGGCTGCCGTCGCCCCGCGTCACCAGGACGCCATCGAACTGGGAGCCGTAGAGGGAAGCCAGCACCTCCAGATCGAAGACCTCCACCAGCGTGCCGTTGGACGCCTGCATCGACAGGAACTGGTGCAGCGAGTTCTCCGGGCTCATCGGGAGGGTGATGCCGCCCGCCTCGACGGTGACCATGCCGGACATCGCCGGCTCGGCGAACTCCGCCATCGCCCGGGCCACCTCCTCCTCGGTGATCTCCGGCTCCACCGTGGTCGTCGGCAGCGTGATCGGGGTGTTCTCGCCGGTCGCCGCGCGGGAGCGGAACGCCGACTCCACCGCGTCCGCCGCCGCCTGCACGTTGATGCCCTCGCCCGCCTTGCCCGGGTGCGCCTCGGGGCCCGCGCTGCTGAAGGTGATGGAACCCTCCACCGGCGCCCCCGAGCCGACCCCGGCCGTCAGATCCTCCAGCGCGACCACGAGCTTCTCCCGGTCCACCGCGAAGACCGCGTTCATCACCCGCTCGCTGCCCAGCAGCGAGCCGAAGACCGCCGCCGGCGCGTAATCGGGGCCCGCGGCGGCGCGTACGGTCGCCTCGGTGTCCACCGCCAGACCGGCCACGCTGGGCTTGAGCTCCATCTCCTCGTCGCCCACCCGGAGCAGCAGCGGGGCGTTGTTCGCGTCCTGGAGCGCCGCGTCCAGCAGGGCCACGGCCTGCGGGGTGTTACGGCCGCCGATGTCCTGGCCCAGGACGGTCGTGCCCTTCGGCACGTCCTGCTGGTTGAGGAGGAGGCCGGTGCCGTAGGCGGCGACGCCCGCCAGCACCACGGCCACGACCAGGAGCTTGCCGAGCTTGCCGGCCTTGCCCTTGCGCTTCGCCGGCGCGGCGGGGGCCGCCGCCACCGGGGCGGGGGCGGGGGCCTCGGCCACCTCGTCGAAGTCCAGCGCCGGGGGCGGCACCGGCGGGCCGGCGGCCGGCTCGGAGAAGACCGGGATGGCCGCCGTGTCGCCGCCGTGGCCCGGCGGGGGCGGCGGCGGGAACGGGCCGCCCAGGTCCAGCGTCGGGCCGCCCGGCTCCTCCCGTTCGGCCGGGGGGAGGGTGAGATCGCCGGTCATCGGCCCCGTGGTGGGCCCCACCGGGCGGGGCGGCAGGCCAGGGGCCGGGGTGTCCCGCGGGCCGTCCGTGAACCAGGAGGGGTTGCTCCCGGTCTCGTCCGGCAGCGGCCTTCTGGGCGCCGGTGGCGCGTCAAAGGTGGTGTCGCCCAGGGAGAGGCCGCCGGTCTGGTCCAGCTCCGGCTCGGGCGCCTTGCGCGGCTCGAACCACGAACTCGTCTTCTTCTTCGGGGCGGGGGGCCGGGCCGCCGACTCGCCCAGGCCGCTTGAGGTGGCCCCCGTGGCACCGATGGCCCCGGCGGCCTTCGGCCGGACCGGCAGGCCCGGGGCCGCCGGCCCGGCCGGCGCCGGCGGTTCGTCCCCTGCCGCGTCGTCGTTCAGCGTCTCCCGCATGACGACGGGCGGAATCGGCCGGGATCCGGGGATGTTGATCCGGATCCGGGTCGTCATCGTGGTCTCGGTCTTCTTCTCCTCCGGCTGCGCCGCACCCGGCGGAGTACCGTCGTTCCCCCGGGGACTGGGGTACGGACTGTCAGTTTCACGACTCAAGGCAGGATCTCCCGGTTGGCTTCACCGGCCGGCCCGGATCACTGGCCGGGGCCGGGCGGCAGCCCCACCATACTGGGGTCGGTGAGAACGTACGGCCTCAGCACAGGATTGGCACATCCGTGCTCCGGGGTTCACGAACGCCCCCCGGGGAGCCGTTCCGGCGGCACCCAGAACATCGGACGGCCGACCGGCGCCAGCGCCCAGCACGCTCCGGCCAGGACCATACCGCCCAGCAGGAACACGTAACTCGTCGCCCCCGACGCGAAGATGAAGTCTCCCTGCGGCCGGGAGCCGGTGAGCGCCAGCACCACGAGCACCCAGCCGACCGCCGGTGCTCCCGCCCCGGCGCGCGAGCCCATCAGCAGTGCACCGCCCCAGAACAACGCCGCCGCTCCCGCGAGTGACAGCAGCAGCCCCAGCGGTGACCAGCCGGCCTGGATCAGTGACCCCGCCACCCCGCCCAGGGCCCCGGCGACCACCAGGGCCGCGTACCCCGCGATTCTCATCGGCTCTCCTCCAGGCCCGCGAAGACATCCGTCGCACCGGGAGGTACGGGGACGCCCGCCGCCGGCACGTAGTGCTCGGTCTCCCACAGCGGCTGGGCCAGACCGTTGGACAGCGCGAACGAACCCCCGTCGGCCGCCACCGTGAGCTGGGTGGCGTGCGCCGCCATCGCCCGCCGCTTCGCCGCCAGTTGCCCCTCGGTGGCCGTGACGGTGATCGCCACCTCGGCGTCGGGCACGATGCCCGGGAGGTCACCCAGCGGGGCCACCGGGGTGCTGCCGCTCAGCTCGGCCAGCGCCTTCAGCCGGCGCCGCGCCTCCCGCTCGGGCAGGCAGTTGTACAGCACGCGGGCGATCCGGTGCTCCGGGGCGGCCAGTTCGGCGCCGCGCAGCGCCACCCGGTGCGCCTGGATGTGGTCGGGGTGGCCGTAGCCGCCGTGGGGGTCGTAGGTGATCAGCACCTGGGGGCGGACTTCCTTGATCACCTCGGCCAGCTCCTGCCCGGCGTCATCGAGGTCCGCCGACCAGAAGGCCCCCGGTGCCCCGTTCGTCGCCAGGCCCATCATCCCCGAGTCGCGCCAGCGGCCCGCCCCGCCCAGGCGCCGGTGGTCGCGCACGCCGAGGGCCCGCATCGCGGCGGACAGCTCCCGCTCGCGGTACGGGCCCAGGGTGTTCTCCCGGTCGGCGGCCAGCGGGGCCAGCTCCGGCGGGATCACCTCGCCCTCCTCACCGAGGGTGCAGGTGACCACCGTGACCCGGGCACCGGCCGCCACGGCCGCCGCCATCGTGACGCCATTGCCGATCGACTCGTCGTCGGGGTGGGCGTGCACCAGCAGCAGGGACCAACTCATGCCCCGAGCTTACGGTGCCCCACCGACAGCCCGGTCAGAAGGACAGATTGCTGAGCATCCCGGCCACACTGGAGGTCACATCATTGATGGTCGGCGCGATGTTCGAACTCGCGAGATAGAAGCCGAACAGCACACACACCAGGGCGTGCATGCCCTTCAGACCCGCCTTCTTGACCAGCAAGAAGACAATGATCGCGAAGAGCAGCACCGCGGAGACGGAGAGCGCCACCGGGATCACCTCCATGTCGTGACCGGTTCAGGGCAGGGGAGCGGTCCCCTGAGCCGGGGTTGCCCAGAGGGTTCCTACCCATCGTGCGCAACGGATCATAACGATCAGTGCGTCCGCACAACTCGGTGCACGGGAGCAGAAGAGGGGCGCACGCCCCCGTCTCACGACGGCTCGCGCATCACGATGTCGTGCTCCCTGGCCACCGTGGACCCCTCCTCCGGATAGTGGCAGGCGGTCAGGTGCTCCGGGCCGTTCCCCTCGATCCGCACCAGCGGCGGCTCCTCGGTGGCGCACCGCTCCCGCGCCTTCCAGCAGCGGGTGCGGAAGCGGCAGCCGGACGGCGGATCGGCGGGGGAGGGCACGTCTCCGGAGAGCCGGATGCGTTCCCTGCGACCGGTGACGGGCTCTCCCTCCTCCTCCTCCTCCTCCTCCGACAGATCCACCTCGGGTACGGCCGACAGCAGCGCGTGCGTGTACGGGTGGCGGGGGCGCTCGTAGATCGCCTCCCGGTCCCCGACCTCCACGATCCGGCCCAGGTACATCACCGCCACCCGCTGCGAGAAGTGCCGGACCACCGCCAGATCGTGCGCGATGAACAAAAAGGCGATCCCCAGTTCGCGCTGCACCCGGCGCAGCAGGTTGACCACCTGCGCCTGGATCGACACATCCAGGGCCGAGACCGGCTCGTCCGCGATGATCAGTTTCGGTCGCAGGGCGAGGGCCCGCGCCACGCCGATCCGCTGGCGCTGGCCGCCCGAGAACTCGTGCGGAAACCGGTTGTAGTGCTCGGGGTTGAGGCCCACGGTCTCCAGCAGCTCCCGCACCCGCGCCTCCCGGCCGCCGGGCGGGTGGACGCCATTGATCTCCATCGGGCCGCTGATGATGGTGCCCACCGTCTGCCGGGGGTTCAGCGACGAGTACGGGTCCTGGAAGATCATCTGGATCTCGGAGCGCACCGGTGCCAGTTCGCGCCGCCCGGCACGGGTGATGTCGCGCCCCCGGTAGGTGATCGTGCCGGCGCTCGGGTCGAGCAGCCGCGCCAGCAGCCGCCCGGTGGTGGACTTGCCGCAGCCGGACTCGCCGACCAGGCCGAAGCTCTCGCCCTCGTGCACCGTGAAGTCCAGGCCGTCCACCGCCCGTACGGCCCCCACCGTGCGGCGGAACGGGAAGCCGCCCTTGACCGGGAAGTGCTTGGTCAGGCCCTCCACCGTCATCAGGGGGGCGCCGGGTTGTGCACTCATCGCTGTCCTTCCAGGCGGGGGCGTACGCGCGTGTCGAAGAGGGTGCGGCGCTGTGCGGCGTCCAGGTGGCAGGCCGCCCCGCGTCCGTCCGGCAGCGCGGGCCGTTCGCCGGTACAGCGCCCGTCCCCGGTCACCTCCTCGCGGTGCGCGCAGCGCGGCGCGAAGGGGCAGCCGGCCGGGGGGCGCAGCAGGCTGGGCGGGGAGCCGGGGATCGGCAGCAGTTCCCGCTCGGTGTCGCCGGTCAGCCGCGGCATGGAGCCCAGCAGGCCCCAGGTGTACGGGTGCTGGGGCCGGCGCAGCACCTCCCGTACGCTGCCGCGCTCCACGGCCCGGCCCGCGTACATCACCAGCACGTCGTCGCTGACCTGGGAGACCACCCCCAGATCGTGGGTGATGAGGATGATGGCGGAGCCGAACTCCTGCTGGAGGTCGCGCAGCAGATCGAGGATCTGCGCCTGGACGGTGACGTCCAGCGCCGTGGTCGGCTCGTCCGCGATCAGCAGATCGGGGTCGCACACCAGCGCCATGGCGATCATCGCCCGCTGCCGCATGCCGCCGGAGAACTGGTGCGGGTAGTCGTCCACCCGCAGCCGCGGATGGGGGATGCCGACCTTGCCGAGCATCTCGATGGCCCGCTCGCGCGCCTCGCGCTTGCCGGCGCCGAGGTGCTTGCGGAACGGCTCGGCGATCTGCCGGCCGATCGTGTAGTAGGGGGAGAGCGCGGTGAGCGGATCCTGGAAGATCATCGCCGCCTTGTTGCCGCGCAGCCGCTGCAACTGCCGCTCGCCGGCGCCGATCAGCTGCTGCCCGTCCAGCTCGATGGCGCCCTCGATGGTGGTGGTGCGTGGGTTGTGCAGGCCCAGGATGGCCTGGTTGGCGACCGACTTGCCGGACCCGGACTCCCCGACGATGCCCAGCGTACGGCCGCGCTCCAGCTCGAAGGAGAGCCCGTCCACGGCCTTGACCACGCCGTCCTCGGTGCCGAAGTGCACGCGCAGATCGCGTACCGACAGATAGCTCATCTCTGGCTCCCGGCTCCTAGGACAGCCGCACGCGCGGGTCGATGAGGGCGTACGCGGCGTCGACGATGATGTTGAAGACGACGATCATGAGGGCGGCGAACAGCATCACCCCCATCAGCATGGGGAGGTTGGACTTGGTGACCGACTCGACCGCGAGCCGGCCGAGCCCCGGGAGCGCGAAGGTGTACTCGGTGACCATCGCCCCGCCGAACAGCGAGCCCATGTCCACGCCGATGATGGTGACGATGGGGATGAGCGAGCCGCGCCACGCGTACCGGAAGAACACGGTGGGCCGGGACATGCCCTTCGCCCGCGCCGTGCGCACATGTTCTTCCTGGAGCTGTTCGATGAGGGTGGCGCGCGCCATGCGGGTGTAGTTGGCGGTGAAGATGGTGGACAGCACCAGCCAGGGCAGCAGCAGCCCGCGCAGCCACCCGAGCGGATCCTCGGTGATGGGCACGTACTGGGGCTGGGGCAGCAGTTGCGTCTGGTAGACGAGCAGCGCCAGGGCGAGCGGGCCGAGGAAGTAGATCTGCATGGAGCTGAGCACCAGCGAGGTGGAGCTCATCACCTTGTCGAGCAGGGTGCCGCGCCGCCAGGCGGCCAGCATGCCCAGGCCCAGGCCCAGGACGAGGAAGACGATCGCGCCGCCGATGGTGAGCGAGACGGTGGTGGGCAGCCGGTCCAGGATGGTGTCCAGGACGGGGCGGTTGTCGGCGAAGGAGAAGCCGAGGCAGGGCGCGGGGCAGGGGCCGGCGGCGAAGTCGCGGCCGGCGAAGATGCCGACCATGTACTCCCAGTACTGCACGGGGACCGGCTGGTCGATGCCCAGGTTCCGCTCGACGATGGCCAGTTGGTCGGCGGTGCAGACCTTGCCGCAGGCGAGCAGCGCGGGGTTGCGGGGGATCGCGTAGAAGAGGAAGAAGGTGACGGCGCTGATGATCAGCAGGATGGCGACGGCACCCAGCGAGCGCCGGAGCAGGAATCGGAGCATCTGGTAGGCAGCTTTCGGTGACAGCCGGCGCCGGGGTCACCGGCCGGGGTACGGGGTACGGTCCCCGGCCGGTGACGGCCGATCGCGTCGCGGGTCAGTCCTGGATGACGAACAGCCGTTGCATGTCGACGGTGCTGAAGTCGTTGTTGAAGACGGCTCCGCCGATCCGCGACCCGTGCAGGATGTTCTGCTTGTAGTAGAAGAGGGGGACGGCGGGGAGGTGTTCCTCCAGGATGCGCTGCTGGAGCTCGAACCAGGCGGTGGCCGCTTCCTCGGCGTCCGACAGCAGCAGGATCCGGTCGATCTCCGCGTTGATGGCGTCGTCGTTGATGTGGCTGTAGTTGGACGCGCCGTCCTGGATGGTGCGGCCGTCGTACTGGGCCGGGATCACCGTGGCCGCCGACAGCCAGTCGTGGCCCCAGTTGCTGCGGTAGATGTCGTAGCCGTTGTCGACCTTGCCGATGGTGTCGTAGTACTGCTCGGTGGGGACCTCGCTGCGGTTGACCTTGAAGCCGGCCATCTCCAGTGCGTCGTCGATGGCTACGGCGGCCTGCTGGTCCTCGGGAGCCACGTGGTGGAGGTAGTTCAGCTCGTAGCCGACCGCGTCGGCCTCCTCCAGCAGGGCGCGGGCCCGCTCGGTGTCGCCCTGCGGCAGGGCGAGTTTGCCGTACGGGTCGTAGTCCTTGTCGTAGGAGGGCAGCTGCGGGGAGATGAAGCCGCCCGCGTAGTCACCGCCGATGGCGCCGCCGTAGGCGTTGAGCACCCCGTTCAGCGGGATCGCGTAGGCGATGGCCTCGCGGATCCGCTTGTCGGTGACGGTGTCCATGTTGATGACGAGCGAGGCGACGAACACCTGGTAGCCGCTGACCAGCCGCGCCTGGACGTCCGGCTCCTGGACCACCTGGGCCGAGCCGGCGTCGATGCCGTTGTTGAAGCTGATGGCGTACTGGTTGTCGCCGTTGTCGGCGGCCAGCCGGCCGGTGGAGTCGTCCTGGCTGTGACCGAAGGTGATCTCGTAGCTGTCCGGGTAGGCGTTACGGGCCGGGTCGGTCTCCGGCACCCAGTGCTCGTTGCGGGTGAGCGTCATCGAGCGGCCGGGGCGGAAGTCCTCGATCTGGTACGGGCCGGACGTCATCGGGTCCTGGTCGTAGCGCTCCTTGGTGTCGCCCTCCTGGGAGACCATGAAGTAGCCGGGCTGGCTGAGCGCGTACGGCAGGTCGTTCTGCGGCTGGGCGAAGTGGAAGACGATGGTCTTGTCGTCCGGGGTCTCCAGCACGGTGTCCGGCAGATGGTCGCCCTCGTACGGGCCGCCGGGCAGCAGTTCGCGGTAGGCGGCGCCCTCGGCGTCGGCCAGCCAGGACTGGATGAACGTCGGGCCCTGGGTGATGAAGTCGGCGAACAGCCGCTCGAAGGTGTGCCGGACGTCGGCGGAGGTGATGGGGCTGCCGTCGTTGAAGTAGATGTCGTCCTTGAGGGTGTACGTCCAGGTGCGGCCCTCGTCGGCGACGGTGCCCGCGTCGGTGGCGAGGTCGCCGACCACCGAGTACGTACCGTCGTTGTGCAGCCGGGTGGTGGTCAGGCCGCGGTGCAGCAGCCGGGCGATGGTCATCTCGTGGGCGACGTACATCTGCGCCGGGTCGAGATGGTCGGGGGAGGTCTCCTGGAGCACCCGGATGGTGCCGCCGCGCTGCGCGCCGGGGACTTCCTCGGCCGGTCCGGTGGAGCCGGCCGCGTCGGCGAACTCGATGGTCTGAAGGGTCTCGGGGCCGGTGTCCTTGCCGCCGCCGTCCCCCTGCTCCGTGCCGCCGCCTCCTCCTCCGCTGCTGCACGCGCTGAGGATCAGGGCACCGGCCAGGGCGAGGGACGCGGCCATGGTGCCCCGCCCGGTTATGGATCTGCGTCGTGTCGAGATGGTCATGGCGGTGGTGGCACCTCACAGGGTCAGCGGTCGGACTTCGGGTCGAAGGCGTCCCGGACGGAGTCCCCCAGCAGGTTGAAGGCGACCACGAAGATCACCATCGCGACGCCGGGGAAGAACATGTAGGTGATGTCGCTCTTGTAGACCCGGGCGCCGGTGGCGAACATCCGGCCCCAGTCGGGGGTGGGTTCGGTCATGCCGACCCCGAGGAAGGACAGCGCGGCGGCCGTGGTGACGAAGCTCGGCAGCATGTAGGTGGTCTGCACCAGGGTGGGGGAGACCACGTTGGGCAGCAGTTCCTTGCGGATGATGCGCCAGGGGGAGGCGCCGGAGACCTTGGCGGCCTCGACGAACTCCCGGTCGCGCAGTGAGAGTGTGGCGCCGCGCAGAATGCGGGCGAGGGTCATCCAGCCGAGGATCCACAGCACGACGATCACCGACACCACCCGTATGTAGGTGGGGGTTTCCTGCCGGGGGTCCACGAACAGGCTGGTGACGATGGGCAGGAAGGCCACGAAGAACAGCTGGTTGGGAAAGGCCATCAGCAGATCGATGAGCCGGCTGATGGCGTAGTCCCACTTGCCGCCGAGATATCCGGCGGCGATGCCGGCGATGATCGCGGTGAGGGTGGCCAGTACGGTGACGGCGAGGGCGATCAGCAGTGAGGTGCGGATGCCGTACACCAGTTGGGTGAGCACGTCGCGGCCCATGAGGGGTTCGAGTCCGAACCAGAACTCGCCGTCGATGCCGCCATTGGGCTTGACCGGATAGCCGTACTCATTGAGCAGGGTGGGATCGAGCTGGCCGTAACGGGTGTACGGATCCTTGCCGTACAGCCAGGAGATGACCGGGGCGAGCAGCCCGATGGCGAAGAAGAGCAGCACGACGGCGGCGGAGATGACGCCGACCTTGTCCCGGCGGAAACGGCGCCACATGAGCTGTCCGGGGGAACGCCCGGTCAGCTCGGATTCGGCCGCGAGGGCAGCCTTCGGCGCCTTGGACTGACCCGCCATCACATGACTTCCCCCCGCCCGGAATCAATACGCGTGTAGAGCGGGACTGTGGCAAGACGGACATGCGCTCGTCAAGAGAAAGCAGTGGTATAAACCTATGATGGTAATTCAGTTCGTCAATTTTATGCAGATTGACACTGAAGCGCGCTTGACACCTTTTTCGGCCTGCCGAAATGTGGCAAAAAGTGACCGCTCTTGGGTTTACACGTCAGCAACCTGCCGGACCCGGCACCGATATGCGGACGTCCCAGACTGTGGCGGTACGGCCGTGCGGGTGCCGTAGCCCGGGGCGGCACGGCGTTGACGACCGTGCCGCCCCGGCGCTTACCGCGCGAAGGCCACGGCCCGGTGCCGGTCCGCCGTCGCCATCGGTGCCGCCGTTCTCCTCAGGGCGCCGTGCGGTAGTGGTAGTGATGGTGGTCCGTGAAGCCCAGCCGGTCATACAGGGCGCGCGCACCGCTGTTGTCCCGCTCCACCTGGATGTACGCCGCGCTCGCGCCCTCCGCCAGCGCCGTCCGGGCCAGCTCGGCCATCAGCGCCGTCGCCAGCCCCTGCCGCCGGTGCGCCGCGGCCACCTCCACCGCCGCGAAACCCGCCCAGCGGCCGTCCACCACACACCGCGCCACCGCCGCACCCGGCACCGTGCCGAACCACACGGACGGCCCGCCGGTCAGCACCGCCCGCGCCGCCCCGGGATTGTCGCCGAACCGCGGATACCCGGCCCGCCACTCACCGGTCAGCTCGCGCCCCACCCGCACCCGCTCATCCGGCTCCCGGTCCGCCAACGCCGCCAGCGGCGCCACCCGCACGACCGTGAACCGGTCCGCCCGCCAGCCGGCCCGCTCCAGCTCGGCGTCCAGCAGTTCGTCGCTGTCGCCCGCGCCCGTGGTCAGCTGAAGCCGGGCCGGCAGCCCACGCGCCGCGTACCACTGCCGGACCCGGTCCGGATCCGGATCCCCCGGGCCGACCCGGTGGCCGGAGTTGGCGCGCGCCGTCCACCCCCCGGCGGCCTTCAGCAACCAGCCGCCGACCTGCTCCGACTCCACCCCCGGCCAGCCGCGCCCGGCGACGGCGGCCAGCTCCCGTACCCCCGCCGCCGGCGCGCCACGGCGCCGGGCCGGCGCGGCCGGAACGGTTTTTCCGGCCACCATGGCGGACTCGGCAAGCCGGACGATCTCCCCATCCCGCCGTGTGATGCTCAGCACCCCACCTGCCCAGAAGGTCAGCACGCCCACCGTGTCCGTGAACCGCGCCGACCCGTCACCCGGGGCGGCGATCGCCCGAACAGAGACGCGTTTTCCCACGTCATCGGGGGTGATCCGGACCTCAAGGCGTCCGCCCATGGTGAACTCCACCGTCTTGTCCGCCCCTCGGATTACTTCTTGTCCGGTCGACCCGCGATACTAGAGGGTGAGCATCGACGACGCCGCGCCCCCGCGCGCCCAGCGGCTGATTGCCGCCCCTTACCGAGGAGGACTGACAGCGTGACCTACGTCATCGCGCAGCCGTGTGTCGACCTGAAGGACAAGGCATGCATCGAGGAATGCCCGGTCGACTGCATCTACGAGGGCCAGCGTTCCCTGTACATCCACCCGGATGAGTGCGTCGACTGCGGTGCCTGCGAGCCGGTGTGCCCCGTCGAGGCGATCTTCTACGAGGACGACACCCCCGATGAGTGGAAGGACTTCTACAAGGCGAATGTGGAGTTCTTCGACGAGCTGGGTTCGCCCGGTGGCGCCAGCAAGCTGGGCCTCATCGAGCGCGACCACCCCATCATCGCCGCGCTGCCCCCGCAGGAGCACGACGAGTGACACGGTGAACCAGCCGTCGTACACCTCGTACCCCTGACGTCCGGTCCCGCGCGGCAGCACCAGCCGTGCGGGACCGTCGCGTTTGACAGAAAGTGAGCCACCCCGTGCCGTCCCTCTTCGCCCGGCTGCCGGCCTTCCCCTGGGACAGCCTGGAGCCGTACAAGGCCACCGCCGCCGCGCACCCCGGCGGCATCGTCGATCTGTCGATCGGCACCCCGGTGGACCCGGTGCCCCAGCTGATCCGCGAGGCGCTGACGGCCGCCGCCAACAGCCCCGGTTACCCCACGGTGTGGGGCACGGCGGCGCTGCGCGAGGCCATCCTGGGCTGGCTGGCGCGCCGTACGAAGGCGGCCGGCCTCGATCACCCCAACGTGCTGCCGGTGGTGGGCTCCAAGGAACTGGTGGCCTGGCTGCCGACCCAGCTGGGGCTCGGCCCGGGCGACAAGGTGGCCTACCCGCAGCCCGCGTACCCGACGTACGAGGTGGGCGCGCGGCTGGCGGGCGCCGAACCGGTGCCGTACACCGGGGCCGTCACCGAACTCGACCCGGCCGGGCTCAAGCTGGTGTGGCTGAACTCGCCGGGCAACCCCAGCGGCCGGGTGCTGGGCGTGGCCGAACTGCGGGCTGCGGTGGGCTGGGCGCGGGAGCACGGGGTGCTGCTGCTGAGCGATGAGTGCTACCTGGAGCTGGGCTGGGATGCCGAACCGGTCTCGGTGCTCGACCCGGCGGTGTGCGGCGGCTCGGTGGACGGGCTGATCGCGGTGCACTCGCTGTCCAAGCGGTCCAATCTGGCGGGCTACCGGGCGGCGTTCCTGGCCGGGGACGCGACGGTGCTGGGCGAACTGCTCCAGATCCGCAAGCACGGCGGGATGATGCTGCCGGCCCCGGTACAGGCGGCGATGACGGTGGCGCTGGGGGACGACGCGCATGTGGCCGTGCAGCGCGAGCGGTACGCGGCGCGGCGGGCGGCGCTGCGGGAGGCCCTGGAGGGGCGCGGGTTCCGGATCGAGCACAGTGAGGCGTCGCTGTATCTGTGGGCGACGCGGGACGAGCCGTGCTGGGAGACGGTGGCCGCGCTGAGCAAGGAGGGCATCCTGGTGGCGCCCGGTGAGTTCTACGGGGCGCCGGGGCGGCGCTTTGTGCGGGTGGCGTTCACGGCCACCGACGAGAGGGTCGCGGAGGCGGTCCGGCGGTTGAGGACATTCCCTGGTTAACGGGCAGGGGTGAGCCCCCGGGGCGGGAGGTGGTACCCCGGGGGCTCTGGCGCGGTGGGCTGCGGCCGGAGGCCGGACAGCCGGTCGCCGGTCAGCCGATGGGCAGGCCGCCGAGCAGCTGGGTGGCCTGGGTGGGGTCGACCGGGGCGGCGGAGGTGAGGGTCTTGCCGAGCATGCCGGCGCCCTCGGTGGCCACCTCGGCGGCAAGCTCACCGATGACCTGCTGGGCGGTCGGGACGGTGCCCTGGACGGCGGCGTTGGCGGTCTCGCCGAGCGCGGGAAGCGTACGGTTCTCCTCGCCGGTCAGCCCGCCCGCCGTCTTGGTGACGCCCTCGACGGCGTTGCCCAGGGTGGCGGGGTCCAGGTTGGTGATCCCGTTCAGTTCCCCGTTGGTGGGCAGCCCCAGGGCGCTGGCCTGGCCGGCGGCGCCGACGAGGGGCGCAGCCGCGGCGAGCACGATCGCGGCCTTGGTCACACGGCGCTGGAGGGGGTTGGACATGATGCTCCTTCTGGCGAGAAGTGGGGCTCGGTGTTGCGTTGCCGTGCCTATCGCTCGGAGGGGCTTCGAGGTTGCGGTCTCGCCGGGTAAAGGATTGTTAATGCGTCGCATGATCAGCTCTGCGCAAAAACGGTCCAGAACCGCGTCATTGGACGGTGGCCAGCGCGAACAGGCCGGGACCGAAGGTGATCAGCAGCGGCAGTAACGGCGCGAGCGCCGCCGCGGTGGCTGCCGTACGGCGCCGGGCGGGGGTCAGCCGTACGGGTGGTTCGAGCAGGCGTGCCACCCGGTCGCCGAGCTGCCGCCGGCTGGAGGCGCAGGACAGCACACCCCGGTGCTCGTTCAGCTCGATGAGGGCCAGCGCCGTGTCGAGCCGCCCGCAGTGCCGTGACGCGGTGTCGTCGGCGGCGAGTTCCACCAGCCGCTGGGTCTGTTCGGCGAAGTGCGCGAACAGCGGCACCCGGGGGAAGCCGGTGGCCAGCGCCCCGGACAGCTGGAGCAGCCAGTCGTGCCGGGCCCGGGCGTGGCCGCGCTCGTGGGTGAGCACGGCGTCGAGCCGGCGCCCGTCGAGCCGGCGCAGCGCCCCGGTGGTGATGACCAGCTGCCCGCTGCCGCCGGGCAGCCACCAGGCGTCGGGGTACTCGTCCTCCAGGACCAGCAGCGGGCCGCGTTCGGCGGACGGCAGCCCGGCGGGGAGATCGGGGGAGCGTTCGCGCAGCCGGGCGCGGCGCAGCGCGCGGCCCCGGTACGCGTCGGTGATCTCGCGGGCCAGCATGGCGGCGGTCCAGGCCGCGCCACAGGCCAGCAGCAGGGTGAGGACGGCCGCCCAGACGGGCACGTCGTGCAGGTTGTACGCGGCGGTGACGGCTTCGGGCGCGGGCGCGAACACCTGCGCCCGTACGGTGTCGAACACGGCCGCGCCGCCCAGCAGCAGCGCGGCGAGGCAGCACAGCAGCACGGTGCCGACCAGGCATTGCCACACCCACAGGGCCACCACCGGCTCCCGGCCCGGCCATTCGGCGCGGGTCAGGGCGCGCGGCAGCAGCACTGCGGCGCTCAGGGCGGTGGCCGTGAGCAGGAGGAGAGTGAGGCTCACTCCGGTGTGTTCTCCTTCGTGACCAGGTGCCCGGCCTCGGTGGCCGTGGTCGGATCGCCGCCGAGCTCCTCGGGGACGGTGAGGGTCGGGGCGGGCCGGGACAGCAGCCGGGCGGTGAGCGCGGCGCCGCCCACCAGGACCACCGTAGCGATCAGGAGGGTGGCCGTATAGCCATGGTCGAAGGCTTGGTGTGCCGCCGTCAGCAGGGTGTCCGCGCCCACGCCGTCCGGGAGTTCACCGGCGGCGGTGATGGCCTGGTCCAGCCCCTCCTTCGCCGAGTCCGGGGCACCGTCGGGCAGTCGGACGGTACTGGTGTACAGGGCGCTGAGCATGCTGCCGAGGATCGCGACGCCGGACAGGGAGCCCAGCTCGTACGACACTTCCTCGACCGAGGCGGCCATGCCGGCCCGGTGGGCGGGGGCGTTGCCGATGATGGCGGCCGAGGCGGCGGTCATCGCGAGACCGGAGCCGGCGCCGACCACCACCAGGCCGGGCATGATCCAGGCCGCGTGGTCCGGATGCAGCCGCAGGAACGGCAGCATCTCGGGGGTCATGGCCAGGGTGAGCAGCGCGCCGGCGCCGGTGAGCAGCAGACCGCCGGCGATCAGCGGGCGGGTGCCGACCCGGTGCAGCACGGCGCCGCCGATGATGCCGGCCGGCAGCGCCCCCAGGGCGACCGCAGCCACCAGCAGGCCGGCTTCCAGCGGGGTCAGGCCGAGCACCAGTTGGAGGCGCTGGGTGAGCACCAGCTGGACCCCGGCGTCCGCGAACATCGCCAGACCGGCCGCCATGATCCCGGCCATGATGCGGGGGTCGCGCAGCAGGGCGAAGTCGATCAGCGGGTGGGACATGCCGCGCTGGCGGCGGATGAAGAGCAGGCCGCCGGCCGCGGCGGCCAGCAGCGCCAGGAGCAGGTGGAGCGGCTGCGGCTGCGGCTTGGTGATCTCCTTGATGGCGTAGACGACACCGACCAGGGCGACCATGATCTGGGCGGAGGCGAGCAGGTCCCAGGGCTTGTCGGGGTTGCCGGAGCCTCCCGGGGCGAGCAGGGCGGCGGCCACCAGGGCGATCAGCACCACGGGGACGTTGATGAGGAAGACCGAGCCCCACCAGTAGTGCTCCAGCAGCAGGCCGCCGACGATGGGGCCGAGCGCCATGCCGAAGACGGACATCGTGCCCCATACGCCGATGGCGATGCCGCGTTCGCGTTCGTCGTCGAAGGTGATGCGGATGAGGGAGAGGGTGGCCGGCATCATCGCGGCGGCGCCGACGGCCAGGAACGCGCGGGCGCCGATCAGCACGGCGGCGCTGGGCGCGAACGCGGCGAGCAGGGAGGCCGTACCGAACAGGGCCAGGCCGGTGAGGAACATCCGCTTGTGGCCGACGCGGTCGCCCAGGGTGCCGGCGCCCAGCAGCAGGCCGGCCATCACCAGCGGATAGGCGTTGATGATCCACAGCTTCTGGGAGGCGTCCGCCGGCAGCTCTTCGGTCAGCGTCGGCAGGGCGGTGTACAGGACGGTCATGTCCACCGAGATCAGCAGCAGGCCCGCCGATACGGTCACCAGCATCCACCAGCGCTTGGCGCTGTTCACTTCGTTTCTCCTTCGGTCTTGTCCGCCGCGGGTGTCGGGCGCGGGTGTCGGGCGTGGGCCTCAGGCGTGGTCGGCGGGGGGCGTGGTCAGCTCGGTGATCCGGTCGACCAGGGCCGCTTTGAGGTGCGCGGGCAGCGCGGCGCCGGTGGTGGCCTCGTACAGCCAGATGCCGTCGGAGGCCATCCGGGCCAGCAGGAGATCGAGGTCGGCCGGCCCCTCCAGGCGCGCGGGCAGCGGGGCCCAGCGGTGCATGAGCTCGTCCCACTGCTGGGCGAGCGTGGGCTGCGCCGTGGATTCGAGCATGAAGGTGAGCTCCGCCTTGCTCGCGGTGTTGGCCGCGCCCTCGATGGCGTAGGCGACGGTGGACTCACGGGGGGTCGCCTCGGCCAGCGGTTTGCCGAGCATCCGGAGCAGCTGCTCCTCCCACTGGGTGATCAGCTGCTGCTGGATGGCGGTCAGCAGCACTTCCCGGCTGGGGAAGTGGTACATCAGCCCGGCCTTGGTCACCCCGGCCTCGCGGGCGGCGGATTCCAGGGTCAGGGCGGTGATGCCGTCACGTTCGGTGACGCGGATGGCGGCATCCAGGATCAGGTGGCGTGAGCTCGGGCGCATGCTCATTACTTTACCATCCGGAAGGTAAAGTTACGACGGCGTGCGAAAGCGGCCGGCCCCACCGGCCGACCGCCGCCCCGCCGGCCCGTTACGGAGCCGTCCCGTCGTCCCCGTCCTCGTCCGCCGGCGCCACTATGGTCAGCACCAGCTCACCGCCGGCACTGGCGCCCGCCACGCCCCCCACCCCGGTCGCCGCCGCCGAGTCGGCACGCTGCTCGTCCTCCCGCCAGCCCTCCGTCGACCGCTTCGCCTCCCACACCCGATTGCCCAGCTCGATCCGCTCGATGCCCAGTTCGGCCGCGTGCGCCACCGACCAGTGCGCCAACTCCCAGCCGCGCCGCGCGTTCTCCGTCGGCGAAAGCCCCACCGTCACCAGCGCGCCGTCCCCGTCCACCGGCACCGCATCCCCGAACTCCGCCCGGATCCGCTCCAGCACCTGCGCCGGCGGGAAGGGCTCCACCCCGGCCTCCCCGACCGTGCAGTTCAGCGCCGCGGGCGAACTCCCGGTGAACGCGGCGGCCAGCAGCGCCGCCCGCGGCTCGTGCTTGGCGTACTCATCGGGGAAGGCACTGCGCTGCACCTCCTGCGCCGCCACCGTCAGCGGCTTCGTCAGATAGTCCGGCACCTCGACCAGATGGTCGTAGAACTGCCCCGCCGAGTACACCGGATCCATGATCTCCTCCACCGAACCCCAGCCCTGGCTGGGGCGCTGCTGGAACAGACCCACCGAATCCCGGTCGCCGTAATCGATGTTGTAGAGGCTGGACTCCTGCATCGCCGTCGCGATCGCTATCGTGATCGCCCGCTCCGGCAGCCCGCGCGCCGAGCCGACCGCCTCGATCGTCGCGGCGTTCGCGGCCTGTTGCGGATTCATCGTGAACCAGGCGGTCTCCCCCGCGCCCTCCACCTTGCAATGCGGAGGCTGCGCGGGCCCGGGCGATGACGTGTACTGCACCACGCCATATCCGGCCACAGCGGCCAATACCAGGACAGCGGACCCGCCGCGGACCAGCCTGCGACGTCTACGAGATGCGGTGGGTTCGGGCACGCGCCCACCGTAACCGGTCTCCGTCACAGCCGGATCACCCACCGGTACCCTCGTGCCCATGGAACCACCCGCACTTGACCTCGCTCTCGACGCCCCCGCCCTCACCGCCGCGCTGGTCGACATCCCCTCGGTCAGCGGCTCCGAGAAGCAACTGGCCGACGCCGTCGAAAGCGCCCTGCGCGCACTGCCGCACCTGCGGGTGGACCGTTACGGGAACAACGTCGTCGCCCGCACCGACACCGGCCGCGCCGAACGCGTCCTGCTCGCCGGCCACCTCGACACCGTGCCGATCGCCGGCAACGTACCCTCCCGGCTGGACGACGACGGCCTGCTGTGGGGCTGCGGCACCACCGACATGAAGGCCGGCGTCGCCGTACAGCTGCGCATCGCCGCCACCGTGCCCGCCCCCAACCGCGATCTCACCTTCGTCTTCTACGACAACGAGGAGGTCGAGTCCGAGCGCAACGGACTGCGCCACCTGGCCGCCGTCCACCCCGACTGGCTGGCCGCCGACTTCGCCGTGCTGCTCGAACCCTCCACCGGCCAGGTCGAGGGCGGCTGCCAGGGCACCCTGCGGGTGCGCGTGACGCTGCCCGGGGTACGCGCCCACTCCGCCCGCTCCTGGATGGGCACCAACGCCATCCACGCCGCCGCCCCGGTCCTCGCCGCGCTCGCTGCCTACCAGCCGCGCCGCCCCGTCATCGACGGCCTCGAATACCACGAGGGCCTCAACGCGGTCGGCATCGAGGGCGGCGTCGCCGGCAACGTCATCCCCGACGCCTGCGTCGTCACCGTGAACTACCGCTACGCCCCCGACCGCGACGAGGAGCAGGCCATCGCCCACGTCCGCGAGGTCTTCGCGGACTGCGGCACCCTCGACATCGAGGTCACCGACCACGCCCCCGGCGCGCTCCCCGGCCTGAGCCACCCCGCCGCCCGCGCCTTCATGGCGGCGGTCGGCGGCGAGGCCCGGCCCAAGTTCGGCTGGACCGACGTCTCCCGGTTCTCCGCGCTCGGCATCCCCGCGGTGAACTACGGCCCCGGCGAGGCCAGCCTCGCCCACCGCCGCGACGAACGGGTGGAGACCGCGCTCATCACCCACTGCGAGGAACGGCTGCGCGCCTGGCTCGGCGCCTAGCAGAGGTCCGACGGGGGCGCGTGGTCACGCACTGTCCCGCGCCCTTTCACCAACGCTTCACTTTTGTCACCGTACGCTGAGTGAGGAGTACGGACCGTCGTAAGGAGCAATGTATGAGCAGCAGCCCGGAGCACCGGCCGGCCCCCGACGGCCGCCGCGAGCAGTACCTGGGGCCGGTGGTACGCCGCCGCGAACAGGTGGTGCCCGGCACGGCCGACCAGCGGCTGCTGGACACCCGCGGCCCCTCCGACTGGGTGCACGGCGACCCGTGGCGGGTGCTGCGCATCCAGTCCGAGTTCGTCGAGGGCTTCGGGGCACTGGCCGAACTCGGCCCGGCCGTCTCCGTCTTCGGCTCGGCCAGGACCCCACCCGACTCGCCGGAGTACGAGGCCGGGGTGCGCATCGGGCGCGGGCTCGCCGAGGCCGGGTTCGCGGTGATCACCGGAGGCGGCCCGGGCGCCATGGAGGCCGCCAACAAGGGCGCGGCCGAGCACGGCGGGGTCTCGGTCGGCCTCGGCATCGAGCTGCCCTTCGAGCAGGGCCTCAACGAATACGTGAACATCGGCGTCAACTTCCGCTATTTCTTCGTCCGCAAGACGATGTTCGTGAAGTACGCCCAGGGCTTCCTGGTGCTGCCCGGCGGCATGGGCACCATGGACGAGCTGTTCGAGGCGCTCACCCTGGTGCAGACCCAGAAGGTCACCCGCTTCCCGATCGTGCTGATGGGCCGCGATTACTGGCAGGGCCTCGCCGACTGGCTGCGGCACACCATGATCGCCGGCGGCAAGGCGTCCGAGAAGGACCTGGACCTCTTCCACATCACCGACGACGAAGAAGAGGCCATCGCCCTGGTCACCAAGCCGTAGCCGTACGGCGCACCCGGCCGGCCGCTCACGCCAGCCCGCGGCGGGCCACCGCCGGGGGCCGGTGGCCGGCGATCGAGGCCACCATCTCCAGCACCTGCCGGGTCTCGGCCACCTCGTGCACCCGGTAGACCCGGGCCCCCAGCCAGGCGGACACCGCCGTGGTGGCCAGCGTCCCGATCAGCCGCTCCCGCACCGGCCGGTCCAGGGTCTCGCCCACGAAGTCCTTGTTGGACAGCGACACCAGCACCGGCCACCCCGTCGCCGTCATCTCGTCCAGCCGCCGGGTCGCCTCCAGCGAATGCCGCGTCGACTTCCCGAAGTCGTGCCCCGGATCGATGAGGACGGCCTCCCGCCGCACCCCGAGCCGTACCGCCCGCTCGGCGAGCCCCACCGTGGTGCGCAGGATGTCCGCCATCACATCGTCGTACGTGACCCGGTGCGGCCGGGTGCGCGGCGCCGCGCCGCCCGCGTGGGTGCACACCAGGCCCACCCCGTGCCGGGCGGCCACCTCGGCCAGCTTCGGATCGACCCCGCCCCAGGCGTCGTTGAGCAGATCGGCGCCCGCCGCGCACACCGCCTCGCCCACCTCGTGCCGCCAGGTGTCCACGCTGATCACGACGGACGGGTGGCGGCGCCGCACCTCGGCGACAAAGCCGGCCGTACGCCGTATCTCCTCCGCCGCGTCCACCTCCTGGCCGGGGCCCGCCTTGACGCCGCCGATGTCGATGATCGCCGCGCCCTCGGCCACCGCCCGCTCCACCCGCTCCAGCGCCGGGGCGTCGTCGAAGGTGGCGCCCCGGTCGTAGAAGGAGTCGGGCGTGCGGTTCACGATGGCCATGATCACCGGCTCACCGGCCGCGAATTCTCGCGTCCCCAGGCGCAGCATTGTCGGGTCAGCCCTCCCATATATGGCGGTTCGGCACCGCGTACGAACCTACCTGGCCGCCGCCGGCGGTGCGGCATGGCACGATCGATACCCCAAGTGAGAAGTGACCCACGTGAGAGGCGGTCGGGCCCGGTGTTCTGGTTTCTGATGGCGGCCATGGTCGCGGTCGTCGCGGCGGTCGCGCTGGCGGTGCTGGGCAGCGGGGACGGCTCGGGCGGCCCGGTGACCGGCGGGCTGCCGGACGCGCAGCCGGACCGCGCGGACGATCCGCTGCCCCTGCACCGGCCGCTGAGCGCGGCGGACGTGGTGGCGGTACGGCTGCCGCTGGCGGCCCGCGGCTACCGGATGGCGGAGACCGACGACGTACTGGACCGGCTGGCGGCCGAACTGGCGGAGCGGGACGCGCGGATCGCGGCGCTGGAGCAGGAGCTGGGCCGGGTACGGGTGGGGTGGCCGGAGCGGCCCCCGGTCGGCCCGGGTGCTGAACCGGGTGCCGAACCGGGTGCCGAACCGGGGGTTTGACAGCCCGGTCAGCTGCCCTGGAACCGGGGCCGTTCCTTGGCGACGAAGGCGGCCACGGCGGCCCGGTGATCGGCGGACGCGCCGGCCGCCTGCTGCAACTCGGCCTCGTGGGCCAGCGACTGGGACAGCGGGTGGGTGGCGCCGTAGGCGAGCGCCCGCTTGATCGCGGCGTAGGCGAGCGTCGGGCCCTCGGCGAGGCGCCGCGCCAACCGCTCGGCGGCCTCCGGGAGTTCCGCGTCGGGCACCACCCGCTGCGCGATGCCGAGCCGCAGCGCCTCGGCGGCGTCGATGGAGCGCGGGAAGAGCAGCAGATCGGCCGCCGTGCCCGGGCCGACAAAGCGCGGCAGGGTCCAGGAGAGCCCGGAGTCGGCGCCGAGGCCGACCTGGGCGAAGGACGTGTTGAAGGTCGCGCCCTCGGCGACCAGCCGGTAGTCGGCGGCGAGCGCGAATCCGAATCCGGCACCGGCCGCCACACCGTTCACGGCGGCCAGGACGGGTTTGGGCATGTCCGTGATGGCTTCGGTGATGGGGTTGTAATGCTCGGTGACGGTATTCATGGTGAGCCCCTGCGGCCCGGCGTTCCGCAGTGTCCCGATGTGTTCCTTCAGATCCTGTCCCACGCAGAACGCGCGCCCGTTTCCGGTGAGCAGCACCGCCCGCACCGCGCTCTCCCCGGCGGCCGTGCGCAGGGCGTCGCGCAGGGCTTCCTTGGTGCCGAGATCCAGGGCGTTCATCGCGTCCGGGCGGTTCAGCGTAATGGTGGCGAGACTCTCGGTGACGTGGTAGAGCACAGTGTCGGCCATGGATCACAGCATAGGGATGCGATACCCCGCCCCCGGCGACGAATTGGGGGGATTTGTGAGCATGCGTTGCCGAAGGGAGATCCTCCGATGTTGGTCAGAGGGTCACTCGATGCGGGATAATGGCCGAGAAGCAATGTGTTCGATGCCGGTGACGCTCGGGTTGTCGGCTGCGATGTAGCTGGTTTCAGGAAGGGGAACGAGCATGGCGGCCATGAAGCCGCGGACGGGCGATGGCCCGCTCGAGGTGACCAAGGAGGGGCGGGGCATCATCATGCGCGTCCCGCTCGAAGGCGGCGGCCGGCTCGTTGTCGAGCTGACCCCGGACGAAGCGGTCGCTCTCGATGAGGAGCTGAAGAAGGTGACCGGCTGAGCCGGCGAGCACCACTGCTGTGAACCCTTGGCGCTGCCCCGGCCCCACCCGGTCCGGGGCAGCGCCGTTCCCGCTCCCCGGGTTCACTTGCCGGTTCACTTGCGGACGGCGCAGAGCAGGCCGTCGCCGGCCGGCAGCAGCGCGGGCATCAGCTCGGCGCTCTCCCGCACGGCGCGCAGCAGTTCGCGCAGCTTGAGCACCTCGGTGGGCTGCGGCCCCGAGCCCACCGTACGGCCGCCCGCGAAGACCCCCGCGAAGCACACCAGCCCGCCAGGGCGCAGCAGCCGCAACGATTCTGCGAGGTAGGCGAGGTATTCGAGCCGGTCGGCATCGCAGAACACCAGGTCATAGCCGCCGTCGGTGAGCCGGGGCAGCACATCCAGGGCATGGCCCGGGATGAACCGGGCCCGGTTGGCGGCGAACCCGGCGGTACGGAACGCCTGGCGGGCGAACTGGAGCCGTTCCGGCTCGATGTCCACCGTGGTCAGCACGCCGTCCGGGCGCATCCCCTGGAGCAGGTGGATGCCGGAGACCCCCGTACCGGTGCCGATCTCCACCACCGCGCGCGCCCCGCAGACGGCGGCCAGCAGCCGCAGGGTGTCGCCCGCGCCCGGCGAGACCGGCCGTACCCCGCCCTCGACCGACCGGTCGTGGGCCCAGCGCAGAGCCGCCCCCTCGGGGCTGTCGGCGTCCGGAGACCCGTACGCCTCAGCGAACGCCCAGCTCGTGAGCCGGTTGCCGGTAATGGCCTTCTCCTGTCCCCGTCTTTCGCGGCTTTGACTGTAGCGACTCCGGGCGGGAACCGGATCGGCGGTCCGGACGTTTGATCCCTCGCCGGGGTTCGGCGGGTGTGCGGCCGAAAGCCGGTCATAAATACTTATCCGGAGTTAACGGGCGAGGTGGCTATGGTAGGCACTCCACTGGACACCACCAGAGCCGACAGGGGAGGTGCGGCCGCGTCTGAGAGCAAGGGAGTGCTCAAACGCTTCCGGCGCTCTTCCGGCGGGCCGAATTCTGTGACTGACATCGTTGACGGAGCCCACACCGACACCGGATCCGCTGACGGCGCACCCGCCGCCACCGCGACCTTCAGTGCGGGGCCCGACGGCCAGACGTGGGCACCGCCCAGCTGGGACGAGATCGTCAGTACCCACAGTGCCCGCGTCTACCGGCTCGCCTACCGGCTCACCGGTAATCAGCACGACGCGGAGGACCTCACCCAGGAGGTCTTCGTACGGGTATTCCGTTCCCTCTCCACCTACACCCCCGGCACCTTCGAGGGGTGGCTGCACCGGATCACCACGAACCTCTTCCTCGATATGGTCCGGCGCAAGCAGCGGATCCGCTTCGACGCCCTCGGCGACGACGCCGCCGACCGGCTGCCCAGCCGAGAGCCCACCCCGCAGCAGCACTTCCACGACACCCACTTCGACGCGGACGTCCAGCAGGCGCTGGACACCCTCGCCCCGGACTTCCGGGCAGCGGTGGTGCTGTGTGACATCGAGGGCCTGAGCTACGAGGAGATCGCCACCACGCTGGGCGTGAAGCTCGGTACGGTCCGCAGCCGCATCCACCGGGGCCGCTCGCATCTGCGCAAGGCCCTCAAGCACCGTTCGCCGCGCGGCGGCGGCAAGGCGGTCCGGGTACCGGAGCCCGCGCTCGCGGCCGGGGGTGCGGCGGAGTGAGCGTTGCCCCGGAACAGGGCGCGGGCCAGGCCGACCAGCACCTCGGGGAGAGCCTGGCCGCCCTGATCGACGGCGAGCTGTCGCACGACAGCCGGGACCGGGTGCTGGCGCACCTGGCCACCTGCGCCGACTGCAAGGCGGAGGCGGACGCCCAGCGGCGGCTGAAGAGCGTGTTCGCCGAGAGCCCGCTGCCCACGCTGTCCTCCGGGCTGCTGGCCCGGCTCCAGGACCTGCCCGCGGCGGGCGCGGCACCGCCGGGGCCATTCGGCGCGCCGGCGGGCGGACCGCGGCCCGGGCCCCTCGGCCCGGGCCGCGGCTCCGCGCTGCCCGGCGGCGCGGACCGCGAATCCCTGTTGAGCCGGTCCGGCCTCGGCCCCGACAGCGGCTTCCGGATACACAGACCGGCGGCCTCCCGGCCGGCCAGGGACAGCCGGGACAACCGCTCGGGCCACCGCTTCGTCTTCGCGGCGGCCGGCGCGGTGTCGGTGGCGGCACTCGCCATCGCGGGCGCGGTCAGTAGCGCGGGGCTCGGCGCCCCGCCCACGGCCGGCTCCCCCGGCACCCCCAACCCGGCCGCGGCCGGCACCACCGCCTCGATGGCCACGGCGCGCACCTCGGGCCGGGTGGAAGAGGTGCTGGCCGAACAGTCCGCCGGACCACTCGCCGGCCGGCCGGCCGGCGCGATGGGCGCGGGCCTGTCCGGTGCGCTGGGGCCGGTGGCCCTGAGCGGCCAGCAGTATTCCTCGCCCGGCACGACGGGCTGGGGATACCCCGTACCGCTGTGGAACACCGAACCGATCGTCTGGCCCGTCGCCGCTTCCCCAGGACCTTCACCGACCACGGCACTCGGAGCAGTGAGCCCGCGCTGAGCCGGTCGGACGGACCTGGTTGAATCCATTGCCGGAAGACGGCAGTGCGGACACGATGGGGACTGCGATGGACACAGGGCAGGGCAGCACCTCATGGGGCCCGGACGAAGAACCGGGCCAGGACCCCTACGGCACCCCGCCTTACGGCCAACCCGGCCCGTGGGCCCCAGCCCCGCCTGTCCAGCCCCCCACCCCCGCCCATGGCACCACCACCGGTGCCGGGGCCGACACCGGCTGTCCGCCACCGGCGGGCACCCCGTCACCCGCGCCCGCCGCCGGCCACGGCGGCACCACGGCCGGCCACCAGCCCGGACGGGGCACCACCCCGCCGCCCACCGGCACGAGCGCGGACCCACGCTCGACCACGGTGACGCCGCCGGGTGGCACCCCGACGCCCGGGCCTGCGGCCGGGGCCGGGGCCGGGGCGGGCGGTGGCTATACGCCGCCGGGTGGTGCGGCGTCGCTCGGTGCTGCGGCGGGCGCGGGTGGCTACACCCCTGCGCCCGGGCCTGTGGCCGGCGCCGGCGGTGGCTATACCCCGGCGGCGGGTACCCCCGCTCCCGGGCCGGTGCCCGGCGCTGCGGGTGCGGAGACTGGTGAGGGCGCGGAGCGGTTCGCGTCGCCGGGGACGGCGGCATCCGGGGCCGGGGGTGGCTATGGCGCTGTGCCGGCCGCCTCGACCGGGTCCCCGACAGCCGGGGCGCGCGGTACCACGGGGCCGGCGGGTGCCACGGGGCCTGCGTACGCCGGCCCGTACGCCGCCGATGGCGCGGCCGGTGCGGGTGGTTATGGCGGTACGTCGGCAGGTGGTGCCGCGTCGGGTGCCGCGGGTGACGGACGTGCGGGCGGTCAGCTCGGCGAGGGCGCGCCTGCCGGTGGTGGAGTTCGGGGGGCGGCCGAGCCGCAGGGTGCCGGGGGCTACACGCCGCCGCCGGACGGCCCTGTCCCCGGTACGGCGGCGGGTGGCAGTGGCTCCGCCGCTGCCGGGCTGCCGGGGGCCGGGGCCGGAGTGGGCGGGGGGATGGCTTCGGCTGCCGCCCCCGCCCCCGCCCCCGCACCCCCGCCCCCGGCGGGGCCGCAGGGCGACGGGCCGGGGCGGTATGACCCCTGGGGGGTTTCCGTCGCGCCGCCCGTCACCGGCGGCGAGGTGAAGGCGCGGCCCCGGCGCGGCGCGCTGTTGATCGGCGCCGTCGTCATCGCCCTGGTCGCGGGGCTGGTCGGCGGTCGGGTCGGGGTCTATCTGGAGCGGGACGGGCGGTTCAGCGAGGTGCGGTTGCCGCAGGCCGGCTCCGAGCGGGGGTCCGCACCCCCCGGATCCATCGCGGGGATCGCCGAGACCGCCCTCCCCGGCGTGGTCACCCTGCATGTGCAGGGCGGCGGCGCCGCCGGCACCGGAACCGGTTTCGTCATCGACGACCGGGGCCACATCCTCACCAACGCGCACGTGGTGCGCCCCGCCGGCAGCAGCAACGGCTCGATACAGGTCACCTTCAACAGCGGCGACACCGCCAGCGCCGAGATCGTCGGCCAGCACGCCGGCTACGACCTCGCCGTGGTCAAGGTCACGGGGGTCTCGGGGCTCACCCCGCTGCCGCTCGGCGACTCCGACGGCGTACGCGTCGGCGACCCCGTCGTCGCGATCGGCGCGCCCTTCGATCTGGCGGGCACCGTCACCTCCGGCATCATCAGCGCCGTCAACCGGCCGATCACCGCCGGCGGCGAGGAGTCGGACGGCTCGGACGTGTCCTACGTGAACGCCTTGCAGACCGACGCCCCCATCAACCCGGGGAACTCGGGCGGCCCGCTCGTCGATCTCGACGGCCGGGTCATCGGGATCAACAGTGCGATCCGGGCGCCCGAGCCGTCGGGTGCCGACGGCGGGCAGGCCGGCAGTGTCGGGCTCGGGTTCGCCATACCGATCAACCAGGGCAAGGACATCGCCGAGCAGCTGATCAACACCGGCCGCGCGACCCATCCCATCATCGGGGTGACGCTCGACCTCAGTTACCGGGGCAGCGGCGCCCGTGTCGGCACCGCGGCCGGCAACGACGGCGGCACCGCCGTCGAGCCGGGCGGCCCCGGGGACCTCGCCGGGCTCCGGGAGGGCGATGTGATCACCGCCGTCAACGGCGAGCGGGTCCGCAGCGGCGACGAGCTGATCGTCAAGATCCGCAGCCACCGCCCCGGCGACCGGCTCACGCTCACCGTGCAGCGCGACGGCGACGACATCGACGTGTCCGTCACCCTCGGTGAAGCGTCCGGAGGCTGAGCGTGATGTGGTCCGCTGTTTACCGATCGAGGGTCCCCCGCGACTCCCGCCTCCGGCCCGTGGCCGGTACCGTGGCCTCGTCCAGATGTGTGAGGGAGCAGCCAGGTGTTCTTTGATATCGGATCACTCGAATTCCTGGTGATCATTGTGCTGGCCATTCTGGTCTTCGGGCCGGAGAAGCTGCCGAAGATGATCCAGGACGCCGCCCGGCTCATCCGCAAGGTCCGGGAATTCTCCGACAGCGCCAAGCAGGACATCCGCTCGGAGCTGGGCCCTGAGTTCAAGGACTTCGAGTTCGAGGACCTGAATCCCAAGCGGTTCGCGCAGAAGCATCTCCTCGACAAGGACGACACGTACGGCCTGAAGGAACTGCGCGACAGCATGGATGTCCGCAAGGAGCTGAACGAGGTCGTCGACTCGGTGAACAGCCGCCACGTGCTCCCGCGCGGCACCTCCGACAAGGTGGAGCTGGCGAAGACCGGCGGCACCCCGGTGGACCTCGGCAAGCCGGGCGACGCCGCCCCCCGTACCTCCCCGGCCGCCGCCGCTGACGACGCGCCCCCCTTCGACGCCGATGCCACCTGAGCGGGTGGATTCAACCCGCTTGTAGGTCATATGGGCCCACCGGTGGATCGGCCCTGCCCACCTGCCAGGACGCTGATGGCTATCCTCCCTATGTCCGGGGTGTGCCCAGGACGAGGGCAATGAGGAGGCGTCGCGCAGATGGAGACGACGAGTCGGGCAGAACCGCAGGACGCCACGGGTGAGCCCGGGCCGTCCGGGTCCGGGTCCGGGGAGCCGGACGGGCCCCGGGCCGAGCCCCAGGCCGTCCCCGGGGCGCGCCGCGTGGCGGTGGACGGCTATCTGCTGGCCGGGTTCCCCTGGTACGGGCTCGATGAGGCGTTCACCGGCCAGCGCTGGCTGATGCAGGTCGGTACGGCCACCGACGGCACCGTCGAGCACGGCTCCACCGGGCACGGCGACGAGCCTTCGCTGCTCACCGAGCTGGGGCAGGAGGAGCAGCGGTTCACGGTGGTGGTGACCGTCGCCTCCCGCCCGGTGCGCCGCAGCCCGGACGGTACCGGCGTACTGGAGGCCACCTCGGTGTCCTCGGCCGCCTGGCTGGCCGGGGCGGGGCTGCTGGCCGGCACCTGGCCGGCCCAGATGGAGCGGGCGCTGCGGCAGGACTGGCTGGATCAGCAGACCGCGATCGCCTGGGAGCTGGCGGACGATCTGGACGGCGGCGCCTGGTCGATCCTGCAACTGCCGGTGGACGGGGTGCAGACCGACTTCCACTACCGGGAGTCCGAGTACGGGTGGGTACTGGCCGGCGCGGGCGGTGACGGCGTGCACCTCGGCGCCTATGGGCGGGGGATGAGCGCGTACGGCCTCGGCTTCTCCGTGATCAAGGACCTGGAGAGGTACACCTGACACCTGGGCCTGGGCCGTACGCCCCCGGAGGGTGGGCCGGTCGCCCACCCTCACCTCAGAACTTGTTGCGCGGGGTGATCCCCAGGGACAGGCCGGAGAGCCCGCGCTGCCGGCCGCCGAGCGCGTCGGCGATCTTGCGCAGCGCCACCCCGGCCGGGGAGTCCGGGTCGCTCAGCACCACCGGCTTCCCCTCATCGCCGCCCTCGCGCAGCCGTACGTCGATGGGGATGGTGCCCAGCACCGGAACCTCGGCGCCGGTGGTCCTGGTCAGCCCGTCGGCGACCTGCTGCCCGCCGCCGCTGCCGAAGACGTCGACCATCTCGTCGCAGTGCGGGCAGGGCAGCCCGGACATGTTCTCCACGACGCCGACGATCTTCTGGTGGGTCTGGACGGCGATCGACCCGGCGCGTTCGGCGACCTCGGCGGCGGCCTGCTGCGGGGTGGTGACCACCAGGATCTCGGCGTTGGGCACCAGCTGCGCGACGGAGATGGCGATGTCGCCGGTGCCGGGCGGCAGGTCGAGGAGGAGGACGTCGAGGTCGCCCCAGTAGACGTCGGCGAGGAACTGCTGGAGCGCGCGGTGCAGCATCGGGCCGCGCCACACGACGGCCGCGTTGCCCGGGGTGAACATGCCGATCGAGATCACCTTCACGCCGTGCGCCGACGGCGGCATGATCATATTCTCGACCTGGGTGGGGCTGCCGTCCGTACCCAGCATGCGCGGCACCGAGTGGCCGTAGATGTCGGCGTCGACCACGCCCACCTTCTGCCCGCGCGCGGCCAGGGCCACCGCCAGATTGACGGTCACCGAGGACTTGCCGACGCCGCCCTTGCCGGAGGCCACGCAGTAGACGCGGGTCAGCGACCCCGGCTTGGCGAACGGCACCTCCCGTTCGGCCTGCCCGCCGCGCAGCGTGCTCGCCAGCTCCTTGCGCTGGGCGTCGCTCATCACGTCCAGCTCGACCCGTACGTCGCTCACCCCGGGCACGGCGCGCACCGCCGCCGCCACGGAGGAGTGGATCGTCTCCCGCATCGGGCAGCCCTGGACCGTGAGGTAGACGCCGACCGTGACGGTGCCGTCGGGGGCGATCTCCACGGATTTGACCATGCCCAGATCGGTGATCGGCCGATGGATCTCCGGATCGTTCACCGTGGCGAGCGCGGCCCGAACGGCGCTGTCCGTGGGCTGGGGGATGTCGGTAGCCATGCCCCCGATGGTACGGCGGCCACCGGGCCCAAGGGCTACTGCCGTCAGGGGTGATGAGCCGGTACCGGTACGCTGCCGCTCAACTCCCCGACCCCCGAGTGGAAAGGCAGCCGACGTGAGGGCAGCGGTCCCCGGATGGCCCAGGTGGCGCAGGGCTGTACTGGCGCTCTGCTGCGCGCTGGCGAGCGTGACGCTCACCGCGTGCGGCGGCAGCGACGAGGACCCCGACGAGGGGACCAACGGGCTGGCGAAGCTGACCGCCGAGGAGATCGAGCAGGAGGCGCGCGGCGCCGTCCAGGGAGCCACCGCCGTACGGCTGTCCGGCACCGTGATCACCGAGGGGACCACATACCGGCTGGACATGCGGATCGGCGAGGAGGGCGGGGTGGGGGAGGTGTCCACCGAGGGCACCACCTTCGAGCTGCTGCGGATCGGCGAGGACCTGTACATCAAGGCCGATGTGGGGTTCTGGCAGGCCCAGGGCGGGGAGGACGAGGGCGAGGACGGCGGCGAGGATCCCGATCCGGCGTACAAGCTGGACGGAAAGTATGTGCGGGTCGCGCCCGAGGATCCGGCCTACGCGCAGCTGAGCGGCTTCACCGACCGGATGGTGCTGCTGGACGGGCTGCTGGCGCTGGAGGGTGAGCGGGCGATAGGGGAGCGGGGCGAGATCGGCGGCGTGCAGACCATCCGGCTGGAGGCGGCGGAGGGCGTGGGCGGGGCCATGGAGGTTTCGCTGATCGGCACGCCGTACCCGCTGCGGTTCGAGCGGGGCGGGGCGGCGGGGGAGCTGACGCTGACGGACTGGAACAAGGAGTTCACGCTGCACGCGCCGCCGGACGAGGAGATCCTCGACTACGGCGACGAGATGGTGACGGACAAGGACTGAGGACTGAGAACTGAGGACCGAGGGATGAGGGCCGAGGGCTGATGAGCATGATCGATCGGGCGCTGATCGAGGAGAGTGCGAAGAAGTCGGCCCTGGTGTGGGTGCGCGGGCCGCAGGGCCCGGCCCGGGGGCTGTGGCACGTCTGGCACGAGGGCGCGGTCTGCCTGGTCGGCGGCGGCGGCGGCGACGGCGACGACGGGCGGCGCGGCGAGCAGCCGCTGGACGGGCTCGGGCTGACGGACGGCGGAACGGCCACGGTGAGCTGCCGCAGCAAGGACAAGGGCGGCCGGCTGATCGTCTGGCCGGCCCGGGTCACCGTACCGGCGCCCGGCAGCGAGCTGTGGGAGGCGACCGCCGCCGAACTCAAGGGCAAGCGGCTGAACGCCCCCGACCAGGACGGCCTGCTGGCGCGCTGGGCGCGGGAGTGCCGCATCCTGCGCCTGGAGCCCGCCGGCCCGGCGGAACAGCGCCCCGGCGCGATGCCGGACGGCAGCGGGGCGGCGCCACCGCTGCCGACCCCGGCGGCGACCAGGGTGGCGGCCCCGAGCGGGCTCCCCGTGAAGCGGGGGCGGCGGGGCCGCCGCGGATAGCGGCCAGCCCTTGCCGGGCACGTGCGCCCGGGTACGGCCCCGTGGCCGCTTGCCGCTTGCCGCTTGCCGCTTGCCGCTTGCCGCGCCCGGCGTCGGCCGTTGCCGACCGGTTGGGCCGTGGCCCTGCGTGGGGACCCGCTCGGTACGGCTCTGTTGCCGGCGCCGCCACGCACCTGCCGCCCGTCACGGGGTGCCTGGGGCCGCATCCCGGCGTTGGCTCCGTCCGTGATGTGTGTCGGGTCCGGGCGCGGGGCATCGCTCCGCGTCGGCGGTGGCCGGGGCGGAGCCGACCCGGGCAGGTCCGCCGTCGTCCGCCGGTCGTCGGGCGAGCGGGCCGCAGGCCCTACGCCGACAGGCCCAGCGCCGACATGCGCTTGGTGTGGGCCTCGGTGATCCGGGAGAACATCCGGCCGATCTCCGCCAGGTCGAAGCCGTCGGCCACCCCGCCGACCAGCATCGTGGACAGCGCGTCCCGGTCCGCCACCACCCGCTGGGCCTGCGACAGCGCCTCGCCCATCAGCCGGCGCGCCCACAGCGCCAGCCGGCCGCCCACCCGCGGGTCGGCCTCGATGGCCGCCCGTACCTTCTCCACCGCGAACGACGCGTGACCCGTGTCGTCCAGCACCCGCAGCACCAGGCCCCTGGTGTCCGCGTCGAGCCGGGAGGCGATCTCGCGGTAGAAGTCCGCGGCGATCGCGTCGCCCACATACGCCTTGACCAGGCCCTCCAGCCAGTCCGACGGCGCGGTCAGCCGGTGGAACTCGTCCAGCGGGACGACGAACGGCTGCATCGCCGTCACCGGCTCCTCCGCGATGCCCTCCAGATGCCGGGACACCTGCTCGAAGTGCTGGAACTCCGCCGACGCCATCCGTGCCAGCGCCGCCTTGTCCGCGAGCCCCGGCGCCAGCTTGGCGTCCTCGGCCAGCCTTTCGAAGGCCGCCAGCTCCCCGTACGCCAGTGCCCCCAGCAGATCGACCACGGCCGCCCGGTAACGCGGGTCGGCGGACGCCTGGGCCCAGTCCTGCGTGGGCTCGGCGGCATCGGGAACGGCGGGCTGCTCAGGGCTCTGCGGCGTCTGCATGGACCGCACAATAGTCCCCGGCCAGGCCCTCGCGAGACCGAGCCTGACACATATGCGCGGTTCCGGGGTACAGTGCTATAGAGGCCCGCCCGGAGGTGGCGCGGCCTTCCCCATGCCGGAGTCTGATGGGCCCAGGAACCGCCCGGGTCCCTTGTCCTCCGAGGATGTCCGGTCGGTTGGCCGATCGGCTCCGACCTGACCAGCCCTCCGCGTGGTGGGTGCGCCCCGCAGCCACCACGGTATGAGGGGCCCGCTCGCGCGGTGCGTGCGCTTGAGCGAGACGACCGGGTCCCGCGCCACAGACGGCCCCAAGGCGGGCCGCATCATACGGGCGCGGTACTGATGACCCGCCTCGCCGCCACGTGCGCCGCGACACACAGAAGAGGCCACCACCCTGTCCGCCACCACCACATTCCGAGATCTCGGGATCCTTCCCGAGACCGCCGAGGCGCTCGAAGCTGTCGGCATCATCACTCCCTTCCCCATTCAGGAGCTGACCCTCCCCGTCGCGCTCTCCGGCACCGATGTCATCGGGCAGGCGAAGACCGGCACCGGCAAGACCCTCGGCTTCGGGCTTCCCCTCCTGGAGACCGTGACCGTCCCGGCGGACGTCGAGGCGGGCCGGGCCCGTCCCGAGGAGCTGACCGACGCCCCGCAGGCACTCGTGGTCGTCCCCACCCGCGAGCTGTGCCAGCAGGTGACCAACGACCTGCTGACGGCCGGCAAGGTGCGCAACGTACGCGTGCTGTCCATCTACGGCGGTCGCGCCTATGAGCCGCAGGTCGAGGCGCTGGCGCGCGGCGTCGACGTGGTCGTCGGCACCCCGGGCCGGCTGCTCGACCTGGCCGGGCAGCGCAAGCTGCGGCTGTCCGAGATCCGCACCCTGGTGCTGGACGAGGCCGACGAGATGCTCGACCTCGGCTTCCTGCCGGACGTCGAGCGGATCATGGAGCAGCTGCCCGCCAAGCGGCAGACGATGCTGTTCTCCGCGACGATGCCCGGGCAGGTCATCGGCCTCGCCCGGCGCTACATGAACCGGCCCACCCACATCCGGGCCACCGACCCCGACGACGCCGGCACGACGGTGGCCAACACCACCCAGCATGTGTTCCGGGCGCACTCCATGGACAAGGTGGAGCTGCTGGCCCGCATGCTCCAGGCGACCGGGCGCGGGCTCGCGATGGTGTTCTGCCGTACGAAGCGCACCGCCGCCGATGTCGCCGACCAGCTGTCGCGGCGCGGGTTCGCGTCGGGCGCGGTCCACGGCGACCTGGGGCAGGGCGCGCGCGAGCAGGCGCTGCGGGCGTTCCGCAACGGCAAGGTCGACGTCCTGGTGTGCACCGATGTCGCGGCCCGCGGCATCGATGTGGACGGGGTCACGCACGTGATCAACTACCAGACGCCGGAAGACGAGAAGACGTACCTGCACCGCATCGGGCGCACCGGGCGGGCCGGGAAGACCGGGACGGCCGTCACGCTGGTCGACTGGGACGACATCCCGCGCTGGCAGCTGATCAACAAGGAGCTGGGCCTGGACTTCCCGGACCCGGTGGAGACGTATTCGACGTCACCGCATCTGTTCGAGGCGCTGGGCATCCCCGAGGGGACGAAGGGGATACTGCCCCGGGCCGAGCGCACCCGGGCGGGGCTTGCCGCCGAGGAGGTCGAGGACCTGGGCGGGCGCGACAGCAAGCGTTCCGGTGCCGGTTCCGGTTCCCGGTCCGGCGGTGGCCGGGGCGCCAGGGAGACGGTGGCCGGCGAGGACGGTGAGCGGCCGAAGCGGACGCGCACCGCGACCCGGCAGCGGCGCCGTACCCGGGGTGGGGTGTCGCTGGGCGAGGGCGCGGCGGCGCCCGCCGCCTCCGCAGCCGCCGCCGTACCGGAGCGGGCGCCCGCCGCCGCCCCGGCGACGGCGGAGGGCGCCGAGGGCGCCGCGCCGCGTACCCCGCGCCGTCGCCGGCGCCGCCGGCCCGCCGCCGGCGGCACCGCCGACGGCTGACGGGCGGCGGATACGGGGACTGGCTGTCAGTCGAAGACGGGCTGACCCGCACGGGTCAGCCGCCAGTCGACGGAGGCGAACCGGGCCGGATCGATCTCACCGTTCTCCTGCACCCAGGTGATGATCGTGTTGCGGATCTCGTCCGAGTTCGCCCACAACTGATCGGCCGCGGCGATGTGCGGGAAGTTACCGCCGCCGCTGGCCCGGTAGTTGTTCACCGCGAGGACGAACCGCGCGTCGTCCGCGACCGGCTCGCCCGCGAACCGCAGCTCGCGGATCCGGGAGCCGGCCGGTTCGGCGATGTCGATGTCGTACGTGACACCGCTGACCGCGTCGTAGTTGTAGTCCGGGATGCCCTCGGCATTCGTCAGCTTCGACGGATCGACGGCCTCCCCGGCCGGTGTCCGCACGAAGTACCGCGCCGAGAACTCCAGATAGTCCCGCAACTGCGCGCCCGTGATCAGCCGCGCCTCCAGGGTGTTCTCGAAGACATACATCCCCGCCACATCACGGATGGTGACCTGGCCCGCCGGGATCGCGGCGGACCGCGAGAAGCACGCCGCCTGTGAGAGCACCGGCAGCTCCGCGTACGCCCCGCCCGCCAGCGCCGCCGTCACCGTCTCCGCCTGCACGAAGTTGATGAAGTCGATGATCGGGGCGTCCTTGTACGCGGCCTCGGTGGCCGACATCGCCTCGGTCGCGGTGCCGATGACCTGGTTGACGTACGCCACGACCCGCTGGTGCTCGTCCGACAGCAGCCGGGTGATGCGCGGGTCCTCGGCGACGGTGTTGGTGTTGCGGACCTCGGAGGACACCGACTCGACGACCCACCGGCCGCGCTCCCAGACCACCGCTATGTCGAAGACGCTCAGCCGCTTGCCCCAGAACAGCGGCTCGGACAGCACCACTTCCTTGCCGGTGGCGGTGTTGGTGACCCGGCGTTCGGGGATCTCGGCGTGCGCGTGGCCCACCAGGATGGCGTCGATGCCGGGCACCGTCTCGGCGATGATCGCGGCGGCGTTCTCGATGTGCGGGAGCTGATCACCGTAGGAGGAGGTGCCGCTGGTGCCGGAGTGCGCGGAGACGATCACCACGTCGGCGCCCATCGAGCGCAGCCGGGGCACGTAGTACGCGGCCTGCTGCTCCAGGGAGGGGAAGGTCATCTTCCCCTCCACGTGGGCCCGGTCCCAGATGGCGATGCCGGGGTTGGTCAGGCCCAGCACGGCGACCTTGACGGCCCGGCCGCGCGGGGTGGGGATGGTGGCGATGTGGTACGGCGGGAACGCGGGGCGCTGGGTGCGGGCGTCGAGGGCGTTGGCGCCGAGCAGCGGGAAGTCGCACTGCTCCTCGAACTTGCGCAGCAGCGGGATGCCGTAGTTGAACTCGTGGTTGCCCAGGGCCACGGCGTCGTAGCCGATGGCGTTCATGGCCTGCGCCATGGGGTGCACGGGGCCGCGGCGGGCGGTGATCGGGTCGACCTTGGCGTAGTAGTACGCGAGCTGGGTGCCCTGGATGGTGTCGCCGGCGTCGATGAGCAGGGTGTTGCGACGGCCGCCCTTCTCGGTGCGGACCTGGTCGATGAGGGTGGAGAGCTTGGCGAGGCCGACGTCGTTGCCGCCCGCGTCCTGGAACTCGGCGTCGGTGAAATAGTCCCAGTTGAAGACGTGACCGTGCAGGTCGGTGGTGCCGAGCACGGAGAAGCTGTGGCGCTTGGTGTTGCCGTTGCCGTTGCCCGCGCCGGCGGCGGCTGCGGGGGTGGCCGACGCGGTGCCGCTGGTGCCTCCGGCGAGCACCACCCCGGCCGAGGTGACGGCGGTTCCGCCCAGGAACTTTCGGCGGTTCAGCGACATGTGGATGACTCCTCGATGGGGGGGGTGGTACGAGCCGTAACGCGCGTAGATTCTGGCCCAGAATTCGTACGAACGACACCCCATGGCGGTTTCGTCCGGGTGTCGGGCGGGTGTCGCCGCCCGGATAGGCTGGCGCGTGTGAGCAGGCCGCCTTTTGTTGAGATGCCGCCCGGCACCCGGGTCCACCGGCTGCGTACCCGGCGTGGATCGTTCGCCGCGCTGGACGCCGCGCCGGCGGGGGAGCGGGCCGGGACCGTCCTGCTGGTGCCCGGATACACCGGCAGCAAGGAGGACTTCATCGCGCTGCTCGGACCGCTGACGGCGGCCGGCTACCGCGCGGTGGCGGTGGACGGACGCGGACAGTACGAGACACCCGGCGGGCACGGCTGGGAGTCGTACAAGCTCGGCGCGCTGGCGGAGGACGTGCTGGCGCAGGCCGACGCGCTGGCCCTCGCCGACGGCGACGGCGGCGGCGACGGCGACGGCGGTGGGAAGCCGCTGCATCTGGTGGGCCACTCGCTGGGCGGGCTGATCGCCCGTGGCGCGGTGCTGCGCGCGGCGGAGGGCGGCGCGGCGCCGTTCGCGTCACTGACCCTGATCGCCTCCGGGCCGGGCAAGGTCGCCCCCTGGCAGCGCTGGAAGACCCGCTTCCTGACCGCCGGCCTGCCGGTGCTCGGCACCACCGGGGTGTGGCGGGTGACCCACCGGGCCCAGCCGGCCGCCGAGGGCGTGGCCTCCGACGCCGGCACCGCCGTCGACGGCTTCATGCGCCGCCGCTGGCTGGCCACCACCCCCGCCCAGCTGATCGCCACCGGCCGCACCCTGCGTCACGAGCCGGACCGGGTGACGGCGCTCGCCGCCACGGGGGTGCCGGTGCATGTGCTGTCCGGGGTACGGGACGGGGTGTGGCCCATCGCCCAGCTGGACACGATGGCGGCCCGGCTGAACGCCCGCCGCACCGTCATCAGGGGCGCCGAACACTCCCCCAACTCCGAACAGCCCGCCGCCACGGCCGCCGAGCTGATCGACTTCTGGCGAACGGCCGGCGTCAGCCGGTGACCGGCGCGGCGCCCGTCGCCCGGGCCACCAACCGCTCGTAGACCTCGGGGGACGTGGTGTTCTCGCCCAGCCGGATCAGCTTGCGTTCGCCGTGATAGTCGCTCGACCCCGTTGGCAGCAGCGCCAGTTCCGCCGCCAGTGACCGCAGCCGGGCACGGGTGCCGGCGTCGTGGTCCATGTGGTCCACCTCGATGCCGTCCAGGCCGGCCGCCGCCAGTTCGGCGATCGCGGCGGGCGGCACCACCGAACCCCGGTGCGCCGCCGCCGGGTGCGCGAACACCGACACCCCGCCGGCCGCCTTGATCAGCCGGATCGCGGCGAACACATCCAGCTCGTGCTTGCCCACATGGGCCCGCCCGCCGTCCGCGATCCACTCCGGCGTGAACGCGTCCGAGACCGTCTCGACCACCCCCGCCTCCACCATCGCCGCCGCGATGTGCGGGCGCCCCACCACGCCGTGCGCCAGCTCCCGTACCCGCTCCCAGCTGATGTCCACCCCCAGCTCGCGCAGCCGGGCCACCATCGCCCGCGCGCGCGGCACCCGGTCATCGCGCACCAGCTCCCGCTCCCGGGCCAGCTCCGGCTCGGCCGGGTCGTACAGATAGCCCAGCAGGTGCAGGCTGACCTCCCCGAGACGGCAGGAGAACTCGGTGCCGCGCACCAGCGTCAGCCCGGCCGGCAGCGCGGCCAGCGCCTGCGCGTGGCCCGCCACCGTGTCGTGGTCGGTCAGCGCCACCACATCGAGACCGGCCGCCGAGGCGGCCCGCATCAGCGCGGCGGGGGAGTCCGTACCGTCGGAGGCGGTGGAGTGCGTGTGCAGATCGATGACCACCCGGGCAGCCTACTCACAGCTCGCCCGCCGGCCGGGTCAGTATCCGCGGGGAGAGCGCCCCGCACGGCAGCAGATCGAACTCCGAGCCGGCGTCCCGCAGATCGGTGAGCAGCAGCTCGTCGTACATGAGCAGCCCCGACCGCTGCGGCCACACCACCGCCCACAGCCAGATCCCCATGGCCTCCCCCGCGAACACCGCCCGGTCCTCCGGGGCCTCCGGGACCTGCCACAGCGGAGTGGGCCGCCCGGCCGCCAGCATCTTGACCTGCGGCGCCGTGTCCACCTTCAGACGCGGGCCCGGATCGGGGCCCGCCACCCCCGCGTACCGGGCGCCGAGCCCGACCCCCAGCTCCTCGGCGATCAGCAGCAGATCACAGCCGCCGCCCAGCGGTCCCGGGCCCGAGCAGGCGACGACCGAGGCCCGCCCGCCGCTGCGCTCGTCCCCGGCGGCGGCCACCCCGGTGAACAGCCAGCCCACCGGCAGCGGCCACGGCATCCACACCGGCACCTTGGTACGCCCCACGACCACCGCTAGTGCTTCCACACTGGGCGGAATGATGGGCTGGAGCGGATAGACGGCGCCATGGGCCGAGCACTGCCAGGAGTCGGAGAAGAGCCCGGGGGCACGCACTTTGCTCCCGCACTTCGGGCAACTGAATTCGCCCCTCATGTCACCCAACAGTCCTCGTGTCGCCCGTATCCGTCAAGAACAGTCACCCGGACAGGGGTACGGCACTACGCTCCGGGTCCCGTACATCGGTGCCGTGGGCCAGCCACGCCTCGCGCAGCGCCTGCGGGCCACGGGCCCGCTGCCAGGCCGTCTCGGCCGGGGTCATGGGCAGCAGCGGGAAGAACCGCACCGGGTCGTACGGGGCGGGGAGCGGCAGATCGGGCACCAGTCCGCCGGGTTCGGCGACCAGCACCGCGCTGAACGGGGCGCCCGGCCACAGCGGCTCGCCGAGGTCCAGGCAGGCGGTCGGGGCCACCACCAGGCCCTCGATCTGCGGGGCGGCGGCGAGGACCGCCAGCGCGCGCAGCACCTGGTCGGTGGCCGGGTGGCCGGCGCGCAGGGTCAGCAGCAGCTCGGCGCGCGGGCCGCGGTGCGGGTCGGCCACGGTGGCGGTGGGGTCGGTCATGGGGGAGGCCGACATGCCGAGCGTCGCGTACCGCACCAGGCCGCGCTCCCGGTCGGCGAAGCGCAGCACCTCGATCCGGTCCGCGCCCAGGAAGGTCACGGCGGCGCGGGCGTCGATCTCCCCGAGGGCCGAGGTCAGCGCGGACTCGGTGAGCTGGAGCATGGGGATGACCCTACGTGCGGGCCGGGCGGCGGGTGTTCTCGGCCCGCACGACCAGGGCGAGGCCGGCCATGATCACGGCGAGTGCCAGGTACGCGGCCGGCTCGGGGCGCTGAGCCAGCCACACGGCGGCGATCAGGGCCGCGATCGGGGTCTCCAGGAGGATCGCCGTGGAGGTCACGGAGGGCCCCAGGCTGCGCACCACCCGGTTGAAGAGGGAGTGGCCGAGCAGCTGGGCGGTGACGGTCAGCAGCAGCATCTTCAGCCAGTCCGCTCCGGCGTAGCCGCCCAGGGCGACCCCGCCGATCAGGCAGACCGGCAGCAGCAGCACGGCGGTGGTCGAGTAGCACAGGAAGGTGTACGCGGTGGTGCTGGTGGTACGGCGCACCTCCGCGCCGATCAGCACGTAGACCGCCGCCGCCATGCCGCCGGCCAGTGCGAGGGCATCGCCGGCCAGCGCGCGGGCGGAGACGTTGAGATCGATGCCGGTCAGCAGCAGCGCGCCGCCGAAGGCGACGCCGACGCCGAGCCAGACGGCGGCCGGGGGGCGGTGGCCGCGCAGCCGCATCAGCAGGATGGTCCAGATGGGGGTGGTGGTGACCAGGGCGACCGAGGAGGCCACTGAGGTCAGCTCCAGGCTGGGCAGCCACAGCGCGAAGTGCGCGGCGAGCACCACTCCGGCGAGGGCGGAGAGGGTGAGGTTGCGGCGGCTGATGCCGCGCAGCTCGCGGCGGAGGGTGCCGCGCAGCAGGACGACGGGGGTGAGCGCGGCTGCGGCCAGCGCGTTGCGCCAGAAGGCGATCGCCAGGGCGGGGACGGCGATGGCGGTGATCAGCGGCCCGGACAGGCCGATGCCGAGGACGGCGACGGCCAGCAGCAGGATGTCGAGGCGGGGGGCGGCGGCGAGACCGGTGCCGGCGCCGGTGCCGTCGGCCGGGGTGGCGGTACCGGGCGCGGGGGTGGTGGTGGCGGGCGCGGTGGCGCGCGTACCGGGAGCGGGCATTACGCCAGCGTAAGCCCCGACTAGGACATTGGTGCTGACGGTCCGGGGACTGGACGGCCGGCGGTGGCCCGGGGCCTGGCCAGCAGCGAGACCAGGACGGCGGAGACGACCACCGCACCGGCCAGCGTGGCCGCCGGGGCGCCGGGGCCCAGCACCGCGTGGGCGATGCCCCAGCCCACCGGCCCGGCCACCGCACCGGTGGCCAGGGTCAGCGCGCGGTGCGGGAAGTCGGTACGCGGCCGGCGGCTCGTGGCCAGCCCCGCGACCGCAAGACCGATCATCGTCGAGAGCAGCATCAGCACGATCACATCGCGCTCCTACCACCGGTGACGAACGCCGAAACGGCGGCCCGGAAGTTCACCGGGCCGCCGTTTGCGCTGTTCAGCGTGCGTTCACCGCACCGTCACCGAGCAGGTGATCCAGGGCTCACAGCGTCCCGAAACCCACCCGGCGCACCGCCGGCTCGCCGATCTCGACGTATGCGATCCGGTCGGCCGGGACCAGGACCTTGCGCCCGTGCTCATCGGTCAGGCTCAGGAGCTTGCTGTCCCCGGAAAGCGCCTCGGCGACCGCGGTCTCCACCTCCTTGGCAGACTGCCCGCTTTCGAGAGCGATCTCGCGCGGCGTGTGCTGAACGCCGATCTTGATCTCCACGGCTTGTCCCTCCGCTGTCACTGACGTGCTGAAGTGCTGACGTGCTGACGTGCTGACGTGCGCGATGGTCCGCGCCGTATACGTACCCTGCACAGGTTATCCGGGCGCCCTCGCGCCCGGATCGCGGCGGGCAACGCCCACAGCGAACACCGGGTCAGGGCTGGGCGGGCTGCTGCATCGGGAAACCCGCGATACCGCGCCACGCCAGCGCGCCGATCAGCGACTTCGCCACCTCGCGCGGGACCGGCTGCCCGGTGCTCAGCCAGTGCCGCGCCGTGACCTGCGCCATCCCGCACAGGCTCACCGCCAGCAGCATCGACTGCTCCTCCGGCAGATCGGTGTCCTCCGCGATCACCGCGCCCACCAGCTTCGCGCAGTCGAGCGACACCTGATCCACCCGCTCCCGCACCTGCGGTTCATTGGTCAGATCCGACTCGAAGACCAGCCGGAACGCGCCGCCCTCGTGCTCGACATAGTCGAAGTACGCGTTCATGGTGGCGGCCACCCGCGCCTTGTTGTCCTGCGTGGAGGCCAGCGCCTGCCGCACCGAGCGCAGCAGCGCCTCGCAATGCTGATCGAGGAGTGCCAGATACAGATCGAGCTTGCCCGGGAAGTGCTGGTACAGCACCGGCTTGCTCACCCCGGCGCGATCGGCGATGTCATCCATCGCGGCGGCGTGGTAGCCCTGGGCGACAAACACCTCCTGGGCCGCGCCCAGCAGCTGGTTGCGACGGGCCCTGCGCGGCAGGCGGGTACCACGGGGCCGAGCCTCGGTCTGCTCGATGGCGCTCACGCCGCCTCCCGGTGAGTGGTCGATGTCGATCGGGTCCGACTCGCCATCGTACGTTCGGGGCCAACCCCCCGGCGTACCTCGGCCGGAGGATTTCACCTGGTGGACGTCCGGGCCGTCCGGGCCGTCCGGGGCGTCCGGGGCGTCCGGGGCGTCCGGGGCGTCCGGGGCGCTCAGGGCCGGTACTCCTCGTCCCCCGGGTCCACCACGCGGGACTGCTCGGCCACGTCGGCGGGGTCCGCGGTGTCCCGGTCACGGCCGGTGAGCGGGGTGTCACGGTGTCGCAGCAGCTCAAGGCGCTGTTCGGCGACATCCGCCTCCGGTGCCTCGGGCCCCTGCCCGCGCCCGTAGGCGTCGTCCTCGTCCTCCGCGTTCGCCTCTTCCGCACCGAGCTCCGCGAGGAATTCGTCGAGCCCCTCGGGCTCGCGTGGATCAGCAGCCATCACGCTCCACCTCCCGGCCGACCGGTTGGGTGCTTCCCAGCCTAGGAGCCGATCGCGGCGATCGCGAACGGGGCCAACGGATGCCCACGATGCGGACTCGTAATATTGCGCCATGCCATCTACGGAAGAGCCGGCGACGGGGACCGCTTCGGACGCCCCGCCCCAGGTGCCGCCGCCGTCCTCGTCCTCGTCCTCGCCCGCGTCGTGGCGGCCGGGCCCGGGCACCGAGGTCTCCATGGAACTGCGCGACGGAGAGACCTCGGCGTTCCTGGAACTCCCCGGCACCGGGGAGGGGGCCGGCACCGGCAGCACGCTGGCCATGCGCGCCCACCCCCCACAGCGGGCCGGCCTTGAACCCGCCTTCCTCGTCCACGGCCTGGGCGGCTCCTCCCGCAACTGGTCGGCGCTGATGGCCCGGCTGGCCGGCGACGTGGACTGCGTCGCCGTCGATCTGCCCGGGCACGGCGCCTCACCACCCCCCGCCGACGGCGACTACTCCCTGTACGCGCACACCCGCGCCGTCATCCGGGCGATCGCGGCCGGCGGGCGCGGGCCCGTACATCTGCTCGGACAGTCGCTGGGCGGCGCCGTCGCCACCCGGGTCGCCGCGCTCCGCCCCGACCTGGTGCGTACCCTCACCCTCGTCTCGCCCGCGCTGCCCGAAGTGCGGGTGCCGCGCACCGCCTTGCCCACCGCGCTGCTCGCCGCCCCCGGCATGGCGCATCTGCTGCGCCGGCTCGCCCGTGACCTGCCGCCCGCCAACCGGGCCCGGGACGTACTGGCCCTCACCTACGGCGATCCCACCCGCATCACCCCCGAGGAACTGGCAGCCGCTGCCGCCGAGTTCGAGCGGCGGCAGGCTCTGCCGTACTTCTGGGAGTCGCTCAGCCGCAGTGCGCGCGGGCTCGTCAACGCCTATACGCTGGGCGGGCAGCAGTCGCTGTGGAAGCAGGCGGAACGTGTACTGGCACCCACGCTGCTGGTGTACGGGGGCCGGGACAAACTCGTGTCGGCGCGTTCGGCGCGCCGTGCCGAGCAGACCTACCCCGACGCACGGGTCGTGCTGCTGCCGGAGGCGGGCCATGTGGCCATGATGGAGTACCCGGATGTGGTGGCGGATGCCTTCCGGGACCTGCTGGCCGACGCCGGAACCACCCCTGACGAAGACGGCCACCACTGAGGAGCCGCATGGACCGCCATGACCCCGCAGGAACCGCGTCGCCGCCCCCGGTGGGGCGGCGCGGCGAGCCGGGCGCGCCGAGGCAGGAGTACATCGACGCCTTCGGTGAGGAGCAGTACGGGCAGCCGCTGGCCGTTCCCGGGCCGCGGCGGCCGGAGCCGGGTCCGCGGTACAGCGCGCCGGAGCGGGAGCCGGTGCCCGAGCCGGAGCCGGTGGCCGAGTACCGGGAGCCGGAGCCGGAGTTCCGGCCCGGGCCCGGGCCCAGGCGGCACCGGGCCGCCCGGCGGCGCGTGACGCGGCGCGGCGGGTGGGGCCGTACGGTCACCGGTGCCGCCGCCGCTGCCGTGGCGGCCGTGATGACGGTGGTGGTCGCCGGGGAGATGCACGGCGGGGGATCGACGGCGGACGACACGGCGGGCGACCGGCGTCCGCATCTGGGGCAGCAGGATCTGCCGCCGCAGGGGGACGAGGCGACACAGGGCACGGAGGGGGAGGTGGGCCCCACCACGTCCGCCCAGCAGCCCGGCACCGGCTCCGGCTCCGGCTCCGAGCCCGAGCCGACGTACGACGAACTCATGGACACCCGCTTCCCGCTCGACCCCGCTCTGACGGGCGGCGGCGAGCTGGTGCCGGTCGGCGGCAGCGACCCGGCCGCCGACCCCGACGCGGTGACGCTGCTGCGCTACCGCGTCGATGTGGAGGCCGGCCTGGGCCTGGACGCCGAGCTGTTCGCCGAGGCGGTGCACCGTACCCTGAACGACCCGCGCAGCTGGGGCAACAACGGCGAGCGCGGCTTCGCCCGGGTCTCCTCCGGCGACTACGACTTCGTGATCACGCTCGCCTCGCCCGGCACCACCGCCGAGTGGTGCGACAAGTCGGGCCTGGACATCCGGCCGTCCAACGTCTCCTGCGATTCGGCCAGTACGGACCGGGTGATGATCAACGCCTGGCGCTGGGCGCAGGGTGCCGAGACGTACGGCGACGACATGCACGCGTACCGGCAGATGCTGATCAACCACGAGGTCGGGCACCGGATCGGCTACGGCCATGTGGGCTGTTCGGCCGAGGGGGCGCCGGCCCCGGTGATGATGCAGCAGACGAAGTTCCTGACCTGGACGAACGGCCTGACCTGTCTCCCCAATCCGTGGCCGCATCCGGACAACTGACCCGGGCGCCGCGCCTTAACGACTGAACTCCTGCGAAAGTCACGTTTCTTCACCCCTTCTGGTGGTGTGGCGGACAACCGTCCATCGTGCCTGGCTCATGCGGACATACCGTCTTTCCGCTGATGTCCAACCGAGTCCCAGGCATCCAGGGGAGGTGCGCAGGTGCGTATCGCACTGCTGACCGAGGGTGGATACCCCTTTGCACAGGGCGAGTCCGTGGTGTGGTGCGACCAACTGCTGCGCGGACTGGCCACGCACGAGTTCGAGATCTGCGCGCTCAGCCGCAGCCGGAGCCAGAGTTCCGGGCCGTGGCGCGAACTGCCGCCCAACGTGCGGCAGGTGCGCACCGCCCCGCTGTGGGGCCAGCCGCCGCGCGGCCACGGCTCCGCCGGGCGGCCCTCGCGCCGCCTCGGGCGCCGCTACGCCGAGCACTTCGCCGAGCTGACCGCCGCGCTGTGCTGGGGCGAGGCGGTTCCGGACCGGGCGCCGGGCGGCGGGCAGGCGGACCGTTTCGCCGCCGGGCTGTACGGGATGGCGGGCACCGCCGTCGAGTTCGGCGGGCTGAGCGGCTGGCTGCGCTCGGAGGAGGCGGTCCGCGTCCTGGAGGCGGCGTGCCGCGCGCCGGGCGCGCCGCGCGCGGTGCACGCCGCTCGGGTGCCGGATCTGCTGGCGGTCACCGAGCGTCTTGAGCGGGCGCTGCGCCCGCTGTCGCTGGGCTGGTACGGCTCGGGCCCGGACGGGGACGAGGGGCTTGCGGCGGTTGATCTCTGCCATGCGGTGGGCGGCGGTCCCGCGGCGCTGCCCGGGCTGCTGGCGCGGCACTTCTTCGACACCCCGCTGCTGATCACCGAGTACGGGGTGCGGTTGCGTCAGCACTATCTGAGCAGCGCGGCGAGCGCCGCGCGCGCCGCGCACGCGGTGCCACCCTCGGCGGCGGGCGCCCCCGTACGCGCCCTGCTGGCGTCGTTCCAGGCCCGACTGGCGCGCGAGGCGTACGCCAGGGCCACGCTGGTCACGCCCGGCAACACCCATGTGCGGCGCTGGCAGGAGCGCTGCGGCGCGGACCGGGACCGGCTGCGTACCGTCTACCCGGGCATGGACGCACGGCCGTTCCTGGCGGTGGGGGAGGGCGAGGAGGAGCGCGCGGCGCGGCGGCGCAAGCCGGTGGCGGCGCCGCAGCCCCCGCCGACCCTGGTGTGGGTGGGCCGGGTCGCGCCGGCCAAGGACCTGGTGGGGCTGCTGCACGCCTTCGCCGAGGTGCGGCGGGCTGAGCCGGCGGCGCGGCTGCGGATCGTCAGCGGGGCGCCGGGGGACGCGGGCTATCTGGCGCACTGCCGGACGATGGCGGCGCAACTGTTCCCGGCGGAGTCGGCCGATCCGTACGCGGCGGGGGTCAGCCCGGTGTCGTTCGAGGAGATCGGCGGCCCGGAGCTGCCGTCGCTGGCCGCCGCGTACGCCGCCGGGTCGGTGTTCGTGCTGGCCAGCTCGGTGGAGGGGTTCCCGGTCACGCTGATCGAGGCGATGTTCAGCGGGCGGGTGGCGGTGTGCACCGAGGTGGGTTCGGTGTGCGAGGTGATCGGCGGTACGGGTCTGGTGGTGCCGCCGCGCAACCCGCGTGCGCTGGCGGACGCGTGTGTCGCGCTGTTGCGTGACCCGGCGCGCAGGGCGCGGCTGGGGGCGGCGGCGCGGGCCCGTGCGCTGGAGTTGTTCACGATCGAGCGGAATGTGGCGGCGTTCGACCAGATCTATCTGGAAATGATCTCGACCGGCCCGGTGCGGCGCACCCCCGCCGCCACCGGGCCGGGCGACGACCCGGACACCCCGTTCGCCCGCCCCGCCGAGAGCTATCTCGCCGCCCCGGTGCCCGCCGCGCCGCCCGGCTGGGCCATACCCGCGCTGGGCGCGGTGACGGGCACCGGCGTCGGCATCGGCATCGGCACCGAGCAGGGCCAGGGCCAGAGCCAGAGCCAGGGCCAGGGCTCGGGTGATCCCGCATGAAGGCCCCGGCCGATCCCGTACGGGTGCTGATGCACCAGCACCGCGAGCTGTGCGAACGGGCCACCGACCCGCTGGAGATCGCCGCCGCCCTGGAGGCGTACGGCATCACCGACAGCACGGCGGCCCGCTTCCGGCACCGCGATGTGTTCTCGCTGGCAGAGGAGCTGTATGCGCGTACCCCACGGCCGGAGGAGACCACCCCGGGCCCGGCCCCCGCCCCCGTCCCCGGTCCCCTCCCCGGTGGCCGACGGCGCCGGCTGCCGGCCCTGTTGCCCCTGCTGCCCGCCGCGCTGGTCTCGGCGGGCACGGCGACAACACCAGGACCGGTGACCGCCGCGCTCACCGTGGCCGCCGTCCTCGCCGCCGGCCTCCTGCTGTACCGGCCCGGCCGCCCCCGGCTCGCCGCGCTGTGCGCCGTCCCGCTGCTCGCCCTGCTGTGGCACCGGGCCGGCCCCGGAGCGCTGCTGCCGCTGGCGGTCGCGGTCGCCCCGGCGGTGTGGTGCCGCGACTGGTTCGCGGCCCGCGCCAGGCGCCGGCTGGCGGGCGCCCGCAGCCTCAAGGAGTTCGCCGGCGGGGTCCGGCCGCTGCTCGGCGGCGCGCTGGTGCTGTTCACCGCCGGCCTGGCCGCCGTCCGGGCCGCCCTGTGGCCGCTGCTCCCCCCGGCGGCGACCACCTGGACGGTCACCGGGCAGACCACGGCGCTGGGCGTACTGCTCTTCCTGTCCGCCCTGCTGGCCGCGCACGGCTTCCACCGCGCGGCGGCGGCCGGTCCCGCGGCGGCCTGCGCCGGCCATCTGCTGCTCATCCTCACCGCCCCGCCGGGCGCGGCCGTCCTGCACGCCGCCGCCAGCGGTGTGACGGCGGCGGTCCTGCTCGTTCCGGCCGCCCGCGCCCTGGCCGGGGCCGCCGCTCACCACCGGCCGACACCGGCGCCGCCACCACCACGCAGGCACTGACGGCGCCGGCCGTACCCCGTACCCCCCGTAATCCCCCCTTTGACCCCCCTGACCCCACGCAGACGCAAGACAAGAGGAGCCGACCCCCCATGACCAAGCCCCCCATCTCCCGCGCCATCACCGGACGGGAGGAGACCCGATGAGAGTCCTCCTGCTGGGCGCGAGCGGCTACGTCGGCCGCTTCGTCGCCGAACGGCTCCTCGCCGACCCCGCCGTCCACCTCACCGCGCTGGGCCGTGGCGACGAGGCCGACGTACGGTTCGACCTCGCCACCGGCAGTCCCGGCGCCCTGACCCGGTTCCTGGACGCGGTGCACCCCAACGTCGTGATCAACTGCGCCGGCGCGATCCGGGGCACCGCCAGTGAGCTGACCCGGCAGAACACCGTGGCCACCGCCACCCTGTGCGAGGCGGTACGGCGCAGCAGCGTTCGCTCGCGGCTGGTGCACATCGGCTGCGCGGCGGAGTACGGGCCCTCCCAGCCGGGTTCCTCGATCGCCGAGGACGCGCTGGCCAGGCCGGGCGGCCCGTACGGCGTCAGCAAACTGGCCGCCACCGAACTCGTCCTGGGCTCGGGGCTCGACGCGATCGTCCTGCGGGTCTTCTCGCCCACCGGGCCCGGCACCCCGGCGGGCTCGCCGCTGGGCCGGCTCGCCGACTCGCTGCGGCGCGCGATGCAGCACGGCGACAGCGAGCTGAAGCTGACCGGGCTCGGCGTGCAGCGGGACTTCGTGGACGTACGGGACGTCGCGCGCGCCGTGCACGCCGCCACGCTGTCGGCGGCGCAGGGCGTCGTCAACATCGGCACCGGGCACGCGGTGCGGCTGCGCGAGGCGGCCACGGCGCTGGCCCGGATCTCCGGATACAGCGGGGCGCTGCACGAACTGGACGCCCCGCTGGGCCCGCCGGCGCCGCGCGGCCCCGAGTCGGCGGGCCTGGGGCCGGTGCCCGTGCCACTGCCGCAGCCCGGACCGTACCCCGACGGCTGCGGCGCCTGGCAGCAGGCGGATGTCCGTACCGCTCGCGACCGGCTGGGCTGGCGGGCGCGGATCGGGCTTGAGGAGTCACTGGCGGACATCTGGATGGAGGCCGCCTGCCGGCTGTAGCACGGGCGGCCGGGAAGCATGCCGGGACGGGCGTCTCAGAAGTCAGGACGCCCGTCTCGGAATGACCGCCCCCGTGGCACTGTTGTACGGAGAACGTCTGTCAGTCCCTATGACCATCGGAGTCCCCGTGTCGCTGCCACCCCTGGTCGAGCCGGCTGCCGAGCTCACCGTCGACGAGGTCCGCAGGTACTCCCGCCATCTGATCATCCCGGATGTGGGGATGGCGGGACAGAAACGGCTGAAGAACGCCAAGGTGCTCGCGGTGGGCGCCGGCGGCCTCGGCTCGCCCGCGCTGATGTACCTGGCGGCGGCGGGTGTCGGCACGCTCGGCATCGTCGAGTTCGACGAGGTCGACGAATCGAACCTCCAGCGGCAGATCATCCACAGCCAGGCGGACATCGGTCGCCCGAAGGCCGTCTCGGCGATGGAGACGGTGCGCGGCATCAACCCGTACGTCCAGGTCAACATCCACGACGAGCGCCTCGACTCGTCCAATGTGATGGAGCTGTTCAGCCAGTACGACCTGATCGTCGACGGCACCGACAACTTCGCCACCCGCTACCTGGTCAACGACGCGTGCGTGCTGCTCGGCAAGCCGTACGTGTGGGGCTCCATCTACCGCTTCGACGGCCAGGCGTCGGTCTTCTGGTCCGAACACGGCCCCTGCTACCGCTGCCTGTACCCCGAGCCGCCGCCGCCGGGCATGGTGCCGTCGTGCGCCGAGGGCGGCGTGCTGGGTGTGCTGTGCGCGTCGATCGGCTCGATCCAGGTGACCGAGGCGATCAAGGTCCTGACCGGGACGGGTGACCCGCTGGTCGGACGGCTGATGATCTATGACGCCCTGGAGATGACCTACCGGCAGGTCAAGGTCCGCAAGGACCCGGACTGCGCGGTGTGCGGGGACAACCCGACGGTGACCGAGCTGATCGACTACGAGGCGTTCTGCGGGGTCGTCTCGGACGAGGCGCAGGCGGCGGCGAAGGACTCCACCATCACGCCGCGGCAGCTGAAGGAGTGGATCGACGCGGACGAGAAGATCGAGATCATCGACGTCCGCGAGCAGAACGAGTGGGAGATCGTGTCCATCCCGGGCGCGAAGCTGATCCCGAAGAACGAGTTCCTGATGGGCAACGCCCTGGGGGACCTGCCGCAGGACCGGCGGATCGTCTTGCACTGCAAGACAGGTGTCCGCAGTGCGGAAGTGCTGGCGGTGCTGAAGAACGCCGGGTTCGCCGACGCCGTGCACGTGGGCGGCGGCGTGATCGGCTGGGTGAACCAGATCGAGCCGGAGAAGCCGGTCTACTGAGGCCGGTGGTGGCGGGGCCGGGTGCGCCTAGGCGGAGCACACGGCCCCGTCATCCGGGGTGGCCCCCGCCAGCAGATGCGCGTTGACGGCGGCGGTGACACAGGCATCGCCCGTGTTGTACGCGCCGTGCCCCTCGCCCTCGTAGGTGAGCAGTACCCCGACCCCCGGCCCGAGTTCGTCGCGCATCCGCTCGGCGCCGGCGTACGGGGTGGCCGGGTCGCCCGTGGTCGCCAGCAGCAGAATCGGTCGCGCGCCCTCGGCCCGTACGGCGGGCTGATCGCGCTCCCCGGTCACCGGCCAGCCCTCGCAGAGGAGCAGCCCCCAGGCGAAGTACTCGCCGAAGACGGGCGAGGCGTCGCGGAACTCGTCCATGGTGGCGAGCACATCGGTCACGGTCGGCCGCGAGGCGAAATCCGCACAGTTGACGGCCCGGTTGGCGGCATGCAGATTCCGGTACCGCCCATCACCGGCGCGCCCGTTGTACTGCTCGGCGGCGGCCAGCAGCAGATCCCCGCGCCCCTCGTCGATGGCCTGGCGCAGGGCACGGGTGAGAAACGCCCAGGAACCCTCCGAGTAGAGGGTGGAGATGACCCCGGTGAACGCGAGCGACTGAGTGAGCCGCCGGGACACGGACGTGGGGAGAGCCCGCTCCCCTAGCTGCCGGAACAGTTCCCCGATCTCATCGAGGGTGGGGCAACCCGCCTCACCCGTACAGCCGTTGAGGTAGTTGCCGAGCGCCAGCTGAAACCCCTCGGCCTGGAGCAGCCCCCGCTGCACCACATCACGGGTCGGATCGACGACCGCGTCGAAGACCGTACGGCCGACCCGCTCCGGGAAGAGGTGCGCGTACACGGCACCGAGCTTGGTGCCGTACGAGGCGCCGTAGTAGTGCAGTTGGGCATCCCCGAGCACCTGCCGCAACAGATCGAGATCGCGGGCGGCATCGACGGTGCGGACGTACGGCAGAACGGAGCCGGCGGCAGCGGCACACTCATCGGCCAGCTCCCGAACCCGGGAAGCAAGCTCCTCGCCCTGTCGCTGTGTCCGCGGAACCCCGGGATCGGCCTGCTCGGCGGCGTCAATGGCGGCCCCGTCCCGACAGACGACGGGTGAACTGGCCCCCACCCCGCGGGGATCGAAACTGACGAGGTCGAACCCCTGCCGCAACGCCTCGTAGTTCCCGGCCACCCGGGGCAGCGCGGCGACCCCGGACCCGCCGGGACCGCCGAAGTTGAACACCAGCGACCCGATCCGCTCGGCCCCCTCGACGGCGGCCGTCCGTATCAGGGCGAGCCGGATCGTCTCGCCCTCCGGCCGCTGATAATCCAGCGGCACGGTCAGCGCGGCACACTCCCACTCCGCGCCCGGGGCGTCCCCGCCCCCTTGCTCGGCGGTGGGCGCCGGACAGTCCCGCCACGTCAGCACCTGCCGGGTGAGGGAATCGGGAAGCCGATCGCCGGCGGGCTCCTGCTGGGGCGGCGGTGGCTGGTTGACCCCCGGTATCGGACCGCCGTCGTCACCGGGTTCAGCGGTACAGGCCCCCGCCAACACACAGGCCACCGCCACCAACCCGACACCCCGCCGCACAGGACCACCTCCCCGGGGAGGCTACCTGGCGAGCTTGATCGAGCCACATCACCCGCGTGGGATTCGCAACGGCCCCGGAAGCCCTGGTACTCGCCTCGGGGGCGTAGGCGAACTCCTTCGGGTGTAGCCAGCACCACCCCCCTTCCGGCACATGAGCCCAGTGCCGTCACCCTCCCCGCTCCGTAGCTTCATGAGTACGGCGCGGAGCGTGTCGTACGGGGTGCAACAGGGTGTACGGGAAGAGGGATCGCGATGTTCCGTCGTCGTCATCATCGAACGGCCGGAGGAGCAGGAGGGGCAGGAGGGGCAGGAGGAGCGGGAGGGGCCGGGAGCGCGGAGGCGTTGCGGCTGGTGAAGATCAGCAAGGTGTACGGGACCACCGCGACCGCCGTAACGGCCCTGGACGAGGTGACGTTGAGCCTGCCGGCCGGGAGCTTCACCGCGATCATGGGGCCGTCCGGTTCGGGGAAGTCGACGCTCCTCCAGTGCGCGGCCGGGCTTGACCGGCCCGACAGCGGGATCGTCGTGGTGGACGGCGAGGAGATGACGGCGGGTACGGAGGCGGAGCTGACGAAGTTCCGGCGGGAGCGGATCGGGTTCGTGTTCCAGCAGTACAACCTGCTGCCCACTCTCGACATCCTCCAGAACACCACCCTGCCGCTGAAGCTGGCCGGCCGGCGCGTGGACCCGGCCCGGGCGCGGGACGTACTGGCCCAGGTCGGTCTCGGCGACCGGCTCGGGGACTACCCCGACCAGCTCTCCGGCGGGCAGCGGCAGCGGGTGGCCATCGCCCGGGCGCTGGTCGCCGAGCCGCGGGTGATCTTCGCCGACGAGCCCACCGGCGCGCTGGACATGCGCAGCGCCCGCGAGGTGCTCGGGCTGCTGCGGGACGCCGCCCGCGTTCATGGCCGCACGGTGGTGATGGTGACGCATGACCCGGTGGCCGCCTCGTACGCCGATTCCGTGCTGTTCCTGGCGGACGGCAGGCTGGCCGGGGGGTTGTCGGCGCCCACCGTGGACGCGGTCGCCGAGCGGCTGGCGCACCTCGGCGATGTCGTCGCGGCGGGGGCGTGAGGGTGATGATGTTCGCACTGGCACTTCGTTCCGTCCGCAAGCGTCCCGGGCGCTTTGCCGGCACGCTGCTCGCGGCGGCGTTCGGGGCGGCGATCACGATGATGTTCAACTCGCTGCACGACACCGCCGGCGCGGTGGGCGTCGATGACGTGAGCGCCGAGACCCTCAGCCTCAGCGGCGGGGTGGTCGGGGGGTACGCCACGCTGCTGGTGTTCTTCGCCGTCGCCTCGACCCTCACCGTCAACATCCGGCAGCGGCAGGACGAGATCGGGCTGCTGCGCCGGGCCGGGGCGACTCCGGCGCAGATCAAGCGGATGGTGATGGGGGAGGCCCTGGTGGTGGCGGTCGCCGCCGTGCTGCTGGCGGTCGGGCCGGCGATGCTGGCGGGGCGGGCGCTGCTGGGGATGTTCCAGGACACCGGGCAGGTCGCTCAGGACGTGGGGTACGTCTTCGGGCCGATCGGTCTGTCGGCGGGGTTCGGCATCACGCTGCTGGCGTCCGTGGGGGCGGCGTTCCTGGCGGTGCGGCGGGCGACGCGGGCGGCGGCCGGGGAGCGGGCCCGGGGCAACCGGCTCCGCAACGTCGGCGGCGGGTTGGCGCTGCTCGCGGGGATGGGCGGGGTGAGTGCGACATTCGCCATGGAACCGACGGAGCCGGCGCTGATGGCGGCTCCGGCGTACGGTGCGATCGCGCTGTCGATCGGGTTCGCGACGTTCTCGCCGGTGCTGCTGCGGGTGGCGCTGGGTCGGCTCGCCCGGCCCGTGGTCGCGTTGACCGGGGCGGGCGGCTATCTGGCGGTGCACGCGATGCGGCAGCGGGCGGCCCAGCTGGCCGGTGTGCTGATGCCCCTGATCGCGTTCACCGGGATGGCGACGGCCACCCTGTACATGCAGGCGGTGGAGAGCGACGCGATCAGCGCCTCGGGGGCGACGAAATCAGTGGAGGACAAGAACCTTGAGACGCTGAATCTGATCGTGGTCGGCATCGTGGTGGTCTTCTCCTGCGTCATGCTGATCAACAGCTTGTACGCGGCGACCGCGTACCGCCGCGCGGAGTTCGGCCGGCAGCGGCTGATCGGGGCGACGCCCCGGCAGGTGCTGGGCATGATCGGTACGGAGGCGGCGGTACTGACGGTGGTCGGCGTGTTCTTCGGAACGCTGGCCGGGCTGGCGGGGCTGCTCCCGTTCACGGCGGTCCGTACGGATTCGGTGTGGCCGGGGCAGGGCCCGGGCATCTGGCTGGCCATCACGGCGGTGGCCACGGCGGCGACCCTGACCACGAGCATGACCACCACCCGCCGAGCCCTGCGCACCCCGCCGATCACGGCAGCGGCCCTGGCCGCCTGACGACACCACCGGCGCCCGCCGCCCGGGGTCATTGTTCGAGCGCTTCCAGCGCCTTGACAATGAGCCCCCGGGCGGCGGCTCCGTACACGGCGAGGTCGGACAGCCCCTGGAACGCCTTGAGATAGAGGTCGATCTCCGAACGCTCGGTGACATTCACCTCGGCTGAGAGGAGTTCCACGTTCGCCAGCGTCTCATCGAAGATGGTGAAGGTTTCCAGCGGCCACACCTCACCCTGGCGCTCGACAGCGGCAGGAAGGATTCCGAGTGAGACAGCAGGCAGGGACATTGTGGCCAGGAGATGGCCGAGCTGACCGGCCATGACCTCGGGGCTGCCGATGCGGTAGTGGAGAACCGTCTCTTCGATGAGGAGCGCGAAACGATGGTTGCCTTGACGGATGACTTCGGAACGGCGTACGCGAGCCGCAGCCGCTTCGGCGACATCGTCAGGGGTTCCGTGAAAGCGCGAGATGCTGCCCAGTAGCGCGGTTGCGTAGCCGGGTGTCTGGAGAAAGCCGGGTACCACGTTGGAGCAGTAGACACGAAAGGTGCGGGTGCGCTGGTATAGCGGTACAGAAGACTCTTGGAGGCGTCTCAAGCCGGTGCGCTGGAGTCGGCGCCATTGCACATACAGAGAGTCCGCGCGGCGGTTTGCCTCGATCATGTCATCGGCCTGCCCCGGGACCCGGCATGCCTCGCACCAGGCACGGATGTCGGAGTCGGAGGGTGCGGTTTTGGCGTTCTCGATCCGGGAGGACTTCGATTCGCTCCAACCACACCGCTGGGCGAGTGCCCGGCCGCTGATCCCGGCATCCAGGCGCAGCTCACGCAGCCGCGAGGCGAGAGCCTCGCGGGCGCGCTGTGCACTGGATGTCGGGGGGAGCGGCATGTGGATCAGCGTATGGCGTATGCCTCGTGAGGGATCGCGTGCTGCCACACCTGCTCGAAGCCGGTGGCGCAGTGGGCGATCAAGGCCGGGTCGTGGGTCACTTCATCCTCCATGATGTCTCCGTCGCCGGAGAAGTGGTGGATGCGGGCGGTGTGGTCGTCGAAGACCCAGAAATCGTTGCCCGGCAAGCTGAGGCCACTGGCCTGACGCCGAGGGAGCCACCGCACGTCCTCCCCGGCTACGACGTTGGCGTGGGTCACATAGTGTTCCCAGCGGATGTACTCGGTGACCGGCTCGGAGATGACCCGGGCACGCCTCACTGTGACGCCCCGGTCCACCGCGTCCGCGATGGTCTGGTGGAAACCCCGCCACCAGGATGGGCGATCGTCCCAGTCAGTGCGATGCCCTCGGCGCCACTCATCGAACAGATGGTTGGTGAAGTAGGTGTCGCGCATCTCCAGATGGATCGCCGATCGCTTGCAGCCGGCCATCAGTTCATCGAACGACGGCACGCTCGATGGCATCGCAGGCCTCCCTCAGCGTCGGCACCATGCGGGCCGGGATACGGATGATGGTCTCGTTGTCCGGAGTCGGCAGTGCGGCGGGGCTGCTGGCCTCGCAGGCTGCCTGGACACCGTTGCTGACGGTGTACCCCTGGATCAGCAGTTCTTGGCTGTCCGTGTCGGTCCAAACGGTGGGCGAGTGCCCGTCGTGTGAGTCGGGGTCGATGCCGATGAACTCCACCTTCATTGTCGCCTCCATGGGTGTGGAGAACTTGCCTTGACTTGCACTACGTTCCTGCCTGCGGTTTTTGCTGTCAAGAGCGCCTATGGCTCTCATATTCGCCTGCAATCTGATGCAAGTCGAGAGACGGCCCAACCCGCCCGCTCCTAGCCTGATCTCGATCCGACCTCTCGAAGGAATCCCCCGTGAAGAAGCTGATCGCCCGCCTGTGGCGGGTCATCCGTGGTCCGCTCCAGTGGCGGGTGCTCTGGCTGTGGCACGCCAAGTTCATGGTGGGCGTCACCGGCGTCGTGCGGGATGACACCGGCCGGGTGTTGTTGCTGAAGCACCGGATGTGGCCCGAGGGGCGGCAGTGGGGGCTTCCGACCGGCTACGCGAACAAGTCGGAGACCTTCGAGGAGACCATCGTCCGCGAGGTGTGTGAGGAGACCGGGCTGACTGTCCGCGTCCATCAGCTCGTGCATCTCAGGAGCGGCTACAAGCTGCGGGTGGAAGTGGCCTACGAGGCCGAGCTCATCGGCGGCACGATCAAGACCGACTCGTTTGAAATCCTGGAGGCGACATGGTTCTCGCCGACCGAACTCCCGGAGGGGATTCAGGAGTCACACCGGCTGCTGATCCTGTCCGAACGCGTCTGATCCCATGGGCGACTTCCTGCCTCGCCCCCAATGAACATCTCGCCGGCACCCCGGAAGAGCGCGCCGTACTCGCCGCCCGGCTCGCCGCACACCGGTCCTGCGCCGGCCTGGACCGGGCGCACCCCGATCTCACCTTCTCGCTGCTGCCGTGGGTACTCGATGACATGGGCGGTGATCAGGGCGTCGGCTGGAAGATCTTCCGTACCGGAGTGGCGCGGCTCAGCGCCCGCTACCGAGAGCTGGGACTGAACGACCTGCTGCCGATCGACCGGGTGTGGGTGGGCGTACAGTCCACGCTGCCGGGCGCGTTCGGCGGCTTCCACTACCCCGACCGAGGCTATCGGCATCGGCAGATGGGCGCGGTCATCACCCGGTACGGGGATCTCACCTCGGCCGCCCTGCCGTCACCGGAACTGGTGGTGCTGGATCTGTTGCGCTCGTACGTCCATGACTGCCTCCACTACGGCACCTATCGCGAGTACCACCTGTGGGACGGCCAGATCGTACGGTCGACGTATGGGATCAACCGCCGTGACCGGCAAGGGCGCACGTACTCCGCGCCCGATCCGCCGGGTGCGGTCGCCACCCGGAATCTCGGCGTTGTCATGGAGGGTGCCACCGATCACGAGGCCAGGGCTGTCGCCTACTGGGCTGCTGAGCGGTGTGGTGTCGGTGAGCCGGCGGCTGATCGTCCCGTGGACCGGGTTGCCTGGGGTGACATCACCGGGGCCGGTCGTCGCCGAATGGCGGAGGGAAGCGGCGTCGGCCGCTACTCCGACGCGGTCGCGGCGTACGAGCGGGAGGTGGGTGCCCCGTATCGGGAGTTTCTGCGGGAGATCGGGGGAGTCGACGAGGCCGATGTCCTCCATGGCCTCATCCTGCGGGGGATGGTCCGCGGACAGCAGTCCGTCGTGGGGGAGTGGTTGGACGCTCGGCGGGGGAGTGGGGCGGTTGGGGCGCTTTTTCTGGCTGCCGGCCATCGGTCCGTTCAGGAGCAGGTCTTGCCGTCCGGCGGGACGTCGCCGTTCAGGAGGTAGGCGTTGACGGTGTCCTGTACGCAGGTGTTGCCGCTGTTGTAGGCGCCGTGGCCTTCGCCCTGGAAGGTGAGTTCTACCGCCTTGTCCGTCCCGAGGGCGTCCTTCATGTTCTTGGTGCCCGCGTACGGGGTGGCCGGGTCGCCGGTGGTGCCGATCAGCAGGATCTTGGCGTCCGTTGTGGTGGAGACGTCCGGGTGGGACTGGGAGCCGGTGACCGGCCATTCGGTGCAGCTCAGCAGGGACCAGGCCATGCCGGGGCCGAAGACCGGGGAGGCGGCGGTGAATTCGGGGAGGGCGTTGTGGACGTCGGCCACCTCGTAGCGCCGGTCGGTGTCCGCGCAGTTGATCGCCACCAGGGAGGACTGGAGGGTGGAGTAACTGCCGTTCCGGTTGCGGCCGTTCATCGAGTCGCCGAGGGTCAGCAGGATGGTGCCGTCCGGGTTGTCGGGGGACAGCGCCTCGTCCAGGCCCTGGGTGAGGAACGGCCAGAAGTCCTGTGAGTACAGCGACTGGGCGATGCCGCCCCAGGCCAGGGATTCGGTCAGCGGGCGCCCGTCGGGGTCCTGGGTGGGGAGGGGCTTGGACTTGAGGCTGGTCAGGAGGTCCTGGAGTTTCTGTTCGCCTTCTTCCGGGGTGCTGCCCAGGGGGCAGTTGTCGGTTTGGGCGCAGTTTTCCAGGTACGTGGTCAGGGCTTGCTGGAAGCCCTGCGCCTGGGCCAGGGCGCCCTGCTTCGGATCCGCCGTCGGGTCCACCACCGCGTCCAGGGCGGCCCGGCCCACCCGCTGCGGGAAGAGGTGCGCGTACACGCCGCCCAGCTGCGTACCGTACGAGATCCCGAAGTAGTGCAGTTTGTCGTCGCCCAGCACCTGGCGCATCAGGTCCATGTCGCGGGCGGTGTTCACCGTCGTGAGGTGGGGGAGGAGCGGGCCGGCCGCGGCCTCGCAGGCGTTGTCGAAGGTACGCAGCCGGTTGACGTAGTCCGCTTCCTCGGCCTCGGTGGTGGGCACGAGGTCGGCGGCGAAGTACTCGTCGAGGTGTTTGGCGTCCATGCACACCAGGCCGTCGCTGTCGCCGACGCCGCGCGGGTCGAAGCTCACCAGGTCGTAGCGCCCCGCGAGTTCGCCGTAGTCGCTGCCGAACGCCGGCAGGGTGACCACGCCGGAGCCGCCCGGGCCGCCGAAGTTGAAGAGGAGGGAGCCGATGCGGTCGCCGTCCCCGGCGGTGGTGCGGGCGCGGATCAGTGCCAGGTCGAGGGTGTCGCCCTCCGGCTCGGCGTAGTTGACCGGTGCTTTCATCGTGGCGCACTCCCACTTCGCGCCGTCCGGCAGCGGGGAGGGCGAGGAACTGCTGTCGCCCTGGGTGGAGTCGGGGGCCTTGCACTCCGACCAGTCCAGCTTCTGGGCGGTGAGGGAGTCGGGGAGCTGATCGGTCCCGACCGGGCCGCCGGCCGAGGGGGAGGTGGTGTCGGCCATAGGTTCCGGGCCGCCGCCGCCCGTCGCGCAGCCTGCCGCCGGCAGCACCGCCAGGGTGGTGAGGACGGCTGCCAGGCGGGCACGTTTCATCGGACGGCTCCCATCGGTAGGGGGACGCTCATCTTCCGGCCGGCGCCGCCTCACCCGCATGTGGTGGGGCGCATGTGGGTGACCCGCCGCCTCAGTGGCTTCCGCCCGCGCCCCCGCCCGCGCCCGCGCCCCCGCCCCCGCCCACCGGCAGCCAGCGCCCGCGCAGCGTGAACAGGATCGTCGCCGCCACCGCCAGCAGCAACAGGGACAGGGCCGTCGCCCCGGCCGGGTCGTTCTGGAGCAGCAGATAGACCTGGAGGGGCAGCGTCTGGGTGGTGCCCGGCAGATTGCCGGCGAAGGTGATGGTGGCCCCGAATTCGCCCAGCGCCCGTGCCCACGCCAGCGCCGCCCCCGCCACCAGCGCGGGCCGTGCCATGGGGAGCGTGACCAGCCACAGGGTACGGAGCTGGCCGGCGCCCATGGTGGCCGCGGCCTCCTCGTACAGCGGGTCGATGCCGGCCAGCGCGCCCTCCAGGCTGATGATCAGAAAGGGCATCGCGACGAACGCCGCCGCCACCACCGCGCCCGCCGTGGAGAAGGGGAGGGTGATGCCCAGGGATTCCAGCGGGCCGCCGAGCAGGCCGCGCCGGCCGAAGCCCTGGAGCAGCGCCACCCCCGCCACCGTGGGCGGCAGCACCATCGGCAGCAGGACGAGGGAACGGATCAGCGACTTGCCGGGCAGGGGCACCCGGGCCAGCAGCCAGGCCAGCGGGACGCCCAGCAGCAGCGAGATCACCAGCGCCCACGCCGACACCAGCAGCGACAGCCGCAGCGCCTGCGTGACGGCGGGGTCGGTGAGGCGGGAGGCCAGCTCCGACCAGGGCGCCCTGGTGACGATCCCGAGCAGGGGGACGAGCAGGAAGCCCACCGCCCCCAGCGCGGGTACCAGCAGGGTCAGGGGTACGGTGCGGCGCCTGCTGCTCATGGAGTGACGAAGCCGGCCGCCGTCAGGAGTTCCTGGGCGGAGTCGGTGCTGAGCCAGGCCACGAAGGCGGCGGCCTCGTTGGGGTGCTTGGTGGCGTTGAGGACGGTGGCGGGGTATTCGGCGATCACGTTCTGGTCGGCCGGGATGGGGAGGGTGAGCACGTCGTCGCCGGCCGAGGCGGCGTCGGTGGCGTACACGAGACCCGCGTCGGCCTCCCCGAGGCGTACCTTGCTGAGCACCGCCCGTACGTTCGGTTCCAGGGAGACGGGGGTGACGTCCACGCCCGCGCGGTCCAGGATCTCCTCGCCGTAGCGGCCGACCGGGACCTCGGGGGCGGCCAGCACCAGGCGCAGACCGTTCTGGGCGAGGTCGGTGAGGTCGTGGATGCCGGCCGGGTTGCCGGGCGGGGTGACGATGACGAGTTCGTTGCGGGCGATGACGGCGGGTTCGCCGTGGTCGCCGGTCTCGTCCGCGACCGATTCCATGGTGGTGGTGTCGGCGGTGACCAGGGCGTCGGCGGGGGCGCCCTGCTGGATCTGGGCGGCGAGTTCCTGGGAGCCGGCGAAGGAGAACTGTACGGTGACGCCCTCGTGTTCGTCCTCGTAGCGGCGGCCGGCCTCGGTGAAGACATCGGTGAGGGAGGCGGCGGCCAGGACCGTCAGTTCGGTGGAGGTGGCGCCGCCCGCGTTCCCGCTGTCGCTGTTGCTGTCGCCGTCGCTCGCGCAGCCGGCCAGCAGGATGGCGGCGAGGGCCGCGCCCGTGAGCAGTCGGAGCTTCTTCATGGGTCATTCCCCCCGGTCTATGTGGACGTTGGTGGCCTTGATCCGGGCGGTGGCTTCCATGCCGACGGCCAGGCCGAGTTCCTCGACGGCTTCCCGGGTGACCAGGGAGACGAGGCGGTGCGGGCCGGCCTGGATCTCCACCTGGGCGGCGACATCGCCGAGCTTGACGGCGGTGATGATCCCGGGGAAGGCGTTACGGGTGCTGGTGTACGGCTCGTCGGCACCGTCGTCGCCCTCGGCGGCGAGGGTCACCGCGAACGCCGCCAGGTCCGTTCCCTCGATCTGCCGCTTGCCCGCCTCGTCGCGGCGGGTCGGCAGCCGGCCGGCGTCCGCCCAGCGGCGGACCGTGTCGGGGCTGACCCCGAGCAGCCGGGCGGCCCGGCCGATCGTATAAGAACGCATGTGCGGCACATTAGGCTGAATGGGCTGGCAGCTGCAAGGGTGAAGGGGTCAAGTGGCTCGCAGCTGCGGGGTGATGGTTGCGAGGGTGCTCTTGTCCGGTGGCGGCCCCGGCCTTATGTTACCGGCGGGTAGTTTCCTGCTCCGGCCTCACTGCCCCACCGCCCCGGCAACCCACCGCCCCACCCGAGGAGATCCCGTGTCCACCATCGACATCACCGCCATGTCCGGACTCGACCTGATGCGCTGGGTCCAGCGCGAACGCCCGGCCGACATCCCGAACATCGGCCAACTCCTCGGCATGCGCTTCGACGAGGTCGAGCACGGCCGCGTCGTCGTCTCCCTCGACACCCGCCCCGAGTTCGCCAACCCCCTCGGCACCCTGCACGGCGGCATCGCCGCCACCCTGCTCGACAGCGCCATGGCCTGCGCCGTCCACACCACACTGCCGGCCGGCGTCGCCTACACGACCCTCGAACTCAAGGTCAACTACATCCGGGCCGGCCGCACCGACGGCCACCCCCTCACCGCCGAGGGCACCGTCCTGCACGCCGGCCGCCGCGTCGCCACCGCCGAGGGCAAGGTCCTGGACGAACACGGCAAGCTGATCGCCCACGCCACCACGACCTGCATGGTGCTGCGCCCCGGCGACTGACCCCGGATCAGATCGCCGCCTTGCGGGTCAGATGGGTGAACGCCAGCCAGCCCGGCAGCACCGGCAGCCAGAACGTCATCAGCCGGAACAGCAGCACCGCCGACACCGCCGCGTTGTACGGCGCCCCGAACGCCGCCAGCGCCGCGCCCAGCGCGATCTCCACCGCGCCGATACCGCCCGGCGTCGGTGCCGCCGACCCCAGCGCGTTGCCCGCGAGGAAGACCACCGCCACCGTCGGATAGCTCAGCTCCACCCCGAACGCCTGCAACGAGGCGTCCAGGCACAGCACGAACGCCATCGTCATCAGCAGCATCCCGCCGATGCCGCTCAGCAGCTTCTTCGGCTGCTGCACCACATCCAGCATGCGCGGCACCACCCCGGCGAAGAGCGTCTGCACCCGCTCCGAGATGGCCCGGCGCAGCGCCGGCACGGCGGCGACGATCAGCGCCAGCACCGCCACCGTCAGCAGCCCGGCGATCACCGATCTGGTCGGCGACAGGCTCGGGGTGTGCTCGGTGCCGGTCAGATAGCCGAAGGTCAGCAGCAGGGTGATGTGGCTGCCGAGCCCGAACAGCTGCGAGGCGCCGACGCTGGCCACCGCGTGCCCCGGGCGCAGCCCCTGCCGTTGCAGATAGCGGGTGTTCAGCGCCACCCCGCCGATCGCCGCCGGGGCCACCAGCTTCACGAACGACCCCGCGACCTGCGCCAGTACGGTGCGCCGGAACGGCACCTTCTCGGGCACGAACCCCAGCAGGCTGACGGCGGCGGCGAAGTACGTCAGCGCCGAGAAGCCGGCCGCCGCGATCACCCACCACCAGTTGGCGTTGTTGATCGCCTGATCGAGTTTCAGCTCTGCCAGCTGGGTGATGAGGAAGTACCCGGCGAAGGCGGCGGCGATCAGCGAGACGAGGGTACGGGGCCGCACCCGCTCCATCCGGGCCGGCTCTATGGCGGCCTCGGGCCGTACCAGCAGCACCTCCTGCCGGATCAGCGACAGCAGGTCGGGCTCCTTGGCGTCCTCCAGGGCCTGCTCCATGACCTGTTTCTCGGCCTGCTTGGCGGCCTTCACGACCTTGCGGTCGGCGTCCTCCGGCAGCGCGCCGCGCGCCTCCCGGTAGGCCCGGGCGGCGTCCAGCACGGCCTGCCGCTCGCGCGCCGAACGCTCCTTGCCCAGGTGGCGCAGCGTCGTACGGGTGGAGCGGGACAGCGCGATCGGCTGGAGCATCGGGAGACTGTCGGCGACCGCGTCCGGGCCGAGTTCGGCGACGGCGCAGGCCACCGCCCGCTCGGCGCCGACGCGCAGGCCGAAGGTCGTCAGCAGTTGGGCGATGTCCATCCGCAGCGGGATGTCGCCGGCCGCGATCTCCCCGCCGCGCAGATTCGTCAGATAGACCTGCCCGGCCCGGTCCACCAGGAGGGAGTGGCTGTCCAGCCGGCGGTGCGCGATGCGCCGCGACTGGAGCGCCACGACCTGGCGCCAGGACGCCGCCATCAGATCGTCGGTGATCTCGTCCGCCGGGACGGACTCCAGCGAACGGCCGCCGATGTGCTCGTACACCAGCATCACGGCGTCCGGGCCCAGCTCGGAGGTGGCGATCAGCTTGGGGGCGTTGGCGCCGGCGGCGATCGCCGCGTAGGCGAGCAGCGCCTCCTGCTCCAGCGCCTGCCGCAGCGAGGGCAGGCTGCGGCGCTGGGTGATGCCGCGTACGGTGAGCCGGCGCCAGGCGCGGTAGAAGAAGCCCTCGGCCTGCTGGGCGCGGTCCACGACGGTGATGTCGAGTGGCGGGCCGCTCTCCAGGGTGACGAGATAGCGGCGGGTGAGCTGGCCCCGGGCGCCGTCCCCGTCCCCGTCGTCGCCCGCGCCGCCCTCGATGGTGCCGGAGCCGGGCGACGCCTCGGTGCGCAGCGCGCTGACCGGGCGGAAGCCGACGTTCCGCAGGCCGGCGAGGAGTTGCTGGCCGGTGGGGCGGACGTTCGGGGTGCCGACGGCGTAGAGCGTGCCGTACGCGATGGTCCAGCCGATGAGGACGGTGACCAGGATGGAGAAGAGCGTGGTGTAGCCGGCGACGAGGACCGACACCGCGTCCAGGACCAGCACCGCGCCCATGATCAGCCGCCAGCGGGGGCGGTGGGTCATGCCGACGGCCGTGGCGTAGGCGATGACGGGGGCGAGGTAGCCGTGTACGGGGTCGGTGAGGCCGGCCCCGGCGGGCGCGGCCCGGGTGAGGGCGTCCTGGATGGACTCGGGGGCGAGCCGGGCGACCCACAGGCTGAAGGACAGGGATACGCCGTGCGCCAGGACGGCGGCCAGGACGCCGTCCGCGATGCGCAGGCCGTCGCGGCGGATGAGGCGTTCGACGGCGAAGGCGATCGGGACGATGAGGACGGCGACGGAGGAGGCGAACCCGGCGAAGGAGATGAGGAGCGGCGGGGCGCCGACGGCGCTGTCGTTGATGTCCTTCTCGATGCCGGCGGTGGTGCCCACGGCGAAGGTCGCGGTGAGCAGGACGAGGGCGATGCCGAGCAGGCCGAGCAGGGAACGGATGAGGTCGCCGGGGCGGTGGACGCGGGCGGCGAGGATCGGTTCGTCGATCTCCAGGCGGTCGGCGAGGGGCGGTGCGGGCGCGGTGGGCGCGGGCGCGGAGGGTACGGGCGCGGAGGGTACGGGCGCGGAGGGTACGGGCGCGGTGGCCGGGTCGGCCTCGGCGGCGGGGAGCGGCTGGGCCGCCGGCCGGGCCCGGTGCGCCTCCGGGTGCGCCGCCCGCTCCCGCCCGGCCTCCCGCTCGGCCTCCTGCCGCCGCCGCTCCGAGTTCGCCCGCCGGGCCGCCTTGGCCCGCTTCCCGCTCTTCGGGGGCTGCCGCAGTACCGGCGGTGCCGGCGGCGTCGGTGACTGTCCGTTCATCCCGCTCATGGCGTCGTACGGCCCCTCCCCCTGGTCATGCTCCGGCGCCCGCTCCGACGGGAGCCGCTCCGCCTCTTCTTCGCCCCGTATCACTGGCCGTTTCCTCGGTCCTCGTCACTGTGACGATAGTGGCACGAGTGACGGTCGGCCGGGGACTGTCCGTGACATACGGCACCATGGGCGCCATGACCAGCAGCGCCCACAGGCTCCCGGACTATGCCGATCAGGTGCTCACCGCAGCCGAACGCGTCCCGCCCGGCCGGGTGCTGACGTACGGCGACATCGCCCAATCGCTCGGCAGCGGCGGCCCCCGCCAGGTCGGCCGCGCGATGGCGCTGTACGGCGGCGCCGCCCCGTGGTGGCGCGTGGTGCGCGCCGACGGCCGGCTGCTGCCCGGCCATGAACAGCGGGCGCTGGAGCACTACCGCGCCGAAGGCACCCCGCTGCGCCACGACGGCGCCGGCGTACCGCGCGTGGACATGGCCCGGGCCCGCTGGACGGCGGACCCCGGCCCGGAACCGTCCGGCGGCGATCCGGGAAAAACACGCTGAAGGCTGTAGTCGGAGGCGGCTCACAAGCACCAGCTTCCGTCATCCGGGCCGTCGACGGTATGCCGGGCGCCCTCCGTACGGGGGACCTCACCGACCGTACGGCCCCCCGCACCCCGGGGGCGCGCGCCGTCGCCGGCGCGGGGGTTCCGGTGCGCGCCGGACCCCATGGGGCGTAGCGTCTTCCCCAGCGCTCCGCCGCTCGATCCTTCCCCCAAGGGGACCCCCGCCGAGAATCTGCGATGCACGTGAGCCTTCCTGTCCCGTCCGCTTCGTCTGCTTCGTCCGCTGTGCCGTCGGCCCCCGGAGCGTACCGACTGGTGCGCGACCCGGTCCTGGCCACGCACCCCCCTGTGCTGGACGCAAGCCAGCGCGCGGTGGTTGAGCATCCCGGCGGTCCGCTTCTGGTTCTGGCCGGTCCCGGCACCGGGAAGACCACGACGCTGGTGGAGTCGGTCGCGGCCCGGGTCGCGGCGGGCACCGACCCCGAGCGGGTGCTGGTGCTCACCTTCAGCCGCAAGGCCGCCGCCGAACTGCGCGACCGGATGACGGCCCGGATGGGTGGCGGCGCGCCGCAGGCCACCACGTTCCACTCCTTCGCGTACGCGCTGGTGCGCGCGCACCAGGACCGCGAGCTGTACGCCGAGCCGCTGCGGCTGCTGTCCGGACCCGAGCAGGATGTGCTGCTGCGCGAGCTGCTGGCCGGGCAGCTGGAGCTGCCGCCGCGGGTGCCGTGGCCGGCCGAGCTGCGCGCGTGCCTGACCACGCGCGGTTTCGCGGACGAGCTGCGGGCCGTACTCGCCAGGTCGCGCGAGCTGGGGCTCGGCCCCGGCACGCTCGCCGACTTCGCGCGCCGCACCGAGCGGCCGGACTGGGAGGCGGCGGCGCACTTCCTGGCGGAGTATCTGGATGTCACCGAGGCGCAGGGGGTGCTGGACTACGCGGGTCTGGTGCGTGGCGCGGTGCGGCTGGCGGAGCGCCCCGATGTGGCGGCGCGGGTACGGGCCAGGTACGACGCGGTGTTCGTGGACGAGTACCAGGACACCGACCCGGCGCAGGCCGCGCTGCTGGGGGCGCTCGCGGGGGGCGGCAGCGGTCGGGACCTGGTGGTGTTCGGGGATCCGGATCAGTCGATCTACGCGTTCCGGGGCGCCGACGTGGGCGGCATCCTGGGCTTTCCGCACGCCTTCCCGACCGTGGCCGGGGAGCCGGCGCCGGTGGCCGTCCTCACCACCGGGCGGCGGGCGGCGGGCAAGGTGCAGGACGCCACCCGGCTGCTGACGGGGCGGATGCCGCTGGCCCGGCTGCCGGCCGAGGCGGTACGGCGGCACCGGGCGCTGACGGCGGTGCGCGAGGGCGGGGCGGTGGAGGTGTACACCTACCCGACGCCGGGCGCCGAGCTGGAGAACATCGCCGATCTGCTGCGCCGCGCGCATCTGGAGGACGGTCTGCCGTGGGGCGAGATGGCCGTGCTGGTACGCGCCGGGGGGCGCTCGCTGCCCGCCGTACGCCGGTCGCTCACCTCCGCAGGGGTGCCGCTTGAGGTGGACGGCGCCGATCTGCCGCTGCGCCAGGAGCCGGCCGTCGCCCCGCTGCTGACCGCGCTGCGGGCGGTCGCCGAGCCGGCCACGCGCTTCGACCCGGAGACGGCGGCGGAGCTGCTGACCTCGCCGCTGGGCGGCCTGGACGCCGCCGATCTGCGCCGGCTCGGCCGGGCGCTGCGGCACGAGGAGCGTACGGCGGGGGCCGCCGTACCGAGCCCGTCCGGGGAACTGCTGGCGCGGGCGCTGGCCGAACCGGAGCGGCTGGTCGCCCACGACCCGGCGTACGCGGGGGGCGCGCGGCAGCTTGGCATGCTGCTGCGGAAGACCCGCGAACTGCTGGCCGGCGGCGGCAGCCCCGAGGCGGCGCTGTGGGAGCTGTGGGACGGCACCAGCTGGCCCGAACGCCTGGAACGCGCCGCCCGGCGCGGCGGCGCGGCCGGCCGCAACGCCGACCGCGACCTGGACGCCATCTGCGCGCTGTTCGAGGCGGCGGCCCGCGCCGAGGAACGCGGCGGCGGACGCGGCGCGCTGATCTTCCTCGACGAACTGGACGCCCACGACATCGCCGCCGACACCCTCACCGCGCGGGCGGTACGGCCCGACGCCGTACGGCTGATGACCGCGCACCGGGCCAAGGGCCTCCAGTGGTCGCTGGTCGTGGTGGCCTCCGTGCAGGAAGGGCTGTGGCCGGACCTGCGGCGGCGCGGCTCGCTGCTGGAGGCCGACCGGATCGGCCGGGACGGGCTCGCCGAGCCGCTCACCCCGGGCGCGCTGCTGGCGGAGGAGCGGCGGCTGTTCTACGTGGCGGCCACCCGGGCCAGGGACCGGCTGGTGGTGACGGCGGTACGCGGCGCGGAGGACGGTGACCAGCCCTCGCGGTTCCTCACCGAACTGGGCGTCGAACCGGAGGAGGTCGCCGGCCGGCCGCGCCGCCCGCTGGCGCTGTCCGCGCTGATCGCCGAACTGCGGGCCCGCACCGTCGACCCGGAGGAGACGCCCGCGCTGCGCGAGGCGGCGGCCCGCCGGCTGGCGAAGCTGGCGGCGCTGCGCGACGACGACGGGCACGCGCTGGTGCCGGCCGCGCATCCGCAGCGCTGGTGGGGGCTGCGCGAGCAGACGGCGTCCGCCGCCCCGGTCCGCGACCCGGGGCAGCCGGTGGCACTGTCCGCGAGCGCGCTGGGCGAGCTGGTGAACTCGTGCGCGCTCAAGTGGTTCCTGGGCCGCGAGGTGCACGCGGACGCGCCGGCCACGGCGGCCCAGGGCTTCGGGAACGTGCTGCACGTGCTGGCCGACGAGGTCGCCTCCGGCACCACCCCGGCGGACCTGGCGGTGCTGATGGAACGGCTCGACGTGGTCTGGGACGGGCTCGCGTTCGAGGCGCCCTGGCAGTCCCGCAAGGAACGCGACGAGGCGCGGGCGGCGCTGGAACGCTTTCTGCGCTGGCACGTGCTCCAGGGCCGGTCCGGCTTCGAACCGGCCGCCTCCGAGGAGGACTTCGACGTCACGCTGGCCGCCGGGGAACACCGCATCCGGATCCGCGGCACCCTGGACCGGATCGAACGCGACGCGGACGGCCGCGCCTACGTCGTCGACTTCAAGACCGGCCGCGGCAAGCCGACCAAGGCGGAGGTGGAACGCCACCCGCAGCTGGCCGTGTACCAGCTGGCCGTCCGGCACGGCGACACCGAGACCGGCGGCGGTTCGCTGGTCCACCTGCGCCAGGGCGCCCCGAAGAAGGACGGCGGCGACGCCCTCCCGGCCGTCCAGAGACAGCCACCCCTGGAGGGCGACTGGATCGGCGACCTGCTCGCCACGGCCGCCGGCCGCGTCCTGGACGAACGCTTCACCCCCACCCCCGGACAGCAGTGCGGCACCTGCCACTTCCACGCCTCCTGCACCTCCCGCCCGGAAGGGCGCCAGGTGGTGGACTGATCCCGCCGCGCGTCAGCCTCGGTGGGTCATGATCACCCGATAGGGGGGAGTTCTGGCCATCGTGGTGGGGCAAGCGCCTTCTGCTACGACCGTGATGTCGGAAGAAAACATCGTGACGATGCCATCGCCGACAATCCCCATCCACTGCCCTGCAACAGCGTGGATCTTGTCGTGGAGGTCGTCTCCAGTGACAAGGACGTGGATCAGATCAAGAAGCTCTTGTGGTACGGCACCAGCAAGATCCCGCGTTATCTGATCGTCGATCCCAACATCGGTTTCCGCCAGTTGCACTCCCAGCCGTACGGCCAGGGCTATCGCACCCGCACCACCACAGAGTCCGGTCGGCCCATCGAACTGCCGAAGCCCTTCGGCTTCGCCCCCGACACCGCCAGGTTCAAGATCTACCCGCCGCGCCTTCCCACCCGGTAGGGGCGGCGGCGTGCGCTGTCGGTGGGCGCGGATAGCCTCTGTCCGGTGGCCGTACGTTTGACGCATCCCCGGGAGCTTTGCGAGCTGCTCGGGATTCCGTTCACCCCCGAGCAGTTGGCGTGCATCACCGCGCCGCCCGCGCCGCAGGCCATCGTGGCGGGGGCCGGGTCGGGGAAGACCACCGTCATGGCCGCCCGGGTGGTGTGGCTGACCGGCACCGGGCAGGTAGCCCCCGAGCGGGTGCTCGGGCTCACCTTCACCAACAAGGCCGCCGGTGAACTCGCCGAGCGGGTGCGCAAGGCGCTCGCCAAGGCCGGCATCACCGATCCCCGGGAAACCACCGACAGCGGAGAGCCGGGCGGCGAGCCGCAGATCTCCACGTACCACGCCTTCGCCGGCCGGCTCCTCAAGGAGCACGGGCTGCGGCTCGGCATCGAGCCCGCCTCCCGGCTGCTCGCCGACGCCGGGCGGTTCCAGCTCGCCGCCGAGGTGCTGCGCGCCGCGCCCGCCTCCTTCGAGGCGCCGGCCGCCTCCTTCACCACCCTCGTCACCGATCTCATCGCCCTCGACGGGGAACTGGCCGAGCATCTGGTGCCGCCCGAGCGGTTGCGGGACTTCGACCGGGCACTCCTCGCCGAACTCGATGCCACCGCGCTCACCAACAACGACCTGCGCCGCATCCGGGAGGCCGCCGACGGGCGCGGCCGGCTGCTCGACGTCGTGCGGGAGTACCGGGCCCGCAAACGCGCCCGCGACCTCATCGACTTCGGCGACCAGATCGCGCTGGCCGCCACCCTCGCCCGCGATGTCCCCGAGGCCGGCCGGGCGCTGCGCGAGGCGTACGGGGTGGTGCTCCTCGACGAGTACCAGGACACCTCCGTCGCCCAGCGCATCATGCTGGCCGGCCTGTTCGGCGGCGGGACGGCCCACCCCGTCACCGCTGTCGGCGACCCCTGCCAGGCCATCTACGGCTGGCGCGGCGCCTCCGTCGCCAACCTCGACGACTTCCCCGAGCACTTCCCCGGCCCCGACGGCACCCCCGCCCGCCGCCACTCCCTCAGCGAGAACCGGCGCAGCGGCGGCCGGCTGCTCCAGCTCGCCAACGACCTCGCCGCACCGCTGCGCGCCCTGCACCCCGCCGTCGCGCCGCTGCGCCCGGCGGAGGGCGCCGAGCAGGCCGGCCGGGTGCGCTGCGCCCTGCTGCCCACCCACGCCGACGAGCTGGAGTGGCTCGCCGACTCCCTCGCCCATCTCGTCCGCACCGGCACGGCCCCCGGCGAGATCGCCGTCCTGTGCCGTACCGCCACCGACTTCGCCGAGATCCAGCGGGTTCTGGTCGAACGCGACGTGCCGGTGGAGGTCGTCGGCCTCTCCGGGCTGCTGCACCTGCCCGAGATCGCCGACCTGGTGGCCGTCTGCGAGGTGCTGGCCGACCCCACCGCCAACGCCGCGCTGGTACGGCTGCTCACCGGCCCGCGCTGGCGGATCGGCCCGCGCGATCTGGCCCTGCTGGGGCGCCGCGCCCGGCTCCTGGTGCGGCGCGCCGCCCCCGGCACCGGCCAGGACACCGACCGGCTGGCGGCGGCCGTCGAGGGCACCGACCCCGCCGAGACCACCTCGCTCGCCGACGCCCTGGACACCTTCATCGGCGAGGGCACCGACCCCGACGAGGACCGGCTGCCGTTCTCCGCCGAGGCCCGGGTGCGGTTCGCGCACCTCGCCGCCGAGATCCGCGAACTGCGCCGCTCGCTGGCCGACCCGCTCATGGACGTACTGCACCGCGTGCTGGCCGTCACCGGCCTGGAGGTCGAACTCTCCGCCTCCCCGCAGGCGCTGGCCGCCCGCCGCCGCGAGACCCTGACCGCCTTCCTCGACCTGGCCGCCGCGTTCGCCGCCGGCCGCACCGGCGTGGCCGTCGACGGGGAGCGGCTGGGCGGCGGGCTCGCCGCGTTCCTCGCCTTCCTGCGCGCCGCCGACCGGTACGACAAGGGCCTGGACAGCTCGCTGCCCGGCGGCGGGAACACCGTCAAGGTGCTCACCGCGCACAAGGCGAAGGGCCTGGAGTGGGACGTGGTCGCCGTCCCCGGGCTGTGCGCGGGCGGCTTCCCCTCCGTACAGTCCCGCGACTCGTGGCTGCGGCAGCCGCGCGCCCTGCCGCACCCGCTGCGCGGCGACGCCGCCACGCTGCCCGCGATCGAGGAGTGGACGGCCGCCGCCTACAAGGAGTACGCCGGGCTGCTCGCCGAGCACCTGATGCACGAGGAACTGCGGCTCGGCTATGTCGCCTTCACCCGCCCCCGCAGCCTGCTGCTGGGCTCCGGGCACTGGTGGGGGCCCAGCCAGAAGAAGAGACGCGGCCCCTCCGGGTACCTGGAGGCACTGCGCGCGCACTGCGAACAGCACCCCGCGCACGGCGAGGTGGAGCACTGGGCGGACATCCCGGACGAGGACGAGGAGAACCCGGCGCTCGCCGAGCCCACCGAGGAACGCGCCTGGCCGCTGCCGCTGGAGCCGGTCGCGCTGGAACACCGCCGCGCCGCCGCCGACCGGGTGCTCGATCTGCTGCGCGAGGGTTTCCCGGAGCGTCCGGCCCCGCCGCCCCAGCTCACCCCGGAGGAGCGGCGCACCGTCGAGTCCTGGGACCGGGACCTGGACGCGCTGGCGGGCGAGCTGCGCCGGGCCAGGGAGGGCGTACGGGAGGTTCCGCTGCCGGTGTCGCTGTCCGCGACGCAGGTGCAGCGGCTGGCGTCCGACCCGGAGGGGTTCGCGCGCGAGCTGGCCCGCCCGATGCCGCGCCCGCCGCAGCCGGCCGCCCGCAGGGGCACCCGCTTCCACGCCTGGGTCGAGTCGCGGTTCGAGGAGCTGCCGCTGCCGATGCTGGGCCCGGACGAGCTGCCGGGCGGCGGGGAGAGGGCGGACCGGGCCGACGAGATCGCCGACGAGCGGGAGCTGGCGGCGCTGAAGGAGGCGTTCGGCCGGACCGCGTACGCGCGCCGCACTCCGTACCGGATCGAGGCGCCGTTCCAGCTGCGGCTGGCGGGCCGGGTGATCCGGGGCCGGATCGACGCGGTCTACCGCACCGATGACGCGGGCGGTGAGCGCTACGAGATCATCGACTGGAAGACGGCGCGGCGGCAGGACGCCGATCCGCTCCAGCTGGCGATCTACCGCCTGGCGTGGGCGGAGCGGCGCGGGCTGCCGCTGAGCAGGGTGACGGCGGCGTTCCTGTACGTACGCAGCGGGGAGGTGGTCCGGCCCAGCGTGCTGCCCGGGCGGGCGGGGCTGGAACGGCTGCTGCTGGGGGAGGAGTCCTGGGAGCCGAACGACCCCGGTTAGGCTTTCGAGTATGGCTAGCACCTCGGACAACGGCGTCCAGCCGATCGCGCTCACGGGCAACGGTGGCATTGACCGGGGCGGCGAGCACCGCCTCGACGAGGCTTGGCTGGGGGCGGCCTGGAGCCATCCCACCACCAGGGTGTTCGTGGTCTCCGGGGGGCAGGCGCTGATCGAGGAGACCGAGGACGGGCACACCGAGCTGGTGACGATGCCCTCGTTCGACGCTCCGTTCACCGAGGCGCACCGCTATTTCCTGGGCACGGACGCGGACGGGGTGCGGTATTTCGCGCTCCAGAAGGACGCGCTGCCGGGGCGGATGGACGCCGCCGCGCGGCCGGCGGGGCTGCGGGAGGCGGCGCCGCTGCTGTCGGAGCGGGACAACGAGCTGCTGGTGCACGCGGTGGCGCTGGAGAACTGGCAGCGTTCGCACCGCTTCTGCTCGCGTTGCGGGGAGCGCACGGTGATCGCGGCGGCCGGGCACATCCGGCGCTGCCCGGCGTGTGGCGCGGAGCACTATCCGCGCACCGATCCGGCGGTGATCATGCTGGTGACGGACGCGGACGACCGGGCGCTGCTGGGGCGGCAGCTGCACTGGCCGGAGGGCCGCTATTCGACGCTCGCCGGGTTCGTGGAGCCGGGCGAGTCGATCGAGCGGGCGGTGATCCGGGAGGTCGCGGAGGAGGCCGGGATCGTGGTGGGCGAGGTGGAGTACGTGGCCAGCCAGCCGTGGCCGTTCCCGTCCAGCCTGATGCTGGGGTTCATGGCGCGGGCGCTGACCTCGGCGGTGAAGGTGGACGGCGAGGAGATCGAGGAGGCCCGCTGGTTCTCGCGGGACGAGCTGCGGGCCGCGATCGAGGCCGGTGAGGTGCTGCCTCCGTCCGGGGTCTCCATCGCGGCCCGGCTGATCGAGCTGTGGTACGGCGAGCCGCTGGCCGAGCTGGGCTGATCGCTCGGGCCTGATCCGCAGGGGTCCGGCTGATCAGCCGGCGGTGGCGACCGGCACCAGGGCCTGCTTGACCTGGGCGAGGGACGGGTTGGTCATGGTGACCTCGGCGCCGCCGCCGGTCGGGGCGACGACGACGGTGGGGACCGTCTGGTTGCCGTTGTTGGCCTGCTCCACCAGGAGCGCGGCCTCGGGGTTCTCCTCGATGTTGATCTCGGTGTAGGCGATCCCCTCGCGGTCCAGCTGGCTCTTCAGCCGGCGGCAGTAGCCGCACCAGGTGGTGCTGTACATCGTCACGGTGCCCGGCATCGGGTGCTCCTCGGTGGTGTCAAAGGTCGATGGCGATCCTCATCATCGCTGAGAGGAGAACGCCCCGGCGGGGCGAGTCATTCCGGCGGGCCCGGCAGCCGCCCCGGTAGGACCGTACGACGGTATGCCCCTACCTGTGGACAAGCCGCCGCATCCCGGCGCCGGACCTGGCAGCATGACGGGCGTGACAGCAGCAACCCCGCCCCCAGGCTTCCCGACCGTTCCGGACTCCGCCGACGCCGTGCTCGACGGGCTCGACCCCGAACAGCGCACGGTGGCCACCACCTTGCACGGTCCGGTGTGCGTGCTCGCCGGAGCCGGCACCGGCAAGACCCGGGCGATCACCCACCGCATCGCCTACGGGGTGCGCTCGGGGATCTTCCAGCCGAGCACGGTGCTGGCCGTCACCTTCACCCACCGGGCGGCCGGCGAGATGCGCGGCCGGCTGCGCGGCCTGGGCGCGGGCGGGGTCCAGGCCCGTACGTTCCACTCCGCCGCGCTGCGCCAGCTCCAGTACTTCTGGCCCAAGGCGGTGGGCGGGGAGGTGCCCCGGCTGCTGGACCGCAAGGTCAAACTGGTCTCGGAGGCGGCCGGCCGCTGCCGGATCTCCCTCAACGGTCACGAACTGCGCGATGTCACCGGCGAGATCGAGTGGGCCAAGGTGACCCAGACCACCCCGGACGACTATCCGGCGGCGATCATCAAGGCCGGCAAGGACGCGCCGCGCGATCCGGCGCAGACCGGCCGCATCTACGCCACCTACGAACAGCTCAAGCAGGACCGTGGCGCCATCGACTTCGAGGACGTGCTGCTGCTCACCGTCGGCATCCTCCAGGACCGCGCCGACATCGCCGAGACCGTGCGCCGCCAGTACCAGCACTTCGTCGTCGACGAGTACCAGGACGTCAGCCCGCTCCAGCAGCGGCTGCTCCAGCTGTGGCTGGGCGACCGCGACAGCCTGTGTGTGGTCGGGGACGCCAGCCAGACGATCTACTCCTTCACCGGCGCCACCCCCGACCATCTGCTGAACTTCCGCGCCCAGCACCCCGACGCCACGGTGGTGAAGCTGGTGCGGGACTACCGCTCCACCCCCCAGGTGGTGCACCTGGCCAACGGGCTGCTCGACCAGGCGAAGGGGCGGGCCGCCGAATCCCGGCTCCAGCTGATCTCGCAACGCCCGGCCGGGCCGGAGCCCGAGTTCTCCGAGCACCCGGACGAGCCGGCCGAGGCCGCCGCCACCGCGCGCCGCATCCGGCAGCTGATGACGCCGGTCGAGCAGGGCGGGGGCGGCGTGCCCGCCAGCGAGATCGCGGTGCTCTACCGGGCGAACTCCCAGTCCGAGAGCTACGAGGCGGCGCTGGCCGAGGCCGGGGTGCCCTATCAGCTGAAGGGCGCCGAACGGTTCTTCGAACGGCCCGAGATCCGGCAGGCGGCCCTGGCGCTGCGCGGCGCGGCCCGGGCCGGGCGCGGCAACGACGAGGCGCTGACCGGCGCGGACGGGCTGGCCGCCGAGGTCGGCGCGGTGCTGGCCACCACCGGCTGGACCCCGGAGCCGCCGGCCGGCTCCGGCGCGGCCCGGGACCGCTGGGAGTCGGTGGCCGCCCTGGTGCGGCTGGCCGAGGACTTCCAGCGGGCCACCCCGGGCGCCTCGCTGGCGGGGTTCGTCGGCGAGCTGGACGAGCGGGCCAACGCCCAGCACGCCCCGACCGTCGAGGGGGTGACCCTGACCTCCCTGCACACCGCCAAGGGCCTGGAGTGGGACGCGGTGTTCCTGGTCGGGCTCACCGACGGCATGCTGCCGATCACGCACGCCAAGACGCCGGAGCAGATCGAGGAGGAGCGGCGGCTGCTGTATGTGGGGGTGACCCGGGCCCGGCTGCATCTGACGCTGTCGTGGTCGCTGGCCCGCGCGCCGGGCGGCCGGGCCTCCCGGCGGCCCAGCCGGTTCCTGGACGGGCTGCGGCCCGGCTCTGGGGCGCCGGGCGCCCGCCGCTCCGGCGCGGCCGGGGGTGTCGAGGGCGGCGGCGAGGGCGGCCGGCGGCGCAAGCCGCGCGGCCCGGTGCCCTGCCGGGTGTGCGGGCGGACGCTGACCGAGGCGGCCGAGATGAAGCTGCGCCGCTGCGTGGACTGCCCGTCCACGATGGACGAGGGCCTGTACGAGCGGCTGCGCGAGTGGCGCCTTGAGCAGGCGAAGGAGCTGGGCCGCCCGGCGTACGCGGTGTTCACCGATGTCACCCTCATGGCGATCGCCGAGTCGGTGCCCGGCAGCCGGGCCGAGTTGTCGCGGATCTCGGGTGTCGGAGCCCACAAACTGGACCAGTTCGGCCCCGATGTGCTGGCCTTGTGCGCAGGTCAGGAGCTTCCGGAGCGGGAGCCGGAGGCATCGGGCGGGGACGCGGATCACCCCGTCGGGGAATCCTCGGGAAAATAGTTTGCGCGGCCCCGAGCGATACGCATAGCGTGCTGCACACGGCGTCGAGGGAGGCTTCCGCTTCCGGACGAGCCGTGCTGTACTGAGTTGTACCGATTCCGTATGCCTCGGGTCAGGATGAGATTCCTGTCCCGCCGAGACTCCTCAAGGGAGGCGATTCCAGTGGCGAGCATCACTCTGACGAAACTGTCCGGGCTGTCCGGCCATGACGTCGTCTCCTCCTGCCTGCCCGGCAGCTCGCGGCTGTCCCTCGCCACCGGTGTCTTCGGCGGCGAAGCCGCGCGTGAGGTGCGCATTGAGCGCGTCGATCGCGCCGAGCGACCGATCCAGGCGCCCGCGGTAGCAGCAGCACCGGCAGTGGCACAGGCATCGGACGCCTATGCCGCAGCAGCGGTCGCAGCAGCAGCCAACGGCGCCGGCGCAGCGGCAGTGGCAGCGAATCAGCTGTTCGGACAGCAGAAGACCCAGCTCCACACGATGTGGGCCCTCCGCGGGCTCAAACCCTGGACTGACCCAGCCTGATCGGCACAGATCAGGTCGGCACCTTCCAGGGCCGCGGAACCCACACCGGGATCCGCGGCCCTTCTGTTTTGCCCACGACAACAGAAAAGAACGAGGACATGACCGTGCCCATCGCGCCGTCCGCCCGACCTGACCTGAACTCACCACCCGATCCGGAGACTTCTGTGACCCCGCTGTACACCCTCAACGAACTCGACGAGGCCATCGAGCGGCTCGACGCCACCGTGCCGTGCCGTTCCTACGACCCCGAAGTGTTCTTCGCCGAGTCCCCCGAGGACGTCGAGTACGCCAAGTCCCTGTGCGGCGCCTGTCCGCTGCGCGAGGCGTGCCTGGCCGGTGCCAAGGAGCGGCGTGAGCCGTGGGGAGTCTGGGGCGGTGAGCTCTTCGTCCAGGGCGTGGTCGTGCCCCGGAAGCGGCCCCGTGGTCGCCCGCGCAAGAACCCGGTCCTGGCCTCATGAACATCAACGGCACCATCGGACGCCCGGCCGCCCACGGCCCCCAGCGGATCGAACGCATCCGCCCACTGACCAGAACCACCGCAGATCTGGCCGCGATTGCCGCAGGCCAGGACCAGAACAGGATCACTGAGTTGCATCTCATCCCAGAAGCGCTGGCCCGCTCCCATATGAGCGAACGCGTGCGCGAAGCCGAGTCTCAACGCATGGCGCGGCAGGTGGCGATCGCCGACCGGCTGCATCGCAAGTCCCGCCGCCTCCAGGCCCGGGCCGAACGGGCCTCCAACCGGGCCCGCCGGGCCCTGGCCCAAGCGGTCCTGCTCCACCGCTGACGACCGACCCCACCCGACCCAACCCGACCCGAAGCCCCCGCCCCGGCGGGGGCTTCCGCGTTTCCGCCGCACTCGGCCGAGCCCGAGGAGGATGGGCTGCGCCGGTGGGGATCGGAGGCGGCCGACGCCGGGTGGATGGCGGGGCGCCGGGGTCGCGCCCCCGGCCCGGCACGCGCACACCGGGCACCGGCCGGCCGGACTCCGGCCGTGCGCTCCGGGGCTCCGGCCGCGTGGCCGCCGCGCGGCGGGCGAGAACCCGTCCGGTGGGTCTCTGCCCGTGGTCGGGGGCTTCGTCCCGGGGCGGAACGCGCCCCGGGAGCCTGCCGGGCGTTCGCCGGCGCGGTGGCGGGCTTCGCTCTCCCACCGTGCCGGCGGGGCCGACCGGCCGTGTGGTGTCGGCCGCCGATGGCGGGGTCCGCCGGGGAGCCCAGGGTGTGGGCAGTGGGGGTTCGTCGGGCCGGGGGTCGGGGTGCCGCCCGTGGTGGGCTCCGGGCCACGGTGCCGGACTGCCGTCCGTGGTGCCGGTTCGCGCCCGGTCGGTTGCCGCGGTTGGGGCGCCGGTCTCGCCGTTGCGGGTCATGGTCGGCGGCTTGCCGTGCTGGTGGCTTGTTGGTGTGCTGGGCGGGCCTTCTCGGCGGTCCCGGTCCCGGGGCGGGTGCCGGCTGTTGGTCCTGGGGCGGTGGCTGTGGTGCGGGCGGCTGCTCCGCAGGGGCAGTCGGGGTGGGGTGGGTGGGTGGTGGTGGTGAAGTTCAGGTCGGGCAGGGAGAGTTCCGTGCGGGTGCTCAGCGGGGGCGGGGGCGTGCCGTCCAGGAAGGACAGGGCGGTGGCCGCCGTCAGGCCGGCGATGGTCTGGGCCAGCGCGGCATCGCAGGACGGGGTGGCGCGGGAGCGGGAGTTGCGCCATTGGGCCACCAGGAGCGGCCAGCCCGGTTCGTCCCGGGCGCGGGTGTGCAGCAGGCACTCCGCGCATCCCGTGTGCCCCGGCCGCACCAGTGGCCCGACGAAGCCGGTGGCCTCCACCACCCCCGCGTACAGATGGGGGGTGCCCGCCGCGACCAGCGCGGTGGTGGTCGCCGGGTCGGGGGCGTAGGCCGTGATGCCGTCCCGTGGGGCGAGCACCACCAGGTGCGGGCCGCCCGGCCGTTCCGCCGGTGGTGGCGGGCCGCCGTCCCGCTGCCAGGGGATCGCCGTGCTCACCGCCGAGGCCGCCGCCACGGCGCGGCGTTGGCCCTGCTGGTCGGCGCGCACCCCACCCGGCGCGGTGTCGGCGGGCGCCACCCGGCCGCCGTCGATCACCTCCACCCGGCCCACGCCCGCCTGGGCGAGGGTGGCCGCCACCGCCGCGCCGACCCGGCCGGCGCCGCGGACCCGCACCCAGGCCCGGCGGCGTTCCAGCAGTCGGCGCAGCCCCCGGCCGGGTTCGCGGTGCACCAAGGAGAGTGAGGCCAGATCGGGCCGGGCGGCCTCGGTGATCCGGGCGGCGGCCTCCCGTTCGGCGTCCGCGTCGTCGAGGACCCCCAGGTCGGTGAGCCGGTGGGCGATCCGGTCGGCGGCGGCCCGGCCAAGGCCCAGCGCCGCCGCCGCGTCCCGCAGTGCCGGCAGCCCCCTCGTGCCGTCCAGCAGGGTCAGAAAGCTCTGGGTGGCCGTATCCATCGGCCCCAGCAGCACCGCGTGCGCCGGGGTCACCCCGAAGCGCAGTGTGCGTCCGTCCCGCCAGCCACGGCGCAGGGCCGGCTTGATCATCGGATGCATCGGTCATCCCCCACATTTCCACTCGCTCGTCGCGGTCGATCCATTACACAGCGTGCCCGATCACCCTCCGTCATCGCGGAAAGTTATCCACAATCAGTGGATATGGTCTGACAAGCGGAACGGTTTGATGTTGCTTATCCGCTCCGGAGCCGCCAGGCGGGACATATCCGGCTGTCAGCGGGTAACGTCGAAGTGTGACCGCCGATCCGCTGAACAGCAGCGCCGGCCCGCCGCGGCACGGCCCCCCGGTGGACCGGGCGGTCGAGGTGCGCCGTTCCACCCGCCGCCGGCGTACGGTCTCCGCCTACCGTGAAGGCGACCGCACCGTCGTCCTCATCCCCGCCCGGATGTCGGCGGACGAGGAACGGCGCTGGGTCTCCGTCATGCTGGAGAAGCTCGCCGCCCAGGAAGACCGCCGCATCCTCGACGACGACGCGCTCGGGCAGCGCGCCGCCGAGCTCTCCGCCCGCTATCTGCGCGGCCGGGCCCGCCCCGACAGCGTCCGCTGGGTGACCAACCAGAACTCCCGCTGGGGCTCCTGCACCCCCGCCATGGGCAGCATCCGGCTCTCCCACCGGCTCCAGGGCATGCCCGAGTACGTCATCGACTACGTCCTCCTCCACGAGCTCGCCCATCTGCTGGTGCCCGGCCACGGCGACGGCTTCTGGCAACTGCTCGACGCCTACCCCCGCACCGAGCGGGCCCGCGGCTTCCTGGAGGGCGTGGTGGCCGCCGAGCGGCTGCCGTACATCCCCTGCGGTTCGCCCGACTGACCGGCCGCTCGGCAACCCCCTGTCGGTGCCAAGGACTAGGCTGACCCGCGGAGTTCATTCGGATCGGGGCGGGGGACGGTCGGTTACGCATGGTCAGGCAATTCCAACGCGGCCAGAAGGCCCGGCTCAGTGATCTCACGCTGGGAACGGACCTGTACGTCGGCGTCCAGATCTCCGGCCCGGGGATGACCTTCGACATCAGCTGCTTCGGCCTCGACGCGGACGAACGCCTCACCGACGACCGGTACTTCATCTTCTACAACCAGCACACCTCGCCCGAGGAATCGCTGCGACTGCTGGGCCCGCAGGCCGGTGACACCGAATCCTTCCGCGTCACCCTGGACCGGGTGCCCGCCGCCATCGACCGGCTCGCCTTCACCGCCACCATCGACGGCGACGGCACGATGGCCCAGACCGGGCCCGGCTGGCTGCGCATCGTGGCGGGCGGCGAGGAGGTCGTCAGGTACGCGTTCGAGGGCTCGGAGTTCACCACCGAGCGCGCCGTGATGCTGGGCGACTTCTACCGCAAGGATGGCTGGCGCTTCGCGGCGGTCGGGCAGGGCTTCGACGGCGGACTCGAAGCGCTGCTCACGCACTTCGGCGGTGAGGTCGAGGAGAAGCAGGCGGCGGAGGAGCAGGACGAGGCGCCGGCGGCGGCCCCCGTCGTGCCCGGCTTCGCCCCGCCCCCTGGCCCGGGCCCGGCGCCCGCGCCGGTCGCGCCCCCGCCCGTACCGGCCCCGGACCCCGCGCCGGCACCTGCCGCACCGCCCGCACCTGCACCCGTACCCATACCCGCACCTGCCGCGCCGCCCGCGCCCGTGGCACCGCCCGCGCCCGTACCCACCGGGCCGCCCGTCGGGTTCGGACAGGCACCGGCCCAGCCGCAGCCCCCGGCGCCGCTGCCCGCACCGCCCTCCGGCGGAATACGGACCGCCCTGGACGCGTACGGCGCGCTCGGCACCGAAGCCGGCCGCTGGAGCCTCCAGAACCCCCAGCTCGTCCGCATCGACCTCGCCGCCGACAGCGGCCGGCCCGTCATGGCCCGGCTCGGCTCCATGGTGCTCTACCAGGGCGACGTCGACTTCGCCTACAAGGGCAGCGGCCTCAAGCGCCGCCTCGTCAGCGGCATGACCGGCGAGGGCTTCGGCTCCCTCATGCGCGTCACCGGCACCGGCCAGGTCTACCTCGCCGAGGAAGCCACCCGGCTGCACCCCGTCGAACTCCAGGGCGACGCCCTGTGCGTGGCCTCCCAGCACGTGCTCGCCTTCGACGAATCCCTCGATCACGAGGTACGCCGCATCGACGGCCACGGCATCCCCGGCGGCTCGCTCTACGCCCTCCAGTTCCACGGCCACGGCACCGTCGTCATCACCACCCGTGGCGAACCCCTCGTCCTCCCCGTCACCCCCATGACCTTCACCGACGCCAACGCCACCGTCGCCTGGTCCGCCGCCGCCCAGGTACTGGTCGCCCATCAGGTACGACTGCGCCGCCACGCCTACCCCGGGGACAGCGGGGAGACCACCCAGCTCCAGTTCCGGGGCGCCCCCGGGAACTTTGTGATCGTCCAGCCGTTCGAGATCTGACGGAGCGATGATGGATCAGCACATGGTGTCGGGCCACGCCCCGACCCCGCCCACCGCCCGGATGGAGAACCACGGCCCCACCATGGCCAAGGTCGCCATGCGGACCGGCGCCGAACTCCTGGCCAGGACCGGCTCCATGGTCGCCTACGAGGGCTTCATCCAGTACGAGTCCAACCCCGCCGCGCTGCGCCGGGTCGCCTCCCAGTGGCTCAGCGGCGAGAGCGTCCCCCTCATGCGCTGCCACGGCGACGGCATCCTCTACCTCGCCGACTACGGCGCCAACGTGGTCTGCGTCCCCCTCAACGACGAGAACCTGTCCGTCAACGCCACCAACGTCCTCGCCTTCGACGCCCATCTGACCTGGGGTGTGCAGCGGGTCAAGGGCATGGCGAAGTTCGCCGGGCAGGGCCTGTTCAACTTCGGGATCTCCGGTACGGGATGGGTCGCCGTCACCAGCCGCGGCATCCCGGTGGTCATCGACTGCGCCCGGGAGGGCGAGATCTTCGTGGACCCCGACGCGCTGGTCGCCTGGTCCACCGGCCTGGAGATGAAGGGCAAACGCAGCTTCAAGGCGTCCTCGCTGATCGGCCGGGGCAGCGGCGAGGCGTACCAGCTGGGGTTCAGCGGCGAGGGCTTCGTCGTCGTCCAGCCCAGCGAAGACAGCACCGAGCGGCTCACCGAGCAGCAGCCGCAGGCGTAGGCACGGGGGAGAACAGGGCATGCAGAGCACGATCTTCAACCACACGGTGACCGACTCCGCCGATCGCTTCGCCCCGCAGAGCAGCCGGATGCTGCGGGTCCGGGTGGGCGAGGGCGAGGACCTGGTGGCCCGGGCCGGCTCCATGGTGGCCTTCGAGGGCATGGTGGAGTTCGACGGCGAGTATCTGAGCAGGCATCAGCAGTACGCCCAGTGGGCGACCGGCGAAGTCCTGCCACTCATGCGCTGCTTCGGGCAGGGCACCGTCTACCTCGCCAACCTCGCCCAGCACATCCATGTCCTGGACGTCGGTCACGACGGGCTGACCGTGGACAGCGCCTATGTGCTCGCCTTCGACTCCCATCTGCACTGGGAGGTCATCTCGGTGGAGAGCCAGCACGGCATCGCCGGGGCGGGCGCGTACAACCTCGTGATCAGCGGGCAGGGCAAGGTCGCCATCACCACCTCCGGCGCGCCCCTGGTGATGCCGGTGACCCCGGACCGCTATGTGAGCGCCGACGCGGACGCGGTGGTCGCGTGGAGCACCGGGCTGCGGGTGCAGATGCAGGCGCAGACCGCGTCCCGTTCCATCTGGCGGCGGCGCGGTGCCACCGGGGAGGGCTGGGAGCTGAGCTTCATGGGGGAGGGGTACGCGGTGGTGCAGCCCAGCGAGCTGCTGCCGCCCCAGCACACCTCGTTCGGCCAGCGCCTCCCCACCCCGGGCCGCGCGGCGGCGGGGCCGGGGTTGGGCCAGGGCGGCGCCTGGGGACCGCGCTAGGCGATGGCCGGTGCGGCTGCGGTCCGGTTGAGACTTTCGGGGCACGGGCCCCAGTGTTCCCGGGGCCATGGCGCTAGAAGTCTCACAGGGTACGTCAATGACACCATTGAGACAGTGCCGTCGTCACCGGGAGAGAGACATGAAGTTCCTGCTCGAAGTCGATCTGGAAGCCGGCCGGATGGAGGAGGACACCGCCGCCGAACTGGGCCGCGTCCTGCGCTACTGGGGCGGCAATCTCCACCACTATCCGCTGGCCCCGGGGGACGCCTCGGACATCTACGACTCCCAGTACGGCCTGGTGGGCCGGTGGCACATCGTCGGGCCCGGCTGAGGCCCCAAGGCCCGTCCCGCAAGTGTCTGCTGTTGGTGGGTGGAGGTGCCCTGATCGTGTTATCGGCCGTTGGTGCGGCTGTGCTCGGCCAGGAGTGTGAACCCGTGACGGTCGACTGGTGCGGCGGTGGCCGAGAGGATGGCGACGCCGGTGCCGGTGCTGCGGTCGAGTCCGAGCCAGGACCGGAAGCCGCCGGTGCCGCCGTTGTGCCAGGTGATTGGTCGGCCTTTCACCTGGATCGTGATCCACGCGGCGCCGATGTGGGCGCCGGCGCCGAACGGGGCGATCGGATCAAGTGCGGCGACGCCTGGGGCACTGCCGTCGAGTATCGCCGCTGTGATGCGGGCCATGCTGGTGATGGAGGCCCGGATGCCGCCTGCCGGTCCGATTCCCTCACCGGTCCAGGGTTGCCGCGTTCGTCCCCGGCGGCTTCTGCCGTTGAGCGCCCCGGGGCGAAGCTCGTCGGCGGTCCCCGGGACGTAGAAGCAGTCGAGTTCCAGCCGGGTGGCGATGCGCTGTTGGACGAGCTTTGGATAGGTCGTCGTGGCGGCGCGGGCGAGGGCGTGTCCGAGAAGTTCGAATCCGAGGTTGGAGTAGCGGGACCGTGGCTTGCCCAGCGGAACATCCCGGGCTTGGTCGAGGAGCTGTTCGAGGTTCTCGCCATAGGGGTTGGTTCCGTGTCGCCACAGGGCGATGGTGCGCCGCCATGGTCGTGCGGATTTGGGTAGCCGGGGCAGGCCGGACCGGTGTGTGCTCAGCGAGCGCAGTGTCACCCGTGCGGCGGGGACGTCGCCCAGGGGCAGCAGTTCGCCGAGGCTGGTGTCGGGGGCGATCTCGCCTCGGGTGAGGGCGTCGGCGTACAGCAGCCCGGTGACGGCCTTCGCGATCGAGCCGATTTCGAAGTCAGCATCGAGGTCGGTTTCGCGGCTCGCCACGTGCCTGCCCTCGGGCGTCACCACGGCCGCCGCGGCGACCGGGTGGCGCGAGCCCAACAGTTCGCCGAGCCTGGCAACGAGCTGCTGGTCGCCGTGTATCCCGGCGGTCATGACCGACCGCCGAACAGGCCCCGACCGGCGTATTTCTTGTGGACTGCCTGCTTCGAGACACCCAGGACGGCGGCGATTTGCGGCCACGTGGCACCGTTGTTGCGGGCGCGGCGCACCAGCACCGCTTCGATGCGTTCCGTCTCGGCGCGGAGTCGCGCCACGGCGCCCAACCCAACCAACGGGTCGTGGTCGGCCGTCGATGCCGCCAGTTCGGTCAACTGTTCCACATCCATGCGTCAACCTTAGTTGACCGCAGCCTGAAGCGTCAATCAAAGTTGACGCCGCCAACCGAAGAACGCCTCCCGGACGCTGTCGAGACGCGTGTAAGCATGACGGGGTGGCGGGCGTGATCACAGCAGCGGACGAGGCGATGACCGAGCTGTTCAGCGGGCTGTCGGCCCGCCAGTTCACCAAGCCCATCCGCCAACTGCGGCGCGAGGGTGCCGACCCGCCACTCAAGGGGCGGCCGTGGAAACTCGCCTTCGAAGACCGTGTCCTGCCGGTGACCGCCTACTGGCGTACCAACCTCACCATGCGCCAGATCGCAGCCCTCTTCGAGACCTCCAAGTCGGCCGCCGACCGCACTATCAGCGTTCTGGCCCCGAAATTGGCGCTCCGGCCGCGGATACGCTTCGCCCGCAAGACGGTACTCATCGTCGACGGGGCCCTGGTGCCCACGCGCGACCATGCCGTGAGCGCCAAGAGCAAGAACTGCCGGTACTCAACCAACCACCAGGTAGTTGTCGACGCCGACACCCAACCGGTGGTCACCGTGGGCCAGCCGTTGCCGGGCAACCGCAACGACTGCAAGGCGTATGCGGAGTCAGGAACCGAATACGCGGTGCGGAACGCGACGGTGATCGCCGATGGCGGCTATCGGGGCACGAGCGCGATCGTCCCGCACCGCCACAAGACGAAGGACGAGCCCCTGGCCGAGTGGAGAGAGGAGCACAACGCCTCGCACCGAAGCGTGCGCGCCCGAGTCGAGCACACCTTCGCGCGCATGAAACGCTGGAACGTGCTGCGCGACTGCCGCCTCCGAGGCCAGGGCGTGGCCCAAGCCATGGCCGGCATCGCCCGCCTTCACAACCTCACCCTGACCGGCTGAGCCGCCGCAACGACAGCCCGCGACTGCGAACCGACTCACCACAAATCAACTTGCGGGACAGCTCTTGGATCCGGCTCCGCTTGACTTCATGCCGACATGAAGTCGCAGCATGACGCGCATGTCCAAGAACCAGGAAGCGGTGGCGGAACACCGCGACACCGAAGCCATGCTGGCCGTCCTCGACGCCGCGGACCGAATGCCGGATGCCACCCGGCTGCGGAACCGCTCCTACGAACTACTGTCCCCCGTACCGGGCTCGACCGTCGTGGATGTCGGCTGCGGCGCCGGACGAGCCGTCGCCGAACTGGCCGGACGCGGCGTGCACGCGGTGGGCGTGGACCCCAGCGCCCGGATGCTGACCGTGGCCCGGGAGCGGTGGCCGGGGGCCGAGTTCCGGGCGGCGGGGGCGGAGGAACTGCCGTTCACGGACGGCAGCGTACGCGGCTACCGGGCCGAAAAGGTCTTCCACGTCCTTCCGGACCCAGGGCGCGCGCTGGCAGAGGCGCGCCGGGTCCTGTGCCCGGGCGGCAGGATCGTCCTGGTCGGCCAGGACTGGGACGGCATCATGATCGACTCGGACGACCCGGTGCTCGCCCGGACCATCGTGCACGCCCGTGCCGACCTCCTGGGTACGCCCCGGGCCGGCCGCCAGTACCGCGGCCTGCTGCTGGACGGCGGCTTCGACGAGGTCACGGTCGAGGCGCACCTGAGTGTGTTCACCGATCCCGCCATGCTGTCGCTGGTCACCCGGCTCGCCGAGCCGGCCCGCGCCGCCGGCGCCGTCGACCCGGACCGGGCGGAGGCATGGCTCGCCGAACAGTGGCGGCGCGCCGGGACCGGCCGCTTCCTGGTCGCCGTGCCGTTCTTCGTGGCCGCGGCCTCCGCCCCGGGGGCGGTCCAGGGATGTCGTCAAAGGAGCGCCGTCCGCCCGGAGGGGCAGGCGGGACCCTGACGACACCCCCTAGCGCAGCGCCGCGGGATGTCGTCAAAGGAGCGCCGTCCGCCCGGAGGGGCAGGCGGGACCCTGACGACACCCCCTAGCGCAGCGCCGCGCGGGTGCGGGTCAGGAGGCGGACCACCGAGGCGTCCGCGACCTCCGGAACCTCCTCGTAGCCGAACCAGCGCAGCTCAAGCGACTCCTCGCTGATCGCCTCCCGGGCACCGGCCGGGGCCAGTGCCGCGTACTGGACGTCCAGGTGGTCGGCGCACGGGGTGTGGTGCCGGTCCAGGTTCACCGGGAGCGGCAGCAGCCGCAGGCCGGGCACCCCCGACTCCTCCGTCGCCTCGCGCAGCGCCGCGTCCGCCAGGGTGCCGTCCCCCGGCTCGCAGTGGCCGCCGGTCTGGAGCCACATCCGCAGCTTGCGGTGCAGGGTCAGCAGCACCCGCTGCCGCTCCGGGTCGACGATCAGCGCGCTCGCCGTCAGATGACCGGCCGCGCAGGACTTCCACATGCCGTCCGGGTGCGCCGCCAGATGGGCTACGTACTCGGCGCGCAGCTTGTCCTGCGCGCCGTCCGGCGCGGGCCACGCCGCCAGCACCCGCGCCGCGTCCTCGTGCAAAGTGCTCACGCGGGCCGGTCCCCGCCCTTGCCGTCCTTGCCGTCCTCGCCCTTGCCGTCCTCGTCGCTGTCGCCGTCCTTCTCCAGGCGCGGCGGCTGCGACGACGCCTCGCCCAGCATCCGGTCCAGCTCCGAGAAGTCCGGCTGCTCACCGTGGACGAAGCCGTCCGGGTCGTTCAGGTCCTCCGCCGTCGGCAGCAGATCCGGGTGCGCCCACAGCGCCTCCCGCCCCGACACGCCGCGCGCGTCCGTCAGCGACGCCCACAGCCGGGCCGCGTCCCGCAGCCGGCGCGGGCGCAGCTCCAGACCGATCAGCGTGGCGAATGTCTGCTCCGCCGGCCCACCGGTCGCCCGGCGCCGCCGCAGCGTCTCGCGCAGCGCCGAGGCGGCCGGCAGATGCGGCTCGGCCGCCGCGTACACCACCGCGTCCACCCAGCCCTCCACCAGCGCCAGCGCCGTCTCAAGCCGGGCCAGCGCCGCCTTCTGCTGCGGGGTCTCCTCCGGCTGGAACAGCCCCTGCTGAAGCTTCTCCTGCAACTCCTCCGGCCGGCTCGGGTCCAGCTGCCCGACCAGACCCTCCAGCTTCTCCGTGTCCACCTGAATGCCGCGCGCGTAGCCGTCCACCGCGCCGAACAGATGCGACCGCAGCCACGGCACATGCGCGAACAGCCGCTGATGCGCCGCCTCGCGCAGCGCCAGATACAGCCGCACCTCGTCCTGCGGCACGCCCAGGCCCTCGCCGAACGCCGTCACATTGGCCGGCAGCAGCGCCGCCTTGCCCGCCGGCGCCAGCGGCAGCCCGATATCGGTCGAACCCACCACCTCACCGGCCAGCACCCCCACCGCCTGGCCGATCTGGGTGCCGAACATCGCGCCGCCCATCGAGCGCATCATGCCCAGCAGCGGGCCCGCCATGGCCCGCATCTCCTCCGGCAGTACATCGCCCATCGCCGCGCCGACCCGCTCCGCTACCGGGTCCACCAGCTCCTTCCACACCGGGAGGGTCGCCTCGACCCACTCGGCGCGGCTCCACGCCACCGCCGTGCCGGTGCCCGAGGGCAGCGCGGTCACCCCGTCCAGCCACAGATCGGCCAGCCGCATGGCCTCCTCGACCTGCTCCCGCTCGGCCCGGCCGACGCTGGCGTCCTTGGAACCGTCGGCGGCGCCCTGCGCCACCGTCTGGCGGGCCACATTCTGCGCCAGCTCCCAGTTCACCGGGCCGCCCTCGTACGACAGCAACTGCCCCAGCTGCTGGAACGCGGCGCCCAGGTCCTGCGGGCTCAGCTGGCCGCCGGCCCCCAGCGAGCCGAACATCGCCGACAGCGGATCACCACCGGGCAGCTCGCCGCCGCCCCGGCCCTGCCCGGCGCCCTGGCCGTCCTTCTTCTTGCCGGGGTCGCCGTCGTCGGGGTCATCCGGGAGGCCGAATCCGAAGGGGAAGTTACTCACGGGAATCCTCGGCTCTGTGTCGTCGGACGGAACCAACGTGCCTGAATCGCTGGTCTCTGCCTCCAGCCTAGACACCTCTCAGGCAGGATGGGGCCTGCGCACGTCGTACTGAAACAACCGCTGGAGAAGTCCTGTGAGTTCCCCGGAGCCAACCGTTCGCGCAGCGCGAAACGGCCCCAAGGCGCCGCTGACCGTCGCGGTCACCGGCGCCGCCGGCGGGGTCGGGGCGCTGCTCACCGAGCGGCTGCTGGCCACGCCGGACGTCAACCGTGTGCTGGCGCTCGACGAGCGCCTCGGTGACGCCAAGGGCGCCGAGTGGCACACCCTCGACGTCCGCGACCCGGCCATCGCCGAGCTGCTGCGCACCCGTGGCATCTCGCGCGAGTCGCCCGAGCACGACAGCCCGGTGGACGTGGTCGTCCATCTGGCGCTCGACCTGGATCTGGAGTCGGACCCGGCGATCCGTACCGCGTACAACGTACGCGGTACCCAGACCGTGCTGACGGCCGCGGCGGCGGCCGGGGTACGCCGCGTGGTGCTGGTCACCTCCGCCATGGTCTACGGCGCGCTGCCGGACAACGATCTGCCGCTCGCCGAGGACGCCGAGCTGCGCGCCACGGCCGAGGCCACCTGCGTCGGGGACTTCCTGGAGATCGAGGACCTGGCGCGGCGGGCGCCACGGGCGCACCCCGGGCTCAATGTGACGGTGCTGCGGCCCGCCGTGCTGGTCGGCGGCACGGACACGGCGCTGACCCGGTACTTCGAGTCGCCCCGGCTGCTGGTGGTGGCCGGCTCCCGGCCGCGCTGGCAGTTCTGCCATGTGCGGGACCTGGTGGGCGCGCTGGAGTACGCGGCGCTTGAGCGGGTCGAGGGCGAGCTCGCGGTGGGCTGCGACGGCTGGCTGGAGCAGGAGGAGGTCGAGGAGCTGTCCGGCATCCGCCGGATGGAGCTGCCCCCGGCCGTCGCCCTGGGCGCGGCGGGCCGGCTGCACCGGCTCGGCCTGACGCCGTCGCCGGCCGGGGATCTGGCGTACACGATGCATCCGTGGGTGGTGAGCGGCAGCAAGCTGTACGAGGCGGGGTGGCGGCCCGAATGGACCAATGAGGAGGTGCTGGCCGAACTGCTCACGGAGGTGGCCGGCCGGCACACGGTGGCCGGCCGCCGGCTGGGCCGCAAGGACGCGGCGACCACCCTGGGCGCCGCCGGCGCCACGGTCGCCCTGGTGGGCACGGCGGCCCTGGTCAGAAGAGCCCGCAAGGCCCGCCGCCGCTGAGTCGCCTCCGGCGCGGTGGGCCGCGTACGGGCGCGGGCCGCTGCCGCCTGGCGGACCACTGACGGTGGACGGAGCACCCGGCCGCCCCCGGCCCGCGAGCCGCTGTCACCGCCCGCCTTCGGCGTGGTCGGCGGGCTCGGCTCGCGGGCCTGTTGTTGGCCTGGCCGGTGGCCGGTGTGGCGGTGCCCTCCGGCGGAGTCCGGGGGTCGCTGCTGAGGGGCTCCGGCCCGGTGGTCTCGGTGCCGTGCGCCGTCGGGCGGCTTCGGGGTGGGGCGGGTGGGGGTACGGTGCCCGTGGTTCCGGTCTCCTCGTGTGAAGGCAGGCGAGTGTCATGAATGCGTCCGTGTCCGAGTCCGGTCCGGTGCGGCTGATCGCCGTGCGGGGGACCCCGCTGTCCGTCGATGAGGTGTTCGGGGCGGTGGGGGATGACGGGGCCGGAGGGACCGCGTTGTTCGTCGGGACGGTGAGGGACCACGACAATCACCCGTCCGGCGCGGCCGTCACCGCGCTGGAGTACTCCGCGCATCCCGGTGCCGAGGACGCGCTGCGCGCGGTCGCCGAGAAGGTGGCGGCCGACTTTCCGGTGCGGGCGCTGGCCGCCGTGCACCGTACGGGCACGCTCGCGGTCGGCGGCATAGCCGTCGTCGTGGCGGTGTCCTGCCCGCACCGGGCCGAGGCGTTCGCCGCCTGCCGCCGGTTGATCGACGACCTGAAGCGGGAGGTGCCGATCTGGAAGCGGCAGACCTTCGACGACGGCACCGAGGACTGGGTGGGCGCGTGCGGATGATCACACGCCCGGGGGCGTGCGCTGCTCCAGTTGCGTAACTCCTACCGCCGTACGAGCGTTGTCCTGCCGAAGCATTCAGCTGCTCGCGGAGGTGGGAGGTCGGTCATGGCCGTGCTGGTATGGCTGCTGATCCCGGTCGCCGGTGCGCTGGCGGCCGGCCTGTGGGGCGTCTGGGCCACCCGCCGCCAGACCGGCGTGGGCGGGATCGCCGATGCCGCGGGCGTCCGCGGCTACGACCGGTTCCGGGATGCCATGGAGCGTTCCCCGATCCCGCTGTCCACGTTCGAGCCGTCGCCCTCACTCGGGGAGCGGGCCCCGGCCGACGGCTGAGCGGCCCCTCACGTACTGTCAAGGCATGCCCCGCCGCACCGCGACGCTGCTGACGTCCACCCTGCTGCTGATAGCTCTGCTGACCGCCGGAGTGCTGGTCAAGGTGCCGTACTCGGAGCTGTCGCCGGGGCCGACCGTCAACACCCTGGGCGACTACTCGGGCGAGCCGGTGCTGAGCATCGAGGGCCACGAGACGTACGACACCACCGGCCACCTCAACATGACCACCGTGCGGGTCACCGGCATCAACTACCGGATGAATCTGCTGGAGGCCATGACCGGCTGGTTCTCCGAGGACCGCGCCGTCGTCCCGCACCGCACGCTCTATCCGGAGAATGTCAGCGCGGACCAGGTCGAGCAGGAGAACGCTGAGCAGTTCAGCCGCTCCCAGGAGAACGCCAAGGTGGCCGCCCTCAACCAGCTGGGCATCGACTACACCACCCAGACCATCGTCGACTCGGTGGTCAAGGACAGCCCGTCCGACGGCAAGCTGCACGCCGGCGACGCGATCGTGGCCGTGGACGGCACGAAGATCAGCGACCCGGGGCAGGTGGCCGGGGAGGTCACCAAGCACAAGGCGGGCGAGGACGTGGTGTTCACCATCGTGCCGGCGGCAGCGGCGGAGGCCGCCCGTGACGCCGGGCGCGAGCTGCCCTCCGAGACCGAGGACGTCACCATCACCACGGGTGCGGCGGAGGACGACGGGCGGGCCATCGTCGGGATCGTGGCCGGGGTCGCCCACACCTTCCCGTTCACGATGAACATCGAGCTGGCCGATGTCGGCGGCCCCAGCGCCGGCCTCATGTTCACGCTCGGCCTCATCGACAAGCTCACGCCGGACGATCTGACCGGCGGCGCGTTCGTGGCCGGCACCGGGACGATCGACGACGACGGCACGGTCGGCCCGATCGGCGGGGTCACCATGAAGACCATCGCGGCCCGGGACGCGGGCGCCCAGTACTTCCTCACCCCGAAGGACAACTGCTCGGCCGCCGCCGCCGACAAGCCGGGCGGGCTGACCCTGGTCGAGGTGGAGAATCTCCAGGGCGCGCTCGATGCCCTGGAGCGGATCAGGACGGGTGACACCGACGCGCTGCCGCAGTGCGCGAAGGGCTGACGCCCCACTTCCGCGCCACCCGCCCAGTGTTGTTATCGCTTTGTTACGCGGCCGGTCACTCCTCGAACGTCGCCGACAGCGCCTCGGCCAGCCCCGGTACCAGATCGGCGCCGGTCAGGACCTCGGTCTCGGTGTCCTTCTCCCGGAATCGCAGCGCCGATTCGCGGCTTCCGTCCCGCAGTACGGCGACCGTCATCCGTACCTCCCGGCGCCCCGGCTGCTCGGCCACCCACGCCGCCAGCCGGTCCTCCGCGCCCTCCCGCAGGAGTTCCTTCGGCGCCGCCGCCTCGGCGGCCGGCGGCAGCATCAGCCGCTCCACCACCAGCGCGCAGCCGGCCACCGCGTCCGGCCAGGCGATGGTGGCCAAGAACTCGTCGAGCGGCAGCCCGTCCGGGAGTTCTTCCTGCTCAATGGGGGTGAGTTCGGCGCCCTCCGCGAGTTCGAGGCGGTCGGCGAGCCCCGGTTCGCTGGCGCGGAGCCGGGCGGTGTCGACGAGCGCGAAGAGCAGCGCCGGCCGGTCCCAGCCGAGTCCGGCGGTGTATTGATCGATCTCCAGTACGGCCCGGGTCAGGGGTGTGGCGGCCGTAGGCGTGTGGGGCGTGTTGTCCATGGGCATATCGTGCCTTCCCGGGCCCCGGAAACGGGAACCGAGTAAAGCTTGAGTAAGTTAGTTCAGTGGGCACCCCCTGGGCTGCCCGGCTTCATCAACCCGCGAATCTTTGAGGTGCGCACCTTGGCTTTCCAGATGCCGGACCGGGGCTCGGGCCGCCCCAACGGTCCGAACGGGCCCAGAGGCCCCCGAGGTCCGGGCGGGCGGGGGTTCAATGTCGGACGCCCGTCCCGAGGCGCCCGGAGCCTGCTGATCACCGCCGCCATCCTGGCCGGTCTCGCCATTCTCTTCGCGATGTTCGCGGGATTCTGGACGGATTGGCTGTGGTATAGGTCGGTTGACTACACGAGCGTCTTCCGCACCCAGCTGGTCACCCGGGTCGTGATGTTCGCCGCCTTCGGGGTGGTGATGGCGCTGGCGGTGGGGCTGAACATCTGGCTGGCCCACAAGCTGCGCCCGCCGCTGAGCGCGATGTCGATGGAGCAACAGAACCTCGACCGCTACCGGATGAGTATCGCCCCCTACAAGAAGTGGGTGCTGCTCGGGGTCGCGATCCTGGTGGGCCTGATCGCGGGCGGCTCGGCCTCCGGCCAGTGGCGCACCTGGCTCCAGTTCGTCAACGGCACCTCCTTCGGGGTCACCGACCCGCAGTTCAACAAGGACGTGTCGTTCTTCGCGTTCGACCTGCCGTTCTACCGCTTCCTGATCGGCTTCGGCTTCGCGGTCGTCGTGGTGTCGCTGATCGCCGCCGCCATCGTGCACTATCTGTACGGCGGGCTGCGCGTGACCACCCCCGGCAACCGGATCACCCCGGCGGCCACCGGGCACCTGTCCGTCCTGCTGGGTCTTTTCGTGTCGCTGAAGGCGGTCGCCTACTGGTTCGACCGGTACGGCCTGGCGCTCAAGGGCGGTGACTTCCGGGACAGCAGCGGCTGGACCGGGCTGCGGTACGTCGACGCCAACGCTTACCTGCCGGCCAAGACCATCCTGACGATCATCGCCGCCATCTGCGCGGTGCTGTTCTTCGCCACCCTGTGGCGCCGGGTGTGGCAGCTGCCGGTGCTGGGCCTCGGTCTGCTGGTGCTGTGCGCCGTGCTGATCGGCGGCGTGTACCCGGCGCTGGTGCAGCAGTTCCAGGTCAAGCCGAACGAGCAGGCCAAGGAGATGCCGTACATCCAGAAGCATCTGGACGCCACCAAGCAGTCGTACGACATCGCCGACGCCCAACTCCAGGACTACACGGGCATCAGCGACGCCGACCCGGAGACGCTGCGCGGCGCCGTGTCCACCACGGCGAGCATCCGGCTGCTTGACCCGAGCGTGGTCTCCCCGGCGTTCCAGCAGATCCAGCAGGTGCGTGGGTACTACCAGTTCCCCGCCACCCTGGATGTGGACCGCTACCCGAACGCGGACGGCAGCGAGACGGACACCGTCATCGGTCTGCGCGAGATGAACGTCAACAACGTTCCGGAGCGGAACTGGATCAACGATCACTTCCGCTACACCCACGGCTTCGGCGTGGTGGCCGCCAGCGGCACCAATGTGCTCAGCAACGGCCAGCCGGACTTCATCGAGCAGGACCTGCCGCCGGAGGGTGACCTCGGCGAGTACGAGCCGCGCATCTACTACGGCGAGTACACCACCCAGTACTCGATCGTGGGTGGCCCGCAGCAGGAGATCGACTACGCGGGCGAGGACGGCGAGGTCGAGTACAGCTACACCGGCGACAGCGGCGTGAAGCTGGACAACTACTTCAAGCGGGCCGCGTACGCGCTGACCATGAGCGAGCCGCAGATCCTCTACTCCGGGGCGATCGGCGAGGGTTCGCGCATCCTGTACAACCGCACGCCCAAGGAGCGGGTGCAGGCGGTCGCGCCGTGGCTGACGATCGACGGCGACCCCTATCCGGCGGTCGTGGACGGCCGGGTGCTGTGGATCGTGGACGCGTACACCACGACCAACGGCTATCCGTACGCCTCGCGCACCACGCTGGGGGAGGCCACCGAGACCTCGCTGACCGATGAGCGCGGACAGGTGGTGGCCCAGGAGAACCGGGTCAACTACATCCGCAACTCGGTGAAGGCCACGGTCGACGCGTACAACGGTGACGTCACCATGTACGAGTGGGACCAGGACGACCCGGTGCTCAAGACCTGGATGAAGTCCTTCCCCGGCACGGTGGAGCCGCGCGAGGAGATCAGCGACCAGCTGATGGATCACCTGCGCTACCCGCAGGACCTGTTCAAGGTGCAGCGGGATCTGCTCCAGCGGTTCCACGTGGACACCGCCGCGCAGTTCTACAGCGGTTCGGAGCGCTGGCAGGTGCCGGACGACCCGACCCACCGGGGACAGTCGGTGCCGCCGTACTACCTGAGCATGAAGATGCCCGACCAGGATCAGCAGACGTTCTCGCTGACCACCACCTTCACGCCGCTGGGCCGTGACACGCTCGCGGCGTACATGGCGGTGGACGCGGACACCAGAAGCGACGACTACGGCACGATGCGGATCCTGACCCTGCCGTCGAACACCACGGTGTGGGGACCGCAGCAGGTGCAGTCCCGCTTCAACTCGGATCCGGCCATCGCGCAGGAGATCAACCTGCTCCAGCGCGGTGACTCGGAGATCGAGTACGGCAACCTGCTGACCGTGCCGCTTGAGGGCGGGCTGCTGTACGCCGAGCCGGTGTACGTGCGCGGTGCCGGCACCAACTATCCGCTGCTGCGGAAGGTGCTGGTGACCTACGGCGAGCAGACCGCGTTCGAGGACACCCTCGACGAGGCGCTGGACGTGGTGTTCGGGGTCGCCGAGCCGACGCCGCCGACGGAGGAGACTCCGCCGGAGGAGGGCGAGGAGACCCCGCCGCCGACGCCGGGCGGTGGCACGGCCGAGGAGCTGGTGCAGGAGGCTCAGACCGCCTATGAGGAGGGCCAGACGGCGCTCCAGAACGGCGACTGGGCGGCGTACGGCGAGGCGCAGGCGCGTCTGGAGCAGGCGCTGCGCGAGCTGGCCGATCTCCAGTCCACGGACGCGGCGGCGCGCAATGAGAACGAGGAGCAGGACGGGGACGGCGGCCAGCAGGCCGATGGGTGAGTGAGCGTCTCCACCCCGTGGTAGTGTTCTGTTTGTCGCCGCAAGGGGGCAAAGCAACACAACACGGCGCGGGGTGGAGCAGCTCGGTAGCTCGCTGGGCTCATAACCCAGAGGTCGCAGGTTCAAATCCTGTCCCCGCTACTGCATGAGGGTCCGGAACCAGACAAGGTTCCGGGCCCTCTTTGTTGTGTGTGGTGGCATGTGTTGACGCGTGGCGGAAGCCCGCGTGCGCCGGGGTGCGATCGGCGTGCGCCGTACGCCTGTTGGTGTCCTGTGCCTGGTCAACCGGCTGTGTCGCTCCGGCTGTTCTGTCAGTGCGGGGCGGCATACTGCGTGGCGACGGACCGATGCATCCGGATTCGCTACCAACTCCACTCCTGCTGCGGCGTTTGGATGTATCCATATCGGGAAGTCGACAAAACGCTCAAGTGACTTCACTGGCTGCGGTATACCAGGTGTACGCAGGTTTCAGGTGGTGCGATTATGGACCTTATGGGGGACAAGGCAGGGTTCGAGAGCAGCCATGCGGCCGCGCTGGAAGGTGCGCGGCTGCTGCGCTTGGGCGATCTGGAAACCGCCGAGCCGCGCCTGCGGGCCGCGGCGGCGGAGGGGGAGCGGTCGGCCGCCAACAACCTTGGCGTGCTGCTGTCCCAGTCGGGGCGGGCCGATGAGGCCGCCGAGTGGTGGCGGATCGCGGCGGTCGCCGGTTCGGCGCCGGCCGCGCACGCGCTGGGCCGGCACCACCGCGAGCGGGGCGACGAGACGGCCGCCGAGTTCTGGCTGCGGCAGGCCGCCGAGAGCGGCCACGGCTCGGGCGCGTACGCGCTGGCCGCGCTGCTTGACCACCGTGGCGCGGCGGAGGCCGTCCGCTGGTTCCGGGTGGCCGCGGAGCGTGGCCACCGCGAAGGGGCTTACCGCTATGCCGCGTTGCTCGCCGCCCGGACCGACGGGGGCGGCAGCGCCGCCGAGCCGTGGTTCCGGCAGGCGGCGGCGCGCGGCCACCGGCGTGCCGCGCTGCGGCTCGGCGCGCTGCTTGAGGCGTCCGGCGCGCTGGACGAGGCGGGCCGCTGGTACCTGGCGGCGGCCGAGGCGGGCGAGGCCAAGGCGGCCAGCGCGCTGGGCTTTCTGCTGCGGGACGCCGGCGAGGCGGACGGCGCCGAGCAGTGGTGGCGCAGCGCGGCCCGCGACGGCGACGGCCCGGCGGCCAACGCGCTGGGCGCGCTGCACGCCGAGCGCGGTGAGCGGCAGGAGGCGCAGCGCTGGTACCGGGCGGCGGTCGAGGCCGGTGACATGAACGGCGCGTTCAACCTGGCGCTGCTGAGCGTGGAGGCCGGCCGGGCGGCGCAGGCCGAGCAGTGGTACCGGCGGGCCGCCTACGCGGGCCACCGGGAGGCGGCCAACGCGCTGGCGGTGCTGCTGCTCCAGCGCGGTGACGCGGCCGGTGCCGAGCCGTGGTTCTCCAAGGCGGCCGAGGCGGGCAGCGTGGACGCCGCGTTCAATCTGGGCATCCTGCACGCCGGGCGCGGCGAGACCGCGGTCGCGCGGCGCTGGTACGAGCAGGCGGCGGCGGCCGGGCACGCGGAGGCGGCGCTCCAGATCGCGGTCGGGCTGCTGCGGCCCGGCTCCGGCGAGGCCGATCTGCGGCGCGCGGAGGAGCAGTTGCGGGTGGCGGCGGACGGCGGCAGCGTGGAGGGCGCGTTCCGGCTGGCGGTGCTGCTGGAGCGGCGGGCGCTGCGGGCCGAGGGCGGCGGCGCCGACGAGGCCGCCGACGCCGGCGATCCGGAGTCGGAGCACGAGGAGTGGTACGAGCGGGCGGCGGAGCGTGGGCACCGGCGGGCGCAGGTGCGGCTCGGGATGTGCGCGGCGGCCCGGGGCGATGTGGTGACGGCGGCCCGCTGGTACCGGGCGGCGGCCGAGGCGGGCAGCCGTAACGGCGCGTTCAACCTTGGGCTGTTGCTGGCCCGGGAGGGCAGCGAGCCGGAGGCGGCGTTGTGGTGGACGCGGGCGGCGGAGGCCGGCCACGGCCGGGCGGCGCTGCGGCTGGCACTGCTGGCCTCGCGCCGGGGCGACCTGGACGCGGGCGGCATCTGGTGCACCCGCGCGATGGAGCTGGGGCCCCCGGAGGTCGCCGAACGCGCCGCCAGGCTGCGCGAGGCACTGCGCCAGGAACTGACGGCCTGACGGCCGGGGAAGCCACCCCCTCCCCGGCCTGTGGTCGCCACGTTCACGGTCCGCCGGTCATGTCCCGGCCGGTCCGGGGCTGTTGGCGCACATCCTGACGCTCGTCCGGATCGGCTTCGGGCCGTCAGCCGCCGATCAGCCGCCGATCAGCCGCCGATCAGCGTCCGGGCCCCGGCTGGGCCGGCTCCGGGCTGTAGGCCGACTTCATGGGGCCGGTCCGGGTCGGTTTCCGCCGGAGGTTCCGGCTGTGGTGTTCGGTCGATCTGTGGGCGCTCGGGTTTTGGCTGTTGGGGTTGTTGGGCGATCGACGATCGTTCGGTCCCCGACCGGGCCCGCTTCCGGCCCTGGCCGCCGGTCACCGTCCGGCGTCCGGGCCGGGGCCGGCCGGGCGGTGACCGGCGGCGGGCCGGGTTCGGCAGGGCCGGGATCAGCCGTGCGAACGGTCCGCGTGCCAGGCGGATAGCGCGGCCAGCACCGACTGGAGGACGCCGTCCTGGACCGCGTCCGCGATGATGCCGTCACAGAAGCGTTCGCCCCGCACGATGGCGGTGGCGAGGCGGACGGCGTCGGCGGGGGCCAGGGGCGTGCCGTCGTGCGGTACGGCCGGTCTCGGGTGGTCCATCCACAGGTAGGCGGGGGTCACGGCGCCCACTTCGGCGAGTGCGCGGCAGGCCCGCTCCACACGGGGGCCGTAGACCGGAAAGCCGACCACGATCACACCGTCCTGGCGCGGTTTCGCCGGGTTTTGGCGGACGTCGTCCGCGGCGTGCGGAAGCCTCGCGAACTCGGCGGCGACGGCCAGCAGCCGGGACCAGGCGCCGGCCCGCTCGGGGCTGACGTCCAAGCGCGCCAGCAGCGCCGCGTCGTCGGGGTTGCCGGGCTTGTTCATCGGAGTCCTCGGGGGTGGGGGAGACTGGTGGGGTGGGTGAGGTCAAGGTTGCTGGTGACGGGGTGCGGATCGCTTATCAGGTGTCCGGTGCCGGGGAGCCGCTGGTGCTGCTCGCCGGGCAGTCCAACAGCCATCACTGGTGGGACCCGGTGCGTGCGGACTTCGCCGGCGCGTACCGGACCGTCACCCTCGACTGGCGGGGTACCGGGGACAGCGACAGGCCGGATGTGCCGTACAGCACCGAGGGGTTCGCGGACGATGTGATCGCCGTGCTGGACGATCTCGGCATCGAACGGGCGCATGTCTACGGGACCTCCATGGGCGGCCGGGTCGCCCAGTGGGTGGCGGCCCGGTATCCGGAGCGGACGCGGTCGCTGGTGCTCGGCTGTACCTCGCCCGGTGGTCCGTACGCCGTGGAGCGCGGCAACGATGTACGGCGTTCCCTCGTTCAGGGGACCCCCGCCGAGATCCGGCAGGCGCTGATCGACCTCATGTACACGCCGGCCTGGACGGCGCGCCACCCCGGCCCGTACACCACGCTCGGTGACCGTGCGATGCCCGGCTACGCCCGGCGGCGGCATCTGCTGGCCAGCAACGGCCATGACGCCTGGGACGTCCTGCCCGCCGTCACCGCCCGTACCCTGGTGCTGCACGGCACCGATGACCGGTTCAACCCCGCCGCCAACGCCCCGCTGATCGCCGGCCGGATTCCGGGGGCCCGGCTTGAGTTGATCGAGGGCGCGCGGCACGCCTACTTCGAGGAGTTCTCGGCCATCGCCTCCTCGCTGGTGCTGGGCTTCCTGGGCGTGGGGGACGGGGTGTCGTAGCCGCGCAGCGGGACGTGGCGGACGAACCAGGCCAGGACGAAGCCGGCCACCGCGATCACGGCCGCCCACCAGAAGGTGGTGGTCACGCCGTCCGTCACCGCCCGCTGGAAGGTCTCGCGGGCCTCCTGCGGGAGGGACTTCAGCAGCTCCGGGGTCATCTGGGTGACGGTGGAGCCCAGTTCGCCCGCGTTGCTGGTGACGTGCGAGGTGTAGAGCGCGCCGAGCAGGGAGACGCCGAGCGAGCCGCCCATGTTGCGCAGGAACGTCACCGCGCCGGTGGCCGCGCCGACGTCCTTCGCGGCGGCGCTGTTCTGCGCGATGAGGGTGGTGGTCTGCATCAGACAGCCCATGCCCAGGCCCAGCAGCACCATGTACAGGGCCACGGTGGTCTTCGAGGTGCCGGTGTCGATGGTGGAGAAGAGCAGCAGGGAGGCCGCCATCAGCGCGGTGCCGGCGATCGGCAGGGCGCGGTAGTGGCCGGTCCTGCTGATGAGCTGGCCGCCGGCCACCGACATCACCATGGCGGCGATCATCATCGGCATGAGCAGCAGCCCGCTGTTGGTGGCGGAGGAGCCCTGGACGAACTGCTGGTACTGCGGCAGGAAGGTCACCCCGCCGAACATCACGAAGCCGACCACCAGGGCGAGCGTCCCGGCCAGGGTGAAGTTGCGGCTGGCGAACACCGACAGCGGCATCACCGGCTCGGCGGCCCGCCGTTCCACCGCGACGAACGCGGCGAAGGCCACCACGGTCAGCGCCGCGAGCCCGAGGATCTGCGGCGAGCCCCACCCGTACTCGGTGCCGCCCCAGCTGGTGAGCAGCACCAGCGCGGTGATCCAGGTGGTGAGCAGGGCCGCGCCGGTCCAGTCGATGCGGGGCCGGGCCGTGCCGGTGGCGGCGGCGCCGCGCGGCAGCCGGGCCAGGGTGTACCAGCACACCACCAGGGTGACCAGGCCCAGCGGGAGGTTGACGTAGAAGGCCCAGCGCCAGCTGAGGTTGTCGGTGATGAAGCCGCCGACCAGCGGGCCGCCGATCATGGCCACCGGCATGACGGCCATCATCATGCCCTGGTACTTGCCGCGTTCGCGCGGGGGCACGATCTCGGCGATGACGGCGAGGACGCCGACCATCAGTCCGCCGGCGCCCAGGCCCTGGACGGCGCGGAAGGCGATCAGCTCGGCCATGTTCTGGGAGAGCCCGGCCAGCATGGAGCCGATGAGGAAGATCACGACGGCGGACAGGAAGGTGAGGCGGCGGCCGTAGAGGTCGCCGAGCTTGCCCCACAGGGGGGTGGCGGCGGTGGAGGCGAGGAGGTAGCCGGTGGTGACCCAGGCGAGGTGGTTGAGCCCGCCGAGGTCGCCGACGATGGTGGGCAGGGCGGGGGCGACGATCATGTTGTCGAGCATCGCCAGTGTCATGGCGATGATCAGTCCACTCATCGTGAGGACGATCTCACGATGAGTGAAGGCGGGTGGCGCGTGGGTGTCGGTGGGCGTGGCTGAGGCCATGAGGGTGTCCGTCCAGCTCAAATATCACTTACCGGTCGGTCAGTAAGTTAGCTTAGGCCGATAGGGTGTGCAACAGATGTTTGGGCAAGACATGGGCAAGAAGCGGCGAGGGGCGGTTGTCATGGCAGGTGCGGCCCGCCGATCGGGGCAGGACACCAAGGGCCGGATCCAGGAAGTGGCCCTGAGCCTGTTCACCGAGCAGGGGTACGAGTCGACCTCCATGCGGGAGATCGCCGAACAGCTCCACATCACCAAGGCTGCCCTGTACTACCACTTCAAGAACAAAGAGGACATCGTCGTCTCCCTGTTCGGCCGCCAGATGGACGAGATCGACGCCCTCATCGACTGGGCGGACGGCCAGCCCCCCGGCCCCGAGCTGCGCCGCGAGGTCATCGAGCGCTGGTCGGCGATGACCGCCGAGCAGGGCATCCGGATGTTCCGGTTCGCGATGGCCAACCAGCATGTGCTGCGCGAGCTGAAATCGGGCCGGGAGGGCATGTTCGAACGGTTCCAGCTGCTCCTCAACGCCATCACCGAACCCGACGCCTCCCTGGAACAGAAGCTGCGCGGCCGGGTGGCGCTGCTCAGCCTCCAGATGTGCCTGATGGCCGGCCGGGACCTGGACGCCACGGACGAGGAGCTCGCCGCCACCGCCCGCAAGATCTCCCTGGAGATGCTGGAGATCTGAGAGGGGTCAGCCCCCGGCGCCCGCCGCCGTGAAGGCGCCGGTGGCCAGCCGGTGCAGCAGCGCCGCCGTCTCCTCACGGTCCGGCGCCGTGCCGGGGCGGGCCAGGCGCGGGGTGGAGTTCAGCAGGCCGAACACCGCGTGGACGGCCGTACGGGCCGCCGCCTCCGCCAGCGCCGGGTGCACCTCGCGCACCACCGCCACCCACAGCTCCACGTACTGTCGCTGCAACTGTCGTACCTGCTTGCGGTCCGGCTCCGGAACCCGGTTCAGCTCCCGGTCGTGCAGGGTGATCAGCGCCCGGTCATCCAGCGCGAAGTCGATGTGCCCGGCGATCAGCGCGTCCAGCGCGGCGGCCGGCGGCAGCCCCGCCGCCCTGGCCTCGGCCACCCGCTGCCGCCCGCCGTCCCGCAGCCGGCTGCTGATCCCCACCAGCAGTTCGGTGAGCATCGCCTCCTTGCCGGCGAAGTGCCGGTACAGCGCGGGACCGCTGATGCCGACCGCCGCTCCTATCTGGTCGACCCCGATGCCCAGGAAGCCGTGCTCGGCGAAGAGCCGGGACGCCTCGCGCAGGATCTGTTCTCTGCGGGTTCCGGCGGGCCCGGCGTGCGCGTTCATGCGTCTGATTGTAGACAGCCCGGTTAGCGAGCGTTAACCTGACGCTCGGCACACCACTCCGTACAGCTGGTAAGGGAGGCCGAGCGATCATGCGGCAGGCACCGGTGCTCAGCAGCGCCGCCGACCCCGCCTCTGCGGCGTACGGCGCCAACGAGGCCGCCCACCGGGAGCTGGCCGCCCGGCTCCGCGAGAAGCTGGCCGCCGCCCGGCTCGGCGGCGGCGAACGCGCCCGCGCCCGGCACACCGCGCGCGGCAAACTGCTGCCGCGCGACCGCGTGGACGCCCTCCTCGACCCCGGCTCACCCTTCCTGGAGCTGGCCCCGCTCGCCGCCGACGGCATGTACGAGGGCCAGGCCCCGGCCGCCGGGGTGGTCGCCGGCATCGGCCGGGTCTCCGGCCGGCTCACCGTCATCGTCGCCAACGACGCCACCGTCAAGGGCGGCGCCTACTTCCCGATGACCGTCAAGAAGCATCTGCGCGCCCAGGAGATCGCCCTGGAGAACCGGCTCCCCTGCCTGTATCTCGTCGACTCCGGCGGCGCGTTCCTGCCCATGCAGGACGAAGTCTTCCCCGACCGCGAGCACTTCGGCCGGATCTTCTACCACCAGGCCCGGCTCTCCGGCGCCGGCATCCCGCAGATCGCCGCCGTCCTCGGCTCCTGCACCGCCGGCGGCGCCTACGTCCCCGCCATGAGCGACGAGGCCGTCATCGTCCGCGACCAGGGCACCATCTTCCTCGGCGGCCCGCCCCTGGTGAAGGCCGCCACCGGCGAGGTCGTCACCGCCGAGGAGCTGGGCGGCGGCGACGTCCACACCAAGACCTCCGGCGTCACCGACCACCTCGCCGAGGACGACGCCCACGCGCTGCGCATCGTCCGCGACATCGTCGCCACCCTCCCCGCCGCGCCCGCCCCGCCCTGGGAGGTCACCGCACCCGAGCCGCCCGCCGCCGACGAGGCCGGGCTGTACGGGGTGGTGCCCGCCGATCCCCGTACCCCCTACGACGTCCGCGAGGTCATCGCCCGGCTGGTGGACGGCTCCCGCTTCCACGAGTTCAAGGAACGCTACGGCCCCACCCTCGTCACCGGATTCGCCCGCATCCACGGCCACCCGGTCGGCATCATCGCCAACAACGGCATCCTGTTCTCCGAATCCGCCCAGAAGGGCGCCCACTTCATCGAGCTGTGCGACCAGCGCGGCATCCCGCTGCTCTTCCTCCAGAACATCACCGGCTTCATGGTCGGCAAGGCGTACGAGGCGGGCGGCATCGCCAAGCACGGCGCCAAGATGGTCACCGCCGTCTCCTGCGCCCGGGTCCCCAAGCTGACGGTGGTCATCGGCGGGTCGTACGGGGCCGGCAACTACTCGATGTGCGGGCGGGCCTACAGCCCCCGCTTCCTGTGGATGTGGCCCGGCGCCAAGATCTCCGTGATGGGCGGCGAACAGGCCGCCTCCGTCCTGGCCACCGTCAAGCGCGACCAGCTGGCGGCGCGCGGCGAGGAGTGGGCGGACGCCGAGGAGGAGGCGTTCAAGGAGCCGATCCGGGCCGGCTACGAGGCCCAGGGCAACGCCTACTACGCCACCGCCCGGCTGTGGGACGACGGCGTCATCGACCCGCTCCAGACCCGCACCGTGCTCGGCCTCGCCCTCACCGTGTGCGCCGGCGCCCCGCTGGGCGAGCCCGGCTACGGCGTCTTCCGGATGTGAAAGAGGAGCAGTGACCGCGATGTTCGAGAGTGTGCTCGTCGCCAACCGGGGTGAGATCGCGGTGCGGATCATCCGCACCCTGCGCCGGCTCGGGATCCGGGCGATCGCCGTGTACAGCGACGCGGACGCCGGCGCCCGGCACGTACGGGAGGCGGACGCGGCGGTACGCATCGGTCCCGCCCCGGCGGCCGACAGCTATCTGTCCGTCGAGGCGCTGCTGGCGGCGGCCCGCCGCACCGGTGCGCAGGCCGTGCACCCCGGCTACGGCTTTCTCGCCGAGAACGCCGGCTTCGCGCGCGCCGTGACCGCCGCCGGGCTCGCCTTCATCGGCCCGCCCGCCGAGGCGATCGCGCTGATGGGCGACAAGATCCGGGCCAAGGAGACGGTGTCGGCGGCCGGGGTGCCGGTGGTCCCCGGCGCGTCCGGCGCCGAACTGGCCGCCGCCGCCCGCAAGCTGGGCATGCCGGTGCTGCTCAAGCCCTCGGCGGGCGGCGGTGGCAAGGGCATGCGGCTGGTGCGCGAGGAGGCCGCCCTGGAGGAGGAGATCGCCGCCGCCCGGCGGCAGGCGCTGGCCGCCTTCGGCGACGACACCCTCCTGGTGGAGCGCTGGATCGACCGCCCCCGGCACATCGAGATCCAGGTGCTGGCGGACGGCCACGGCGGCGTCATCCACCTCGGCGAACGCGAGTGCTCCCTCCAGCGCCGGCACCAGAAGATCATCGAGGAGGCCCCCAGTCCGCTGCTGGACGACGCCACCCGCGCCGCCATGGGCGAGGCCGCCGTCGCCGCCGCCCGGGCCTGCGGCTACCGGGGGGCCGGGACGGTGGAGTTCATCGTGCCGGGCGCCGACCCCGGCGCGTACTGCTTCATGGAGATGAACACCCGGCTCCAGGTCGAGCACCCCGTGACCGAACTCATCACCGGGCTCGACCTGGTGGAGTGGCAGCTGCGGATCGCCGCCGGGCAGCCGCTGCCGCTGCGCCAGGAGGAGGTCACCCTCACCGGGCACGCCGTGGAGGCCCGGCTGTGCGCCGAGACCCCGCACATCAGCGAGCACGAGGACGGGCCGCGCGTCGACTTCCTGCCCTCGGCCGGGCGGGTGCGGCTGCTGCGCGAGCCGGCCGGGGAGGGGGTACGGGTCGACTCCGGTCTGCTGGCCGGCGGCGAGGTCGGCACGGCGTACGACCCGATGCTCGCCAAGATCATCGCGTACGGCCCGGACCGGCCCACCGCGCTGCGCCGGCTGCGCGCCGCGCTCGGCGCGACCGTGGTGCTCGGCGTGGACACCAACGCCGGTTTTCTGCGCCGGCTGCTGGCCGATGAGCGGGTGGTGGCGGGCGCGCTGGACACCGGCCTGGTGGACGCGGGCGCGGCGGCGCTGGTGCCGGACGCCGTGCCGGACGAGGTGTACGCGGCGGCGGCGCTGCTGCGGCACGCCGCGCTGGAGCCGGCCGCCGAGCCGGGCAGCGGCTGGATCGATCCCTTCGCCGTACCGTCCGGCTGGCGGCTGGGCGACGGGCCGGCCTGGACCGCGCATCCGCTGCGGGTGCCGGGGCGGGAGCCGGTCACGGTGCGGGTGCGGCCGGGGGAGGTACGGATCGGGGACGGCGAGCCGGTGGAGGCCCGGCTGCTGGGTGAGGTGGCGGCCGGGGCCGAGGACGTCCACCTGGAGTACGCGGGGTACACGTATCACTTCGCGTATGCCGATGGCTGGCTGGGCCGGGACGGCGACAGCTGGCAGCCGCGCGCGTACGACCCGCTGACCGCCGCCGCGCGCGGCGCCGCCGAGGCCGGCGCCGACACCCTCACCGCGCCGATGCCCGGCACCGTCACCGTCGTCAAGGCGGCGGTCGGCGACCGGGTGGCCGCCGGGCAGAGCCTGCTGGTGGTCGAGGCCATGAAGATGGAGCACCTCATCACCGCCCCGCACGCCGGCACCGTCACCGCGCTCGACGTGACGGCCGGCGCCACCGTCGCCATGGACCAGGTGCTGGCCGTGGTCGCCGCCGACCAGGACGAGGAGAGCGTGACCCCATGACCGGCGAACTCCCCATGCGGGTCCCCGACGACTCGCTGCCCGCCCGGGTCCGCATCCACGAAGTGGGCCCCCGGGACGGCCTCCAGAACGAATCGGCCGTCATCCCCGTGGAGATCAAGGCCGAGTTCATCCACCGGCTGGCCGCCGCCGGGCTCACCACCATCGAGGCCACCAGCTTCGTTCACCCCGACTGGGTGCCCCAGCTCGCCGACGCGGCGCAACTGATGCCGCTGCTCGCCGACCTCGCCGGGCAGCCTGCCGTCCGGCTGCCGGTGCTGGTCCCCAACGAGCGCGGCCTGGACCGCGCCCTGGCGCTGGGGGTACGGGAGATCGCCGTCTTCGCCAGCGTCACCGAGTCCTTCGCCCAGGCCAACCTCAACCGCACGGTGGACGAGACCCTGACCATGTTCGAGCCGGTGGTGACCCGCGCGCTGAGCGCCGAGGTGCCGGTCCGCGGCTACCTCTCCATGTGCTTCGGCGACCCCTGGGAGGGCCCGGTGCCGGCCCAGCGGGTCGTCGGCGTCGCGCTGCGGCTGCTCGACCTGGGCTGTGCGGAGATCAGCCTCGGCGACACCATCGGGGTGGCCACCCCGGGGCAGGTGGCCGCGCTGCTCACGGCGCTGGACGCCGCCGGGGTGCCCGCCTCCCGGCTCGCCGTCCACTTCCACGACACCTACGGCCAGGCCCTGTCCAACACCCTCACCGCGCTGCGGCACGGCGTCACCACCGTCGACGCCTCCGCGGGCGGACTCGGCGGCTGTCCGTTCGCCAAGAGCGCCACGGGCAACCTCGCCACCGAAGACCTGCTGTGGATGCTCCAGGGCCTGGGCATCGACACCGGCGTCGATCTGCGGCGACTCGCCGAAACCAGTGACTGGCTGGCCGCACACCTCGGCCGGCCCAGCCCCTCGCGCACCGTGCGCGCCCTCTCCCACAAGGAGTCCTGACCGATGGCACTGGATCACCGGCTGTCCCCGGAGCACGAGGAACTGCGCCGCACCGTGGAGGCGTTCGCCCACGATGTGGTGGCCCCGAAGATCGGGGAGTTCTACGAGCGGCACGAGTTCCCGTACGACATCGTCCGCGAGATGGCCGCGATGGGGCTGTTCGGGCTGCCGTTCCCCGAGGAGTACGGCGGCATGGGCGGCGACTATCTGGCGCTGTGCGTGGCGCTGGAGGAGCTGGCCCGGGTGGACTCCTCGGTGGCCATCACCCTGGAGGCCGGGGTTTCGCTGGGCGCCATGCCGATCTACCGGTTCGGCACGCAGGAGCAGCGGCGGGAGTGGCTGCCGAGGCTGTGCGCGGGCGAGATCCTGGGCGCCTTCGGGCTGACCGAGCCGGGCGTCGGCTCTGATGCGGGGGGCACCCGTACCACTGCGGTACGGGACGGGGACAGCTGGGTGATCAACGGCACCAAGAGCTTCATCACCAACTCCGGCACCGACATCACCGGGTTCGTGACCGTCACCGCCGTGACCGGGCGCAAGCCGGACGGGGCCCCCCGGATCTCCACCATCATCGTCCCGTCCGGCACCCCCGGCTTCACGGTGGCACCCGGCTACTCCAAGGTCGGCTGGAACGCCTCCGACACCCACGAACTGGCCTTCTCCGACGTCCGGGTACCGGCCGGCAACCTGCTGGGGGAGGAGGGCCGCGGCTACGCCCAGTTCCTGCGGATACTGGACGAGGGCCGGATCGCGATCTCGGCGCTGGGCACCGGGCTCGCCCAGGGATGTGTGGACGAGTCGGTGCGGTACGCCGGGGAGCGGGAGGCGTTCGGCCGGCCGATCGGCGCGAACCAGGCGATCCAGTTCAAGCTGGCCGACATGGAGATGCGGGCCCACACGGCGCGGCTGGCCTGGCGCGACGCGGCGGCCCGGCTGATGGCGGGCGAACCCTTCAAGAAGGAGGCGGCGATGGCCAAGCTGTACTCCTCGGACGTGGCGGTCACCAACGCCCGCGAGGCCACCCAGATCCACGGCGGCTACGGCTTCATGAACGAATACCCGGTCGCCAGGATGTGGCGCGACGCGAAGATCCTGGAGATCGGCGAGGGCACCAGCGAGGTCCAGCGGATGCTGATCGCCAGGGAACTCGGCGTCTGCTGACGCGCCGCACCGCACCACCACACGGAGCCGGGAGGGCGGGCCGGTGTGCCCGTCGCCCCGGGTCCGGCGTCCGGTGCGAGCCCGGGAATCCCGCGGGTCGCGTGGGGTGTCCGGCGTCACTCCGGGGTCTGGGGGGTGGGCGGGATTTGGTGTTCCGGCGCTGCTGGCACAATCTGGTGGCATGGCTGAGATCACCCAGCGAGCCGGTAACTGGTACTTCGACGGCTCGGTGCTGCGCATCGTGCCCGGGCACGGGAAGGGGGTGCATGCGCTGCGGACCGCTCTGGGGGAGCTGACGGTGCCGCTGGAGGCGGTGGCGGAGGTGTCCTTCGAGCCCGGGCGCAAGCACGACAGGCTGCGGCTGCGCCTGCGGGAGGGCGCCGATCCGCTCACCCAGGCGACCGGCGGCAAGCTGCCGGCGGCGGCCGATCCGTACCTGCTGGAGGTGCCGCACGACCGGGCGGACGCCGCCAGGGAACTGGCGGCCGAGATCCGGGCCGCCCTGGACACCGCGCAGGTGCCCGGCACCGGCACCGACCACTATCTGCTGCCCGGGCCCCAGGCCCCCATCACGCTGCACGCCTCGGACGGTGAGGCCACCTTCGACGGTGAGCGGATCCGCATCGACTGGGGCTGGGGCGCGGACGACATCAAGAAGAACAGCGGCGCCCGGATCATCGCGCTCAGCGATCTGGCCGGGGTGGAGTGGGCGCCGCCGCGCATAGAGAACGGCTTTGTCCGGCTGCACCCCAAGGGCGCGCACTCCACCTACAAGCCCTCCCACGACCCGAACTGTGTGGTGATGTGGGGCTGGCGCGAGGTCAAGGACGTCACCGAGTCGGCGCTGTTCGTGGCCGCCCTCGCCGCCCGGCTGCCGCACCCGTCCACGGCGGAGGCCGCCGCCTCCGTACCGGCGCCCGCGCGGCCCGAGCCGCTGCCCGCGGCGGACGGCGCGGAGGCCGGCACCGAGCAGGACGCGGTGCTGCGCAGGCTGTGGGAGCTGGGTGAACTGCACGACACCGGGGTGCTGACCGACGAGGAGTTCGGCGCCGCGAAGAAGGCTCTGCTGAACCGGCTCTGAGCCCTGGTCCGGTCCGATCTCAGCCGGCGGCGCCTTCCGGGTCGAGGGGGGCGCCGTCGCCCGTCGCGGGCAGGTCGCCCCGCTCCACCGGCGCGGCGCCGTCCTTGGACGGCATCATGGCGGTCAGCTCCGCCGCGTCGGCCGGGTGGGCGGCCTCCAGCGCGGCGCGCAGCAGATCCGGGTCGATGTCCGGGTCGGTGGTCAGTACGGAGATCCGCAGCCCGTCGCGGATCCGATGGAACTCGGTGATGCCGGCCGCCTTGTCGGCGCTGATCGCGGTGTCGGCGGCGCCCGGCGCGGCGCGCTCGACCCGCAGCTCGATGGTGGAGCCGGTGGCGGAGACATAGCTGACGCCCCAGCCGTCCTCGCCGATGACCCCGGCCGACTGCGGGGCCAGGGTGTAGCCGGGGATGTCGGTCAGCTGGATCAGCTCGGGGTCGACACCGGTGGACTCGGGCGGGGCCGGGCTCGTGGCGGCTTCGGTGGGGGTGTCGGCGATCTCGGCCGGGGGAGTGGCGGAGGTCTCGGTGCCGCAGGCCGTCAGGGTCGCGGCGAACGACAGCGCGGCGAGCAGCGGAAGCAGCGCAAGCAGTGGGGCGGTGGCCGGCCGGCGGCGGGCGGAGCGCTTCGGGATCATGCCCGTATTCTCCGCCCGCCGCCCGCCCGACCCGGTGTTTACTTCGCCGGGTCGACGCCGAAGATCTCGGCCATGTCGTCCAGGATCATGTCCGCGCCCTGGAGCGACACCGAGGTCATCCAGATGGCGTCCTCGACCTCGTGCACGTTGCCGCTCTCCACCGCGCTCAGGCGCGCCCACAGCGGGTTCGCCAGGAAGCGCTCCTTGCGGTCCTCGCCGCCCGAGTAGGTGGTGTAGAAGATCACGTCGGCTTCGGCCTGCTCGATCTGCTCCTCGCTGATCTCGATGGTGAACTCCTCGGGATCGCGCTGGTTCTCCGGCCGGGCCAGCCCCATGTCGGCGAGGATGATGCCGGAGAAGGTCTTCGGCAGGTAGATCCGGGTCGGGCCGTCGAGGAAGCGCACGATGGAGACGGTGGGGTTGTCGTACTCGGCGTTGACGGCCGCGCCGATCGCCGCCGCCCGGGTCTCGTACGCGCTCAGCTGCGCCGCCGCCGACTCCTCCTGGCCCAGCACCTCGCCGAGCAGGGTGATGTTGTCCTTCCAGTTCGGGCCGGTGCTGGGCACGAACACGGTCGGCGCGATGTCGGACAGCGTCTGGTACAGCTCGTCGTGCCGCACGGTCGCCGAGACGATCAGATCGGGCTCCAGGAGCATGATCTGCTCCATGTTGGGGTTCTCCAGCGGGCCGACGTCCACGGTGTCCTCGACCGCGTCGCCCAGGTAGTCGGGGAAGCCGTCCAGGTTGCGGTAGTTGCCGATGCCGCCGACCAGGTTGCCGCCGAGGGTGACGACCGCTTCGACCAGGCTGTTGTCGAGTGCCACGATCCGCTGCGGCGCGGCCGGGATCTCGGTTTCGCCCTTGTCGTGGGTGATGGTGCGCGGATAGGCCGCGTCCGAGGCGTTCGACTCGCCGCCCTTGTCGGGGGTGTCCGTGTCCGGGGAGCCGTCGGACCCGCAGCCGGCCAGCCCGGCGGCCAGCGCTGTCATCAGCGCGAACGCGCCGACGCGGTGGCGCCAGCGGCGCCGGAGAGGGGTGGTCACGGATCGTCTCTTTCTGTTAGGTAAGGCTTGCCTTGGTAAAGGCTGTGTGAGCATAGCCAGCGACCGGCGATCAAGGGAAGGCGGGGGCGGGGGAAATGCGCAAGTCAGGCTTGCCTTACCTTGTGGACGTGTCCGTCACCCCCGCCACCGCCGGCCAGGCGTCACCGGCCCCGCCACCAGCAGCGCCACCGCGCGGCGGCTGGCGCGGCCCGGCCCGTACCGTCGCGCTCGTCGTGCTGCTGCTCGCCCTGACCGCCGCCGTGTTCGCCTCCCTGGCCATCGGCAGCAAACCGGTCTCGCTCGGCGATGTGCTGGCCGCCCTCGGCGGCAGCCGCGAGGGAGACGCCGTCGTCGTCCGCGACCTGCGGGTGCCGCGTACGGTGCTCGGCCTGCTCGTCGGCCTCGCGCTCGGCGCCGCCGGGGCGGTCGCGCAGGACATCACCCGCAACCCGCTCGGCGACCCCGGGCTGATCGGGGTCAGCGCCGGGGCGGCCTTCGCCGTCGCCGCCGGCATCGGGCTGTTCTCGCTCACCCACTCCTACCAGTACATCTGGTTCGCCTTCCTCGGCGGCGCCCTGGCCGGCCTGCTCGCCTACACGGTCGGCGGCACCGGCTACGGCGGCGCCACCCCCGCCAAACTCGCGCTGGCCGGCGCCGCCGTCACCCTCTTCCTCGGCTCCTTCACCAGCGCCCTGGTCCTCCTCGACGTCAACACCCTGGACCAGTACCGCTCCTGGGCGGTCGGCTCGCTCGCCGGGCGCAACCCCGAACTCGGCCCGCAGCTCGCGCCGTTCGTCATCATCGGCCTGGTGCTCGCCATCGCGCTCAGCGGCCGGCTCAACGCCCTCGCCCTCGGCGACGACCTGGCCACCACCCTGGGCGCCAAAGTACGCACCACCCGCGCCCTGGGCGCGCTCGCCGTCATCGTGCTCACCGGCGCCGCCGTGGCCGCCGCCGGCCCCGTCACCTTCGTCGGCCTCGTCATCCCGCACCTGGTACGCGCCTTCACCGGCCCCGACGCCCGCTGGCTGATCCCCTGCTCCGCACTGGGCGGCGGCGTCCTGCTGCTGGGCGCGGACGTCATCGGCCGCGTGGTGGCCCGCCCCGGCGAGCTGGAGGCCGGCGTGGTCACCGCCGTCATCGGCGCCCCCTTCCTGGCCGTCATGGTCAAGCGCGGCAAGCTGAGGGAGCACACCCGATGACCGGCATCACCGCGCGCACCCCGCGTGCCAAGGCGTTCACCGCCGAGCGCGGCCCCTTCGGGCTGCGGGTCCCGGCCCGGGTGGCCGGCACCTGCGCCGCGCTGCTGCTCGTCGGATTCCTCGCCTTCACCGCCTCCGTCTCGGTCGGCACCTACGCCATCCCGCTCGGCGACGTCCTGGGCGCGCTCTTCGGATACGGGGACGGCGCCGCCGACCTCGTCGTCCACAAGCTGCGGCTGCCCCGCGCGCTGACCGCCGTGCTGGCCGGGCTCGCCTTCGGCCTGGCCGGCGCCGTCTACCAGGCCGTCACCCGCAACCCGCTGGCCTCCCCCGACCTCATCGGGGTATCCGCCGGGGCCGGGGCCGGCGCGGTGGCCACCATCCTGTTCGGCGGGGTCACCGCGGCCGGCGCCGGCACCTTCGGCGCGGTGCCCTACGGGGCGCTCGGCGGCGCGCTGCTCACCGCCGCCGTGATCTACCTCTTCGCCTTCCGGGGCGGCACCATCACCGGCTACCGCTTCGTCCTGGTCGGCATCGCCGCCGGCGGCGCGCTCGCCGCGCTCACCCGCTGGATGCTGGCCCGCGCCGACATCGACCAGGCGGCGCGCGCCATGGTGTGGCTCACCGGATCGCTCAACGGCCGCAGCTGGTCGCACGTGGAGTGGATCGGCTACGCGCTGCTGATCCTGCTGCCGCTCACCTTCGCGCTGGCCCGCCCGTACCAGCTGCTCCAGTTCGACGACTCCACCGCGCTCAGCCTGGGCATGCGGCTGTACCGGGCCCGGATCGCGCTGCTGGTCGCCGCGACCTGCCTGGCGGCGGTGGCCACCTCGGTGGCCGGGCCGGTCGCCTTCGTGGCGCTGGGCGCCCCGCAGATCGCCCGCCGGCTGGCCGGCACCGCCGGGGTGCCGCTGCTCACCTCCGGGCTGCTGGGCGCCGTCCTGCTGCTGGCCGCCGATCTGGCCGGGCGGCTGGTGCTCGCCCCGGTCGAACTGCCGGTCGGCATCGTCACCGGCGCCGTCGGCGCCCCGTATCTGCTGTACTTGCTCGCCCGCTCCAACCGGGCCGGAAGGGGAGGCTGAGATGCCCGCCGAGACCACCACCACGCTGCCCACGGCCCGGCTGGGCGCCACCGGGCTGCGCCTGGGGTACGGGGACCACGTCGTCGCCGAGGACCTTGATCTGGAGATTCCGGAGGGCAAGGTGACGGTGCTGGTCGGGCCGAACGCCTGCGGCAAGTCCACTGCGCTGCGCGCCCTCGCCCGGCTGCTGAAGCCGGCCGCCGGGACCGTACACCTGGACGGGCAGGACATCGCCGGCCTCGGCGCCCGCGAGGTGGCGCTGCGCCTCGCCCTGCTGCCGCAGACCCCGGCCGCCCCGGACGGCATCACCGTACGGGACCTGGTGGCCCGTGGCCGTACCCCGCATCAGCGCTGGTGGCGCCAGTGGTCGGCGGCCGACGAGGAGGCCGTGGACGAGGCGCTGGCCGCCACCGGGGCCACCGCCCTGGCCGAGCGGTCCATCGACGAGCTGTCGGGGGGCCAGCGGCAGCGGGTGTGGATCGCGATGGCGCTCGCCCAGGACACCGGGGTGCTCCTGCTGGACGAACCCACCACCTATCTGGACCTCGCCCACCAGGTGGATGTGCTGGAGCTGGTCGCCCGGCTGAACCGGGAGCGCGGCCGGACGGTGGTGATGGTGCTGCACGAGCTGAACCTCGCCTGCCGGTACGCCGATCATGTGATCGCCATGCGGGAGGGGAAGGTGGCGGCGGCCGGGCCGCCGGCCGAGGTGATCACGCCCGAGCTGGTTCGGGAGGTCTTCGGACTGCGGGCCGCCGTGATCGAGTGCCCGGTCGCCGGTACCCCGCTGGTCATCCCCGAGCTGGGGGCCCGGGGGTAAGAAACGACACCCGCCTGCCCGATATCGGGCAGATTTGTTGCGGAAACCGTTCTTGATCCGCAGTATCGAGGGGTGCTCGAACGTCGGACGCCCTCACACGAGGACCTTGTGGACCACCTGGTGCGCAGCACGCCGCTCGCCCGGGGCGAGGCCGCGCGTGTCGTCCTCGACGTGCTGGCGTACTTCGACGAGACCATCGAGGAGTACACGCGTCGGCGGCACCGCGAGCTCCAGGGGCAAGGACTGACCAATCCGGTGATCTTCGCGCGGATCGCCGAGGAGCTGACGCACCGGGCGGTGGCCCCGCCGCGACTGTCGGTACGGCAGCTGCGGCGGATCGTGTACGGCTGACCGCCACCGTCCCCGCCCGCCCGCCAGCCCGCCCACGACCGTTCGCCGCTCGCCGGCAAGGAACCAACCCAGCCAGGAGGACACCCCTTATGTGTGGAATCGTCGGATACATCGGGAAGCGGGATGTCGCCCCCCTCCTCCTGGAGGGCCTTCAGCGCCTGGAGTACCGCGGCTACGACTCGGCCGGCATCGCCATCCACAGCAGCGGCAAGGGCGGCGGCCTCAAGACCGTCAAGAACAAGGGCCGGGTCCGCGACCTGGAGGCCAAGGTCCCCGCCCGGTTCGCCGGCACCACGGGCATCGCCCATACCCGCTGGGCCACCCACGGTGCCCCCAACGACATCAACGCGCACCCGCACACCGACGCCGCGCAGCAGGTCGCCGTCGTCCACAACGGCATCATCGACAACTCCGGCGATCTGCGCGCCAAGCTCACCGCCGACGGCGTCGAGCTGATCTCCGACACCGACACCGAGGTCCTCGCCCACCTCATCGCCCGCGCTCAGTCGCAGACTCTGGAGGAGAAGGTCCGCGAGGCGCTGCGCTACGTCGAGGGCACCTACGGCATCGCCGTGCTGCACGCCGACTTCCCCGACCGCATCGTGGTCGCCCGCAACGGCTCCCCGGTGGTGCTCGGCATCGGCGAGAAGGAGATGTTCGTCGCCTCCGACGTGGCCGCGCTCATCAGCCACACCCGCCAGGTGATCACCCTGGACGACGGCGAGATGGCCACCCTCAAGGCCGACGACTACCGCACCTACACCACCGACGGTTCCCGTACCTCCGCCTCGCCCACCACCGTGGAGTGGGAGGCCGAGAGCTACGACATGGGCGGCCACGACACCTACATGCACAAGGAGATCGCCGAGCAGGCCGACGCCGTGGACCGGGTGCTGCGCGGCCGGATCGACGACCGCTTCGCGACGGTACGGCTCGGCGGCCTCAACCTGGACGCCCGCGAGGCGCGCACCGTGCGCCGGGTGAAGATCCTGGGCTGCGGCTCCGCCTACCACGCCGGGCAGATCGGCGCCCAGCTGATCGAGGAGCTGGCCCGGATCCCGGCCGACGCCGAGCCGGCCAGCGAGTTCCGCTACCGCAACGCGGTGGTGGACCCCGACACCCTGTACATCGCGGTCAGCCAGTCCGGTGAGACGTACGACACACTCGCCGCCGTGCAGGAGCTCAAGCGCAAGGGCGCCCGGGTGCTGGGCGTGGTGAACGTGGTCGGCTCGGCCATCGCCCGCGAGACGGACGGCGGGGTGTACGTGCACGCCGGGCCCGAGGTGTGCGTGGTGTCCACCAAGTGCTTCACCAACACGGCGGTCGCGTTCGCGCTGCTGGCGCTGCACCTGGGCCGCATCCGGGATCTGTCGGTCTCGGACGGCAAGCGGATCATCGAGGGGCTGCGCAAGCTGCCCGCCCAGATCGCCGAGATCATGGCGGACGAGCCGCGCATCGCCAAGCTGGCCGCCGACCTCGCCGACGCCAAGAGCATGATGTTCGTCGGGCGGGTGCGCGGCTACCCGGTGGCCAAGGAGGCGTCCCTCAAGCTCAAGGAGATCTCCTACATCCACGCCGAGGCGTACCCGGCCTCCGAGCTGAAGCACGGCCCGCTGGCGCTCATCGAGCCCGCCACCCCGACCGTGGCGATCGTCCCCGACGACGATCTGCTGGACAAGAACCGGGCCACCCTGGAGGAGATCAAGGCCCGCAGCGGGCGGATCCTGGCGGTGGCGCACCGCGAGCAGGAGAAGGCCGACGACACGATCGTGGTGCCGCGCAACGAGCCCGAGCTCGACCCGGTGCTGATGGGCATCCCGCTCCAGCTGCTGGCGTACCACACGGCGCTGGCGCTGGGCCGGGACATCGACAAGCCGCGCAACCTGGCCAAATCCGTCACCGTGGAGTAATCACCCGAAGCGGGCAGAGCGGCGGCCCCCGGCGGGGTGCGTGCCACCAGACGCACCCCCGGGGGCCGCCATCTCGCGCCGGCGTCGCCCATTACGCCGGCGTGGGGGACAGCCGCCGCCGGGTCCGTCACCTCCCGGCGGCAGCCAGAGGTCTTGCTCCCTGTATGCCCCTCACAAGCGCACAATCCACCCCGGGCGGGGCAGCAATTTGCGGAAACGTCCCGGCGGCGTGCGACCGGGCGCGCCGGGGCGGCCCAGGGGGGCACAGGAGCCCGTCGCGGGCGGCCGGGGGCAGCGGGGCGGCCGGGGCCGTTACGGGATGACGATGACGGGCCGCCGCGCCCGGCGGGCCAGCCGGCCCGACACGGAGCCGAACAGCCGCCCCAGCAGCCCCTGGGTGGTGCCCACGACGATGGCGTCCGCCTCGTACTCCTGGCCCACCTCCTCCAGCTCGTGGCAGATGTCGCCGCCACGCTCCAGCAGGACCCAGGGGAGGTCGGTCAGCAGATCGGAGCAGGCCAGCTCCAGACCGATGACCTCGGTGCGGTGGTCGGGGATGTCCACCAGCGCGGGGGGCTCGCAGCCCGCCCAGACGGTGGTCGGCAGTCGGTTCGCCACATGAACGATGATCAGCCCGGAGCCGGCGCGGTGGGCCATGCCAATGGCGTATGCGAGAGCACGCTCACTGGTGGTCGAACCGTCGAAGCCGACTACGACACCATGCTGAAAAGCCGGGTCGCGGGAGTACCGCTCGTCATCGGCGGGCGCGGGGGGAGTGGACGGATCGGCGAGACGCTTGCGATCCGTGGGTTCTGGGAGCTCGTATCCAGCCATCAGTGCCTCGGCGGGCGGTCAGCGAGGAGACCTCGTGAGCACGGCAGGGACGCGTGTGGGACACGGAAGGGCCCACGTCAAGGCTGTTTCGTCAGCCACAAGCCCACCTCCTGAATACGACGTACATTGCTGGTTCCCGCTGACGGCGTTGTCAACCCCGCGAACCATGACCGAGCAGCATGCCGCACCGCGCGGCGGGACGCAATGGCCGCCGCACCCTTGTGTGCGACCGATGCCGGAGCGTAACGATACGGTGTCTGTGACGTTGCCGGCGACCCGCCGGGACGTCGGATCACCGGCCGGGGGTCTTGTTGACGACTTTTATTTTCAGCCAACTTCCCCACTACTGAAACACCTTGCCCATCCGCCCCGCCAACCCCACGGCTCCACGGGGAAACGGCGAGGCACCGGGGCTCCCGGCCACTGGCGCTGCGGAGCACGACGAGAAGGCGCACTTCCCCCAACTGCTCGTACGTGTAACGCTTCCTGATCGACTGCTTCGCGCCACGTTGCCATGTCGATTTAGCGCCGAGTGATGAACTTGTCCCGCCGACCTCATCCGACACAGTAGATTCGATCTTGGCAATCACGTCGGGGGAAACGTGCAGGACCGAGAGGATGCGACGACCGAGGGAACTGAGGAGCATGAGCCAGGACCCAACGCACGGCCCCGAGCCCGCCGTCAAGCTCGCTGCCCGGCGCCGCCGCGAGATCGTCGCGGTGTTGCTGTTCAGCGGCAGCCCCATGTTCGAAAGTTCCATCCCGCTCTCCGTCTTCGGCGTCGATCGTCAGGACGCCGGAGTACCGCGCTACCGCCTGCTGGCCTGCGCGGGGGAGGAAGGACCGCTGCGCACCACCGGCGGACTGGAACTGCGCGCGCCCTACGGTCTGGGGGCGATCTCCCGGGCCGGAACCGTCATCGTCCCCGCCTGGCGGTCGATCACCGGACCGCCACCCGCCGCCGCGCTCGCCGCGCTGCGCCGGGCCCACAGTGAGGGCGCACGCATCGTCGGGTTGTGCACGGGCGCGTTCGCGCTCGGCGCGGCCGGCCTGCTGGACGGCAGACCGGCGACAACCCACTGGATGTACGCGCCCACGCTGGCCAAGCGCTATCCGTCGGTCCATGTGGACCCCCGGGAGCTGTTCGTCGACGACGGTGACATCCTCACCTCCGCCGGCACGGCCGCCGGGATCGATCTGTGCCTGCACATCGTCCGCATGGACCATGGCCCCGAAGCCGCGGCGGCCCTGGCCAGACGGCTGGTGCTGCCCACCAGGAGAGGGGGTGCCGGCAACGGCGCCGAGAGCGGGCAGCCACGTCATCTGGACCGGTCTTTACCAGAGGACATCGGCGCCGACCCGCTGGCCGAGGTGGTGGCCTGGGCGCTGGAGCACCTCCACGAGCAGTTCGACGTGGAGACCCTGGCGGCCCGGGCGTACATGAGCCGCCGTACGTTCGACCGGCGCTTCCGGTCCCTCACTGGGAGCGCTCCCCTCCAGTGGCTGATCACCCAGCGGGTGCTTCAGGCGCAGCGGCTGCTCGAAGTCTCCGACTACTCGGTGGACGAGGTGGCGGGCCGCTGCGGCTTCCGCTCCCCGGTCGCCCTGCGCGGACACTTCCGGCGGCAGCTGGGGGCCTCCCCGGCGGCCTACCGGGCGGCCTACCGGGCCCGGCAGCAGGAGACGGCGGCCGGGCGCGCCAAGCCCGTGACCGACGGCTTCTCGCCCCGGGTGCCCGGGCAGCGGGGGCGGCCGGTGGCCTGAGCGCCGGGCGAGCACGTACGACACGGGGCGGGCCGTCCGCCGGGGGGCACCCGGGGGCGGCCCGCCCCGCCCGCTCCGGGGCGGCGCTCCCGAACGCGCGGCGTAGGGTTGATCGCATGAACGACCGGATGGTGTGGATCGACTGCGAGATGACAGGTCTCTCGCTGATCGACGACGCGCTCATCGAGGTGGCCGCGCTGGTCACCGACTCTGAGCTGAACGTACTCGGCGACGGCGTGGACATCGTGATCCGCCCGCCCGCCGCCGCCCTCGCCGGCATGCCGGAGGTGGTGCGCACCATGCACACCACCTCGGGGCTGCTGGACGAGCTGGACGGCGGCACCACGCTGGAGGACGCCGAGCGGCAGGTGCTGGAGTACGTACGCGCGTACGCGCCGGAGCCCGGCCGCACCCCGCTGTGCGGCAACTCGGTCGGCACCGACCGGGGGTTTCTCGCCCGGGACATGCCGCGGCTGGAGGGGCATCTGCACTACCGGATCGTCGATGTCTCCTCGGTGAAGGAGCTGGCCCGCCGCTGGTATCCGCGGGTCTACTTCAACAGCCCCCCCAAGGGCGGGCAGCACCGGGCGCTGGCGGACATCAAGGAGTCCATCGCGGAGCTGCGTTACTACCGGGAGGCGCTGTTCGTGCCCCAGCCGGGCCCCGACTCGGACACCGCCAAGCGGATCGCCGCCCGGCACACCGAGGGCTGACCCCGGTCCCGGCAGAACGCGGGAGCGAAGTGCCCCGCGCACCCTGTACACTCAATACGGCCGAGCGGGGAGAGCCGTAAAAAGCCTCCCGAACCGGTCATGGTGGGTGTAGCTCAGTTGGTAGAGCACCTGGTTGTGGTCCAGGTGGTCGCGGGTTCAAGTCCCGTCACTCACCCCAAAGGATCAAGGGTCCGACCTGCGGAAACGCGGTCGGGCCCTTTGTCGTTGGGGCAGTTGACGTGGTGCCCGCCACAGCATGAGCGCCGGGCGGGGCGGGAAAGAAGCGGATGGCCGTTGGCATACGGGGGCGCGCCGCGCAATTCGGAGATCGCGGCTGAGGAGCGCCCGATCCTCCGAAGGAGACCTGGATGCTTCCCACGACCGTGCTCGACACCAGCCATCTCGAACCCGGCGAGCGCTTCGACTACTGGCGCGACACCCTCACCGGTGTCATCTCCCCGATGGAGATCACCAGCGACACCACCTCCGACTTCCACGGCCGGATGCGGCTGATCGCCCTGGACGACATCCGCGTGCTGCCCGTGACCATGCAGGCGTTCCAGTGCCACCGCACCCCGTACCTGATCCGGCGGTCCGACCCGGAGCTGCTGCACCTGGCCGTGATGCTTCCGGGGGCCACGCCGCTCGCCGTCACCCAGACCGCCGGGCAGCACATCACCGGGCCGGGCGACCTGTACATGGTGGACACCTCCCGCCCGTTCACCATCCGGGCCACCGAGCCCGGCAGAGCGTCCATGGGGCACTGCGTCGAGATACCGAAGAAGCGCCTCAGCCTCCCCCGGCACACACCGGTCGGCCGGCTGCTGGGCCGCTCGCTGTCCGGCACCCGTGGCTTCGGCGCGCTGCTGGCCCACTACCTCACCCATCTCACGGAACAGCACCACACCTACCGGCCGGCCGACGCGCCCCGGCTCGCCACCACGCTCACCGATCTCGTCACCGGACTGATCACCCACACCCTGGACACCGCCCCGCCGCCCGACCCGGCCGGGGCGGAACGCACCCTGCTGCTGGCGGTCAAGACGTTCATCGAGCAGCACCTCGCCGACCCGGAGCTGAAGCCCACCGCCATCGCCGCCCACCACCACATCTCCACCCGCCACTTGCACCGGCTCTTCCAGCACCACGGCACCACCCCGGCCGCGCACATCCGCCGGCGCCGGCTGGAGCGGGCCCACCACGACCTGACGGACCCGGTGCACACCCGTACCCCCATCCACGCGATCGCGCACCGCTGGGGCTTCACCTCGCACGCCCACTTCACCCGCACCTACACCCATCACTACGGCACCACCCCCACGCACACCCGCAGCCGGGTCCTTGACCGGCGGCGACCGGATTCTTGACGCTCGGCGCCACAACCCGCCCCAAGGCTGGCCGTCCTCGGCGGGCCCGGGTGGAATGGATTCCGTCAACACAGATGAACGGCGCACCGGCCAGGGGTGCCGTTCATCAGGGGGAGGGACGTCGCGCGAGGCACGCCCCCGCGCTGCCTCGCGCGACGGTTGAACGGAGAGTTGAACGGAGAAGAGAGCGGCGCACCCCTGACCGAGGTGCGCCGCTCGGCCGGTCGGGGCCAAGCCCTAGGCTGGTGGGATGGGGAAGAGCCAAGAACCCGTCCTGGGCGTGAAGTTGTCCGATGTGCTGCTGCTGGCCGCGATCATGCTGGTGGGTGTGGGGATCGCCCTGCTGCTGGACGACGGGCCGCGGCAGGTCGTGCTCGGCCTGGCCACCATCGGGAACGGCATCTTCATCGGGAGCCGGATCCGCGAGCGGCGCGACGCCGGGCGCTGAGTACGGTGCGGCGGCCGGCTCAGTCGCCGCCACCCCCGCCATCGCCACCGCCCCCATCGCCGCCGCTGTTGCCGCCGTCGCCGCTTCCGCCGCCCCAGCTCCAGCCGCTGTCACCCCCGTTGCCGCTGTTGCCGCCGTCGGCCGGGGAACCGCCCGAGCCCGTACCGCCGGTGGTGCGGCGGTGATCGCCCCGGAACATCCGCATGGCGATCGAGCCCGCCACCAGCACCAGCACGACGCCGATCACTATGACCACGGCAACCCACTCCCCCTGTTGGTCATTTCACACATTCACGAGTTATCCACAGGCCCGGACGGGCTGAGGGCAGCCTCCCATAAGATCGAGTGGATGGCCGGAGCACAGGGGAGGGGAAGCCGTGGAGATCGCTGACATCGGGGAGCTGTGGGACCGGGTGACCGGCACCCAGCCCGCGCCCGAGCTGTGGCTGGTGCTGGCGACCGCCGCCGTGGCGCTGGCCGTCGTCACCCCGTACGGCGTGTGGCGGGTCGCCCGGAACACCATCACCATCGCCCACGAGGGCGGCCACGGCCTGGTGGCCCTGCTCACCGGCCGCAAGCTCGAAGGCATCCGGCTGCACTCGGACACCTCCGGGCTCACCGTCTCCCGGGGCAGACCCACCGGGCTCGGCATGATCCTCACCGCCGCCGCCGGCTACACCGCCCCCTCGCTGCTGGGCCTGGGCGGCGCCGCGCTGCTGGCCGCCGGGCGGATCACCGCGCTGCTGTGGGGCGCCACCGTACTGCTGCTGGCGCTGCTGATCATGGTGCGGAACGCGTACGGCATGCTCACCGTGGTGCTCACCGGCACGCTGTTCATCCTGGTCTCCTGGCTCACCGACCCCGAGGTGCAGGCCGCCTTCGCCTACGGCGTGGTGTGGTTCCTGCTGCTGGGCGGGGTCCGGCCGGTGTGGGAGCTCCAGATGAAACGGCGCCGGGGCGGCGCCGGGGACTCCGACGCCGACCAGCTGGCCCGGCTGACGCGGATGCCCGCGCTGATCTGGCTGCTGTTCTTCCACGCCGTGGTGCTGGCCTGCCTGATAGCCGGCGGCGGCAGCCTGCTGGACGCCGCCGCCTCCTGACCCACCGCCTTCCCCGGCTCCCGGTCCATCCCGGACCGCGTCCAGGGGCCCGGCCCCGACCCGGGCCCGCCGCCCCGCACTCCGTCGCGCACTAAAGTGAGCACCATGACCGATCACAGCCTGACCGCCGACCACTGGCCCGCCCCGCTCGCCTCCGGCGCGGTCGAGGCGACCGTCACGGTGCCCGGCTCCAAGTCGGTCACCAACCGCGCCCTGATCCTCGCCGCGCTGGCCGCCGAGCCGGGCTGGGTACGGCGCCCGCTGCGGTCCCGCGACACCCTCCTGATGGCCGACGCGCTGCGCTCGCTGGGCATCGGCATCGAGGAGACCGTCTCCTCCAACTCCACCGTCGCCCCCGAGGGGCTCGGCGAGTCCTGGCGGATCATCCCCGCCACCCCGCAGGCCCCGGCCACCGTCGACGTCGGCAACGCCGGCACCGTGATGCGCTTCCTGCCGCCGCTGGCCACCCTCGCCGAAGGCCCGGTCCGCTTCGACGGCGACCCCCGTTCGTACGAACGCCCGCTGCACGGCGTCATCGACGCGCTGCGCGCGCTCGGTGCCCGGATCGACGACGAGGGGCGCGGCGCGCTGCCGCTGACCGTGCACGGCGCGGGCTCGCTGGACGGCGGGCGGGTGGAGGTGGACGCCTCCTCGTCCTCCCAGTTCATCAGCGCCCTGCTGCTGTCCGCCCCGCGCTTCAACCAGGGCGTGGAGGTCCGGCACACCGGCACCGTGCTGCCCTCGCTGCCGCACATCCGGATGACCGTCGACATGCTGCGCCGGGCCGGCGCCCAGGTGGACGCCCCCGAGTCGGGCGGCGAGCCGAACCTGTGGCGGGTGTCCCCCGGCGCGCTGCTCGGCCGCGACCTGGTCATCGAGCCCGACCTGTCCAACGCCCAGCCGTTCCTGGCCGCCGCGCTGGTCACCGGCGGCAGCGTCACCATCCCCGACTGGCCCTTCCACACCACCCAGCCCGGTGACGCGCTGCGGGAGATCTTCTCCGCGATGGGCGGCGACTGCGTCCTGGACGACCGGGGCCTGACGCTCACCGGCAGCGGCCGGATCCACGGCATCGACATCGACCTGGGCGAGGTCGGCGAGCTGACCCCCGGCATCGCGGCGGTCGCGGCGCTGGCCGAGGACGAGTCGGTGCTGCGCGGCGTGGCCCATCTGCGGCTGCACGAGACGGACCGGCTGGCGGCCCTCACCCGCGAGATCAACGCGCTGGGCGGCGATGTGACGGAGACGGCCGACGGCCTGCGGATCCGCCCGCGCCCGCTGCACGGCGGGGTGTTCCACACGTACGAGGACCACCGGCTGGCGACCGCCGGTGCCATTCTGGGTCTGGTGGTGAAGGACCTGGAGGTGGAGAACATCGCCACCACCGGCAAGACCATGCCCGACTTCCCCGAACTGTGGCGCGACATGCTGGCGGGACGCGGCTAGGCCGGGCTGCACACGATGCGCCGGTACGGCAAGCACACCGATGAGGACGATGTACGGGTCCGGCCGTCCCGGCACGGCAGCCGCCCCCGCACCCACCGCAGGCCCGCGCACGAGGACGCGGCCCAGGGATTCGTCCTGACGGTGGACCGGGGCCGGATCACCTGCCTGGTGGGCGAGGTGACCGTCACCGCGATGAAGGCCCGCGAACTGGGCCGCAAGGCCGTCGTGGTGGGCGACCGGGTCGCCGTGGTCGGCGACCTCTCGGGCAAGCGGGACACGCTGGCGCGGATCGTCCGGGTGGAGGAGCGCACCTCCGTGCTGCGGCGCACGGCCGATGACGACGACCCGTTCGAGCGGGTGGTCGTCGCCAACGCCGACCAGCTCGCGGTGGTCACGGCGCTGGCCGACCCCGAGCCCCGGCCACGGCTGATCGACCGCTGCCTGGTGGCCGCGTACGACGCGGGTCTGGAGCCGCTGCTGATCCTCACGAAGGCGGACCTGGCCCCGGCCGGTCCGCTGCTGGAGACGTACGCGCCGCTCGGGGTGCGGCACGTGGTGACCAGCGCGGAACGCTTCGAGGACGCCGAATCGGTGGCTGCGGTACGGGAGTTGCTGGCGGACCGGATCACGGCGTTCGTGGGCCACAGCGGGGTCGGCAAGACCACCCTGGTCAACGCCCTGGTGCCGGAACGGCAGCGCGCCACCGGGCATGTCAACGCGGTGACCGGGCGGGGCCGCCACACCACCGTCTCGGCGCTGGCCCTGCCGCTGCCCGACTCGGCGGGCTGGGTCATCGACACCCCCGGCGTACGGTCCTTCGGCCTCAACCACGTGGACCCGTCCCGGGTGATCGGGGCCTTCCCCGACCTGGAGCCGGGCGCCGCCAACTGCCCCCGGGCATGCAGCCACGACGAACCGGACTGCGCCCTGGACGCGTGGGTGGCCGAGGGCCACGCGGACCCGTCGCGGCTGTACTCCCTGCGCCGCCTGCTGGCGACGCGGGAGCGCACGGCCGGGGACTGACCGGCGGACCGATGTGCCGCCGGTCAGCGTCGGGCCGCCCGCTCCCTGACGCGCGCGACGATCGCGTCATCCATGGCTCCGGCGGTCATGGGCCGGCCGCCGGCGAAGACGGGGAGAGCCAGCCTCGCCCGCACCGCCCGGGCGGTGGTGTCTGTGGCGTGCGCGGGCGGCTCTGGAACCTCGGGTGGGGGCGGGTTGGTCTCCGTCGTGCGAGCCGGGGTGCCAGGCGGCGGGGCGGTGCGCGTCACGAGGCGGCCGGGGCAGGGGAAGCCATCGTGGCGCGGTGGGCTGCCGTCTGGTTGGTCAGCAGCGCGCTCGCCAGCGAACGGTGCAGTGCCGCAAGGCCGCGGACCAGCGGGAGCGCGGTCGCCAGCAGGACCACACCGATGGCGGTGGTGAGGGCCACATCGCCCGCGTAGGAGTCGTTGCCCGTGATCAGGTCCAGCAGGCCGTGGTGGTCGTCGCCGCGCGGCAGGGACCACGCCCAGGCGAAGTAGAGCAGCCCGCCGGCGCCGCCCACCGTCCAGGTGACGGCCAGGCAGAAGCCGGCCACCCGCAGCGGGAACGACACCACCATGTGCGCCAGATCGCGCCAGGACTGCGGCTCCGCCAGGGAACGGACCAGGCCCGTGAAGCCGGTGCCGCCCGGCCGCCGGTAGTGGTGCGGCGGCAGCGGACGGCCGCTGAGCGCTTCGAGTTCGCGGCGTTCCACGACGGCCATGCCCCGGGCGGCCCGCAGGGTTCCCGCGAGGACCGGTATCCCGGCCCCGATGACCAGGGTGCCCATGCCCAGGCTGAACCCGGTGACCGCGACGGTGAAGGCCACGATGCCGACCGGCAGGCCGCGCAGCAGATACGACAGTTCGCGTGCGAAACGGCCTCGGGCCGGGGGAGTCGGGGTGCTCATGGCGTCCATCCTCTGGCCGGGAACCGCTGTTCAACAGCGGCCTGGGGCGTCAGCCGTGGGTGGTGCTGAGTACACCCTCCGCCTCCCGCCACAGCCGGCCGGTCAGCTCCGCCGCGCCCTCGTCCGTCGTGTGCCGGTGGCCGGTGCCCGCCCACAGGCTCAGCCCGTGCGGGTCGCCGGCGGCGGCGGCAGCCGCGCGCAGCGGCTTGGTCAGCTGGTGCAGGAGGGGATAGCCGGCCGGGGCGGTGGCGGTGTGGGCATCGAGGAAACGGTTGCGCAGGCCGCGCGCCGGGCGGCCCGAGAAGGCGCGGGTGACGGTGGTCTCCGCGAAGTCGTCCTCGTTCGCCAGCGCCGCCCGGTACGCCGCGCCCGTGCCCGCCTCCGGGGTACGCAGATACGCCGTGCCCAGCTGCGCCGCCCCGGCCACGCCCCCGCGCAGCACCGCCGCGATGTCCGCCCCCGTGGCCAGGCCGCCCGCCGCGATCAGGGGGAGAGCGGTCCGCTCCCGTACCCGGGGCAGGAGTTCGGTCAGCGGCGTGTCGTCCGGGTCCGCCTCCGCGTCGAAACAGCCGCGGTGGCCGCCCGCCTCCGGGCCCTGCACACACAGCGCGTCCACCCCCAGGGCGGTGGCCTCCGCCGCCTCGGCGGGCGTGGTGACCGTACAGATCACGGCCGTCCCGGCCGCGCGCAGCGCGGCCACCGTCGCGGCCGGTGGCGCGCCGAAGGTGAAGGACACCACCGGCACCGGATCGGCCAGCAGCAGATCGAGCTTGTGCTCCCAGTGGTCGGTGTCGCGCACATCCGGCTCCGGCAGCTGCGGTACGCCGTACCGCCGCGCCTCCGCCGCCAGTTCGGCGCGGTAGCGCAGCACCGGGCCGAGATCCGCAGGCGGCGGACCCGGCACGAAGACGTTGACGCCGAACGGCCCCGCGCCCACCAGCCGCCGGGTTCCGGCGATCCGCTCCGCCAGTGCCTCGGGGGTCAGATACCCGGCGGCCAGAAAGCCGAGCCCGCCGGCCCGTACCACCGCCGCCACCAGCTCGGGAGTGGTGGCTCCGCCCGCCATCGGGGCCTGGACGATCGGGACCCTCAGCTCGCGCAGTTCGAACATACCGGCAGCGTAATCGCCTTGTCGTCGGGTGGAGCCCGCTCCACCACCGGGAGGGGTGGCCGCGGTCGGCCCGGCGGGCCGGGTCTTGCAGACTGGTCGGCATGAAATCGCTGCTGCTGTTCACCCTCGTCGTCAGCCTGACCGCGAACGTCTTCGTCAACTTCGCCCTCGACAGCGGGGTGACGCAGGCGCTGCTCAGCATCTGTTCCGGTGGGGTGGCGCTCGGTTCCGGCATCGGGATGTGGGTGCTGCGCGACCGGGGTGACGCTCCCGCCCACTGAACCGACGGGGGATACTGGTCCGCATGGCCGATTACCACGACGATCTGCGGCTGGCCCATGTGCTGGCGGACGGCGCCGACGCGCTCACCATGGACCGGTTCAAGGCGATCGATCTCCAGGTGGCCACCAAACCCGATATGACGCCGGTCACCGAGGCCGACCGCGCGGCGGAGGAACTCATCCGCGCGCAGCTGGGCCGGGCCCGGCCGCGCGACACGGTGCTGGGCGAGGAGTACGGCACCAGCCAGGGCGCCGGCACGGCCCGCCGCTGGATCATCGACCCGATCGACGGCACCAAGAACTATGTGCGCGGCGTCCCGGTGTGGGCCACCCTCATCGCCCTGCTGGAGCGCGACGAGCACGGTACGGAGCGCCCCGTCGTCGGCGTCGTGTCGGCTCCCGCGCTGCACCGCCGCTGGTGGGCGGCGCTCGGCAGCGGCGCGTACACCGGGCGCGGGCTCACCTCCGCCACCCGGATCCAGGTGTCGAAGGTGGCGGACGTGGCGGACGCCTCGTTCGCGTACTCCTCGCTCACCGGCTGGCAGGAGCGCGGCAAGCTCGGCAGCTTCCTGGAGCTGTCCGGCAAGGTGTGGCGGACCCGCGCGTACGGGGACTTCTGGCCGTACATGATGGTCGCCGAGGGCGCGGTCGATCTGTGCGCCGAGCCGGAGCTCTCGGTGTGGGACATGGCGGCCAACGCGATCATCGTCACGGAGGCGGGCGGCCGGTTCACCGGCCTGGACGGTACGGACGGCCCGCTCGGCGTGGACGGCGCGGCCTCCAACGGGCTGCTGCACGAGGCGCTGCTGGCGCATCTGGGGTACGTGCCCGGCGCCATGTAGACCATCGGCGTACCTCCGGGTACGCAGGCCGGAGCGGCCGTCCCCGCCCACGGGGTCCGGCCGCTCCGGTTTTGTTACGGCAGGCGCCGGTCAGCCACGGAGGGCCTGTACCGCGGACTGGAGCCGCTTGCCGTAATCCTCGTCCGCCCGGCGGAAGTTCTCGATCGCGCGGTCGGCGATGTCGTCCCGCGACACCTGGGCGATGAAGCCGGCCAGGTTGTCGATCAGGCGGGTCTTCTCGTCCTCGGACATGAGCCGGTAGAGGTTCCCGGCCTGTACGAAGTCGTCGTCCTCGGCGTGCGAGGGCGCCGCGTGCCCGTCGGCGGTGCCGGTGACGGCGGTCGGCTCCCACAGCGGGCGGCCGGTCTGGGCCGGGCCGCCGAAGGAGTTCGGCTCGTAGTTCTTGGCGCCGCCGTGCCGGCCGTCGTACATCACGCCGTCCCGGCCGTGGCTGCGGGCCTCGGTGGCGTGCGGGCGGTTGACCGGCAGGTGGTCGGCGTTGATGCCGACCCGGTAGCGGTGGGCGTCGCCGTACGCGAAGAGCCGGCCCTGGAGCATCTTGTCGGGGGACGGGCCGATGCCCGGCACGAAGTGGTGCGGGGAGAAGATCGACTGCTCGACCTCGGCGAAGATGTTCTGCGGGTTGCGGTTCAGCTCCAGCTTGCCGATCTCGATCGGCGGGTAGTCCTCGTGCGGCCACACCTTGGTGAGGTCGAACGGGTTGAAGCGGTAGGTGGCCGCCTCGCTCGCCGGCATGATCTGCACCTGCACGGTCCAGGTCGGGAAGTCGCCGTTCTCGATGGAGACGCGCAGGTCACGCTGGTGGCTGTCGGGGTCCGTGCCCGCCAGCACCGCCGCTTCCTGGGAGGTCAGGTTCTTGATGCCCTGGTCGGTCTTGAAGTGGTACTTGACCCAGAAGACCTCGCCGGCCTCGTTGGTCCACTGGAAGGTGTGCGAGCCGTACCCGTTGAGGTGCCGGTAGGAGGCCGGGATGCCGCGGTCGCCGAACAGCCAGGTCACCTGGTGGGTGGACTCGGGCGACAGGCCCCAGAAGTCCCAGACGTTGTCCGCCTCCTGGGAGCCCGTGTACGGGTCGCGCTTCTGGGTGTGGATGAAGTCGGGGAACTTGATGGCGTCCTTGATGAAGAAGACCGGGGTGTTGTTCCCGACGAGGTCGTAGTTGCCTTCCTCGGTGTAGAACTTCAGCGCCCAGCCGCGCGGGTCGCGGACGGCGTCGGCGGCGCCGAGGTTGCCGGCCACGGTGGAGAAGCGCAGGAACGTCTCGGTCTGCTTGCCGATCTCGGACAGGAAGGCCGCCCTGGTGTACGGGGTGACGTCCGCCGTGACGGTGAAGGTGCCGTACGCGCCGGCGCCGCGGGCGTGCACGATGCGCTCGGGGATGCGCTCCCGGTTGAAGTGCGCCAGCTTCTCGATGAGCAGCTGGTCCTGGATCAGGCCCGGGCCGCCCACGCCCGCCGTCTGGCTGTTCTGGTTGTCGGCTACCGGCGCGCCGGCCTCCGTGGTGAGCGGTCCCGCCGCGGTCTGATCGGTCATCCCTGTTCACGCCCTTCGGTGCCATTTGGTGCGGACTCTTGGCCTCCGCTGAATCCGATCCTATATTGGACTTAGTCCAAGTCAAGACGGGGCCTGAAGTCATACGAAGTCGGGCCCCCGGGCGGCTCGCGCTAGGGTGGAACCATGAGTGACCTGCTACAACGACTCCGGGACCGTGGCTGGCGGCTCACCGCGCAGCGGCGCGTCATCGCCGAGGTGCTGGATGGTGAGCATGTCCACTACACGGCGGACGAGGTGCACGCCCGCGCCGTCGCCCGCCTGCCGGAGATCTCCCGCGCCTCCGTCTACAACACCCTGGGCGACCTGGTCGCGCTCGGCGAGATCATCGAGGTCACCACGGACGGCCGCGCCAAGCGGTACGACCCCAACGCGCACCACCCGCACCAGCACCTGGTCTGCTCGGGCTGCGGCACGATCCGCGACGTACGGCTGGCCACCGACCCGCTGCGGGCGCTGCCGGAGAACGAGCGGTACGGCTTCACCGTCTCGGACGTCGCCGTCACGTACTACGGGCGCTGTCCCAGCTGTTCGGGCGCCGTTCAGGGCTGATTTGCTCTGATCACCGGCGAGGGTTAGAGTTAAGACATCGCCGCGGGGTGGAGCAGCTCGGTAGCTCGCTGGGCTCATAACCCAGAGGTCGCAGGTTCAAATCCTGTCCCCGCTACGGAAGCCGAAGGGCCCGGATCCGATCAGGATCCGGGCCCTTCGCACATTCCAGGAAGCGGACGGGGAGAATCAACGCCATGGACGCTACTCTTCAGTATTTGCTCGATCTGCTCGATCTGGAGCCGATCGAGCGGGACATCTTCCGGGGTGCGAGCCACCCCTCGGTCATCCCCCGGGTCTTCGGCGGCCAGGTCGCCGCGCAGGCCCTGGTGGCGGCGTGCCGCACCGTGCCGAGCGACCGGCTGCCGCACTCGCTGCACTCGTACTTCCTGCGCGGCGGCGACCCGGGCGCGCCGATCGTGTACACGGTGGACCGCATCCGCGACGGCCGCTCCTTCACCACCCGGCGGGTGGTGGCGATCCAGCACGGGCAGCCGATCTTCCATCTGTCGGCGTCCTTCCAACTGCCCGAGGCCGGGCTCGAACACCAGGAGCCGATGCCGGACGCCCCGGACCCGGAGACGCTGCCGGGCGGTGAGGAGGTGCTGCACCGGTACGCGGACCGGTTCGCGCACCCGGCGGTCGCCGAACTGCTGCTGGAGGCACGGCGCGCGGTGGATCTGCGGTACGTGGCGGAGCCGCCGTACGCGACGGCGGGGGAGCGGCGTGAGCCGCGCTCGCAGGTGTGGTTCCGGACGAACGGGAAGCTGGACGGTGAGCGCGACGACCCGATGCTGCACATCTGCCTGGCGACGTATGTCTCGGACATGACGCTGCTGGACTCGGTGCTGCTGGCGCATGGGCGCGGTGGCTGGGCGGTGGGCGATGTGGTGGGCGCGAGCCTGGACCACGCGATGTGGTTCCACCGGCCGTTCCGGGCGGACGAGTGGCTGCTGTACGACACGGACTCGCCGACCTCGGGGGGTGGGCGCGGGCTGGCCAGGGGGAGGATCTTCACCCGGGACGGTCAGCTGGCGGTCTCGGTGATCCAGGAGGGTGTGGTACGGGTGCCCCGGCGCGAGCAGGAGTGATCGCGCAGATGGGGCCCAGTAGTCCTGGCCCGGACACCGGGGAGCACGTAACCCGCCGGTAGGGCCGGGGCCGTTTCCTGGCGCTGAGGAACCTCGGTGAGTTCACCGTCCGCTCCCGGCCCGAGACGACCGATGAGGGTCGGTGCGCACATGCGCGCGCACTCCCTGTAGGCCGAACAGGATGAGAAGCTCAACCGCGCCGCCGTCGGCGCTGCCCAGCCAGTGGGGCACGGAGGTGTCGAACTCGGCCGCCTCACCGGGCGGCAGTGTCAGGTCGCGCTCGCCGGCCACGAGTCGCAGGCGTCCGCTGAGCACGTAGAGCCATTCAAAGCCTTCGTGGGTCTGCGGGGTCGGTTCGAGTGGTTCCGGCTGGGCGGGGATGATCATCTTGAACGCGTGCACACCGCCCGGTCGCCGGGACAGCGGCACGAACGTCATCCCGAACCGCCTGATCGGCTTGAGGTGGATCCGGGGGTCGCCGGTGCGCGGGGCACCGACGAGGTCGTCCAGCGGAACGTCATAGGTACGGGCCAGCGGCAGCAGCAGTTCCAGGCTCGCCCGGCGTTGCCCGCTCTCCAGCCGGGACAGGGTGCTCTCCGACACGCCGGTCGTCGCCGCGAGGTCGGCGAGGGTGATGCCGCGGTCACGGCGCAACGCACGCAGCCGCGGCCCCACCGCGTCGAGCACGTCGTCATCCGTCCTGGGATCCATGGGGCCATCTTGCCATTACCGCAAGATTGCGTGCCGGTTTGTGGTGCGCCCGGCGAGACTGAGCGCCTTCTGACACAAGGAGTCCTGATGAACACCGCCGATATGAGCACCACCGACGCGGTCGCCTTCTGGGACGGCATCTACGCGGCCCGACCGGCAGCCGGCAACCCGCAGCCGAACGCTCGCCTCACCGAGACGGTGACGGGCCTGCCGCCCGGTGACGCGTTGGACCTCGGATGCGGCGACGGCGGCGACGCGCTGTGGCTCGCCGGCCAGGGGTGGCAGGTCACCGCCGCCGACATCTCGGCCGTGGCGGTCCAGCGGCTCGCCGCCCTCGCCCGCTCACACGGCCTGGGCGACCGCGTCACCACCGTGCGACACGACCTGCACAGGTCTTTCCCGCCCGGCGGGTTCGACCTGATCTCCGCCCACTACCTGCACACCCCCGGTGACCTGGACCGGGTAACCGTACTGCGCTCGGCCGCACACGCACTGCGCCCGGGCGGGCGGCTGCTGGTGGTCGACCACGGCTCGGCCGCGCCGTGGTCGTGGAATCAGGACGACGACACCCGGTACCCGAGCCCACGGGAGGTCGCCGCCGGTATCGATCTGGCTCTGGAGACATGGACGGTCGAGCGGGCCGACGCCCCCCGCCGGATCGCGACCGGACCAGGCGGGCACACCGCCGAGGTCACCGACCACGTCCTCCTCATCCGCCGCACCGCCTGACACGGCGGCAGGCCCCCAAGGAAGGAAGACGATCCCTGTTGCCCAGCACCACACGCCGCGATGGCCGTGGCGACACCCCGCCACCCCGGACCGGAAGCAGCGAGATCGAGGTCCTGCGCGGCTTTCTCGACTACCTCCGGACCTCGATCGCCACGAAGGTCGATGGCGCCCCCGAGCCGCAGGTGCGAACAGCCGCGGTGCCGTCGGGCACGAACCTGCTCGGCCTGCTCAACCACCTGACGTACGTCGAGCGGTCGATGTTCCTCGGGGACGACGTCACCGACTGGCAGGCGACGTTCCGCGCCGCGCCGGCGGACAGCGTGGCCGATGTCGTCGCCCGCTACCGGGACGCGGTCAAGCGCGCGAACGACGTTCTCGATGGGTGCGCCGATCTCGGCGCACCGGTTCCCCGGCCCCGGCCGGACCGCCCCGCTCCCAGCATCCGCTGGGCACTCACCCACCTGATCGAGGAGACCGGCCGGCACGCGGGCCACGCCGACATCCTCCGCGAGCTCATCGACGGCACGACCGGACGCTGACCCACCCTCTCCAGGACGGAAACACATGATCACCGCACTGCGGCCGTTGCCGCGTGTCCTCCGGCGATCCGCGCGCACCGTGGCCACCATGATGCTCACTCTCCTGCTCTTGACCGGCATCGCGGCCTGTGCCACGTCCGCGCCCACCGCTGGCGACGGCGTTCCCGACCACACCGCCGCGACCCAGGACGATCCCCGGTTCGAGAACACCTTCCGGCACGAGTTCGCCGACGTCGACGGCGTCCGTATGCACTACGTGACCGGCGGCAGCGGCACACCGGTCGTGCTGATACACGGCTGGCCACAGACCTGGTACGGCTGGTGGCCGATCATGCCGGAACTCGCCGAGCACCACACCGTCTACGCCGTCGACCTTCCCGGACTGGGTGACAGCACCGGCTCACCGACCGGCTATGACAAAGCCACGCTGGCGCGGTACGTGCACACCCTGATCGCCGATCAGCTCGGGGTGCGTGACGCCCGTGTCATCGGGCACGATTTCGGTGCCGCGGTGGCATTCCAGTACGCTGCCCAGTTCCCCGACGACACCGCACGCCTCGGCTACCTCGACCTGCCGCTGCCCGGGCCCGCGATCGATGCGCCCACCTACCGCTCGCTGAGCTGGCACATCGCCTTTCACTCCCAGCAACGAGTCCCCGAGGCGGTCGTGGATGATGATGTCCGCGAGTACCTGGCGCTGTTCTATCCTCAGGTCTCCTTCGGTGGCACGGCGTTCGGCGGCACCTCCGACCGGTCCCCGTTCACCGACGCCGAGATCGACGAGTACGCACGAACGTACAGTCGGCCCCAGGTCCTGTCGGGCGGCTTCGACCTCTACCGCGCCCTCGACAAAGACGTCCGCGACACTGTGGCAGCGGCACCGGTCGGTGTGCCGACCCTGCTCATGGCCGCCCAAGGGCAACTCGAAGGGATCCAGGGCACAGTCGCCCCGCGCGTGACCAACATCGTGCGGGCGGTGGACGTGCCGGACGCCGGGCACTGGCTCGTCCGGGAGAACCCTCAGTTCGTCACCGCCGAGCTCTTGCTTTTCCTCGACGGATGACCACGCCACCAAGACGGCATCGCAGCGGGCACTGACATCCCCTCCCGCCGAACCGGACAGCCGAACCGTTCGGGCAGAAGTCCGTGAGACGGGCGGGCCCGGGCGCGGGGGTGCCCAGGGCGGCCCCTCAGTGGCAGGGCGGGCGCCGGGCCCAGGTCGTCCACAGCGGGCGGTAGCCCGCCCGGTGCCAGAACGGGCCCGACAGGGGGCTCAGCGCGGCGTAGTGGAGCAGGGTGTGGGTGGCGCCCGCCTCGGCGAGGGCCAGGTGTGCGGTGCGGACCAGCGCCGTGCCGGTGCCGGTGCCGCGCTCGGCCGCCTCGACCATGAGGGTGGCGAGATAACCGACCCGGCGGGCGGCGATCTGGCGGGCGGCCCAGGCGGCGTCCGCGGGCGGTTCGACGGACAGCAGGCCGGTGATCCGGCCGTTGCGCTCGGCGACCCACACCCACGCGCCGGGGGCGGCCAGCCGCTGCCGGGCGTGCCGCTCGGACGCCTCGCGCCGTACCGTCGCGCCGAACTGTTCGTCCCAGCGCAGCCCGTCCCGCCACAGCGCCACCGCCCGGTCCAGCTCGACGGGGTCGGCGGGCGCCAGCGGCCGTACCAGCATGCCGCCGGCCGTCCGGGCGCGGTCCGGTTCGCGGGCGGCGGCCCGGCGGGCCGCGATGATGGTCTTCGGGGTGAAGCCGTGCGCGAGCAGTGTCGGGGTGACCTCGGTGTCGCGGCTGGGCCAGGTGAAGGTGGCCTCGCTGTCGCCGGCCGCCGGCCCGGTGGCGGCCATCCGCTTGTCCCAGGCGGCCAGCAGCGCGTCCAGTGCGCGGGCGGGGTCGGGGCCGGTGAGCCGGACGTGCAGCTGGTGCTGGTCCAGGGCCGACCAGCTGGCCTCGTACGCCTGCGGATCGAGCCGGCGGCGCCGGTAGCGGGCCTCGGCGCCGGGGAGGGTGAAGGCGATGTCGCCGGCGGCCGGCTCGGGCAGCGCGTGAACGGCGGGCAGCAGGGGATCCAGGGCCCGTAGCCGGGTCTCCATGGGTGGTGTGCTCGTGTTGCTCGTACGCGTCACGGACGTCACGGCCGGAGCCTACGTCAGCAGCCCGGCCGCGTGGAGGAGATAGGCGGTCATCGGCTCGTAATAGCGGGGATTGGTCACATGATCGTCCAGCGGTACGCAGATCGACAGGGTGCCCTCGGCCTCCCCGACGAACAGCGCCGGGTCGTTGCAGTCCGCGTATCCGATGGTGTCGATGCCGTACTGCGCCGCGCAGCCCGCCCAGCCGTGATCGGCGACCACCAGATCCGGCGGCGCCTGGCCGTCCGCCGCCAGCGCGTCGAGGATGGCCGCCATCGGGCGCGGCGAGTGCGTGTGCCACAGGGTCGCGCCGCGCTCGTACATCGCGACCCCCGCCATCTGCGCGACCACGCCCTCGTCGGCGGTGAGCCCGATCGGCACCTTGACGATGTCGCAGCCGGCCCCGGCCAGCGCGAAGCCGGTGCGGGCGTGCACGTCCAGCAGCCCGCCGGGGTGGCCGGTGGCCAGCAGGACGCGCTGCCGGCCGTCGGCCGCCTTGCGCAGGGTGGCCGCGGCGCGCTCCAGGGCGTCGACCGTCAGCTCGGGGTCGATGGTGTCCTGGCCCTGCCGGTGCTCGGGGTCCTCGTCGACGCCGCACCGCTCGGCCATCACCGCGAGGACGTCCTGCTCGTCGGCCCAGCGGTCGCCGAGTTCGAGGCCGAGCCAGTAGTGCCGGTTGCCGTTGGCCAGCTCGCGGTAGTGGGCGAGGTTGTTCTCCCGCGGGGTGGCCACCTCCCCGGCGATGCGGGCACGTATGAGGTGGTCGATCAGTTCCGGGCGGGAGGGCGGGGGCGCGAAGGACACGGACGGCATACGGCCAGTATCGCCCCGCCCGGCGCGGTGCGGGGGCCCCGTCGCCGAGCTGTGATCTCGGGGATCAGGGCAGCGTGAGGATACGGGGTCCGTCGTCCGTGATGGCCACGGTGTGCTCGAAGTGGGCCGCGCGGGAGCCGTCATCGGTGCGCAGGGTCCAGCCGTCGCGGTCCTCGTGGAAGCCGTCCGTGCCGCCGGCCAGCAGCATGGGCTCGATGGCCAGCACCAGGCCGTGCTTGAGCGGGAAGCCGCGCCCGGGGCGGCCCTCGTTGGGGAGATGCGGGTCCTCGTGCATGGCGCGGCCGATGCCGTGGCCGCCGAAGCCCTGCGGGATGCCGTAGCCGGCGGCGCGGGCGACCGTACCGATGGCGTGGGCGATGTCGCCGGTACGGGAGCCGTCGGCGCGGGCGGCCTCGATGCCGGCCGCCAGGGCGCGCTCGGTGGTCTCCAGCAGCCGGGCGTCGGCGGGGGAGGGGCGGCCGATGGTGAAACTGACGGCGGCGTCGCCGGTCCAGCCGGCCAGGTGGGCGCCGGTGTCGATGGAGACGAGGTCGCCGTCGCGCAGCCGGTAGGCGGTGGGGATGCCGTGCACGATGGCGTCGTTGACGGAGGCGCAGATGGCGCCGGGGTAGGGGGTGGGAGCGAAGTTGGGCCGGTAGCCGAGGAACGCGGGCTTGGCGCCGGCGTCGCGGATCACCTGGTGGGCGATCTCGTCGAGTTCGAGCAGGGACACGCCGGGCGCGGCGGCCTCGCGTACGGCGGCGAGCGCCTGGCCGACGACGCGGCCCGCCTCGCGCATGGCGTCCAGTGCCGCGTCGTTCTTGATCTCCACCATGGCTGGTGCTCCTCCCGGATAGCCAATTACTATACCGGTATTAGTATCACGAGCATGGTACGTACTCCACTCACCCCCGAAGAGCGCGAACGCGGCCGGCGGCTGGGCCTGCTGCTGCGGGCCGCGCGCGGCGAACGCAGCATGGCGGAGGTGGCGCTGGTGGCCGGTATCTCGCCGGAGACCCTCCGCAAGATCGAGACCGGCCGCGCCCCCACCCCGGCCTTCTTCACCGTGGCCGCGCTGGCCCAGGCCCTGGACCTCCCCCTGGACCAGCTGGCGGCGCGCTGCGCGGCGGCGGAGGAGGCGGCGGCTGCGGCGGCTGCGGCTTAGCGATTCCCCCGCCGCGCGGAGCGGCGAGGACAGCCGCGCCGTCCGTCAACCGGCGAGCGGGACCGTACGTACGCCGATGCCGCTCCCGTCCGGCCCCCGCCCCGATCGGGGAGCGAGGCTCACCATTGCGCTGTCGCCCATGACGCACCAGGGGCCACGGGCGTGGGCCGCGCGGACCACGCCGCGCGGAGCGCGGCGCCGAACGCGCCGCGTCCCGTGGTGTGGTGCGGGCGCTGGTCCCGGGCGGTAACGGACACCCGAGGAGTTCAGCGCCCGCAACCGGGGCGAGGCCACGCCGTGATGGGACGCCCCGCTGCCCCGGCCCGAAGCGGCGGGCGGCAACCGGTCCCGGCTAGCCGCAGTCCGGACCGGCGGCTCTCAGGTCCGCCTCGGTGCGTTCGGCGTCGCGGTCCACGAGGTCGGTGCTGCCCGCGAGATCCCGGGTGGGGCGGGCGGCACGGCGGTGGTTGCGCTCCAGCGCGGCCCAGATCGTCAGCACGGCGACGGCGAGGATCGGGATCATCGTCATGCCGGGTTGGTGGCGGTGGCCTTGAAGAAGGAGTACTGGAACGTCCCGCCGTCCGCCGCGCAGCGGTGCAGGTCCTCGATGCCCCGGTCCCACTCCGTCCCGGTGGTCAGCCCGGCCGCCAGGGCGTCGGCGCGGAACGACTCGATCATCGCGATGAAGGTGTTGCGGGTGAAGGAGTCCACCAGCGCGGGCCGGGTGCCGTCCGCGTACATGGTGCGCGGGGTGACCGTCACCCCGGTGAACCCGGCGCGGCCCAGCAGCGGCTGCAACTGCCGCCCCAGCAGGGTGTTCCCGCCCGCCGCCGCTTGCAGCCGTACATGATGGCCGATCACCGCGCGGGCGGCCTCGCTCTCCGGGTGGAGCACGATGGCGCCGTGGTCGCCCTCGATCACGGTGAGGGTGCCGCCCGGGCGCAGCACCCGGCGCAGCGCCGCCAGGGTGCGCTCGGGGTCCGGCTGGTGCTCCAGCACGAAGCAGACGAAGACATGGTCGAACGCGCCCCGGGGGAAGGGCAGCTGGTGCAGATCGGCCTGCCGCCAGGTCACGTCGCTGTCCGGGAACTCCGCCGCCACCCGGGCGCGGGCCCGCTCCAGCGATTCGGCCGAGATGTCGACAGCGGTGAGCCGGATCCCCGGGCTGGCGGCCAGCAGATGCACGGTCTGCGCGCCCACCCCGCAGCCGGCCTCCAGGACCTGGCTGCCGGCCGGATAGCCGGTGTCGTAGTGCAGCAGGGTGGCGAGGGAGTCGGCCTGGTCGCCGAGGCGGCGGGTCTCCCGCGCCGAGTAGCCGTGGACGTAACGGCTTGTTGTCGTGGTGCTGTTCATGCGCTCAGCCTCGGCGCACAATGGTCTGATGGACAGGTCCAATGAGAGGGATCTCCACGGGGCCAAAGCGGGCTCGGACTTTCTTCAGCTGCGCATCGAGGAGGCGCCGCCCGGGGGGCGGGCCGACTGGCTGGGGCGGGAGATCCGCCGTGCGATCGCGGACGGCCGGCTGCCGGTGGGCAGCAGGCTGCCCGCCAGCCGGGTGCTGGCCGCCGAACTGCGGGTGTCGCGCGGCGTGGTGACCGAGGCGTACCAGTGTCTGAGCGAGGACGGCCATATCGCCGGGCGGGGGCGAGCGGGCACCGTGGTGGTCGCGGCGCCGGTCCCGGTGCCGCCGGCCCGCCCCGCGCCCCCCGTGGTACGGGATACGCGTACCACCGGTGCGTCGCTGCCGGAGGGCGCCCTCTTCGGCGCCGCGCCCGGCACCGATGTGTTCGATTCGCTGCGGGCCGCCACCGCCCGGTTCGACTTCACCCCCGGCGTCCCCGATCTGGCCGCCTTCCCCCGCGCCGCCTGGCTGCGGGCCGAACGCGCCGTGCTCGACGGCCTGTCGGCGGCCGACCTCGGCTACGGCGACCCGCGCGGCGCGCCGGCGCTGCGCACCGCCGTCGCCCACTGGCTGGCCCGCATTCGGGGCATCTCCGCCGACCCGGCCGAGATCCTGATCCTCGCCGGGGTGTCCCAGGCGCTGAGCCTGCTGGCCCCCGTGCTGCGGGAGGACGGCATCGAGCAGATCGCCGTCGAGGAGCCCGGCTCGCTGGGCACCCGGCAGCATCTGCGGCACGGCCGGATGGTGATGCCGCCGGTGCCGGTGGACGAGGACGGGGTACGGGTCGACGCGCTGCGTGCCGGCGGCGCCCGGGCCGTACTCCTCACCCCCGCACACCAGTTCCCCACCGGGGTGGTGCTGAGCGGGGAGCGCCGCCGGGAACTCATGGCGTGGGCGCGGGAGCGCGGCGGGCTGATCGTCGAGGACGACTACGACGCCGAGCACCGGTACGACCGCCCGCCGGTGCCCGCGGTGCGCACGATGCTGCCGGAGGCGGTCGCGTACACCGGCAGTGTCTCCAAGCTGCTGGCCCCCGCGCTGCGGATCGGCTGGCTGCTGCCGCCGCCGCGCTACCGGGAGGCGCTGGTGGCCGCGAAGCGGTTCACCGATCTGGGGAACGGGGTGCTGCCGCAGCTGGTGCTGGCCCGGCTGATGGAGTCGGGGGAGTTGGAGCGGCAGCTGCGGATGGTGCGGCGGCGGCACCGGCACCGGCGGGACACCATGATCGAGGCCATTGAGCGGTCGCTGCCTGGGGTGCGGGTGCACGGCGCGGCGGCCGGCGTGCATCTGATGATCACGTTCTCGCCGGGGTCGCCGCTGGTACGGGACCGGCCGGATCGGGAGCTGGCGTCGGCGGCGCTGGCGCACGGGGTGAAGGTGCAGCCGCTGTCCTGGCACCGGCAGCGCCCGGGGCCGCCCGGCCTGGTCCTGGGGTACGCGGCCAGCGCCCCGGCCCAGATCACCGAGGGCATCACCACCTTGGCCCGTGCGCTGCGCGCGGGCTGACGCCCGGCGGCGAGCGTGCTTGTGCCGGGGCCGGCGAACCGCGACGAGGCGGGATTCCGCCGTGCCCTCGGCCGCCGGCCCCCACCGCGAGCCCGGCCCGCACGATCCGGGTCGCGGGTCGCGGGTCGCGGGTGGCCGGCAGCGCCCGGCGGCTCGACCGGGCCCGGGTCAGTCCCCGTTCTGCGTGGTTGTGGTCGTGGTGAGGGCGGCGGTGAAGGCGGTGCGGTGGGCGGCGAGCCATTCCTGGAGCTGGTCCCAGTAGCGCCAGCCGCCCCGGGCGGCCACCAGCCGGACGAACCCCTCCTCGCCCGCCGTCACCCTGCGGGTCACAAAGGCCCGGCCCACGGCGGTGGCCTGCTCGATCACGGCGGGGAGTTCGGCGCGTTCCGCCGCCCCCAGCCCGTACCCGTCCGCCAGGACCCGCAGCCGGCCCGGCGCGTCGGCCGTCTCGCCGGGCCGCATCGGCACCCAGTAGCGGGCGGCCATCGCCACGTCCCAGACCGGACGGCCGGGCGCCGCGAGATCGAAGTCGATCAGCGCGGCGGCCCGGCCGTCGCGGAAGACGACGTTCTCCCGGCAGACATCGTTGTGGCACAGCAGCGGGCCGCCCTCGGGGTCGGCCAGCTCCCGCGACCAGCCGGCGCCCGGGTCGACGGGCACGGCCGCGCTCGCCGCGTGGAACGCCCGCAGCAGCGCGCCCACCGAGCGCAGCGCGCCGGGGGTCCACGACCAGGCGGGGAACGGCGGCACCGCCACCTCGCCGGGCAGGAAGGTGAGTTCCTCGCGGCCGTCGCCGGTCAGCCGGACCGGCTCCGGGGCGGCCTCGAACCCGGCCCGGCGCAGGGCGCGGAGATGCGCGTGCAGGGCGGGGGCGTTGGGCGGGGCCGGCCGGCTCACCACCGTGCCCCGCCGCCGCACGGCGCCGCCGCTGCCCAGGCCGCCCGGCAACTCCTCACTGTCCATGGTCGGCAGCGTAGTTGGGGCGGGCCCGGCCCGGGCCGCCGTCAGTAGTGGTAGCGGGCGGCCAGGATGATGATCTCCCGGTCCGTGACCAGGTAGACGAGGCGGTGTTCGTCGTCGATGCGCCGGGACCAGGCCCCGGGCAGGTGGTACTTCAGCGGCTCGGGTTTGCCGATCCCGGTGAAGGGGTCGCGCCTGGTGTCGTCGATGAGCTTGTTGATCCGGGCGAGCGTCTTGCGGTCGTTCTTGAGCCAGGAGGTGTAGTCCTCCCAGCCCTGCTCCTCGAAAACCAGCCTCACCCGGCGCCCGTCCCGGCATCCGGCGCCTGTGGGTCGATCAGCTCGCGTTCGGAGACATGGAGGCCGCTCAGGGCGTTCTCGTACGCCTTGAGCAGGCGGCGGGCGTTCGCGGGAGAGCGCAGCAGGTACGACCCCTCGCGCAGGGCGGCATAGTCTTCGGCGGACAGGAGTACGGCGTTGCCGTGCCGGGACACGATCTCGACGGCGTCGTGGTCCTCGTTGACCCGCTTGATCAGCGGAAAGAGCTCCTTGCGAGCCTCGCTCGCGGTGATGGACATGGCGTGGCCCTTTCGGAGAGTGGTACTTGATAACGTACCACTCTCCGAATTGATCTGGGCAGGGTGCCATGGGCCGGGCCGCCCGCCGGCGACGCCGGTCCTCAGCGGCGCAGTTCCCGGAACAGCGCGATCCACCGGTCCGGTGGGACCAGGCCGCACGGCAGATCGCGGTCCAGGTCCAGGGGCCGGGTGCGGCGCCGGCCGTAGTGGTGGGTCAGGGTCGCGTGCAGGGAGCCGCCCTTTCCGGTGAAGCCCAGGTCGACGAACGCGCCGTACGCGCCGAGGTCCGCCGCCGGGAGCAGCGGTGCCGGGCGGCGGTCCAGATGCAGCAGCGCCGAGTCGGTGCGCGGCACCGGGACGAAGTGCCGGCGGTGCACGCGCGGCCCGAGCCGCCACGCGTACCGGGGCCAGCTCCGTACGGTCAGCAGCGGCCAGTTGCCGAAGTCGCCGGTGCGTTTGCGGGCGTACTCCTGCTGGGTGAGGAGGGTGGCCGAGGTCAGCCGGGGCGCGGCCAGGCACCAGCGCACGATGTCGGTGGTCCGTGAGTACGGGATGTTCCCGACCACCGCGAACGGCTCGCGGGGCGGGGTGGCGCGCAGGAAGTCTCCCTGGATCAGCCGGATGCGGGGGTGGTCGGGGAAGCGGTCGGCCAGCGCGGGGTCGATCTCGTAGGCGATGACCCGGTCGGCGGTGGCGGCCAGCGCGCGGGAGAGGTGCCCCTCTCCGGCGCCGGGCTCCACCACCAGATCGCCGGGGCGCACGCCGGAGGCGCGCACGATCGTCCGAATGCTGGCGGGGTGGCGCAGAAAATTCTGCGAAAGGGTGAGGCGACGGCGTGCCACGGGTGATGTCCTCGGGGGTGAGGACAGGCATCGCCAAGGCGGCGGGCCTGTCCGTGTCGATTGCTGACACCGGACGGCCCTGGTGGCGTGAGGACTGCGCGATCAAACGGTTCAGGCGTCGGGCGAGTCCTGGCGGACCAGGGCCGGACGCCGCACGCGCGGGCGGGGGCTGAGCTGGGGCTGCCACGCGGCGGCGCGCAGCCCGTTCACGATCGAGTTGAAGCACGACATGAGTGAGACGATACGGACCGTCGCGTGGAGCCCGCAAATCCATTTCTTCACACTGTTGCGGTGGGATGAAATGGCCCCGGCCCGGTGTTGAGCACTGCGGCACGAAGACGGGTCCACGGGAGGCAGCAGGTGGCGGAAGCCGGCACGGACACCAACAAGGAGCACAGCGGTCAGAGCTGGGTACGGCGGCTCACCGCGTACTGCTGGCTGCACCGCCGCAACATGCTGCTCTCCCTCGGCGCGTCCCTCGCCGGCATGGGCGTCATGGCCCTCATGCCCCTCATCACCAAGATCATCATCGATGACATCGTCATCGGCGGCCAGGGCGGCCTCGCCCTGTGGATCGGCCTGCTCATCGCCGGAGCCGTCGTCATCTACGGCCTCACCTTCGCCCGCCGCTACTACGGCGGCCGGCTCGGCATCGACGTGCAGCACGACCTGCGCACCGCGATGTACCGCTCCCTCACCCGCCTCGACGGCCGCCGCCAGGACCAGCTCTCCACCGGCCAGGTCGTCGGCCGGGCCACCAGCGACCTCAGCCTCATCCAGGGCCTGCTCTTCATGATGCCGATGGTCATCGGCAACCTCATGCTCTTCGCGGTCTCCCTCGTCGTCATGCTCGTGCTGTCCCCGCTGCTCACCCTCGTCGCCCTCGCCGTCGTCCCCCTCCTCATCTGGATCGCCCGGCTCAGCGGACGCCGCCTCTACCCCGCCACCTGGCACGCCCAGAACCGGGCCGGCGCCGTCGCCGGCGTCGTCGACGGCGCCATCACCGGCGTCCGCGTCGTCAAGGGCTTCGGACAGGAGGAACAGGAGCGCGGCAAGCTGCGCGCCATCAGCCGCGACCTCTTCGCCGCCCGGCTGCGCACCGTACGGCTCAACGCCCGCTTCGTCCCCGCCTTCAACGCCATCCCCTCCCTCGGCCAGGTCGCCATGCTCGCCCTCGGCGGCTGGCTCGCCACCCGCGGCGAGATCACCCTGGGCACCTTCGTCGCCTTCTCCACCTACCTCGCCCAGCTCGTCGGCCCCGTCCGGCTGCTCACCATGGTGCTCACCGTCGGCCAGCAGGCCAGGGCCGGCGTCGAACGCGTCCTGGAACTCATCGACGCCGAACCCGAGATCACCGAAGCCCCCGACGCCCGCGCGCTGCCCGCCGACGCCCCCGCCAGCGTCGAATTCGACCGGGTCGGCTTCGGCTACGGCAACGGCCCCGGCGCCACCCCCGTCCTCACCGACCTCTCGCTGCGCATCGAACCCGGCGAGACCCTCGCCGTCATCGGCCCCTCCGGCAGCGGCAAATCCACCGTGTCCCTGCTGCTGCCCCGCTTCTACGATCCCGACAGCGGCACCATCCGGGTCGGCGGCCACGACACCCGCGAGCTGACGTACGACTCACTGCGCGCCGCCATCGGCCTGGTGCCCGAGGACAGCTTCCTGTTCTCCGACACCATCCGCGCCAATCTCGCCTACGGCCACCCCGACGCCACCGACGAGCAGGTCATCGCCGCCGCCCGCGCCGCCCAGGCCGACGAGTTCATCCGCGCCCTGCCCGACGGCTACGACACCGTCGTCGGCGAACAGGGCATGACCCTCTCCGGCGGCCAGCGCCAGCGCGTCGCCCTCGCCCGCGCCATCCTCACCGACCCCCGGCTGCTCATCCTCGACGACGCCACCTCCGCCGTCGACGCCCGCGTCGAACGCGAGATCCACGACGCGCTCCGCTCGGTGATGGCAGGCCGCACCACCCTCCTCATCGCCCACCGGCTGTCCACCCTCCAGCTCGCCGACCGCATCGCCGTCCTGGACGGCGGCCGGCTCGCCGACACCGGCACCCACGCCGAACTCACCGAACGCAGCGAGCTGTACCGGCGACTGCTGAGCGACCCCGAGGAGTGGGGGACCACCCCCCGCGACCCGGCCGGACTCGCGACGGGCGACAGCGACGGCGACGGCGAGGCAGGGGCACCGAACGGCATCACCCCCGAACTGTGGCAGCGCGAAGCCGCGGCACCCGACGCCACCGCCACCTCCCTCATGGGCGGCACGGCCGCCGACCCCGCACTCCTCGCCCAGGTCGCCTCGCTGCCCCCCGCCACCGATACCCCCGACATCGACGAGGACGCCGCCACCAGCCCCGAGACCGGCGGCTACGGACTGCGCCGCCTGCTGGCCGGACTGCGCACCCCGCTGCTGCTCGCCCTCCTGCTGGTCATCGCCGACGCCGGCGCCTCGCTCCTGCTGCCCGTGCTCATCCGGCACGGCATCGACCAGGGCGTGGAGAAGGCCGCGTACGGCGCGGTCTGGGCCGCCGCCACCCTCGCCCTGCTGGTGGTGCTCGCCCAGTGGGCCGTCCAGGCCGGCGGCATCCGCGCGGTGGGACGCACCGGCGAACGCGCCCTGTACTCCCTGCGCCTGAAGATCTTCGCCCACCTCCAGCGGCTCGGCCTCGACTACTACGAGCGCGAACTGACCGGCCGGGTCATGACCCGGATGACCACCGACGTCGACGCCCTCACCTCCTTCCTCCAGACCGGCCTCGTACAGGCGCTGGTCGCCGTCATGACGTTCTTCGGCATCATGGGCGTCCTGGTCGCCATCGACGCGCAACTGGCCCTGGTGGTGCTCGCCACCCTCGTCCCGCTCACCATCGGCACCGTCATCTTCCGGCGGCACAGCGTCAAGGCGTACGAGCTGGCCCGCGAGCGGGTAGGCGGCGTCAACGCCGACCTCCAGGAGTCGGTCGCCGGGCTGCGCATGGTGCAGGCGTTCCGGCGGGAGAGCGCGGGGTACGAGCGGTTCACCGACCGCTCGGACGGCTACCGGCGGGCGCGGCTGCGCGGCCAGTGGCTGATCTCGGTGTACTTCCCGTTCGTGCAGCTGCTGGCCACCCTGGCGACGGCCGGGGTGCTGCTGGTCGGCGCCGGCCGGGTCGGCGCGGGCACGCTCACCGCCGGCGCGCTGGTCGCGTACCTGCTCTACATCGAGCTGTTCTTCGCCCCCGTGCAGCAGCTCTCCCAGGTCTTCGACGGCTACCAGCAGGCGGTCGTCTCGCTCGGCCGGATCCAGGAGCTGCTGGCCGAACCCACCACCACCCCGGCCGCCGACCGGCCCCGGGCGGTCGGCGAGCGGCTGCGCGGCGAGGTGGAGTTCGCCGGCGTACGGTTCGCCTACCAGGGCACCGAGGCCGCCGAGGAGGCGGGCGAGGAGGCGCTGCGCGGCGTGAACCTGACCATCCCGGCCGGCCAGACCGTCGCCTTCGTCGGCGAGACCGGCGCCGGCAAGTCCACGCTGGTCAAGCTGGTCGCCCGCTACTACGACCCGACGGCGGGCGCGGTCCGGGTGGACGGCACCGACCTGCGCGCCCTCGACCTCGCCGGCTACCGGCACCGGCTCGGCGTCGTACCGCAGGAGCCGTATCTGTTCGCGGGGACGGTACGGGACGCCATCGCGTACGGCCGCCCCGACGCGAGCGACGCGGAGGTGGAGGCGGCGGCCCGCGCGGTCGGCGCCCACCACATGATCGCGGCGCTGCCCGGCGGCTTCCACCAGCCGGTGGGGGAGCGGGGCCGGGCGCTGTCGGCGGGGCAGCGGCAGCTGATCGCGCTGGCCCGCGCGGAGCTGGTACGGCCCGACATCCTGCTGCTCGACGAGGCCACCGCCGCGCTCGACCTGGCGACCGAGGCGCTGGTCAACCGGGCCACCGACCGGCTGGCGGTGCGGCGCACCACGCTGGTGGTGGCCCACCGGCTGACCACCGCCGCCCGCGCCGACCGGGTGGTGGTGCTGGACCACGGCACGGTGGTGGAGGACGGCACGCACGCCGAACTGCTCGCACTCGGCGGCCGGTACGCGGTGCTGTGGCGCACCTACGCGGGCGAGGGCGAGGGCGCGGGCGCGGGCACGGAGGCGACGGCCCCGGTGGCCGGTTAGCGGTTGCGCGGGTGCCGGCGCGCGGTGCGCTCGTTGCCCCGCCGGTAGTTGCCGGTCCACCGCGCCATCACCAGCTGCGGATCGGCACCCCCCGCGACCTCGGCCAGAAAAGCCCCGGCCCGCTCCCCCCGCAACATCCCCGCCACCACCCCCCGATGCGTGATCCGCACCGCACCGTCACCCAGCTCCCGATACTCAAAACCCTCGGCTCTCCCCATGGATGGCAGGCTACGCCGTCACTCCTGCGAGTGGCAGTGGCTGAACGGAGTGGTGACGTGACCCTCAGCCATGTTTAGCTATTGCTAAATAGAGGAGGGGGTGCCACAGTGGAAGAGCGCTGGGAGGTCTACCTGACGGACGAGGTGGATCAGTGGCTCAACGACCTGGAGAAGGCGGATTGCGCATCGTATGTGCTGGTAAATCAGGCCATCGCGATGCTCTCCCGGGTCGGGCCGGCCGAAGGCAGGCCGCTGGTCGACCGAGTGAAGGGCTCGGTGCTGCACAACCTCAAAGAGCTGCGTCCGGGCTCCGTGGGGCGCAGCGAGGTGCGAGTGTCTGTTCATGTTCGACCCATGGCGTGCCGCCATCCTGCTGATGGCGGGAGACAAGTCAGGGAACTGGGACGAGTGGTACCGCCGGGCGATTCCGGAGGCGGAGCGGCGGTATGCGGAATACCTTGCGGAGCGGAAGAGGGAGAACGGGCAGTGAGCGGATTCGTCAGCTGGTCGGCCAGTGGACACCGGGAGCAGGCCGAGGCGCTGGCGGGCGGACCGGAGGCGTTCCGTGAGGGTGTGCTGCGCATGGTCGCGGAGGCGCGGGCGTGGCGTCTGGTGGAGATGCGGCGGGAGCGGGGACTGACCCAGCAGCAGGTGGCCGACCGGATGGCGGTCAGTGCGGGGCGGATCTCCCAGATCGAGAGCGGGCAGGTCTCGGGGAGCGAGGTCATCGCCCGCTACGTTCAGGCGCTCGGCGGGAATCTCATCATGGTCGCTGTCTTCGACGACGGGGAGCTCAGGAAGGTCGGATAGCCGGTGGGAGCGGAGGATTTCGCCCGTATCCGCCCGGGGGCGGTGGCGGTAGGGTGCCGCCATGAGGAGTGTCCGGGGGAAGAGGGCGCTGTTGGCGGTGTCCGTGTTGGTGATGGTGATGGCGTCCTGTGGTGGTGGCGGGGGCGACGGGGGTGTTCCGGATTCTCTGGCGCCGTCCGGGGGCGGACGGGGCGGACGGGGCGGACGACGGGGGCGGGCCCGGCGCTCCGCCGGGCGGCGGGCTGCCGTCGGTGCCCGCCGCGGAGCTGTGCTCCATCGTCAGCGACGAGCCCCTGGCCTCGGCCGGCCTGACCACGGCCGACGGGGCGCTCAAGGCCTGGGCCCACTACGAGCAGGCCTGTGTCTACGGTGAGCTGACGGCCCGGCGGCTGATCCTCTCCGTCAACGAGAGCGACCTGATGCTGAAGTGGGCCCACGAGGAGCCGGTCACCGACTTCGAGGGACATCCCCTGGTCGTCCAGTACAGCTCCGCCGAAGCCTGCATGCTCGACCTCGAAATCGCTGCCATCGGCTCGGAGGACACCGACGACTACCGGGCCACCCGGGTGATGATCCTCGTCGAGGATCTGACCATGTACGGAACCCCGCCGGAGAACCAGCCCTGTGAGGCCACCGCCTACCCGGCGGCCCGGGACGCGCTCGCCTACGTGGACTGAGCCGCCGGCCCCGGGCGGCGGGAGAGGCCGGCCAGGTAGGTGTCCACCGTCTGCAACAGGCCGTCCGCCAGGCCCGGTTCCCCGGACCACCAGTGGATGGCCTTGATCTCCTCGTTCGGCGTGAACGGCAGCGGCTCCGCCGTGTCCGCCTCGTACACCGCCCCGTACGCCGTGGGGCGGTGCGCGAAGGCGGTCCTGGCGAAGCCGGCGAAGCGCAGCGCCCCGGGATCGATCAGCTGGCCCGCCTCCTCCCGCAGCTCGCGGGCCGCCGCCTCGCGCGGGCTCTCGCCCGGCTCGATGCTGCCGCCCGGCAGCTCCCAGGTGCCGCGCTTCCGCTCCAGGACCAGCAGCAGCCGCTGCCCGTGCCACAGCGCCACCAGGCTGTACGAGATCGGCGCGTCGTCGAACGTGCTGTCCTCCGGCACCTGTTCGAACCCCAGCAGCCGCACCGCCAGCGGGCCGGTCGCCAGGGGGAGGGGCAGGGGGAGGGGCTGTCGCTGTGGCTGCGTCCGCTGATCACCCGTCATGCCGCCCGACCCTACTCCGGGGCGCTGACAACCACCGTCACCGCCAGCGCCGCCAGCGCCAGCGCACCGCCCAGCCACATCGCCGCCACCGGCCCGGCCGCGTCCGCCACCCGCCCGCCGGCCAGCGCGCCCGCCGCGATCGCCAGGTTGATCACCGTCGCGAACAGCGAACTCGCCCCCTCCCGCGCCGCCGCGTCCGGCGCCGCCCGCTGCGTCCAGGACTGCCCGGCCACCGCCACCCCGCCGTACGCCACGCCCCACACCAGCAGCAGCCACGCCAGGTGCGGCACCAGCAGCACCGCCACCGCCAGCACGCCGCAGATCACCAGCACGGTGCCGCGTACGGTACTGCCCACCACCGCCCCCGCCGTGAAGGTGCCGGCCAGCCCCGCCACCCCGTACAGCAACAGCAGCCCGCTCAGCGGCGAACCCGCCACCCCCGCCGTCTCCTCCAGCACCGGCCGGATGTACGTGTACGCGGCGAAGTGGCCGGTCACCAGCAGCGCCACGATCAGCAGCGGCGCCCGGACGCCCCGGTCACCGAACAGCCGCAGCACCCCGCCCAGCCCCTGCGCCCGGCCCTGCGGCGGCAGCGGCGGCAGCAGCACCGCCAGCGCCCCCGCCACGGCCAGCGACACCAGACCGCCGCCCACGAACGCCGCCCGCCAGCCGGCCAGCTCACCCAGGTACGCGCCGGCCGGCACCCCCAGCACGGAGGCGGCGGCGATCCCGGAGAAGATCAGTGAGGTGGCCCGGCCCGCGCGGTGCGGCGGCGCCAGCCGGGCGCCGAGGCCGGCCGCCAGCGCCCACACCCCGCCCATCGCCACCCCGACCAGCACCCGCGCGCCCATCAGCACCGGGTAGTTCGGCGCCCAGGCGGAGAGCAGGTTCGCCCCGGCCAGCAGCACCATGAGCGCCACCATGACCCACCGCCGGTCGGCGCCCCGGATGCCCGCGGCGACCAGCGGCGCGGCCAGCGCCGCCAGCACCCCGGTCACCGTCAGCGACAGCCCGGCCAGCCCCTCGCTGACGTCCAGTTCCCGGCCCAGCGGGGTGAGCAGCCCGACCGGCAGCATCTCCGAGGTGACCACCATGAACGTGGCACCCGTCACCGCCGCCACCCCCGGCCAGTACCCGGAGCGCCGAGTACGTCGCTGACCTGCGGTTTCTTCTACTTGTGTCATGCCGTCCAGCCAACTGCGCCGGAGGGCCGGGAACAACGGCCAAGTGCTCACCCTTCTATGAGCGGGGCTCATCGAATCGACGGGAGGCGGGCGGTGCCGGACGGGCTGGAACTCCGCGAGCTGGAGTGCTTTCTGGTGCTGGCCGAGGAACTGCACTTCGGCCGCGCCGGCGAGCGGCTGTACGTGTCGCAGAGCCGGGTGAGCCAGCTGATCGCCGCCCTGGAGCGCCGGGTCGGCGCCCGGCTGGTGGAGCGCACCAGCCGGCGGGTGGCGCTGACCCCGCTGGGCGCCGACTTCCGGGCGGCGCTCGGCCCGGCGTACGGGGCGCTGCGGGCCGCCGTCGAGGAGACGCGGGAGCGGGCCCGGGGGGAGGCGGGGCGGCTGCGGGTCGGGTTCCAGGCGCCGTTCGTGGGGCGGCTGATGGGCGCGGTCAACGACTTCCAGCAGCGGTTCCCCGAGTGCGACACACAGATCACGGAGCTGCCGCTGTCGGACCCCTTCGGCGCGGTGCGGCGTGGCGAGGTGGATGTGGCGGTCGTGATGCTTCCGGTGGCGGAGCCGGACCTGGTGCTGGGGCCGGTGTTCTCCCGGCAGCGGCACCGGCTGGCGCTGTCGGTACGGCACCCCCTGGCGGCGGCGGGAGCGGACGGCGGCAGCGGCGAGCTGTCGGCGGAGGACCTGGCCGCCGTACCGCTGATCTCGGCCGCCGGCCCGGCGCCCGCGTACTGGCGCGAGGCGCAGGCGCCGACCCGGACCCCGGGCGGGCGGCCGGTGCCGCGCGGCCCGGTGGTCCGTACCCTCCAGGAGGGCCTGTCGCTGACGGCGGCCGGGCGCGGCGGGATGCTGCTGTGCGGCACCACCGGGAACTACCACCGGCGGGACGACATCACCTATCTGCCGGTACGGGCGCTGCCCGAGTCGGCGCTCGGGCTGGTGTGGCACCGCGACCACGAGACGGCGCGGATCAGGGAGTTCGCCCGGGCGCTGGCCATGTGAGCGCCCGGCGGGCGTGCCGGACGGTGCCGGACGACCCGCCCCGTACGGCCCCGGGCGCGCGCGACGGAACCGGCGCCCGCGCCCGTAGCCGTCACAGCGCCGGAACGTCCGCGATCCCGGGGAAGTCCTGCGGCTCCTCGGGAACCTCCGCCCAGATCGTCTTGCCCGTGCTGCTCTGCCGGCTGCCCCACCGCTGGGTGAGATGCGCGACGATGAACAGGCCGCGCCCGCTCTCGTCGTACGCCCTGGCCCGCCGCAGATGCGGCGAGGTGCTGCTGCCGTCCGACACCTCGCAGATCACCCCGCCCTCCCGGATGACCCGCAGCTGGATCGGGCCGCCCGCGTGCCGGATGGCGTTGGTGACCAGCTCGCTGACCACCAGCTCGGTGGTGAACACCGCGTCGTCGAGCCCCCAGCTGGTCAGCTGCTGGGCGGCCAGCTCGCGGGCCCGGGCCACGGCCGTGGGCTCGGCGGGCACCTCCCAGGTGGACACCTGGGCCGGGGACAGCGCGCGGGTACGGGCGACCAGCAGCGCGATGTCATCGGTGTGGTGCTCGTCGACCAGGGACTTCAGCACCGCGTCGCACGTCGCCTCCAGGGACGGCGCGCGCTGGGCCAGCAACTGGCACAGCTCCGCCAGCCCCTGATCGATGTCGGCCCGCCGCGACTCCAGCAGGCCGTCCGTGTACAGCGCCAGCCGGCTGCCCTCGGGGAGCGTGATGTCGACGGACTCGAACGGCAGCCCGCCCAGCCCGAGCGGCGGACCGGCCGGCAGATCGATGACCTCGGCCGCCTCGTCCGGCCGCACCAGGACGGGGGCCGGGTGCCCCGCGCGGGCCAGCGAGCAGACCCGGGAGACCGGGTCGTACACCGCGTACAGACAGGTGGCGCCGGTCTCCATGCTGCCGTCGTCGGACCCCGCCCTCCCGTCCTCGACGCCGGTGCCCGGCCAGTCGTCCTGCTCGTTCTCGGCGCGCATCCGGATGACCACGTCGTCGAGGTGGGTGAGCAGCTCATCGGGCGGCAGATCGATGTCGGCCAGCGTCCGTACGGTGGCCCGCAGCCGCCCCATGGTGGCCGAGGCGTGCAGCCCGTGCCCCACCACATCACCGACCACCAGGGCCACCCGTGCCCCCGACAGCGGGATGACATCGAACCAGTCGCCGCCCACCCCCACCATGGAGTCCGCCGGCAGATAGCGGGACGCCACCTCCACGGCGGCCAGATCGGGCCGGCCGCGCGGCAGCAGACTGCGCTGGAGGGTGAGGGAGGTGGCCCGCTCGTGCGTGTAGCGGCGCGCGTTGTCCAGGCATACGGCGGCCCGCGCGCCGATCTCCTCCGCGAGCAGCAGATCGGCCTGGTCGAAGTCCTCCGGGCGGCGGTGGCGGGCGAATATCGCCACGCCCAGCGTCGCGCCCCGGGCGCGCAGCGGCACCACCACGCCGGAGTGCACGCCGTACTCGCGCACCCGCGCCGCCCGCTCCGGATCCATCGCGAACCACTCGGCGACCGCCGTCGCGTCCAGCACCCGCGCCCGGTACTCGCCGCTGGCGGCCACGGCGCGGCCGTGCGGCGACTCCGGCGGGTACTGGAGCGATTCGCCGGTCTCCAGCATGACCTCCGGGGTGCCCTCCAGCACCGACCGCTGCGCCACCCGGCGCAGTGTCACGGGGCCGGGGAACCGCTGGGTACGGGGTTCCTCGCCGCGCAGCACCGAGTCGTACAGATCCACCGTGACCAGATCCGCCAGCCGGGGGACGGCGACCTCGGTCAGCTCGTCCGCGGTGCGGCGGACGTCCAGGGTGCTGCCGATCCGGCTGCTGGCCTCGCTGAGCAGGGTCAGCCGCTCCCGGGCGACCATCAGCCGGGCGACGCGCCGCTCGCGGTCCTCGCGGATGCGGCACACCAGGAGGCTGAGGAGGCAGGCCAGCGCCACGGCGGTCAGTACGGTGACCCGGCCGCCGATGGACAGCTGCGGGACGAGAAACCCGTACAGCACGAAGGAGGCGCCGAAGGTGACGAGGGCGACGAGGAGCGTCGGCCCCAGGGGGAGCAGCCCCGCGGCGGCGAGCGGCGCGAGCAGCGAGAAGCTGGACCAGCGGGCGAGACGGCCGGAGGACGTCTCGTACTGAACGACGGTGATGACGGCGATGTAGAGCAGCAGCAGGGTCAGGACGGACGGGCCCCGGAGCCGGCGGATGTGTGATCGAAAGGAAGCCATGTGGTCACCCTCCGCGTCCACCGTAGCGCGAACGGGACAAGCCGCACCTTTCGTGCGGGGGGTACCGCGGCCGGGCGATTGATGCGAGCATGATCAACCACATTCGGCGTGAACGGGGGTTCGCGATGAAGCGTCGCGTTTGGTGGGCCGCGGGGGCGGCCGGTCTGGTGCTGGTGGGGACGATTGCGTCCGTCGCCATCGCGCAGCGGGAGAGTCTGGCGGAGAAGCTGGAGAAGGACGGCTACCTCCTGGCGGGGGAGGTGGACGGCCGGCAGATCTGGCTCGTCGGGACGGCCGATGGCGGGATGGCGTACCGCACCATCCCGGACGGCGGATGCGGCCGCGGCGGTGGCCCGCTGATGGACCCGGTCACCGAGCACTCGGGCGCGGACTACTACCTCGCCTGCACCGGCACCGACACGGACGGGAGCTTCACGGTGCTGGCCCAGCTGCCGAAGGGCACCACCTCCGCCGTGCTGGCCTTCGATGCCGAGGAGCCCTGGCCGATGACCATGCTGACCACGCCGGACGGCTGGCCGGCCGAGGTCGCCTTCGCCGAGATCGCCTCGGAGCACGCCGTGGCTGTGACGGCCGGGCTCGGGGAGTTCGAGGTGAGGTTCGAACCGGCCGGGTAGCGCCGGTGCGGGGGCCGATTGCGGGCCGGGCGGCCGGGCTCCGGCGTCCGGCATCCGGCGTCCGGGGGTGCCCGGCCGGCCGCCCGTCCGGCGGCCCCGTACGGTCAGGTGGCGCGCGGCGGCGCCGTCGAGGCGCGGACCATCAGGTCGGCGGGGAGGGTCGCCACCCGCCCCGCCGGCGCCTCCTCGCGGCCGAGCGCCAGCCGCCCCGCGCGGGCGCCCGCCTCGTGCAGCGGGATCCGTACGGTGGTCAGGGCGGGCGCCGCGTCGATCGCGAACGGCAGGTCGTCGAAGCCGGCCACCGAGATGTCCTCCGGGATGCGCAGCCCCCGGTCGCGCAGCGCCGCGCAGGCGCCCAGGGCGACCGTGTCGTTGGCGGCGACGACGGCGGTCAGGGTGGGCTCGCGGCGCAGCAGTTCCAGCGCGCCGTCGTAGCCCGAGGCCCGGTCGTAGCCGCCGTGCACGGTGAGCCGGTCCGCGTCGCCGGCCACCCCCGCCTCGGTGAGCGCCGCACGGTGGCCCTCCAGGCGGTGCCGGGTGGTGGTACGGGCGGCGGGGCCGCCGAGGTAGCCGATCCGCCGGTGGCCGAGGGTGAGCAGATGGGCGGTGAGGCGGTGGGCGCCGCCGAAGTTGTCGAAGGTGAGCGCGACGGGGGAGGGGGCCCAGGTCTCGTCCTGCTCCGCAGGCGTGGCCGGGGCCGGGGCGGAGAGCGGCTGCCGCCCGCACAGCACCACCCGGGTGCCGCCCGCCTCAAGCCGCCGCAGCCGGGTGGCCAGCGCGGCCAGATGGTCGGGGTCCTCGACCGTTCCGCCGGTCAGCACCACGGCCGCCGCCCGCTGGCGCAGCAGCAGCGTGAGGTAGGTCAGTTCGCGCTCCGGCGAACCGCCGGTGTTGCAGATGATCGCCATCTTCTGGCCGTGCGGCGCGTCGTGCTGCCCCGCTCCCTGCCCCTGCCCAGGTCCCTGCCCCTGACCCTGTCCTTGTCCCGCTCTCGGCTCCGCGTCCGGTCCGATCTGGGACTGGATGGCGGAGGCCATCACCCCGAAGAAGGGGTCGGCGATGTCGTTGACCAGCACCCCCACCAGGTCGGAGGTGGCGGCGGCGAGCGCGCTGGCCGGGCCGTTCACCACGTACTCCAGCTCGTCCACCGCCCGCAGCACCCGGGAGCGGGTGGAACCGGCCACCGGATAGTTGCCGTTGAGCACCCGGGAGACCGTCGCCGCGGACACCCCCGCGCGTGCCGCCACATCCGCCAGCGTCACCGACATGCTCCGCCCCGCTTTCCGTGCTGCCACTTGTCCCATCCGCTGTGGGCAGGTTAGCGTCTCCCCATATAGAAAGCGCTTACTAGCCGCCGCTGCTCCGGGAGGGAATCCGGCCCATGACCGACACGCCGAACCGCAGGACCGTCCGCATCGCCATGAACGGCGTCACCGGACGCATGGGATACCGCCAGCACCTGGTCCGTTCGATCCTCGCGCTGCGCGAACAGGGCGGCCTCCCGCTCCCCGACGGCACCGTGATCTGGCCCGAGCCGATCCTCGTCGGCCGCCGCGAGCACGCCCTCAAGGCGCTCGCCGACCAGCACGGCCTGGACGCCTCCGCCATCTCCACCGACCTGGACGCCGTCCTCGCCGACGACACCGTCGACATCTACTTCGACGCCCAGATCACCCTCGCCCGCGAGGAAGCCCTCAAGAAGGCCATCGCCGCCGGCAAGCACATCTACACCGAGAAGCCCACCGCCACCGGCCTCGACGGCGCCCTCGCGCTCGCCCGCCAGGCGCGCGACGCCGGCATCAAGCACGGCGTCGTCCAGGACAAGCTGTTCCTCCCCGGCCTGCGCAAGCTCAAGCGGCTCATCGACGGCGGCTTCTTCGGCGAGATCCTGTCCGTGCGCGGCGAGTTCGGCTACTGGGTCTTCGAGGGCGACTGGCAGCCCGCCCAGCGCCCCTCCTGGAACTACCGCTCCGAGGACGGCGGCGGCATCGTCGTCGACATGTTCCCGCACTGGGAGTACGTGCTGCACGAGCTGTTCGGCCGGGTCGAGACCGTCCAGGCGCTGACCGCCACCCACATCCCGCGCCGCTGGGACGAGAACGGCAACGCGTACGAGGCCACCGCCGACGACTCCGCGTACGGCATCTTCCAGCTGGCCGGCGGCACCGTCGCGCAGTTCAACTCCTCCTGGTCGGTGCGCGTCAACCGCGACGAGCTGGTGGAGTTCCAGGTGGACGGTACGCACGGCTCCGCCGTCGCCGGGCTGCGCAACTGCCGCGTGCAGCACCGCTCCGCCACCCCCAAGCCGGTGTGGAACCCGGATCTGCCCGTCACCGAGTCCTTCCGCGACCAGTGGCAGGAGGTGCCGGACAACGCCGAGTTCGACAACGGGTTCAAGGCGCAGTGGGAGCTGTTCCTGCGCCATGTGGTGCTGGACGAGCCCTACAGCTGGGACCTGCTGGCGGGCGCGCGCGGGGTGCAGCTGGCCGAGCTGGGCCTGAAGTCCTCCGCCGAGGGCCGCCGCCTGGACGTCCCCGAGCTGAGCCTTTAGGAACAGGGAGAACGCACCGATGATCCGACTCCCTGACGCGACGGGCACCGGCACGGGCACCGGCACCGTACGGGACTACCAGCCCCGTACCACCCCGGCCCCGGCCCTCGCCGCCGCCGGCGAGGGCCCGCTGACCTCCCGCATCGTCTTCTCCGCCGCACACGTCGTCGCCGACCCGTACGCCGACACCACCCCGGACAGCCCCGCCGCCGTCGACTGGGACGCCACCCTCGCCTTCCGCCGCCACCTGTGGTCGCACGGGCTCGGCGTCGCCGAGGCCATGGACACCGCACAGCGCGGCATGGGCCTGGACTGGGCCGGCGCCGCCGAGCTGATCCGCCGCTCCGGCGCCGAGGCCAGGGCGCACGGCGGCCGGATCGCCGCCGGCGTGGGCACCGACCAGCTCACCGGCCCCGGCCCGTACTCCCTCGCCGACGTGCGTACGGCGTACGAGGAACAGCTCGCCGTCGTGGAGGAGACCGGCGCCCAGGCCATCCTGATGGCCTCGCGCGCCCTGGCCGCCTCCGCCACCGGCCCGGACGACTACCTCACGATCTACGGCGAACTGCTGCGCCAGGCGGCCGAGCCCGTCATCCTGCACTGGCTCGGCCCGATGTTCGACCCCGCGCTGACCGGCTACTGGGGCAGCACGGACCTGGACGCCGCCACCGAAACCTTCCTGGAGATCATCGCCGATCACCCCGACAAGGTGGACGGCGTGAAGGTGTCCCTGCTGGACGCCGGCCGCGAGGTCGCCCTGCGCCGCCGCCTGCCGCGGGGCGTGCGCTGCTACACCGGCGACGACTTCCACTACCCCGAGCTGATCGCCGGCGACGAACAGGGCTTCTCCCACGCCCTGCTGGGCATCTTCGACCCGCTCGGGCCGGTGGCCGCGCAGGCCGTACGCACCCTGGACACCGGCGACACGGTCGGCTTCCGGGCGCTGCTCGACCCGACCGTCGAGCTGTCGCGGCACCTCTTCCGGGCCCCGACCCGCTACTACAAGACGGGCGTGGTGTTCCTGGCCTGGCTCTCCGGCCACCAGCGGCACTTCACCATGGTCGGTGGCCTGCAATCGGCCCGCTCCCTGCCCCACTTCGCCCGCGCGTACGAACTCGCCGATACCCTCGGCCTGTTCCCGGACCCGGCGCTGGCCGAGTCCCGGATGAAGACCCTGCTGGCGCTGAACGGAGTGGAGCAGCCATGACCGAAGTGCGGTTCTCGATCAACCAGATGACCGTCAAGCAGCTCGGCCTCCCCGAGCTGGTGAAGGGCTGCACCGACCTCGGCATCGAGGGCGTCGGCCTGTGGCGCGAGCCGGTCCAGGAGTACGGGGTGGCCGCCGCCGCGAAGCTGGTGCGCGACGCCGGACTGACCGTCACCACCCTGTGCCGGGGCGGCTTCTTCACCGCCACCGACCGGAAGGAGCGCACCGCCGCCCTGGCGGACAACCGGCGCGCCATCGACGAGGCGGCGGAGCTGGGCACCGACACGGTGGTGCTGGTCTCCGGCGGTCTCCCGGCCGGCAGCCGCGACCTGGCCGGCGCCCGCGAGCGGGTCGCGGACGCGCTCGCCGAACTCGGCCCGTACGGGGCGGAGCGTGGCGTACGGCTCGCCATCGAGCCGCTGCACCCGATGTACGCGGCGGACCGCTGCGTCGTCTCCACGCTCGGGCAGGCGCTGGAGCTGGCGGAACGATTCCCCGCCGAGCAGGTGGGGGTGGTCGTGGACACGTACCACCTGTGGTGGGACGAGCGGGTCGCGGACGGCATCGCCCGGGCGGGCGCCGGGGGCCGCATCCACAGCTTCCAGCTGGCCGACTGGGTGACCCCGCTGCCGGCGGGCGTGCTCACCGGGCGCGGCCAGATCGGCGACGGGGCGGTGGACATGCGCTGGTTCGCGGAGCAGGTCACGAAGGCCGGCTACACCGGCTGGACCGAGGTGGAGATCTTCAACGATGTGCTGTGGTCGCGGGACGGCCAGGTGGTGCTGGCGGAGACGCTGAACCGGGTGACCCAGCACCTCGGCTGACCACCGCGTGCGGCGGGGGCCGGGGCGTTGGCGCTCCGGCCCTCAGCCACTCAGATCCGCCACGCCCGGATCCGGTCGGCGGCGGCGTAGACGGTGGCCTTGTCGGTCTGGATGTCCCGGACCAGGTCGATCAGGGCTCCGTATGGTGCGTCGATGCCTTCACCGGAGGCGTTCATATAGGCGACGGTCACCTGACAGGCATACAGGCTGTTGCGATGGGGGAGCGGCTCCAGACGCACCAGGGTGTGCAGCAACGCGGCGGCGCGCCAGGCGTTGTCGGGATCGGCGTTGTCCGGCCGGGGGATGCGGGTCTTGTGGCGGGCGATGGCGGCCACCAGCACGGAGTAGTCCGCGACACTGAGGTCCTCGGGGACGGCCTGTTCCTGGACATCCAGCAACCAGGGCACGTCGATGTACATAGGCATCAGGCCGCTTCAACTCCCCTGCTGGGTGGGACCTCGTCCGGGAACGCCGCGTCGAACTCGGAGCGGTGCTGCTCTCCCCACGTGATCGCGTGGCGTACGAACTGCCGCCGCTGCATCTCACGCAGCGGCAGGTCGTGCACGTACTGCTTGAGCGACTTCCCATCGGCGGCGGCGCCGGCTCTGACGGCTTCGAGTTCTTCGTCGGTGAAGGTGATGTTGAGTGACGGCATACCGGCATGGTACCTGATTGGTACCAGTTGAATGTGCCGCCTGTCACATCACCTCATCCGCACCTCATCCAGCCACATACTCCCGCAGATGCCGCCCGGTCAGCGACACCTCCGCGCCGCCCCCTGCGCCCACCCCTGGCCCGGTCCCCGCCGCCGTCACCAGCTCGCGCGGCGTGCCGGTGAACATCACCCGCCCCCCGTCCGAGCCGCCGCCCGGGCCCAGGTCGATGATCCAGTCGGCGTGCGCCATCACCGCCTGGTGGTGCTCGATGCACACCACCGTGTTCCCGTCGTCCACCAGCCGGTCGAGCAGCGCCAGCAGCTTGTCCACATCGGCCATGTGCAGCCCGGTCGTCGGCTCGTCCAGCACGTACACCGCCGACTTCTCCGCCATGTGGATCGCCAGCTTCAGCCGCTGCCGCTCGCCGCCCGACAGGGTGTTCAGCGGCTGCCCCAGCCGCAGGTAGCCGAGCCCCACATCCGACAGCCGGCCCAGTACGGCGTGCGCCTGCCCGGCCGGGAAGAAGTCGTACGCCTCGGTCACCGACATCCCCAGCACCTCGGCGATGTTCTTGCCGCGCAACGTGTACGTCAGCACCTGGGCCGTGAACCGCCGCCCCTCGCACCGCTCGCACACCGAGGCCACCCCCGCCATCATCGCCAGATCGGTGTACACCAGCCCCAGGCCGTTGCAGTGGGGGCAGGCGCCCTCCGAGTTGGCGCTGAACAGCGCGGCCTTGACCCCGTTGGCCTTGGCGAAGGCGGTACGGATCGGGCCCAGCAGTCCGGTGTACGTCGCCGGGTTGGAGCGCCGCGACCCCCGGATCGGCGACTGGTCGGCGACCGCGACCCCGTCCCGCCCCGAGACGTACCCGTGGATGAGGGAACTCTTGCCTGATCCGGCGACCCCGGTCACCACGGTCAGCACCCCGAGCGGCACGTCCACATCCACCCCGCGCAGATTGTGCCGGTCGGCGCCCCGCACCTCGATGTGCCCGCGCGGGGCGCGCAGTTGCCCCGGCTCGCGCAGCCGGGCCCGGTGTTCCAGATGCCGCCCGGTCAGCGTCCCCGAGGCCCGCAGCCCGGCGACGTCCCCCGCGTAACAGATCTCGCCGCCCGCCGTACCGGCCCCGGGGCCGAGGTCCACCACGTGGTCGGCGATCCGGATCACCTCCGGCTTGTGCTCGACGACCAGGACGGTGTTGCCCTTGTCGCGCAGCCGCAGCAGCAGGCCGTTCATGCGCTGGATGTCGTGCGGGTGCAGCCCGGTGGTCGGCTCGTCGAAGACGTACGTCACATCCGTGATGCCCGACCCCAGATGCCGCACCATTTTCACGCGCTGCGCCTCGCCGCCCGACAGGGTGGCCGAGGGCCGGTCCAGCGACAGATAGCCCAGGCCGATCTCGATGAGTGAGTCGAGCAGCTGCCGCAGGGTGTCGAGCAGCGGGCCGACGGAGGGGTCCTGAACGTCCCCCAGAAATTTGGCGAGTTCGCTGATCTGGGCGGCGGAGCAGTCGGCGATGTTCCAGCCGCCGATCCGGGCGCCGAGCGCGGCGGCGTTGAGCCGGGTGCCGCCGCACTCCGGGCAGGTCGCGAACCGTACCGCCCGGTCCACGAAGGCCCGGATGTGCGGCTGCATCGACTCCCGCTCCTTGGCGAGGAACACCCGCTGGACCTTCACCAGCAGCCCCTCATAGGTGATGTTGTTGGTGCTGATCCGCACCTTGGTGGGCGGCCGGTGCAGGAAGTCGGCCCACTGCTGCTCGGTGAAGTCCTTGAGCGGGGTGTCCGGGTCGTAGAACCCGGAGAGCGCCATCGTCTGCCAGTACCAGGAATCGACGGCGAAGTTGGGCACGGTGATGGCGCCCTGGTTGAGGGAGAGTTCGCGGTCCACGAGCTGGTCGACATCGATCTCGGAGACCTCGCCGAGTCCTTCGCAGCGCTGGCACATGCCCTCGGCGCTGTTGAAGCTGAAGGCCGTGGAGGTGCCCACGTACGGGTCGCCGAGCCGACTGAAGATGATCCGCAGCATGGTGTACGCGTCGGTGGCGGTGCCCACGGTGGAGCGGGAGTTGGCGCCCATCCGTTCCTGGTCGACGACGATCGCGGCGGTGAGGCCGTGCAGCCCGTCCACCTCGGGCCGGCCCAGGCTCGGCATGAAGGACTGGACGAACGCCGTGTAGGTCTCGTTGATCAGCCGCTGTGACTCGGCGGCGATGGTGCCGAAGGCGAGCGAGGACTTCCCGGAGCCGGAGACGCCGGTGAAGACGGTCAGCCGGCGTTTGGGTATGTCGGTGTCCACGCCGCGCAGATTGTTCTCCCGGGCGCCCCGGACCCGGATGACGTCGTGGCGGTCCGCAGCGGCTGTGACGGCGGCTTCGGCTGCGGTGGTGTGGCGCATGGCGGGTCTCCTTGGCGGCGAGGCGGGGGCGGGGAGGCGTACAGCGTACTCTATACACAGTACAGAGTACGCTGTACGCATTAATGCTCGCCGGGGCGGACCGCAGCCGGAAACGGGAGACAATGACGCGCATGGAGACCGACAGGGAGAGGGACGCCACCCGCGCACTGCGCCTGCTGTGGCGCGAACCCGGCTCCCCCGGCACCGCCCCCGGCCGGGGCCCCCGCCCGGCCCGCAGCATCGACGAGGTGATCCGCGCCGCCATCACCACCGCCGACACCGACCCCACCGGCCTGGACGCCGTCACCATGCGCCGCGTCGCCCAGGAACTCGGCGTCACCCCCATGACGCTCTACACCCACATCCCCGGCAAGGCCGTCCTCCTCGACCTCATGCTCGACACCGTCTACCAGGACATGCCCCGCACCCCGCACCGTCCCGACACCCCCTGGCGCGACCGCGTCACCGCCGTCGCCGACGACAACCGCGCCCTCTACCGCCGCCACCCCTGGGTCGCCCAACTCCCCACCAGCCGCCCGCCACTGGGCCCGGGAGTCATCGCCAAGTACGAGCACGAACTCGGCGCCCTCGACGGCCTCGGCCTCGACGACCTCGACATGGACGCCGCACTCACCCATCTCCTCGCCTTCGTCCACGCCACCGCGCGCGCCGCGCTCGACCAGCGCACCACAGAGCGCGAGACGGCGCTCACCGACCAGCAGTGGTGGGACGCCCACGCCCCCGTCCTCGCCAAGGTCCACGACGCGCGCCGCTACCCGCTCGCCACCCGGGTCGGCACGGCGGCCGGGGCCGCCCACCACAACGCCTACGCCCCCGACCACGGCTACGCCTTCGGCCTGGCGCGCGTCCTGGACGGACTGGCCGCACTCATCGACCGGCGCACGCCGTAACCCACCCGGCGCGCGGCCCCGCCCCACCCACCCCTCCCACCCCGGGCGCCCCTCGGTGCCCCCTGCTGCCGGGTCGGTCCACGGAGCTTCACTGGCCGCGAAAGAGCGGTGAATCAACGGGAGTTGATGGTGGTCAGGGCATTCATCCGGCTGGGCAGGCCCAAGTTCCTCTTCCACAGCCTTCTCGTCCTGTGCGCGGGAACAGAACTCGCGGTACGGGCCGGGGCGCGATGCGACACCGCACTGTTCCTGCTGGTGCTCGCCACAGGATGCTGCGGCCACCTGATGACGTACTACTGCAACGACTACTTCGACCTGGAGGCCGACCGCGCCAACCCCGCCCCCACCAACTGGTCGGGCGGCAGCGGAGTCCTCGCCTCCGGAACCCTCCGCCCCGGCACCGGCCTGGCAGCCGCCTTCGTCCTGCTGTTCACATCGGTGTTCCTGCTCACCCTGCTCCCCACCCCCGGAACCCGGCTGCTGGCGGCGGCCTATCTCTTCCTGGCGTGGTTCTACACAGCGCCCCCGTTCCGCTTCAACTACCGGGCGGCCGGCGAAGTGGTCTGCGCGGTGTGCCTGCACGGCATCCTCCCGCTGCTGGCCTGCCTGACCCAGCTCGGCCGCGTCCCGGCGGAGGCGTGGCTGTGCGTCGCCCTGCTGGCGGCCTTCCAGTTCCTGCAACTGCTGGTCCTGAACCTGGCCGACCTCGACGGCGACCGGGCGGTCGGCAAACTCACCCTGACCGGCCTGCTCGGCCCGCGCCGCACCATCCGGGTGTACGGGACGGCGCAGGCGACGGCGTACGCGGCGATCCTGGCCCTGGGCCTGACCGGCGCGCTCCCGCTGTGGGTCACGGCGGCCCTGCTGGCCACCGCCCCCTACCCCTGGCGCGCCACCCGCGCCATGCGCACCGCCGACCTCACCACCCGTACCACCTTCGCCGCCACGGTCCAACTCCCGCTGGCCTCCTGCGCGATCATCGTGGGCTCCACACTGGAGGGGTGGACGGGCGAGTGGAGCGCGTGGCTGATGTTCAAGGCGGCGGCCCTGGCGGCCTTCGCCTGCTGGCTCGCCCCCGTCACGGACGGCCGCCGGCCGGCCGAGGCGGGCAGATCCCGGGAGTCGGTGTCGCCCGGCTGAGTCGGGGCGAGGCCATCCGGGAGGAGAGCGTCCCGCCGTTGCTCCTGGCCCCCGGCCCGGCCCCGACCCCGGCCCCGACCCCGGCCGCCGAACCGATCCGCCCTACCGGCCCCGTCGGTCCCGTCAGGCCAGTCGGTCCCGTCAGGCCCGTCAGGCCCGGCGGTCGCCGATCGCGTACGCGGCGGCCCCGGCCGCCAGCACCGCCGTCCCGGTGAGCACCGATCCGCCCGGAAGCGTGAACGCCAGCAGCAGACACCCGCCCAGACCCAGCACCGGGATCACCCGGTGGGGCCGCCCCTCCGCCGGAGTCAGGGTCCGGGCGGCGGCATTGGCGATCGCGTAATACACCAGCACCGCGAACGACGAGAACCCGATCACTCCCCGCACATCCGCCACCGCCGCCAGCACCGCCACCACACCCCCGACCGCCAGCTCCGCCCGGTGCGGCACCCCGAACCGGGGATGCACGGCCGACAGCCCCCGCGGCAGACGCCGATCCCGCGCCATCGCCAGCACCGTCCGTGACACCCCCAGCAGCAACGCCAGCAGCGCGCCCAGCGCCGCTACCGTGGCCCCCACCCGGACCACCGGCGCCAGCCACCCGGCCCCCGCCACCCGCACCGCCTCGGCGACCGGAGCCGCCGACGCGCCGACCCCGCCCGCGCCGAGCACCGTCAGCAGCGCCACCGCCACCAGCACGTACACCACCAGCGTGATCCCCAACGCCACCGGAATCGCGCGCGGAATCGTCCGCGCCGGATCCCGTACCTCCTCCCCGAGCGTCGCGATCCGCGCATACCCCGCGAAGGCGAAGAACAGCAGCCCCGCCGCTTCCAGCACCCCGCCCCAGCCGACAGCGGACCCCGGCACCGCGCCCGCCCCGCCCGAGCCGCCACCCGACACCAGACACGCCGTCACCACCGCGCCGAGCACCGCCAGCACCACCGCCACCACCACCCGGGTGACCAGCGCCGACTTCCGCACCCCGAGGTAATTGACGGCCGTCACCGCCACCACGGCCGCCACCGCCACCGCGTGCGCCTGCCCCGGCCACGCGTACGTGCCCACCGTCAGCGCCATCGCCGCACACGACGCGGTCTTGCCGACCACGAACCCCCAGCCGGCCAGATACCCCCAGAACGGGCCCAGCCGCTCCCGCCCGTACACATACGTGCCACCCGAGGCCGGATAGCGCGCCGCCAGCCGCGCCGACGACATCGCGTTGCAGTACGCCACCACGGCCGCCAGTCCAAGCCCCAGCAGCAGCCACCCGCCGGCCGCCCGTGCGGCCGGCGCCAGTGCGACGAAGATCCCCGCGCCGATCATCGACCCGAGCCCGATCACGACGGCGTCGAACACCCCGAGCCGCCGCCGCAGTCCGCCTTCCGGCTGTCCCACCGTGCACCTCACCCGAGTCTGTCGCCGCGTTCCGGTCCGTGCGGACGAGACGCTAGCTCAGCGGAGAGCGCCCAAAGGTGGCCGGTGAGGAGACCGCGTCGGACATCGCGGTGACGCGCTTCCCCGGCGATGCCCGGCTGTGCCGCTGATCAGCGGGGGAGCCCGACAGCTCGGGTGATGACACTGTCGAAGGCGCGGTCGGGCAGAAGGCGGCGCAGGGAGATGAGCGGTTTGGCGCCGAAGCCGGTGGCGTAGCGGGTTCTGGGACGCCGGGCACTGACGGCCTTGCCGATGGCGTCGGCGATGACGGAAGGCGGGGAGTTGCGTTTGGCGTTGGCTTCGGAGCGCAGCGAGGAGGCGACGGCCTTGGCCTGGTCCTGGTAGGGGCCGGTGCCGGATGCCTCTTCGAGTTTGTCGGCCGCGATGCCGCCCCATTCGGTGGCGATGCCGCCGGGTTCGATGACGACGACATCGATGCCGAAGGGTTTGGCCTCCAGCCGGAGGCAGTCGCTGAGCGCTTCGAGGGCGAACTTGGTGCCGTGGTACCAGCCGCCGAGCGGGGTGTAGATCTTGCCGCCCATCGAGGTGATGTTGACGACGGTGCCGGCGCGCTGGGCGCGCATGTGGGGCAGGACGAGCTGGGTCAGGCGCAGGGCTCCGAAGACGTTGACGTCGAACTGGCGGCGGGCCTCCGCCATCGGAACGTCTTCGATGGCCCCGTAGGAGCCGTAGCCGGCGATGTTGATGAGGGCGTCGATCCGGCCGGTTTCGGTGATGATCCGGTCGACGCCCGCGTGCAGGGAGTCCTCGTCGGTGACGTCCATGGTCAGGGCGTGGATGCCGCGCTCGGTGAGGGGCCGCAGTCTGTCGGTGCGGCGGGCGGCTCCGTAGACGGTGAAGCCGAGGTCGCGCAGCTTGAGCGCGGTGGCCTCGCCGATGCCGGAGGAGGCTCCGGTGACGAGGGCGGTCTTGGTAGGCATGGGGAGTCCTCACGGGTAATATGAATCACGGTTCACCATCTATCGTGAACCAGCATTCATCTTTGTGCAAGTGGAGGGAGTCCATCCCGGTGAACCAGGCCAGGCCGCCGCGCGCCGACGCGGTCCGCAACCGCAAGAAGATCCTCGCCGCGGCCGGTGAGCAGATCGCGGCCCACGGGCCCGACGTCGGCATGGAGGAGATCGCGGCTGCCGCAGGGGTGGCGGTCGGGACCCTCTACCGGCACTTCCCCACCAAGACGGACCTGGTCGCGGCCGTTGTCGGCGCGTGTGTCTCCCGGGTGGCCGACGACGCCGAGGCCACCGCCGGCCGTGTCGCCTCCGGCGCCCGCGCGGCGGACGAGCTGGTGGCGATCCTCGGCCGCGTGATCGAGTCGTCGGTCGCGGACCGTGCCGTCAAGGCCGCCGCCCAGAGCCTGGGCGCGGAACCAGGTCACCAGGGCGACGAGAACCGCGCCCGCCGCGCCGTCGCGGCCCTGATCGCAGCAGGGCAGGAGGACGGCGACATCCACCCCGATGTCACCGTCCACGACATCTACCTGATCTTCTCCACCGCCCCCACCGACCAGCCCGAACCCGCCCGCACCCGCTGGCTCACCCTCGTCCTGCCGGGCCTGACCCCCCAGGCCCGGCCGGCAGCGAGCTGACGGCCGCAGGACTCACCCGCACCACAACCCCCTCTGTCCCTCTGCCGAACTCGCCCTCGGCGAGGGCGTCGAGCCGGCTCCGGGGCCCTCGCCGGGCGGTGCCGCCCCTCGCGCGACCGGCTCCGGCGGGGCTTCGCCGCGGCCCGTGGTGCGTGGCAGTATCCCGGCCATGCCCCTCAACGTGCCCCGTCTCCGGATCGGTTCCACCGAGATCATCGCCCTCACCGACGGCGAGGGCCCGTTCTTCTCCCCGCGCGCCGAGGCGTTCCCCCAGGCCACCGCAGCTCAGTGGGCCGATGCCGACCGCTATGACCCCGGCGCCGTCGACGCCGAGGACCGCTGGCAGCTCCAGTTCCGCGCCTACGCGATCCGCACCGACAAGGGCCTCACCGTCGTGGACGCCGGGATCGGTCCGGCGGACAGCCCGGCCGCCTCATGGGCACCCGTGCCCGGCACGCTCCCCGCCTCACTCGCCGCCGCGGGCATCGACCGGGCCGAGGTCGACACCGTCGTGCTCACCCATCTGCACACCGACCACGTCGGGTGGGCGGTCGTCACCGATGCGGCCGTCCCACCAGCGGTCGGCGCCCCCGCGCCCGGCGGCACGGCCGGCGGTCGCCGCCCCTACTTCCCGAACGCCGAATACCTGCTCCAGCGAGCCGAGTTCGACGCCCTCGACACGCTCAACCCGCAGCTTCGCGAGACCCTCACCGACCCACTCACGGCAGCCGGCCAACTCCGGCTCCTCGACGGGGACACGCCACTTCGCGCCGGGCGCGCGGTCGCCACACCGGGGCACACACCCGGGCACCAGAGTGTGCTGGTCGCTGACGGGCGCGAACGGGTGCTCGTCACCGGCGACCTCCTGGTGCACGCCCTCCAACTGCTCCACCCCGAACTCGCCTACGCGCACGAGAACGACCCCGAGACGGCCAGGCGTTCAAGGGAGCGCATGCTCGACCGCGAAACCGCCACCACGTCGCTGCACCTGGCGACGCCGCATCTGACGGAGCCGTTCATCGACCTTGGGCGTCCGCACCTGCCGTGAAACCGCCCGACCCCGGTCGCGGTGCGCGCGCGGTCAGCCGCGTTCGACGGCGCGCACCGCCGAGACAACGGTGGTGAAGTTCCGCAGCAGCTCACCATCGGCGGTGAACACCAGCTCCGTGTGGCCTGGCGAGAAATCGAGCCCGCGCTGCTGCGACAGGAACTCCGTCACCTGTCTGCACAGGGTCTCGGTGTCGATGCCCTTGCCGTCCTGGAGGACGGTGATGAAGTACGGGGCGCCCGAGTCGTCCAGCGTCACATGGATCCGGGCCACCTTCTGGGCGGACTCGTCGTTGCCGTACAGCGTGCGGTACTCCTCGGCGGTCACCTGTGCGCGCTCGCGCATCAGGGACGCCACGGTCGGCCCCTGCTCCTGCTCGCGCCCGGTCCGGTACCCGAGAACGGCGGCGAGGGCGATGAGGCTGACCGCGAGCAGAATCCCGACGCCGCCGAACATCGGCTTCAGCCGGTGATGCGCGTTACGGATGCGGTGAAGTGCGACCACGAGTCCGGACTTACTGTGAGGGTGGGGCCAGTGAGGTTCTTGGAGTCACGAATGTGCACGGCATCGCCCGGGCAGCGGGCTACTTCGACGCAGTCGCCGCCCTCGGTGCCGCTGTAGCTGGACTTGTGCCAATCGAAGGCCACTTCGAGGCAGGCACCGCCGTTGTCACCGCTGTAGCTGCTCTTGAACCAGGTCAGTGTGGTGTTCATGACTCTCCTAGCAACCGGTCCAACAGGCTCTTGCTCTCCTCCGGGTTGAGAGCTTGCGTCCGCAGCATTGCATACCTCTGGGACATGTTGCTCACCTCATCCGGATGGTCGATGAGATGGCTGCCGTACTGGTTCTCAGAATAGGCAAGGTGCTGGTGATCGGGGGTTTCCAGCAGAATGAACGGGCCGTTCAAGGCCGCGTGAGTCTCCCGGCCGAGTGGCATGATCTGGAGCGAGACTCCGGGCAGATCGGCGCAGGCCCGTAGATGTCGGAGCTGCACGCGGAAGGCCCCCGCGCCGCCGATCCGGTCGCGCAAGATTGCTTCCGACATGATGAAGCTGGCGCTGATCGGGCTCTTCCGGTGCAGCACCGCCTGCCGCTCCAGCCGGGCGGCGACCCGTTGTTCGATCTCCTCTTCGGTGAGCACGGGCAGATGGCTGCGGAAGACCGCTCGGGCGTAGCCCTCGGTCTGGAGCAGACCGGGCAGCACCTGGTTCTCAAACCACGAGAGCGCGAGCGCCTCCTGTTCCTTGGTGACGTATTCCACCGCCCAGATCGGAAACTTCGCCTCCTCCGGCAAGTTGTCCACCATCACCCACAGCACCCCCTTGGTCTCCAGCAGGTCGTCCAGCCGCTCCGCCAGGTGCGGCAGCAACGGCCGCCGTCCCTGTTCGATGGAGGCGATGGTTTCCTGGGCGACGCACGCCCGCTCGGCCAGTTCGGGCTGGGACAGGCCGGCCTGCGACCGCAGTCGGCCTACTACCGCGCCGACCGTCTTCATGGTGGTCTTGTTCTTCTTGCGGCTGTTGCTCCTTGGGGCCATACGGATTCAACTCCCCATCCGGTTCCGTACGTGACCGAAAATCACCCGTACTCCGCAGCCGTACGAGGTCACTTACTGTCGGACACTACGCACGGATAGCCACCTTTGGGGGCGTGGACAAGGACTTTCACCAGATCTGTGTACGCGAGCGGTTCTACCGCCGCGACAAGCGCAACGTATTCGCCGCTCGTCGGTTTGTCCGAAAAGCAGTGAGGGACTGGGGAGCCGAGCTGCGCGAGGACGATGTCCTTCTGTGCGTAAGCGAGTTGGTGACGAACGCGATCCTGCACGGCGTACCGCCGGGGCGGGGGTTCTATCTCTATCTCTGGCTCACCACCGACGCCGTGCTGCGCCTGGAGGTGCACGACAGTGGCGATGGGCACCCGCGCATCCGGGACCTGGACGAGGGCGGGGAGACCGGGCGCGGGCTTCGGCTGGTGGAGGCGGTGTCCGACTGCTGGGGTGTGGGAGCAAGGGATCCCGGCAAGGTGGTGTGGTGCGAGTTCGTGCTCGACCCGGACACCGTCCGCGACCACCTCGGTCCGCCGCCCGGCTGGCGGTTGGGCGGCGGGAGTCCGATGATGTCCTGAATCCTCAGCCGTCCTCGCAGCGTTCCAGGTCTTGCAGTGAGGGGCTGTCGCGGGATTCGCCGCCGAGGAGTGGCATGAGTTCACTCTGGTAGAGCTGTTGCCAGCGGCCGTCCTTGATGGTGTCGCGGATGACGTCGCACACCGCGCCCTGGAGGGCCCGTTCGCCGGCCTGGAGGCCGACACCGTAACGTTCGGTGGTGAAGGAGCGGGGCAGCATCTCCAGTTCGTCCTCGTGCTGGGCCTTGAAGCCCGCCAGGATCAGGTCGTCCGTGATGACCGCGTCGTAGTGCCGGTCCAGCAGCTGCCGTACGCACATGTCGTAGTCCGACCTGGTGTCCACTTCGAACTTGCCCGGCCAGCCGTTCTCCAGGATTCCCACCGAGGTGGAGTTGTCGCCGGTGCACACCCGGGTGCCGTCCGGCAGGTCGGCCGGGCCCGATGCGCCCTCGTACGCGCCCTGGCGCATCAGCATGGTCTGGCCGGTGATGAAGTACGGTCCGGCGAACGTCACGCCCAGCTCGCGGCGTTTGTCGGTGATGCTGTACGTGGCGACGACCAGGTCCAGTTGGCGTTGGAGGAGCAGACTCTCCCGGTTGACGCTCGACACGACCACGAACGTCACCTCGGTGTCCGGGTCGAAGCCCAGCGCGGCGGCGATCAGGCGGGCGAACTCGATGTCGAAGCCGGTCCATTGGCCGTTGACCTGTTCGCTCAGGCCGGGTTGTTCGGACTTGACCCCGATCCGCAGCATGCCGCGGGCCTGGGCGCCCGCGATGGTGGGGGAGGAGTCCGCCAGATCGCCGCTCCCGCCCCGGTCCGGGCCCCACAGCAGCCAGCCGCCGCCCGCCAGCAGGGCCAGGGCCAGCGCGATCCCGGTGCCCGCCCACCACCGCCGGCCCTTCGGCGCCGCCGGGGCGGCGGGCGGCTCCGGCGGGAGGGCGGGTGGCGGGGCGGGCGGCAGGGCCGGGGGCTCCTCGCGGGCGATCCGGCGCAGCGCGTCCTCCGCCTCCTGAGCGGCCATCCGGTGCCGGGGCAGTTTCCGCAGCAGTCCCTCGATCACCGGCGCCAGCGGGCCCGCGTACCGCATGGGCGGGGTGGGGGAGTCGCGCGCCTCCTGCTGGATCTCCAGCTCGTCGAGGCCGGCGAACGGCTTGCGGCCCTCCACCATCTCGTACAGCGTGACGCCCAGCGACCACAGGTCGGACGCCGGGCTCGCCCGCCGGTCCGGGCCGGGCGAGAAGTAGCCCAGCTCCGGGGCGAGATAGGGCACCGTGCCGATGACCGCGTGCGAGCGCGTGACCTGTACCGCGCCCTCGAAGGTGGCGATGCCGAAGTCCATCAGCAGCGCTCTGCCGCCCTGCCGGAAGAGGATGTTGTGCGGTTTGACGTCGCGGTGCAGCACCTGCGCCGCGTGCACGGCGCGCAGGCCGCGCAGCACCTGGAGCGCGATCCGCGCCGCCCGGGGCACGGACAGCCGGCCCTCCTCGCGCAGTACGTCGGCGAGCGAGCGGGCGTTGAGCAGTTCCATGACGATCCACACCTCGCCCTTGGCCGCCGGCCCGTCCGCCACGCCCTCCATGTCGGCGGGGCCCTCGATGATGTCGTAAACGGCGATGACGTTCTGGTGGCGGCTGCGGGCGATGGCCTGCGCCTCGCGGCGGATGCGTTTGACCAGCTCCGCCTGGGTGTGCGGGTCGATGCCGCCGCGCGGCAGCACACCCTTGACGGCGACCGGGCGGCCGAGCGCGGTGTCCATGGCCTCCCACACCACTCCCATGCCGCCGTGTCCGATCTGCCGGCGCAGCTGGTAGCGGCCGGCGATCACCGGGTACGGGCCGGGTGGGGCGATCGGCCGGGTGATGGTGGCGGGGGTTTGCGCGGCGGGGTCCGGTGTCGTACGGCCGGGAAGCTTGTACGTGTCGGGATCGGGGTCGGGCTCGGGTTCGGGTTCGGGTTCGGGATAGCGGTCGTCGTCGGGCTCGGAGCCGGTATCCGGGTCCCGGCGCAATTGTCTGGTGTCCTCGGCGTCGCCGCCTCCCGCCCCGGTTTCGATGCCGTGCATGGGCCCCCACTCAATGAACGGTCAGTCCTGTTCGTCAGGTTAGACACTCATCCGGAAAACATCACCGGACCGCGTAAAGTCTCCGTTCATGTCTGACGCCACTCGCGATGCGTATGACGCGATCTCCGGGCAGTACCAGGAGCTCGTCAAGGAGGTGTTCCACCGGCAGCCTCTCGAACTCGGGCTGTTGGCCGCCTTCGCCGGGCTGGTACGTGGTACGGGCACCGTCGCCGACATCGGCTGCGGGCCGGGGCATGTGACGGCCCACCTGACCGGGCTCGGTGTGCCCGCCTTCGGGATCGATCTCACCCCGGGCATGATCGGGCTGGCCCGGGCCGCGTACCCCGAACTGCGCTTCGAGACCGGCAGCATGCTCGATCTGAGGGCGCTGGTGCCGGACGGCTCGGTGGCCGGCGCGCTGGGCTGGTACTCGCTCATCCATCTGCCGCCCGCCCAGGTGCCCGTCGCGCTGGCCGAGTTCCACCGGGTGCTGGTGCCGGGCGGCCGGCTGCTGCTCGGCTTCCAGACCACGGAGCTGGGGGTGACCGGCGATCCCGTGCCGTTCGACCACAAGGTGACCCCCGGCTGGCTGTGGCCGGTGGACACGCTGGCCACCACCCTCAACGCCGCCGGGTTCGCGGTCGGCGCGCGCATGCGGCGCGAGCCGGGGCCGACCGACCGGCGCTGTCAGGGGTATCTGTTCGCCGTCAAGGAGGCCGAGGCCGGGCTCACGGACCGAACAGCGCCCGCGCCCCGTCCGTGAGACCGTCGATCGTCACCGGGACCGTACGGTGCGCCGCCCAGTCGGCGCGGTCAAGCCGCAGCCGCTGGAGCGTGCGTCGGCGGCCCTGTACGGACAGGGTGGCCAGGCCGTCGTCCCGGTAGCCCAGCTTGCGCGACACCCCGAGCGAGCGCGGGTTGTCGGTCATGGCCGCAGAGGTCATGGCGCGGGCGTCCAGACCCTCGAAGGCGAGGTGCAGGGCCGCCGCCCGCATCTCCGTACCGAGGCCCTGGCCCTGGTGCGGCAGGCCCAGCCAGGAGCCGGTCTCGGCCTCCCGCGTCACCGGGTAGTCGGCGGCGATGAGGTCCTGCCGGCCGATGACGCGGCCCTCGTACCGTACGGCCAGGCTCAGCGTCCACGCCTCGGGCCGCCAGCCGGCGATGGTGCCGAGCAGGTGCTGGAAGGTGCCGCGGGCCCGTTCCGCCGGGGTGGTGTCGGTCCAGGGGACGCTGAACGGCATGTACCCGTCCGCCGTGACCCCGCCGGCCGCCACCGCCGCCAGTTCGGCGAGCCGGTCCAGGTCGGGGAGCCGCAGCTCCAGGCGGGGGGTGGTGAGGCGCAGTCCGTACAGCGGCCAGGTGTGCCCGGGGTCTTCGGCGTCCGTGGCGTCTGTGGCGTCCGTGGCGTTCATGGCGGGATGCTGCCGGAACCGCGCAGGTCGGGTCGAGCGATTATGCGCGTGTCCGCTGTCGGGGGGAGGGCTGGTGGCCGTGGCGGATCGCGTGGCCGGCGTCGATGCCGTACGCCGCTTCCGCGCCGATCCGGCGCAGCCAGCGCGCCAGGGAGCGTACCCGTGTCCGTATCCGCATGATCCGCATGGTGAACCGCCGCCTCCGCGTTAAGGTGTATAGAGGAGCTACAGCGGTTACAGTAGCAGGGCGGAGTAAGGTATGAAAGTCTCTTTTTCCGATTACGTGCAGGGGGCGGGTCTTGCCACCGACCTCGTCAACACCTCACCCCAGGTGTGGAAGACCGTCGGCGAGATGCTGGGCGACCCCGCCGGACTCGCCCGCTTCCTCGACGAGCACGGCGTCGGCCACCCCGCCCACCCCGCCCACCCCGGGCGTCCCGGCCACCCCACCCCCACCGACCTGCGCCAGGTCCACCAACTCCGGGACGAACTGCGCGCCGTCCTCGAAGCCGGCACCGAGGACGAGACCGTCACCCGCGCCAACGCCCTCATCACCCGCGCCGCCACCGGCCCGGTCCTGGAGCGCGACGCCGCCGGCCAGTGGCAGTGGTACGTGACCACCGCCCCCGGCGCCACCCTCGCCGACCAACTCGCCGTCCTCACCGCCACCGGCCTGCTCGGCGCCCTGCGCACCCTCGGCCACACCCGGTTCCGGCCCTGCGGCTGTGCCACCTGCGACGGTCTGTTCGTCGACACCAGCCGGGCCGGCCGCCGCCGCTACTGCATGCCCGACCGGTGCGGCAACCGCGTCAACGTCGCCCGGCACCGCGCCCGCAGGCATGCCGAGGCCGGTGACTCAGCCGACCACCCGTGAGAACGGCGGCTGGGTACGCTCCGCGCCCGCCGTCCGCCCCGTCCAGCGGTACTTCTCCGCGTAGCCCTCCTGCCGCACCACCCCATCGGGACCCACCACCCGGACACTGTCCGCCACGTAGTACGTGCCGTCGCCCAGCGCCTCGAAGCCGAACTGGCCGTGGAAGTCGAAGCCGTCGCTCACCGTCAGCAGCCGGCCGTACTCCCGCTCCGGCTGGCCCACGATCTCCCCGCGCACCGGGCGGGCCGCGCCGTCGATCACGAAGAACGAGTAGTTGGGGAATCCGGCCTTCGCCCCCACGTACACCGCCAGGAACCAGTCACCGGTGTACGGGTCGTACTCCAGGTTCTGCACCCCGTACCTGGTGTTCCCGGTGTACGCGAAGAACTTGCCGTCCGTGCCCGCCGGGCCGCTGTGGTGCGGGGCCGCCTGCGTCAGCGTGCGCTCGTAGCGGCGCCAGTCGGACACGTCGTACTCCAGGATCACCTGGTGGTCGTTGTCGGTCCGCCGCGTGTTGGAGTAGACCCCGTACGCCACCTTGAGGGTGTCCTTGCCCTGCCCGGCGCGCCTGCCGAACGCCGGCCCGAACGCCACCCCGTCGATGCCGCTGCACCCGTACCGGTGGTCAGCGGTGTCGGCCGTGTCGCCGTCGAAGACGCCGTCCCCGTCCATGTCGGCGGTGAAGTCCGCCACCACCTCGTTGAGATAGACGGCCGTCATCACGCCGTCCCGTTCGGCGTTCATGCCGATCCGGTTGATCTTCTTCACGTCGAAGATGGCGATGTAGAACGCCTCTTCGGCCTTGTACTCCAGCGAGCCGTAGACCCGGCCGTCCCTCGGGTTGAGATCGAGATCCCCGAGATGCCCGGTCAGGCCCTCCACCGTCCCGATGACACCGCCGCGCAGATCCGTCTTCACCAGCATCTGGGTGAAGGACCAGTACATGAAGCCCTTTTCACGGTCCAGCGCCACCCCTTGGAGATGGGAGGTGGGCCAGGCACCGCCGTTGATCTCATCGGGGAGGGCGGGCAGGGACGGCCTGCCCCGGGTCTCGTGGGCCGACGCCACCGCCACCGCCGGGGCGGAAGCGAAGAGCAGCCCGGACAGTACGGCAAGGACGGCGAGCTTACGCATCATGGGGCCTCCTCGGACACGTTGTACCGCGACATCCCGATCCTGGGGAGCGGGGATGAACGCGGCGCGCCGGGCAACCAGCCCCCGGCGACGCCCGCGTGAACAGAAGTCATGTGCCCCCGAGGCGGCTCAGCCCCGGGGCGGCTCAGCCCCGCGCCGCCACCGCCTCGCGCAGCGCGGCGAGTTCGGCGTACATCACCTCGCCGGGGCAGTCCGTCGCCAGCCAGTCGCTGTGCCCGCTGATCCCCGCGACCTCCTTCTCGGTGCCGTTGACCGGGTTGACATAGGTGACATCGGCCAGCGGGTCGCGGCCGTGCAGCCGGAACACCGTACGCACCAGCCGGGTGAGCGAGGCACGGGCCGCGTCGGTCGGGCCCCGCTCCGTGAGGTCGCCGATCAGCGCGATGCCCAGGTTCCCGGAGTTGAAGCCGCCGACGTGGAAGGCGGTGACCAGGTCGCCGTCCGCGTTGTGCGCCGGCAGGCCGCCGTCATCGCCCGAGTAGCGGCCCTCGTAGATCCGGCCCGCCCCGTCGATGAGGAAGTGGTAGCCGAGGTCGCCCCAGTCGTTGGTGATCGCGTGGAACTCGTAGATCCCGCGCACCGTGGCCGCCGGGTCCGGGTCGTCGTTGGGGGTGGCGGTGTGGTGCACCGTCAGGGTCTGGAAGGGATAGAAGGCGACCGGCGTGTTCTCCGTACCGTCCGGGTTGAGGCGCAGCGACTCGTCGGCGCCCCAGGCGGCCCGGGAGAGGTATTCCACGCCGCGCACCCGGGTCGGGTCGGACGGGACGGGGATGCGGTGGCGCGGGCCGCGCGCGGTGTCCAGGGCCACCGATATGAGGGAGGTGGCCGCGTCGGGGGCCCTCAGCTCGTAGCCGGTGGCGCGGCGGGCGGCCACCAGCAGCCGGCCGCCGTTGCTGTCCGAGCAGCCGCCGGTGCTCAGCGGCGCCCAATGGCCGGCCGGGTCGTCGTCCGCGCCGGTCAGCCGGATGGCGCCGCCCGCCGCGCTGCGCGAGCCGGCCCAGGCGACGCCGACGAAGCCGATCGGGAACGCGGTACGTACCGCCTCCTCGCCGGTGGCCGCCGCGCTCCTGGTGCGCGGGAAGGACTGCTCCGTCATGCCGTCCGGGACGTCGGCATCGGAGTGGCCGTCGCCGCCGGAGCCGGAGCCGGAGTCGGAGCCGCCGGTCGCCGCGATGACCGCCGGAGTCAGCGCGGCACCGGCCGCCACCGCGCCCGCGGCGCCGATCAGCCCGCGCCGGGTCACCCGGGACCTCGGACGGTGGGATGTGGGGGGAACCGTCATGATGTCGTTCCTAACGCAGTGCGTACGTGGGGAGTTCACACGCCTCCCATCCCTAGCAGATGTCCCGCCCCGGCCGCTCACGCGCCCCGCCGCCCCGCCGTGAGTGCAAGGTTGCGTCCGTGTCATCTTTGGGCACAGCGGCGAAACGCGGCCTGCCTACCGTGCCCGGAAAGACATCGACGATGGAGGCGCCATGAACAGGCCGGGGCCAGGGGCAGCAACACGATCGCGCACCGCCTCCGGGCGCTGGATCGCCGAATGGGACCCGGAGGACGAGCGGTTCTGGGCCGAGAAGGGCGAACGGATTGCCCGCCGCAACCTCGCCTTCTCCATCCTCTCCGAGCACATCGGCTTCTCCATCTGGACGCTGTGGTCGGTACTCGTGCTGTTCATGGGGCCCGAGTACGGCATCGACCCGGCCGGCAAGTTCTTCCTCGTGTCGGTCGCCACCCTCGTGGGCGCGATCGTCCGCGTCCCGTACACCTTCGCCGTCGCCCGCTTCGGCGGCCGGAACTGGACCGTTGTCTCCGCCGCGATGCTGCTGCTGCCCACCATCGCCGCCTGGCTGGTCATGGAACCCGGCACCTCGTACACCACCTTCCTCCTGGTCGCCGTCCTCACCGGCGTCGGCGGCGGCAACTTCGCCTCCTCCATGACCAACATCAACTCCTTCTTCCCGCTGCGGAAAAAGGGCTGGGCGCTCGGCCTCAACGCGGGCGGCGGCAACATCGGGGTGCCCGTCATCCAGCTGGCCGGGCTGCTGGTCATCGCCACCGCGGGCGACGGCAGCCCCCGGGTGCTGCTCGCCGTGTACGCGCCACTCATCGTGCTCGCCGCGGCCCTCGCCTGGCGCCACATGGACAACCTGCTGACCGTCACCAACGACACCGGTGCCGCCCGCGAGTCGGTGCGCGACGGGCACACCTGGATCATGTCGTTCCTGTACATCGGCACGTTCGGGTCGTTCATCGGCTACAGCTTCGCGTTCGGGCTCGTGCTCCAGAACCAGTTCGACCGCACCCCGCTCCAGGCCGCCTCCATCACCTTCCTCGGGCCGCTGCTCGGCTCCCTCATCCGCCCCGTCGGCGGGGCGCTGGCCGACCGGTACGGCGGGGCGCGCATCACGCTGTACACCTTCTGCGGCATGGCCGCCGCCACCGGCGTCGTCATCCTCGCCTCGCAGCGCGCGTCGCTGCCGGTCTTCCTGGTCGGCTTCATCGCGCTGTTCGTGCTCACCGGACTCGGCAACGGCTCGACGTACAAGATGATCCCCGGCATCTACCACGCCAAGGCGCGGGCGCTGGGCCTGCGCGGCGAGGCGGCGGCGGCGTACGGACGCCGGCTGTCCGGCGCGGCCATCGGGCTGATCGGCGCGGTGGGCGCGCTCGGCGGACTCGGCATCAACCTCGCCTTCCGCCAGTCGTTCCTGTCCACCGGAACCGGCACCGCCGCGTTCATGTCCTTCCTCGCCTTCTACGTGGCCTGCTGCGCCGTCACCTGGGCCGTATACCTGCGCGGCGGCGCGCGGGAGGCGGCGGCCGAGGAAGTGCCGGGGCAGCGGCAGCAGCCGGCGTACGCGGGCGTGTGAGCGCGGCCCGCGCCGTAACGCCCGGGAAACACGACGAACGCGGGCCCGTCACCCACCATTGACAGGCTCGGACGTCCGACCGGCCCGACCCCACTTGCCCTTGGGAACCACCAGATGCAGCGAGATCCCCAGCCGATCCACCCCCTGGCCGGATTCACCGTCGGGGTGACCGCCGCGCGCCGGGCGGAGGAGCTGATCGCCCTGCTGCGGCGGCGCGGCGCCGACGTGCTGCACGCCCCGGCGCTGCGGATCGTCCCGCTCTCCGACGACGACGAACTGCTGCACGCCACCCGGGCGCTGATCGCCGACCCGCCGGACGTGGTCATCGCCACCACCGCGATCGGCTTCCGGGGCTGGGTGGAGGCGGCCGAGGGGTGGGGCATCGGACAGGAACTGCTGGCCACCCTGGGACGGTCCGAGGTACTGGCGCGCGGGCCCAAGGTACGCGGCGCGATCCGGGCGGCCGGGCTCACCGAGGAGTGGTCGCCCGGCTCCGAATCGATGGCCGAGGTGCTGGCGCGGCTGCTGGACGACGGAGTGAACGGCGGGGTGAACGGCGGGGTGGAGGGGCGCCGGATCGCGCTCCAGCTCCACGGCGAGCCGCTGCCCGGCTTCATCGAGGCGCTGCGGGAGGCGGGCGCCCAGGTGGTGGAGGTTCCCGTGTACCGGTGGATGCCGCCGCAGGACATCGGGCCGGTGGACCGGCTGATCGATGTGACGCTGGCGGGCGGCCTGGACGCCCTGACCTTCACCAGCGCCCCGGCGGCGGCCTCCCTGCTGCGCCGGGCAGAGGAACGCGGGCTGCTGGCGCCGCTGCTGGCGGCGCTGCGCCGCGACGTGCTGGCGGCGGGCGTGGGGCCGGTGACCGCCCTGCCGCTGGAATCGCGGGACGTACCGGTACGGCATCCCGAACGCTTCCGGCTCGGGCCGCTGGTGCAACTGCTGTGCACCGAACTCCCGGGCCGGGCCCGTACCCTGCCGGTGGCCGGCCGCCGCCTTGAGGTACGCGGCCACGCGGCGATCGTCGACGGCGAACTCCGCCCGGTCCCGCCGGCCGGCATGGCCCTGCTGCGCGCCCTGGCCCGGCGCCCCGGCTGGGTGGTCCCCCGCGCCGAACTGCTCCGCGCGCTGCCCGGCACGGGCCGCGACGAACACGCGGTGGAGACGGCGATGGCCCGCCTGCGCACCTCACTGGGCGCCCCGACGATCATCCAGACGGTGGTCAAACGCGGCTACCGCCTGGCCCTGGACCCCACCACCCCCACCGGCGACAAATACGCCCCGTAGCCCCCGCAATGACCGGCATCTGGCACGGTGCGGCACCTCTTCCGGCGTCGAGCCGTTCAGCTCCTACAGCCGGGGAAATGAGGAGGCCGGATGGGGCGCGGTGGCTGGTACCGGGGGGACTGCCATGTGCACTCGGCGCACTCCGACGGCGAACTCACCCCCGCCCGGCTGCTGGCCGAAGCCCGAGGGCTGGGGCTCGACTTCCTGGTCAGCACGGACCACAACACCACCGCCGCGCACGGCGCCTGGGCCGCCGGCCGGGCTGATCCGCTGGTCATCCTGGGTGAGGAGGTCACCACCGCCACCGGGCACTGGCTGGCTCTCGGGCTGCCGCCCGGGCGGCTCATCGACTGGCGGTACGGCGTCGGCGACGCCGTGGTCCGGCGCCACCTGGAGGAAGTCCACCGTGCCGGCGGCCTGTGCGTGGTGGCCCACCCGCACGCCCCGTACCCCACGGGCACCTTCGCGTACCCGTACGACGGCTTCGACGCCGTCGAGGTGTGGAACGGGCCGTGGGCCTCGGACGTGCCCTGGCAGGCCGACAACGAGGCCGCCCTGGCCGAGTGGGGCCGCGCCCTGGCCGCCGGTGTCCGGCGCGGGCGGTGGCGGCCGGCGATCGGCGGCAGCGATGCCCACCTGTCCGGCCAGCTGGGCACCCCGCACACCGTGGTCCGTGCCGACGCGGCCAGTGCCGGGGCGATCCTCGCCGGGTTGTGCGCCGGCCGCAGCTGGATCGCCGGTTCAGTCGCCGTCGGCCTGGCGTTCTCGGTACGCGCCGGCGTCCGCCGGGCCGGTGTCGGGGAGCGGCTGATGGCAGCCGACGACGGTGAGCCGTGCGTGGCACATCTCGCGGTACGCGGCGTGCCGCACGGCACCGTCAGCTTTCACACCGACCGGGGCACGGCCCACCGCGCGTCCCTCCCCGCCGACGGCACCGGCGTCCTGACCTGGCCCACCCGACCGGCCGAATCCCGCTTCGTACGGGTCGAGATCCGCGACGGGCGCGGGCGGATGGCGGCCCTCACCAATCCGGTCGTTCTCCACGCGCACCGCCCCAACCGCCCCGGCCCGCGCCCGCGCCCGCCGTGACTTCTACCCGCCCAGACCTCCAGCGAGGGCCGGCTCCTGGAGGCCAAGGGCAATCTTCAGCGCATGCCGGCGAGCGCCGCGCTCAGCGACGACGAGCGCGCTGCCGGGGACGACGGTCGGGCCGCGCTCGACCAGTTGCCGGAACGGCTGGTGGACATTCCCACCCGTGGTGTTCGGCCACGGAGCCTCCGCAAGAACCCGTTGGCGGAACCGCGGCAGCCACTGCTACGTTTCCGGAGGCCGTGCAGGAGAGCGAGGAGGTGGTACCCGTGAACGTATCGACATGGGTGCTCCCCTCCGGGGTCACGGTCGGGCGATAGGTCGTCCGGGAGCGCCGTTCCATGGCACTCCCGAAAGGCACGACCATGCACTTCACTTCTGAACAGCGTCTCGACGACGCTGTCCTTGAGAGCGAGTTCACCCTCGGTGAGATCCCCGGCATCCTGTGGACGCCCGCATCCGCGTCCGCACCGGTCCCGCTGATCCTGCTGGGCCACCCTCCTCTCGGGCTGCGCAAGATGTACCCCCGGCTGGTGGCCCGGGCCCGGCACGCTGCGGCGGACGGTTTCGCCACGGCTGTCATCGAGCTCCCCGGAAGCGGCGACCGGCCCCGTTGGCCCGCCGCCGAGCAGGCCCGCGCCGACCTGCGCCGGGCGCTGGAGGCCGGCGAGCCGGTCAGCGACGAGATCGTCGACGCCCTCATCCTCCCGCTCGTCGACAAGGCGGTCCCGGAATGGCAGGCCGCCCTGGACGCCCTCCTGACGCTGCCCGGGATCGGCGGCCCGGTGGGGTACTCGGGGGGAGTGATCTCCATCGGGACCCGGCTGGCGGTGGTCGAGCCGCGCATCTCGGCCGCTGTTCTGTTCGCCGGGAGTTTCGTCCCCCGGGCCATGTTCGATGAGGCCCGCCAGGTCACCATTCCACTGCACGTCCTGCTCCAGTGGGACGACGAAGGGAACGACCGGCAGGCGGCCCTGGACCTGTTCGATGCCTTCGGCTCCAAGGAGAAGACCCTGCACGCCAACATGGGCGGGCACACCGGCGTCCCGCAGTCCGCAGGCGACGAAGCGGGCCGATTCCTCGCCCGGCACCTGAAGTGACGCCGGGCCGTCGAGCCACCAGCGGACCGTAAGCCGTGTCGGCCAGGATGCCGCCCGTCCAGGGACAGGCCCCGGCCTCCACGGCTCTCCACACCACGGGCCGCTGCCGGACTCTGGGCAGGGGCCCGTGGTGCCCGAAGCCATGAACGGCTCGACGTCTGTCCCGCGATCCCGAACTTCAGCGGACAGGCAGACGTGAGCCGGTCCTACCTGCTGGAGGGAACCACCGGCCCCCGGGCGATCAGGACGTCGGCCTCGTGGTGCCAGCCCAGGGAGGAGTAAAGGCGCTGGCCTTCCTCACTGGCGATGAGAAGACCGGTACGGGCGCCCTGAGCCACGGCGGCCTCCGCCAGAGCGCTCATCATGGCGCGGCCCAGGCCGCGTCGGCGGTGCGCCGGGTCCGTCTCGATGCGATCGGCGATCGCATCGGCACCGACCACGGCGATGGTGCCGCGCGCCGCAACCTCTCCGGAGGGGTCGCGGAGGGAGACGACCGTGACCGGCCCCTCCGTGCGGACCTCCAGCTCGTACGGCGCGGCGGGTGCGTGCTGCGGGTGCTCGGTCAGATCGGTCGTCATGAGCCACTCGGACCGGTGGAGCAATTCCAGTCCGGCAGCCCTGACGAAGGCTTCGACGGCGCCCGGGCGCAGCGTGGGTACCGTGAGCCAGGTGGTCTGCTGCGCGGCGGCGACGACTGCCGCCAGCCGTGCCAAGGACTCGGGCTCCTCATCCGCACGCAGCGCGAAGACCTCGACCTCACGGCCGGGTTGGTGGCACGTGGACCGCAGGCCGTCCCCGGCGGACTCGACCGGCTCGGCCTCGGGCAGGGAGCGAGCCACGCTCCAGCCGCTCAGCCAGCGTCGTATCAGCCCTGAATCGATCTTCGTCATCCGGTGATTAGAACATGACCGCAACCGGCCGAAACCGGTATGGATGGCCGTGGGCAAGGGAAGCGTCCCCTTCTCGGTCATCACTCTGCGTACACCGGCCGAGGGGCGTGCCCCAGCAACAGGTCGCGGGTCCTGCCCGGCCGGCCGGGCACCCCGCACACCGTGGTCCGTGCCGGCGCGGCCGGTGCCCGGGGCGATCCTCGCCGGGTGGTGCGCCGGCCGCGGCTGGACCACCCGACCGGCCGGCGGCCCTCACCAATCCGGTCGTTCTCCACGCGCACCGCCCCAACCGCCCGGCCTGAGGCCGTGGCGGCACAGCGGTCGCGTACCGTAGTGCGCCGTTCTTCAGTGCAGTGCATATGCCAGTGCCAGCGCGCAGGTCAGAAGGGGGCCCAGGTCGTGGACGTACGGGAGCGGGAGGTCCTTGGCGAACAGCGGCACCTTGACACCGTGTACCGGCGGCTGGAGGAGAAGATCCACGAGGCCGAGTTCCTGATGGCCGACGCCGCGAAGCGGGTGCAGGTCGGTACGCCGGGTGCGCTGGCCGAGCGGGACGCCCAGGTGTTCCAGGCCGGGGCGCACCTGTCGCGGCTCAACAACGAGTTCGAGGACTTCCTCTTCGGCCGCATCGACCTGCTCGCCGGGCAGGACGGGCGGCGCGGGCCGGACGGGGCGCTGACCTCCGTCGAGCCCGCCGAGGACGCGATCCGGCCCGGCCCGGACGGGGAGAGCACGGCCGAGATCGCCGAGACCCTGCACATCGGGCGGCTCGGCGTGCTCGACGCCGACTATGTGCCGCTCGTCATCGACTGGCGGGCCCCGGCCGCCGCCCCGTTCTACCGCGCCACCCCGGTGGCTCCGGGGCGGGTCGTACGGCGCCGGGTGATCCGCAGCAAGGGGCGCAGGGTGCTGGGGGTCGAGGACGATCTGCTCCGCCCGGAGCTGCGCGCCACGCTCGCCGGCCAGGAGCTGCCGGTGGTCGGGGACGGGGCGCTGATGGCGGCCCTGGGCCGTACCCGGGGCCACCGGATGACGGACATCGTGGCCTCCATCCAGGCCGAGCAGGACGAGGTGATCCGCGCCCCCGCCGTCTCCGTCACCGAGGTGACCGGCGGTCCCGGTACCGGCAAGACGGCCGTCGCGCTGCACCGTGCCGCCTATCTGCTCTACCAGGACCGGCGGCGCTACGCGGGCGGCATCCTCATCGTCTCGCCGACCCCGCTGCTCGTCTCGTACACCGAGGGCGTGCTGCCGGCTCTCGGCGAGGAGGGCCAGGTCGCCATCCGCGCGCTGGGCTCGCTGGTGGACGGCGTGACGGCGCAGGCGTACGACGAGCCGCCGGTGGCCCGGATCAAGGGCTCCGCCGCGATGGCGCGCGTCCTGGCCCGGGCGGCGCGCGGCGCGCTGGACGCGCCCCAGGCGCCCGCCCGGCTGCGCGTGGTGGCCTTCAACGCCCGCGTCGAACTCGACGCCGCCGAGCTGGACCGGATCCGCCAGCAGGCGCTCAGCGGCACCGCCCCCGTCAATCTGCTCCGCCCCCGCGCCCGCCGCCTGCTGCTGGACGCCCTGTGGCACAAGTCCGACGCCGCCGGCCGCCGCTACGGCGACGCCGACCTGGCCCAGGAGGCACGCCAGGGCTTCAACGAGGACATCGCCACCGAGGACGCCTTCACCGACTTCCTCGACGCCTGGTGGCCCGAGGTCAGCCCGCTCCAGGTGCTGCGCGCCATGGCCGACGAGGGCCGCCTGGCCCGCTGGGCCCGCCGGGTGCTGCGTCCGCGCGAGGTACGCCAGCTGGCCCGCTCGCTGCGCCGCGTCACCCCGGACGGCGGCGGGCTGTCCGTACACGACGTGGCGCTGCTGGACGAGCTGCGGCAGCTGCTGGGCACCCCGTCCCGGCCCAAGGAGCGCGGCCCGCGCGAGGCGGACCCGCTCGATCTGCTGACCGGCCTGGACGAGCTGACCACCTATGCGGACCGGACCGGCCCCTCCCGCAGGGAGCGCCGGGAGCGGCGCGAGCTGCTGGAGGGGGAGCGCACCGACTACGCGCACATCATCGTGGACGAGGCGCAGGACCTCACCCCGATGCAGTGGCGGATGGTGGGCCGCCGGGGCCGGCAGGCGACCTGGACGATCGTCGGCGACCCGGCGCAGAGCTCCTGGTCGGCGCCGGAGGAGGCGGCGGCCGAGAAGGACGGGGCGCTGGGCTCCCGCCCGCGCCGCCGCTTCGAGCTGACCGTGAACTATCGCAACCCGGCCGAGATCGCCCAGGTGGCCGACCGGGTGCTGGCCCTGGCCATGCCGGGCACGGTACCGCCGCGCGCGGTGCGTACGACGGGGGTACGGCCGGTGTACGAGGTGGCGGCCGGGGCGGCGGGGGCGGCCGGGGCGGCGGGGGCGGCCGGGGCGGCGGGGGCGGATGGCGCGCCGGAGCGCACGCCGGGGCGTGCGGCCATCGCGGCGGCGGCCGGGCGGCTGCTGGCCGAGGTGGAGGGCACGGTCGGGGTGGTGGTGGCGATGGGCCGCCGCGAGCAGGTACGCGGCTGGCTGGCCGGGGTGAGCGAGCGGCTGCTGGTGCTGGGCTCGCTGGAGGCGAAGGGCCTGGAGTACGACGCCACGCTGGTGGTGAGCCCGGCGGAGATCGCGGACGAGTCCCCGGCGGGGCTGCGGGTGCTGTACGTGGCGCTCACCCGGGCCACCCAGCGGCTCACCGTGCTGGCCGGCGCCGCCGACGACCCGGACGCGGGCGGGGTGCCGGACCTGCTGCGGGAGACGTGAGGGGTGCGGAGCCGGGAGCGGAGTGAGACGCAGCGCACAGGCATATGCGCCGTGCGTATGAGGTAGAACGATGAACGGAACGCACGGGCGATTCGACTGCCCGGCCGACTAGTTGTGTTCTGCCATGGTTTGTTAGGCTTTAAGAGGCACCGGCCCGATCCATGCCCCCGGGCCCAACCATTGTCGCTACGAGCGACCACTTGCCGCGAGGCGAGCTGGCGGGTCGGTGTCAAGACTTTCTTCCCGGGCACCCCCCCCTTCGCATACCCCTGCCGTTGTTACGGTCATATAGGTCGATGCCCCTGGGTTACCGGCTACTCCACGGTAGGTGCGACCATTCGGGGGCACGCGTGATGGAGAAAACGAAGGAAGTCGGTCATGGCAACGGCGCCCAGCGTCTCGTATTCGATGACCGTTCGGCTGGAAGTTCCGGCCAGCGGTACTGCGGTCAGTCAGCTCACCACGGTGGTGGAGTCCTCCGGAGGATCCGTCACCGGCCTGGACGTCACCGCCTCCGGCCACGAGAAGCTGCGCATCGACGTCACGATCGCCGCCTCCTCCACGGCGCACGCCGATGAGATCGTGCAAAAGCTCCGGGCCATCGACGGCGTCGCGCTCGGCAAGGTCTCCGACCGTACGTTCCTGATGCATCTCGGCGGCAAGATCGAGATGACCTCGAAGCACCCGATTCGCAATCGCGACGACCTCTCGATGATCTACACCCCCGGCGTGGCCCGGGTGTGCACCCAGATCGCCGCCCACCCCGAGGACGCCCGGCGGCTGACCATCAAGCGCAACAGCGTCGCCGTCGTCACCGACGGCTCCGCCGTGCTCGGCCTGGGCAACATCGGCCCGCAGGCCGCCCTGCCGGTCATGGAGGGCAAGGCCGCCCTCTTCAAGCGGTTCGCCGGCATCGACGCCTGGCCGATCTGCCTGGACACCCAGGACACCGACGCCATCGTCGAGGTCGTCAAGGCGATCGCCCCCGGCTTCGCGGGCATCAACCTCGAAGACATCTCCGCCCCGCGCTGCTTCGAGATCGAGGCGCGGCTGCGCGAGGCCCTGGACATCCCGGTCTTCCACGACGACCAGCACGGCACCGCCATCGTCGTACTCGCCGCCCTGCACAACGCGCTGCGCGTCGTCGACAAGGAACTGGCCGACGTACGGGTCGTCATGTCCGGTGCCGGCGCGGCCGGTACCGCGATCCTCAAGCTGCTGCTGGCGGCCGGCGTCAAGCACGCCGTCGTCACCGACATCCACGGCGTGGTGCACGCCGCCCGCGCCGACCTGGTGGACGCCGCGCCCGGCACCCCGCTGCGCTGGATCGCCGACAACACCAACCCGGACGGGGTCACCGGCACCCTCAAGGACGCCATCGTCGGCGCCGATGTCTTCATCGGCGTCTCCGCCCCCAACGTGCTGGACGCCGACGATGTCGCGGCCATGGCGGACAACTCGATCGTGTTCGCGCTCGCCAACCCCGACCCGGAGATCGACCCGGCCATCGCCCGGCAGACCGCCGCCGTGGTGGCCACCGGCCGCTCGGACTTCCCCAACCAGATCAACAACGTGCTGGTCTTCCCCGGGGTCTTCCGCGGTCTGCTCGACGCCCAGTCGCGCACCGTCAACACGGCGATGATGCTGGCCGCCGCCCGCGCGCTGGCCGATGTCGTCGGCGAGGACGAGCTGAACGCCAACTACATCGTGCCGTCCGTCTTCAACGAGAAGGTCTCCGGCGCGGTCTCCGGCGCCGTCCGCGAGGCAGCCCAGGCCACCCACGCGGACGAGGCGTAAGCCACATCCGCCACCTGCGGGCTCCCGCCCGGCACATCACCACGGTGCCCGCACCGGACGCGCACCGCGCCCGGGCGGCTCCGTACGGCTCAGTAAGGCTCCGTAAGGCTCCGTACGGTCCCGGCACCGGCCCGCCCCCGGCGAGTCGGTTGCCGGGGCCGACGGCGCCCCCCGTAGGGTGACCCGGAGGCTGAGCCCCGGGACGGACGCCAGGACTCTTCGTGTGACTTCGCGGGCGCCGGATTGGCCTTCACACCACTGGTGGGGGCAGGATGCGTATCCGGGCGCGAGGGTCACGAACGCTGACCCGGGTCCGGGAACTGTCCGAGGGTCCTGGCAGCATCGGCTTCGATCTCACGCCTCATCGGCAAGGAAGAACACGGGAGTACGAAATATGAACCGCAGTGAGCTGGTGGCCGCTCTGTCCGAGCGCGCCGAGGTGACCCGGAAGGACGCCGACGCGGTACTGGCGGCCTTCGCGGAGATCACCGGGGAGATCGTGTCCAAGGGGGACGAGAAGGTCACCATCCCCGGCTTCCTGACCTTCGAGCGGACCCACCGCGCGGCGCGCACCGCCCGCAACCCGCAGACCGGCGAGCCGATCCAGATCCCCGCCGGGTACAGCGTCAAGGTCTCCGCGGGCTCCAAGCTGAAGGAAGCCGCCAAGGGCAAGTGACGCTCTGAGCGCAGGCTCTGGGCAGTTGCGGCACCACAAGCAGTCGCAGTGAACGAATGAGGGTGGCCCCCAGCCAGGGGGCCACCCTCTTCGTTCACCGTGTACGCGATGTGTCGTACGTCCTACAACCGGATGACAGTTGCGTACGTCACGCGGGGCGCTCGACCTTCGCGCCCAGGTCCTCCAGTTTTCTGATGAAGTTCTCATAGCCGCGGTTGATCAGGTCGATGCCGTGCACCCGCGAAGTGCCCTGCGCCGCCAGCGCCGCGATCAGATACGAGAACCCGCCCCGCAGATCCGGGATCACCAGATCCGCGCCCTGGAGCGTGGTCGGCCCCGACACCACCGCCGAGTGCAGGAAGTTGCGCTGCCCGAACCGGCAGGCCGAACCGCCCAGGCACTCGCGGTACAGCTGGATGTGCGCGCCCATCTGGTTCAGCGCGCTGGTGAAGCCCAGCCGCGACTCGTACACCGTCTCGTGCACGATCGACAGGCCCGACGCCTGGGTGAGCGCCACCACCAGCGGCTGCTGCCAGTCGGTCTGGAAACCGGGGTGGACGTCCGTCTCCAGGGCGATCGCGTTCAGCGGGCCGCCCGGGTGCCAGAAGCGGATCCCCTCGTCCTCGATCTCGAAGGCGCCGCCGACCTTCCGGTAGACGTTCAGGAACGTCATCATCTCCCGCTGGGCGGCCCCGCGTACGTACACGCTGCCCTTGGTCGCCAGCGCCGCGCTCGCCCACGAGGCGGTCTCCAGGCGGTCCGGGAGGGCGCGGTGGGTGTAACCCTCAAGACGGTCCACGCCGGTGATGCGGATGGTGCGGTCCGTGTCCATGGAGATCATCGCGCCCATCTTCTGGAGCACGCAGATGAGGTCCTCGATCTCCGGTTCCACGGCCGCGTTGGAGAGTTCCGTCACACCCTCGGCCAGCACGGCGGTCAGCAGCACCTGTTCGGTGGAGCCGACGGACGGGTACGGCAGCCGGATCTTGCAGCCGCGCAGCCCGCGCGGCGCCTCCAGGTACTGGCCGTCCGCCCGCTTGTCGATGGTGGCGCCGAACTTGCGCAGCACGTCGAAGTGGAAGTCGACCGGCCGGCCGCCGATGTCGCAGCCCCCCAGGCCCGGGATGAACGCGTGCCCCAGGCGGTGCAGCAGCGGGCCGCACAGCAGGATCGGGATGCGGGAGGAGCCGGCGTGCGCGTCGATGTCGGCGACATTGGCGCGTTCGACCCGCGACGGGTCCATGAACAGCTCGCCCGGCTCCTCGCCGGTGCGCACGGTCACCCCGTGCAGCTGCAACAGCCCGCGTACAACACGGACATCACGGATATCGGGGACATTGCGCAGCCGGGACGGACTGCTGCCGAGCAGCGCCGCCACCATCGCCTTCGGCACGAGGTTCTTCGCCCCCCGCACCTTGATCTCGCCCTCGATCGGGGTGCCGCCATGGACAATCAGGACGTCGTCAGTCATGGAACTCGCGATCTCCAAGAGGGCCGGGGGGAATCGAGCGGAGGTAATCGAAATGGTAATGCTCCACACGGTCCGCACCCGGCACTCCCCACCGCCCCCGGGATGGGGAATCATGTCCTCATGACCGAGGTGTCCTCGCTCACCGGACGGCTGCTGGTGGCCACCCCCGCGCTGTCCGATCCCAACTTCGAGCGCTCCGTGGTGCTCATGCTCGACCACGACGACGACGGCGCGCTCGGGGTCGTCCTCAACCGCCCCACCCCGGTCGGCGTCTCCGAGGTCCTGGAAGCCTGGGCCGAGCTGGCCGGCGACCCCGGCGTCGTCTTCCAGGGCGGCCCGGTCGCCCTGGACGCCGCCCTCGCCCTCGCCGTCGTCCCCGGCGCCGGGCCGCTGGGCTGGCGCCGCGTCCACGGCTCCATCGGCCTGGTCGACCTGGAGGCCCCGCCCCAGGTGCTCGCCGCCGAGGTCGGCTCGCTGCGGGTCTTCGCCGGCTACGCCGGATGGGGCCCCGGCCAGCTGGAGGCCGAGCTGGAGGAGGGCGCCTGGTACGTGGTCGACTCCGAGCCCGGCGATGTGTCCGCCCCGCACCCCGAGGGGCTGTGGCGCGCGGTGCTGCGCCGGCAGCGCGGCAGACTGGCGCTGCTCGCCACTTACCCGGATGACCCCTCGCTCAATTAGGCTTGGTGCTCATGAGCACCCTTGAGCCCGAGCAGCAGCCCGAGCGGGGGGCAGGCACCGGCACCCTGGTCGAGCCCGTCCCGCAGACCTCGCACGGCGATGGCGACCATGAGCGCTTCGCCCACTATGTCCAGAAGGACAAGATCATGGCGAGCGCGCTGGACGGCACGCCCGTCGTGGCGCTGTGCGGCAAGGTGTGGGTGCCGGGCCGGGACCCGAAGAAGTACCCCGTCTGCCCCATGTGCAAGGAGATCTACGAGTCCATGGGCGCCTTCGGTGGCAAGGGCGGCAAGGACGGCAAGGGCGGCGGCAAGAAGTAGCCGGCCGCCGTGGCGGGCACGATCCTGCCATGACGACGACTGTTGACCTTGCCGAGCGTGCCGACCCTGCCGACCTGATACCGGCCCCGACCGCGTACCGACCCGGCCGGGGCGCCGGTGTGACCCTCGGGCCGGGGGTCGTGCTCGACGCCGCCCCCGGTACGGAGCCCACCGCCCGCTGGCTGCGGGCCGCCCTGGGGGCGGACGGGAGCGGCACCGGGTCCCCCGTACGCCTGACCCTGACCCTGGACGAGAGGCCGGCCGGCGGCCCCGAGGCGTACCGGCTGACCGTTGACAGCACCGGGGTGCTCATCGCGGGCGGCGGCCCCGCCGGGGTCTTCTGGGGCGCGCAGACCCTGCGCCAGCTGGCCGGCCCGGAGGCGTACCGTCGCGCCCCGCTCACCGGGAGTGAGTGGCGGCTGCCCGCCGTCACCATCGAGGACGCCCCGCGCTTCGGCTGGCGCGGCTTCCTGCTGGACACCGCCCGCCACTTCCAGCCCAAGGACGCGGTGCTGCGCCAGCTGGACCTGCTCGCCGCCCACAAGCTCAATGTGCTCCATCTGCATCTCACCGATGACCAGGGCTGGCGGATCGAGATCACCCGCTACCCGAAACTGACCGCCACCGGGGCATGGCGGCCCCGCTCGCGGTACGGGCACCGCGACTCGCCGCTGTGGGACGAACGCCCGCACGGCGGCCACTACACCCAGGCCGACCTGCGGGAGATCGTCGCCTACGCGGCGGAACGGCACATCACCGTCGTCCCCGAGATCGAACTGCCCGGACACTCGCAGGCCGCCATCGCCGCCTACCCCTGGCTGGGCAACGACGGCAACGGCGACCCCGGCGTGTGGACCGACTGGGGCATCAGCCCCCACGTGCTGGCCCCCACCGACGAGGTGCTGCGGTTCTACGAGAACGTGCTCGCCGAAGTCCTGGAGATCTTCCCCTCCCGCTTCATCCACATCGGCGGCGACGAATGCCCCAAGGAGCAGTGGCGCACCTCCCAGGTCGCCCAGGAACGGATCGCCCGCGAAGGGCTCGGGGACGAGGACGGCCTCCAGTCGTGGTTCATCCGGCACTTCGACCGCTGGCTGACGGCACGCGGGCGGCGGCTCATCGGCTGGGACGAGATCCTGGAGGGCGGGCTCGCACCGGGCGCCGCCGTCTCCTCCTGGCGCGGCTACGCGGGCGGCATCGCGGCGGCCGAGGCGGGACACGATGTGGTGATGTGCCCCGAGCAGTTCGTCTACCTCGACCACCGGCAGGCCGCGGGCGAGGACGAGCCGATGCCGGTGGGGTGGGTGCGTACGCTGCGCGACGTGTACGAGTTCGAGCCGGTGCCGCCCGCGCTGGCCGGCCGGGACGCCGCCCGGCATGTCATCGGCGCCCAGGCCAACTTGTGGACCGAACTCATCGACGACCAGGCACGCGCCGACTACCAGACGTACCCGCGGCTGTGCGCGTTCGCCGAAGTGGCGTGGAGCGCGCCGGAGCGGCGCGCGTGGCCGGACTTCGAACGGCGCATGAACGGATCGCACTACGCGCGACTCGACGCGCTGGGCGTCGGATACCGGCCGCCCGCCGGCCCGCACCCCTGGCAGCGGCGGCCGATGCCCGCCGGGCTAACCGGACAACTCGGGCGCCCCGTCGACGGCGAGCCGGGCTGAGTCGTTAACGGGCGTGACGCGCATCCGGAATGAGGGTGACCCCGGCACCGGTGGAGCGGAAAAATGTGCCAGAGTTGCCTCGCATACCGTACGGCTGGGCAGCCGGGACAGCCGGAAAGGGGCAGCTGGATTGAGCACGCACGCACCTCAGGCTTCGCAGGCACCCGGAGCGTCCTCGCCGAAGACCGCTCAGCTCGTCGCGCTGCCCGCCACCCTGGACGACGCCGTGGCCGCGCTGGTCGCCACCCCCGCCGCCGTACCGGTCGCGGGCGGCACCGACTTGATGGCCGGCGTCAACTCCGGACTGCTGCGGCCCGCCGCCCTCGTCAGCCTGGGCCGGCTCGGCGAACTGCGCGGCTGGGAGTACCAGGACGGGCACGCGCTGCTCGGCGCCTGCCTCACCCACGCCCGGATGAGCCGGCCCGACTTCGCCGCCCTCATCCCGGCCCTGGCGGCGGCGTCCCGCTCGGCGGGCCCGCCGCAGGTGCGCAACGCCGGGACGCTGGGCGGCAACATCATCACGGCGGCGGCATCCGGCGACACCCTGCCGGTGCTCGCCGCGCTGGAAGCCACCTTGCTGGTGGCCGGCCCCGAGGGGCAGGGCCGGCAGATCCCCGTCAGCAACCTGCTGGCCGGCATGGACCAACTCCGCCCCGCCGAACTCCTCGCCCACGTACGGGTACCCCTGCTGCACGCCCCCCAGACCTTCCTGAAGGCGACCGCGCGCAGCGGCCCGGGGCGGGCGCTGGCATCCGTGGCGGTGGTGCTCGACCCGATACGGCGCGAGGTGCGGTGCGCGGTGGGCGGCGTCGCGCCGATGCCGCTGCGTCCGCTGGACGCCGAGCGGTGGGTGGCGTCGCTGGTGGACTGGGACGGCGAACACGGGCGGGCGCTGGCGCCGGAGGCGCTGGCGGCGTTCGGTGACTACGTGGGCCTGGCCTGCGTCCCCGATCCGCAGCCGGGGGAGGCGCAACTGCCGGCTGCTGTGCTGCATGTGAGGCGTACCGTGGCGACACTGGCCCGCCGTGGACTCGGAAGGGCGCTGCGATGAGCGACGATCAGCGGGGGGCGCGGCCACAAGACGGCTGGGCCGCGGGGGAGTACGGCGGCGACTACGACGCGGACGCAACGGCGTTCGTGCAGTTGCCGCCCCAGCCGGCACCGGGCGCGGACCCGCTGGCGGTGACGGGCGGCGGCACCCCGGTCACCGACCCGGGCGCGACGGGCGCCTGGTCGCTGCCGTTTGCGCAGCAGGGGCAGCAGGGGCAGCAGGGGCAGCAGGGGCAGGGTGAACTCCCCGAATCCGGCCCGTGGACGGCGCCCCAACCCACGTCCTGGCCAGGCACCGGCACCGGCACCGGCACGGGGACTGGAGCCGGCCCGGCGGCAGGAACAGCCCGCTGGCCCGCGACCGCGGAACCTCCCACCCCCAGCCACCCCACGGGAACCACCCCCCGCGACGGCTGGCAACACCAGCCAACCACCGAACGCCCCGCCCCCGCCCCCTCTCCCTGGCCCGGCACGGGGGCCAACCACGGTCACGTTCCACCAAGCGCGGACAACCCGGCCGCTGACGGCCATGGGCAGCGCGGCGGCTGGTCCGACGCGTCGACGGGGGCGCAGGGCGGATCGCATCCGGTGGGCACGGGCGCTTCGGTGACGGACGGTGGGGCCGCGCACGCGGCCTGGCCCGACGCGACCGGGGCGGTGCACGTCGGCGATGCCGGGAACGGTGTTCCCGCCCAGGCTGCTGAGCGGAGCGGGCACGGTCCGCAGCCGGGCTGGCCGGACGCGCCCCTCCCGGCGGGTGCGGGTGCGGGCACAGGCGCTTCGGCGACGGACGGTGGGTCCGCCCACGCGGCCTGGCCCGACGCGGTCGGCCACCCGGCACCCGGCAGCGCGGACGGTCATGACACGCACTCGGCCCACGCCGGTGCTCACGGTCCGCAGGCCGGCTGGCCCGCCGCCGGGCCCGGCGCCGGCTGGCAGCAGACCGAGCGCCCTGTCGCCGCCGGCGCCGGGGAAACGGCCCCCGTCGGCGACAGCCGTGACGGTTGGCCAGGCGTCCCGCAGCACGGCGGATCCGACCCGGTCGGTGGGCAGGGCGGCAACGGCGTGACCGCGCGGGTTCTCGGTCCCGGGCAGCCGGGAACGGACTCCGGCGCGTGGCCGGTAGTGGACCTCGCGGGCGGGCCGACGCCAGGAGCCCCTTCAGCTGAAACGGTTGCCTTCCCGCAGCAGGGGGGGTCCGTGACCCCGGCCCAGCAGCCGTTCGCGGCGCACGGGGGCGACAGCGCACAGTCCGCTCCGGCCGCGCCCGTTGGTCCCGGAACGTCGGGCGTCACCCTGTCCGGTGCCCACGTCGTGCTGAGCGGCCCGGGCACCCCACCGTCTTCCCCACCCTCGTCCCACCACGCCCCCGGACCGACTGGCGGCGCTGACACGACCGTTGCCCAAGCCTCCGGGACGGCTCAACCGAGCGATACGGGCACGGGCACCGTCCCCGGTGCCCCCGGCCCCGTTGGCCATGCTGGTCCGGTCGGCGCCGACGCCGGCGGGCCGAACGGTGCCGCGGGTTTTGGCGTTGCCGGATCGGCCGGCGCCGCGGGTGTCGCCGTCACTGGGCCTGGGCCTGGGCCCGTCGACCATGCCGAAGGCGCGGGCCCGGGTGCGGCTTTCGGCGCCGGGCCGAGTGGAGGCACGGGTTCAGGCGGCACGATCGAACCTGGCGGCTTCGCGACCGCCGCCGGCTTTGCTGCGGGCGCGGCTACGGGTACCGGGCCAACTGGTGCCGCAGGTTCCGGTCATTCCGGTTCCACCGGCGCGGTCGGGCCGGCCGCTTCGGCTGCCGCCGGTCCCGCTGACGCCGGCGTGAGTTCAGGCGTCGCTGGGTCGAGCGGTGCCGCGGATAACGTCGTTTCCAGCCCCGCCGGGTCGGCCGTCGCCGGACCTGCTGACCCGGCCCCGGGCACGGGTACGGTCCCCGGCGGCTCCGGCTTCGCCGCTGATGCGGGTTCGGCCGGCCCTGGTGTGAGTACGGCGTTCGGCGTCGCGCCGGATGCTGGTGCGGGTTCTGGCGTTTCCGGTTCCGTCGGCTCGGTCGGCTCGGTCGCGTCGGCCGGCTTCCCGCCTCCCGTTGGCCCTGCCGGTGCTGCTGGCGCGGGTGTGGGTGAGGGCGGCCCTGGCTTCGCCGCTGGTGCCGGTTCGGCCGGCCCTGGCGCGAGTACGGCGTTCGACGTCGCGCCGGATGCTGGTGCGGGTTCTGGCGTTTCCGGCTCGGTTGGCTCGGTCGCCTCGGCGGGTTTCGCACCTCCCGTTGGCCCTGCCGGTGCTGCTGGCGCAGGTGTGGGTGAGGGCGGCTCCGGCTTCGCCGCTGGTGCCGGTTCGGCCGGCCCTGGTGCGAGTACGGCGTTCGGCGTCGCGCCGGATGCTGGTGCGGGTTCCGGCGTTTCGGGGTCGGACGGTTCGGTTGGCTCTGCCGGCCTGGCCGGTGCCGTTGGTCCGGGTGCGGCTTTCGGCATGGGGCCGGACCGTGACGCGGGTTCGGGCGATTCCGGCGCCGCCGGTTCGGCTGGTTTCGCCGTTGCCGACTCTGCCGGCCCTGTTGGTTCTGCTCTCACCGGTTCGGCTGGTCCTGGTCCTGGTTCTGGTCCGGGTGCGGCCTTCGGCGTCGGGCCGAATGGTGATGCGGCTCCCGGCCATTCCGGCTCCGCCGGGTTGGTCGCCTCGGACGGTTTCGCCGCTGCCGCCGGGCCCGCGGGTACGAGTGCGATTGCGCCTTCGGCTTCCGGGGCCGGTGAATCGGCCGGGTCAGCCGGTTACGGCGGTCCGGTCGCCGGTTCCGGTGCGGCTGCGGTTGAGGCTTTCGGTGTCGCGGCTTCGGGCGACTCCGGCGCCTCCCTCTCCGGTGCGGCCGAAGCCGACGTCAATGGCTCCGGCTCCGGTTCCGTGACGTCCGGCCCGGCCGGTGTCTCCGCTGACGTCGCCGCCCCCGGTGCCCCCGCCGCCCCCGCCGAGGGCCACCTCCCCCCCGGCTTCCCCGCCGCCGAAGGCGGCCCCGTGCAGCGCCCCGCCGGGTTCGGCGGCAGCGGAAGCGGTGACGAGTCCGGGTCGTGGGTGATTCCGTCCGACGTCTCCGACCCCGCTCACCCGCACGGCGCCGGAGGCGGCGACGCCGCCTCCGCGCCGCCCCCGCCGCCCGTCAGCGACAGCGAGCACCCCGAGGTCTCCTACGTCCTGCGCGTCAACGGCATCGACCGCGCCGTCTCCAGCGCCTGGATCGGTGAGTCCCTTCTCTATGTCCTGCGCGAACGCCTCGGCCTCGCCGGCGCCAAGGACGGCTGCTCGCAGGGCGAGTGCGGCGCCTGCTCCGTCCAGGTCGACGGCCGGCTCGTCGCCGCCTGCCTCGTACCGGCCGCCACCGCCGCCGGCTGCGAGATCCGTACCGTCGAGGGGCTCGGCACCGAGCAGGAGCCGTCCGACGTCCAACGCGCCCTCGCCGCCTGCGCGGTCCAGTGCGGCTTCTGCCTGCCCGGCATGGCCATGACCGTGCACGACCTTCTCGAAGGCAACCACGCGCCCAGCGAGCTCCAGACCCGCCAGGCCCTGTGCGGCAATCTGTGCCGCTGCTCCGGCTACAGCGGCGTCCTGGACGCCGTCCGTACCGTGATCGACGAGCGCGCCGACCGCGCCGAGCGGGCCGCCGCCCGGCCACCCGTCACCGCCGCCGAGCCGCCCCGCATTCCGCAGCAAGCCGGACCGCCCGAGGGAGACGCCTGAGCCGATGAGCGAGCAGCCCATCGACGGCATCACCGCCGTCACCGTCGCCGGCGGCGAGTCCGCGCCGGTGCCCGCCGAGGGGGCCGCCCCGTTCGGCCTCGGCGCGTCCGTACCGCCCACCGACGCCGCCGCCAAGACCACCGGCGTCTTCCCGTACACCGCCGACCTGTGGGCGGAGGGCCTGCTGTGGGCGGCCGTGCTGCGCGCCCCGCACCCGCGAGCCCGGATCCGTGGCATCGACACGGCCGAGGCCGCCGCGCTCCCCGGGGTGCGCGCCGTCGTCACGCACCTCGATGTCAAGGGCACCCCGCCGGGTGACCGGCCACCGCTCGCCTCCGACGAGGTGCGCTACCACGGCGAGCCGGTGGCCGCCGTAGCCGCCGATCATCCGGAGACGGCCCGGCTGGCCGCCGCCGCGATCGCCGTCGAGTACGAGGTGCTGCCGCCGGTCACCGACCCCGAGAAGGTGTTCGAGGCCGAACCCCTCCACCCGGACGGCAACATCATCCGGCACATCCCGCTGCGCCACGGCGACCCGAACATGAACGGCGAGATCGTCGTCGAGGGCGTCTACCGCGTCGGCCGCCAGGACCCGGCCCCGATAGGAGCCGAGGCCGGCCTCGCCGTACCGCGCCCCGACGGCGGCGTCGAGGTGTACACCGGCACCACCGACCCGCACGGCGACCGCGACCGGCTCGCCGCCTGCCTGGGCCTGGAGCCGGAGCAGGTGAAGATCTATGTGACCGGCGTCCCGGGCGCGTTCGGCGACCGCGAGGACCTGGGCTTCGAGCTGCCGCTCGCGCTGCTCGCCATCCGCACCGCATCCCCCGTGAAGCTGGCGGCGACCCGCGAGGAGTCGTTCCTGGGCCATCCGCACCGCCACCCCACCATGCTGCGCTACTGGCACCACGCCGACCGCGAGGGCAAGTTGGTGAAGGTGGAGGCGCAACTGCTGATGGACGCGGGCGCGTACGCGGACGGTTCGGCCGAAGCGCTGGCCGCCGCAGTGTCGTTCGCGGCCGGCCCGTACCTCGTACCGAACGCCGTCGTCGACGGCTGGGCGGTCCGTACGAACAACCCCCCCTCCGGCCATCTGCGCGGCGAGGGCGCCATGCAGGTGTGCGCCGCGTACGAGGGGCAGATGGACAAGCTGGCGGCCCGGCTCGGCCTGGATCCGGCCGAGGTGCGGGCCCGCAATGTGATGAGTACGGGCGACCCGCTGCCCACCGGCCAGGCCGTCACCTGCCCGGCGCCGGTCGGCGAACTGCTGCGCGCCGTACGGGAGACCCCGCTCCCGCCGCCGCCCGACGAGGACTGGGTGCTGCCCGGAGGCCCGGACGGCGCGGCCGACCCGGCGGCGGTGCGGCGTGGCGTGGGGTACGCGCTGGGCATGGTGCACATGCTCGGCGCGGAGGGCGCCGACGAGGTGTCCACGGCCACCGTCAAGGTGGAGGGTTCGGTGGCCACCGTGCTGTGCGCGGCGGTGGAGACCGGGCAGGGGTTCGCGACGCTGGCCCGGCAGATCGTGCAGGAGGTGCTGGGGGTCGAGGAGGTGTACGTCGCACCGGTCGACACCGACCAGCCGCCGGCCGGTCCCGGCCTGCGCGGCCGGAACACCTGGGTGTCGGGCGGGGCGGTGGAGCGGGCGGCGAAGATGGTCCGTACGCAGCTGCTCCAGCCGCTGGCCGCGACGTTCGGGATGTCTGCCGAACTGCTCACCATCGAGGGCGGCAAGATCACCTCGTACGACGGGGTGTTGAGCACGACGGTGGCCGAGGCGCTGGAGGGCAAGGAACTGTGGGCGACGGCGCAATGCCGCCCGCATCCCACCGAGCCGCTGAACGCCGCCGGTCAGGGTGACGCGTTCGTGGGTCTGGCGTTCGCGGCGGTACGGGCCGTGGTGGACGTGGACGTGGAGCTGGGTTCGGTGCGGGTGGTGGAGATGGCCATCGCGCAGGACGTGGGCCGGGTACTGAACCCGGCGCAGCTGCGGGCCCGGATCGAGGCCGGGGTGACGCAGGGCGTGGGGACGGCCCTGATGGAGCATCTGCGGGTGGCGCGTGGGGTGGTGCGGCGCCCGGACTTCGCGGACTACGCGCTGCCGACCGCGCTGGATGTGCCGGATATCCGGATCGTGAAGCTGCTGGAGGAGCGGGACGTCGTCGCGCCGTTCGGCGCGAAGGCGGCGGGCGCGGCGCCGGTGGTGGTGTCCCCGGCGGCGGTGGCGGCTGCGGTACGGGCGGCGACCGGCCGGCCGGTGAACCGGCTGCCGATCCGCCCGCAGTCGGCGGTGGTCACGCCGGGCCCGGTGGGCGTGGTACCCGGTCCGGCGGGTGCGGCTCCCGGTGGTGTGGTGGTGTAGCACCGTGCGGCTCGTGCAGGCCGGCAGCGCCGCCGCAGGCTTGCGGCGGTCAGCGAGCCGTCACCGAGCCGTCAGCGAGCGGTCGGCGGTGGCGGGGTCTGCGCCCGGCTGAACTCGTTGCTCCGTTCCACTTTCGCCACGTGAAGCGTGTAGCTCTGGTACCACTGGGCTCGCCCGCGCTGTTGCGCCGCGCGGTGCTCGGCGTTGGTCTGCCACTCCCGGAGGGCGTCCGCGTCGCGGAAGTAGCTGACGGTGATGCCCAGTCCGCCCGGGGTCTGGGCGTGGTCCATCCCCAGGTACCCGGGGATGTCCTTCACCAGGTCTTCCAGGTGTGCGCTGGTCTCGCCGTAGCCGCTCTGGTCCTGGGCGCGCACCGTGGTGAAGACGGCCGCGTAGTAGGGGGGTTCATGGGCCGCGACGGGCAGGACGGACCCCACCGGCGCGACCGGCGCGACCGGCGCGACCGGCGCGACCGGGGCGACCGGCGTGACCGGCTCGACCGGTGCGGCGGGCATGGCACGCCGCCGCGCGGACACCTCTATCTCGATCTTCATCCGCGGGTCGGCGAGACCGCACACGAGCATCGTGGCGGCCGGCCGGACGGCCCCGAAACAGCCGCGCAGGACCGGCCGGCAGCGTTCGAAGTCCGTACGGTCGGGCAGCAGATAGCGCACTCGCACCACGTCCGCGAAGGTGCACCCCGCCTCGGCCAGTACCGCCTCGATGGTGCGCAGGCACTGCCCGGCCTGTTCCACCACATCGTCGGAGATCGTCATGGTGGCGTAGTCGAACCCGGTCGTCCCGGACACCTCCACCCGGTCGCCGTCGACCACGGCCCGGGCGTAGCCGATCTGCTCCTCGAAGGCCGAGCCGCCGAGGATCGCGCGTCGCTCTGTCATGCGCCGAACGCTAAGGGGAGCAGCACCGATACGTCGAAGACCGTCGCGCGCATCGTCTGATATCTCTGGGCGTATGGAGCGCCCCGAACTCCCGCTGCCGCAGCTGCACGCGTTCGTCGTGCTCGCGGAGGAACTGCACTTCGGCCACGCCGCCGCCCGGCTGGGCATCGCCCAGCCGCCGCTGAGCCAGCAGATCCGCCGCCTGGAGGACAGGGTCGGTCACCCGCTGTTCGCCCGGGCCCCGGGGCGGGTCACCCTGACCCCGGCCGGCAGCGCGCTGCTGCCCGCCGCCCGGCGGGCACTCGCCGACCTCGCGGACGGCCTGGCAGCGGCCCGGGCCGTGGGCAGTGGCCGGGCGGGCCGGCTGCGGATCGGCTTCGCCGCCTCGCTCGCTCTGACGGTCCTGCCGGGCCTGCTGCGCGATTTCCGTCAGCGACACCCCGGTGTCCAGCTGGACATCCACGAGATGACCACCGCTCCGCAGCTCGCCGCCCTGCGTGACAAGACCATCGACATCGGTCTGCTGCGCGAACCACCCGACGCTGATCCGGAGCTGGGCTTCCGTACGGTACTCAGCGAGCCGTTCCTGGCCGTACTGCCGTCCGGCCATCCGCTGGCCGGTCAACGGACGGTCCGGCTCGCCCAGTTGGCGGACTCGCCCTTCGTGCTGCTGCCCCGCTCGGCCGGCCCGACACTGTACGACCAGATCATCAGGGTGTGCACCGCGCAGGGGTTCACGCCGGAGGTGGTCCAGCACGCGGTGGAGTGGCAAACCGTGTGTGCCCTGGTGGAGACCGGACTTGGCGTCTCCCTGGCCCCGGCGAGCGTCCGGCGCGTCCGCCTCAAAGGCGTGGCCTTCCGCGGCATCGACCCCGGCACCGCCCGGACCCGGGTGGCCGTCGCCTGGCGCAAGAACGATCAGAATCCCCTGGTCACCCGCCTGCTGGCGACCATCAGCGACGACCCACCCGGCCCGGGCCCGGGCCGGCGGGCGCGCGGTCAGCGGCAGCCGCGGCGCCAGGCGTCGAGCAGGCGGCCCGTGGAGCCGCCGATCGGGCCGACAGCGTCGGCGAGCGTCGCGGCGTCCGGCAGTCGGGCCCCGTCGATGGCGGCCACCGCCTCGCCCGGGTCGCCGATGGTGGACGAGCACACCGCCAGCAGATAGTCCGGCACCGTGAGCGCCGGGTCCGTACAGCCGACCAGCGGCGTACCGACCGCCGCCACCAGCGGGAACACCGTTCCCGGGATTCCGATCGCCGCCTCGGCCCGCGCGGACGCGATCACCGAGGGGTCCGTGGCGATCTCGTAGTCGCTCCACAGGGCGCGGTCCTCGCGCGGATGCAGGCCGACCAGGATCCGTTTCCCGGCGGCGGCCAGCTTCCCGGCCGCCGCGAGCAGCAGTGCGGTGCCGGGCGCGGAACTGCCCGTACCGTCCGGGTGCGTGACGCTGGTCAGCACCAGCACCAGGTGCTGTTCCGGTACGCGGCGGGGCAGATCGTCGGTCTGCGGCGAGCCGACGATCCGGGGCTTGAGCGCCGAGCCCCGGGTACCGAGGTGGTGGGTGAAGGCACGTCCCTCGGCGGCGGACGAGGAGGTGACGCCGCGCAGCCACGGCCGGATCTCCTTGGCGCGTGGCGCCTCGACGGGCTGGTGGTACGCCAGTGAACTGGCCAGCACGGGCAGCGGGCCCGGTCGGCGGCGCCGGAGATGGGCCACGCAGTCGGCGGGCCAGTCGCCGGCGCCGGTGACGACGAGCAGGTCGGCGCGCGGTGCGTCGGCGAGGGTGGCGACGGGCACCGGGTCGCCATCGGCGATCTGCGTGTAGTCGGGCACCAGTTGGGTCAGTCGCCAGCCGCGCCGCCCGGCCTCGGCCAGCAGCGGTTTGACGTGGTACGTACCCCAAGGCTCGTTCGTCGCGATCAGCACCCGGGCGCCGCCCGTCGAAGTGCCCGCCGAACCGCCGGTGGCGCCGGCCGGCCCGGCGCCGAGCACCAGCGCCGCGCCCCCGGCGAGGGCTCCACCCAGTACGGCCCGCCGCGAAAGTGAGGTGTCCATGGCCGGCAACCTAAGCACAGCCGATGACGAGGGGATGAAGTGCCTGGAAACAGCGTCAAGCAGGCACCGGCCGGCCCTCGCCCGATGAACTCCCCATGATCGAGTAAAAGTTCGAGCAGGGTCATGAATCCGAGTGCTAGGTTTGCAATCGGAATCAGTTGTCGATCGAGAGGTGGCGACATGATCGATCCTATGGAGAGCGCGGCCAAACCGGCCCGCAGCCGCAGAAGTCTGCTCACCGGCGGCGTCAAACTGGCGGCAGGGGCGGCGCTGCTCGCCGGCGGCTCACTGCTCACGGCAGGCCCCGCCATTGCGGATGTGACCAACTCGCCGAAGTTCCGGCTGTCGGGCGCCGGCGGCAATCCGGTCTGGCGCCGGACGCTCCACCAGCCCTACTGGGCCATGCAGTCGTTCGCGTACGACAGCGTCAACAGCCACATCTACTTCGCCCAGCACAAGGTGGGCAGCAAGACCGGCGACCTGTGGCTGAGCAAGACCGACCTGTCCGGCACCGTACTCAACCGCATGGCCCTGCACGGGTTCGGCCACGGGTCGTCCATGGGCGTGGAGGCCGCCGGGGTGGGCATCGCGCCCTACATATGGATCGAAAGCCACTCCGTCAACGACGCGGGCACCCGGATCGCCCGCTTCCGCTGGTCGGACGGCGGAACCCTGGAAACCACGTCCCTCACCATCGCCAACCGCACCCCCCAGGTCACCAGCTTCGCCCACAGCCCCCGCCCGGCGATCGACCCGCACTACGGCCGGGTGCTCTACCGCTACCACTCTGGCTCCGGTGCGCGCCCCTGGCGGATCGCCCTGTTCTCCCTCTCCGACGCCGTGGCCGGGCGGCTGACCAACGGCTACCGCATCATCGAGCGGGCGATCCCCACCAACCAGGAACTGGGCCTGACCGACAAGGACTACTTCCAGGGGATCACGGCCTGCGGTCGTTACGCGTACCTCCTCTTCGGCGGCCCCGGCGGCCCCTCCTACCTGGTCACGCTCGACATGAACGCCACCGGGTCGAGCTACGTCGAGAAGTTCCGCACCGGCGCCGGCCAGTCGCTCCCGGGCCGGGAGGGCCAGGGCATCGCCATCTGGCGGGTGAACGGGGCGCCCCGGCTCGCCTTCGGCTACTCCTCGAAGATCACCTCGACCAACCCGGACTCCTTCGAGTCGAGCATCTTCTACAAGAGCGAGTTCAACGCCTGACCGAGGGACGTCACCCGCGCCCGGCATCCCACGGGGGGATGCCGGGACACCTCACGCCTCACCGCACCACGGCCGCAGCGGCGGCGGCGATGGCCCAGGCGCCCGCGCAGACGCAGCCGAGCGCGACGAGGGCGAGCAGTACCCGTAACTCCTTGCCGCCGCCGCTGCCGCTCTCCCGGGCCGGGGGCTCGGGGTAACTCTCCACCCACCGGATCAGCCACCCGGAACACTCCTGGCAGCAGAAGAACGGCGCGTGCCGCGCCCCGTACACCACCGGCCCCATCCAGATCACCGGCACATCGTCCCGGCGGCACATCACGCACCACCCCCGCTCCCACCACCCGGCGAGCGCCCCCGTCCTGGCGAACAGCAGCGGCGGCGGCGACTCCTCCGCCGGACTCACCGCGCCCGCCGCCTCGGCGTCGGCGTGTAGAGCCGGGTGACCTCGATGGTCGCCTGCTTGCCGAGCACGTACGCGTTGCCGTCCTCGAACACCAGCCCCTTCCGGAACGGATGCAACTCCCGTACGTCCCGCACCCGGTGCGGAATGCCGCCGACCGCGATCACATCCCCGGGCCGCACCTCCGAACCGACCACCACCTCGGTACGGATCCACGCGCCGTCGAAACTCATGCCGCCCCCCTCTCCTGCCGCAGCGTGAAGATCGTCGACTTCCCGTCGCAGGTCCGCTCGGTGCGCCAGTCGGCGGCGAGCAGTTCCAGCAGTTCGAGCCCGCGCCCCGACTCGTCCAGCCCACCGGCTTCCCGCCGGACGGGCAACAGGCGGCTGCGGTCCTGCACTTCCACCTGCACGCTGCCGCCGATGGGGGAGTGGCACAGCACGTCGAACTCCCCGCCGCCGTTCCCGTTGGCGTGCAGCACCGCGTTCGTCGCCAGCTCGGAGATCAGCAGTTCGACGGCGAAGGCATCCAACCCCGGCGTGTCCGCATAGGCCCGCACCACTATCCGCCGCGCCCGCCCCACGGACGCGGCCTCACAGGGATACCGCCCCACCGCTAGTACGAACCCACGCTCATGCATCACCAGTTCCTTCCGCTCGAACAGGACTGCGTTCCGTGCGTCAGCATCCTGTGTCACGTGACATCCGAAGAGCAAGGGGGCGGCCGAATCGCCCCTCGAAAGAGTTAAGTTCGCCTGGTCCGGACCCTGCGCCGAACACCGGGGATACGCTGGCCGAACCTGATGGGAGGCCCATGTCTGTCGACATCAACACCAACACGATCTTCGCCATGCGCGATGTGGGTGACGAACTTCGGCGCTACCGCGAGAAGACCCCGCTCCGTCAGGAGGACGTGGCGCAGAAGATCGGCGTCTCACGCTGGGTCGTAGGCAAGATCGAACGGGGCCAGGCGTTCCCGACCGCACGGCAACTCCCCATCATGCTCAAGCTGTACGGAGTCCCCACCGAGGAACGGGCCGCCATCCGCGCCAAAATCGACCACGGCAGGTCATACGGCCGCGCCTGGTGGCAAGCGGAACGCTTCCGCGCGCTCTACAGCGGTGATTCCTTCCGCTACTTCCACCTGGAGGACGCGGCGGAGCGACTGGCTCACCACTCCGGGACCTACATCCCCGGCCTGTTGCAGACCCGCGAGTACATCGAGGCGATCGCGGAGTTCGGGCAGAAGCACCAGAGCACCGACACCCGGGAGACGTTTGTCGAGGCCCGGCTACGGAGGCAGGCGGTCCTTTCTCGGCGCAACCCGGTTGTCCTTGACGCCGTGTGCCTGGAGACAGCCGTACGTGCGATGGTCGGCGGGCGCGAGGTGATGCTTGGACAACTCCAGAGCCTGATCGAGTCCATGCGGCGGCCGAACGTGACCCTACGCGTGGTTCCCTTCTCGGCAGGTGCTCCTAGCATCAGAAGTCAGGCACTCACCGTGCTTGACTTCCCGGGCGCGGAGAACAGGGGTGTTGTGTCTCAGGAACGGTCGACCGGCGAGACTCTCCACGATGATCCGGCCGAGGTCAGGAGTGCCCGTCGAAAGATCGCGGACTTGAAGGCGCACGCCCTGAGCCCTCAGGACACGCTCCGCTTCCTCGACAAGATCCAGAAAGAGCTGTGATGACCCACCAGAAAGCTGACCTGTACGCCGCACCGCTCGATGGCCCGTGGCTGAAGTCGTCGATGAGCAATGGCAGCGGCGATGACTGCGTTCAGCTGATGCCGATACCCGGCGGCGTGGCCCTGGGCGACTCCAAGCGCCCGGACCTGTCGCCCCTGCGCTACACCCCGGCGGAGCTGCACGCGTTCCTCCACGCGGCGAAGGCCGGAGAGTTCGACCACCTGTTGGAGGACTGAGCCGTCATGGGTAACGAGAAGGCGGAACTGTACGCGGCCCCCCTCGATGGCCTGTGGGTGAAGTCCTCCCTCAGCGCCGGCAACGGGAACGCCTGCGTGCAGATCATGCCGATAGCGGGTGGCGGTGTGGCCCTTCGGGACTCCAAGCGCCCCGACCTGCCGCCCCTGCGCTACACCCCGGCGGAGCTGCACGCGTTCCTCCACGCGGCGAAGGCCGGCGAGTTCGACCACCTGTTGGAGGACTGATCGCCGGTCACCGGGCCGGTCAGCTGCCGCCGACGTAGGTGGCCAGGTGTTCGGCGGTGAGGGTGGAGTGGGCCGCGATCAGGGTGGCCGGGGTGCCTTCGAAGACGATCCGGCCGCCGTCGTGGCCCGCGCCGGGGCCCAGGTCGATGATCCAGTCGGCGTGGGCCATCACCGCCTGGTGGTGCTCGACGACGATCACCGACTTGCCGGAGTCCACCAGCCGGTCGAGCAGCCCGAGCAACTGCCGTACATCGGCCAGGTGCAGGCCGGCGGTCGGTTCGTCCAGGACGTACACGCCGCCCTTCTCCCCCATGTGGGTGGCCAGCTTGAGCCGTTGCCGTTCGCCGCCCGACAGGGTGGTGAGCGGCTGGCCCAGGCTGAGATAGCCGAGCCCCACATCGGCCAGCCGGTCCAGCACGCGGCGCGCCGCCGGGGTCGGCGCCGGGCCGTCCGTACCGAAGAACTCCCGTGCCTCGGTCACCGGCATCGCCAGCACCTCGCTGATGTCCCGCCCACCGAGGTGGTATTCGAGCACCGCCGCCTGGAACCGCTTCCCCTCGCACTCCTCGCACGTGGTGGCCACCCCCGACATCATCGCCAGATCGGTGTAGATGACCCCGGCGCCGTTGCAGTGGGGGCAGGCGCCCTCCGAATTGGCGCTGAACAGCGCCGGCTTCACGCCGTTGGCCTTGGCGAACGCCTTGCGGATCGGCTCCAGCAGCCCGGTGTACGTGGCCGGGTTGCTGCGCCGTGAGCCACGGATCGCCTCCTGGCCGATGGACACCACGCCCTCCCGGGCCGGGATCGAGCCGTGCACCAGCGAGCTCTTTCCGGAGCCGGCCACGCCGGTGACGACCGTCAGCACCCCGAGGGGGATGTCGACGTTCACGTTCCGCAGGTTGTGGGCCGTCGCGTTCCGGATCGCGAGGTGACCGGTCGGCGTGCGTACCGTGTCCTTCACCTTCGCCCGGTCGTCCAGGTGGCGGCCGGTGACCGTGTCGGAGGCCCGCAGCCCGGCCACGTCGCCCTCGTAACAGATCTCGCCGCCCGCCGTACCCGCGCCCGGACCCAGGTCCACCACATGGTCGGCGATCGCGATCGTCTCCGGCTTGTGTTCCACCACCAGCAGCGTGTTGCCCTTGTCGCGCAGCCGCAGCAGCAGGCCGTTCATGCGCTGGATGTCGTGCGGGTGCAGCCCGGTGGTCGGCTCGTCGAAGACGTACGTCACATCGGTGAGGGACGAGCCGAGCTGGCGGATCATCTTCACCCGCTGCGCCTCGCCGCCCGACAGGGTGGCCGAGGACCGGTCCAGCGACAGATACCCGAGCCCGATCTCGACGAACGAGTCGAGCGTGTGCCGCAGCGCGTCCAACAGCGGCGCCACCGACGGTTCGCGCAGGCCGCCGACCCATTGGGCCAGGTCGCTGATCTGCATCGCGCACGCGTCGGCGATGCTGACCCCGCCGATCTTCGACGACCGGGCCGCCGCGCTCAGCCGGGTGCCCTCGCACTCGGGGCAGGCCGTGAAGGTCACCGCCCGGTCCACGAACTCCCGGATGTGCGGCTGCATCGCCTCCCGGTCCTTGGCCAGCATCGACTTCTGCACCCGGGGGATCAGCCCCTCGTACGTCATGTTGATGCCCTCGATCTTCATCCGCGTCGGCTCGCGGTGAAGAAAATCGTGCAGTTCGGTCTTCGTGTACGCGCGGATCGGCTTGTCCGGGTCGTAGAAGCCGGACGAGGAGTACAGCCGGTAGTTCCAGCCGCCCGGTTTGTACCCGGGCACGGTCAGCGCGCCCTCGTTGAGCGACTTGTCCGCGTCGTACAGCTGCGTGAGATCGATGTCGGAGACGGTGCCCCGGCCCTCGCAGCGCGGGCACATCCCGCCCGTACGGGAGAAGGTCGCCTTCACCGCCTTCTGATGGCTGCCGCGTTCGACGGTGATCGCCCCGCTCGCCCGCACCGAGGGGACGTTGAAGGCGTACGCGCCGGGCGGCCCGATGTGCGGGTGGCCGAGCCGGCTGAACAGGATTCGCAGCATCGCGTTGGCGTCGGTCGCGGTACCCACCGTCGAACGCGGGTCGGTCCCCAGCCGCCGCTGGTCCACGATGATCGCGGTCGTCAGCCCCTCCAGCACATCGACCTCGGGCCGCGCCAGCGTGGGCATGAAGCCCTGTACGAACGCGCTGTACGTCTCATTGATCAGCCGCTGCGACTCGGCGGCGATCGTGTCGAACACCAGCGAACTCTTGCCCGACCCCGACACCCCGGTGAACACCGTCAGCCGCCGCTTGGGCAACTCGACGCTGACGTCCCGCAGATTGTTCTCCCGCGCGCCGTGCACCCGGATCAGGTCATGGACATCGGCGGCGTGCGACGGCCGGCCCCCGGTCCCGTCCGCCGCCGTCATGCCGTGGGGTCCTGGAGCAGGCCCAGCACGTTGCCGTCCAGATCGGTGACGGTCGCCACCAGCCGGCCGCCGCCGACATCGCGCACCGGCTCGTGGACGGTGGCGCCGGCGGCGGTCACCTCGGCGAGCTTCGCCGCGATGTCCGGCACATGCCAGTACGCGACCGGCGAGGTCATCGCCTGCGGCCCGCCGGCCGGCACCAGACCGATCTGCTGGCCGGCCGTCTCGAAACCGACGTAGTAGGGGGTGTCGGACTGCGGGCGCACGCCCAGCAGCGCGGCGTACACCTCCTTCGCCGCCGCCAGGTCGGAGACGGGGTGCAGCACGGTCTTGATGCCCTGGGTGGCTGCGGTCGGGTCGGTCGGGTCGGACATGATCACTCCTGACGTGCGGTATTGCCTGGTCAGCCTCAGCCTCAGCCACGCTAGCCGGGGCCCGCAGCCGCCGCTTCTCCATTCCTGATCGCTCTGGGACACTGGACGGGTGAGACGGCCCGACCTCGACGACCTCGTCCGGCTGCGGCAGGCCCGCGACCGGATGGACCGCGACTACGCCGAGCCGCTGGACGTCCCGGCGCTGGCGCGCGGCGCGCTCATGTCGGCGGGCCACTTCTCCCGCAGCTTCCGGGCGGCGTTCGGCGAGACCCCGTACAGCTATCTCATGACCCGCCGCATCGAGCGGGCCAAGGCGCTGCTGCGGCGCGGCGATCTGTCGGTGACCGAGGTGTGCATGGCGGTCGGCTGTACGTCGCTGGGGTCCTTCAGTACCCGCTTCACGGAGCTGGTCGGCGAGAGCCCCAGCGCGTACCGGGCCCGTGGCCACGCCGACGGGGCCGCCATCCCGGCCTGCATGGCCAAGATCCACACGCGTCCGCGATCCGCCCGGCGACCGGTCAGGAACGGAGAAGCGGACCCCGCCCCCCGCCCGTAGCGTGGCGGGCATGGACATCAAGATCTCGCAGTGCTTCATCGCCGTCGACGACCACGACACGGCGATCCCCTTCTACCGCGACGCCCTCGGCCTTGAGGTACGCAACGACGTCGGCTTCGAGGGCATGCGCTGGGTGACGGTCGGCCCGCCGTCCCAGCCGGACGTCAGCATCGTCCTGGAGCCGCCGCTCGCCGACCCGAACGCCTCCGCCGAGGACCGGCAGACCATGGCCGAACTGATGGCCAAGGGCCTGCTGCGCGGCGTGATCTTCGCTACGGACGACTGCGACGCCACCTTCGAGCGGATCCGGGCGGCCGGCGCGGGCGGCGAAGTGCTCCAGGAACCGATGGACCAGCCGTACGGGGTGCGGGACTGCGCCTTCCGTGACCCGTCCGGCAACCTGCTGCGCTTCAACCAGCCCCTGGAGAAGTGAACGCCTGAGCCGAACGGGTGAGCCGGGGCCGGTTTCCGGTGGGTGGTGGGGGAGGGGCGGGGTAGTCCTGGACGCGCCGCCCCGCCCCCTTTCCGGAAGGAACCTCATGCGCGTCCTGTGCACCGCCATGGCCTCGCCCTCGCACGGCCGGGCCCTGCTCCCGCTGGCCCGCGCACTGGCCGGGGCCGGCCACGAGGTCACCGTCCTCACGACAGAGGCGGTGGCACCGGTCTTCGCCGCCGACCGGGTCGCGGTACGGGCCGTGCTGCCGCCGCTTCCGCAACTGGGCGGGGCCGCGCTCCTCGACCCGGCGCTGGACATGTCCTCGCCGGACCACCCGTTCACGGCGCTGCTGCTCGGCGCGTACGGGGCGGAGGTGTTCGGCCTGCTGCGCGCGGCGGCGGCGGAGGTACGGCCCGAGTTCGTCGTACGGGACGGCATGGACTTCGGCGCGGTCCTGCTCGCCGAGGAACGCGGCGTGCCGCAACTGCCGTTCCCCAGCGGCTTCCTCAACCTGGTGGACCCGGTGGCGCTGCTGCCCGCGCTCAACGCGCTGCGCTGCGCGGCGGGGCTGCCGGCGCTGGACGATCCGGCGAGCCTGTACCCGTACGGGCGGTTCGACTACATGCCGCAGGCGTACGGGTTCGCGCGCGTGCCGAGCCCGGTGCTCGCTTACCGGCAGACGACGGCGGTCGAACGGAGCGGCGAACTGCCGCCCTGGGCCGGCCGGCTGCCGGGCGATCGGCCGCTGGTCTTCGCCGCGCTGGGAACGGTCCTGCCGACGTTCGGCGAGGCTGGGCGGAACGTGCCACTGTCCCCGGAAGCGACGGACCCGGCGACGACGTTGCGCACCGTCGTCGCCGGGCTGTCACTGCTGGACGTCACGGCCGTCGTGGCCACCGGCGGCATCCGCGTGGATGATGCCGAACCCGGCCCGAACGTCCACCTCACCGACCGGCTTCCGCAGCCGCTGCTGCTGGAGTGCGCCGATCTGTTCGTCACTCACGGCGGGTACAACAGCATCCGGGAGGCGGTGCGCACCGCCACCCCGATGGCGGTCATCCCCAACTTCGGTGACCAGCCCCACAATGCCCGCCGGGTCGCGGACCTCGGCCTGGGCCGTCACCTCACCGGTGAGCCGGCGCCGAGCCCGGACTCGCTGGCCGACGCCTGCCAGCTCCTCCTGGACGACCGCGCCACGGCGGCCCGGCTGCGCGCCGCCAGGCTCGCCATGCTCGCGCTCCCCGACTTCGACCGGTCCCCGGCCGACATGGCAGATATCACGACGGGCCGCCACCTCGTTCCCCCGCGCGTGCCCGTGTGATCAGTGCCCGGCGGCGTGCCCCGTGCGGGATGTGCCGCCTACTGACGTTGCCTATAGGCAGATCAGAGGTTGGGAGTAGCGTTGGCAAACCGCTTGAATGCGGCCTGAGTCCCCGGTCCGGGGTCTCCGTCGATCGGACCCGTGTAGCCGTAGTGCGCCTTCAGCATGCGCTGTAGCGCGCTGACGGTCCCGACGCCGGGGATTCCATCGATCGGCCCGGTGTACTTCCAGTCCGCCTTGAGACCCTTCTGCATGGCCTTCCAGCTGTTGGGGCCCAGCAGCCCGTCGATCGAGTCCTTGTAATCCAGGTACTTTGCCAGCCAACGCTGCACGTTCTTGGCCTGTGCAGTGCTCAGGCCGAAGTTGTATACCGCGAGCGGGGCGACGGCCTCCGCGCTCACGGCCGGGTTGTCGGCGGACGAGGCCACCGCCGTACCGGCGGTCACCAGGCTGCCGGCGCCCACCCCGAAGATGGCGGTCGCGGCGATGAGTGTCTTCGCTACGATCTTCGATCGCATCCTTTGGTTCCCCTATGGTCGCGAGGGGCAGCAACCAGCGCGGCTCGCGGCAGTGTTCCCCCTCTTGAATGAACGCGCACCGAGGCAACCTTGGTCATAGGTTCTGACCCCCCAGCCTCGACGCACGGACGGAAGCCGCTCCCCAGCGAGTTCCGCCGCCGACAACAGTGGTGGTTGTGAACGGCCTTGAACAGTCGAACTTCGGACAACTACGACTGAAGGCAATCAGCCACCCACACATGTCCAGAAGTGTTCGATCAGTGTTCTACTGGCGGAATCGGATGCGCCTCCACCACCGCGCCCTCGCCCGGTACGGCCCGCTCCCGTACCCGCGACTGCCGGGCCCGCCGCGAGGGCCACTCACGGAACCGGTCGAACGCCATCGGCACCCCCCGCGCGGCGGACGGGTCCGCGCGGTCCATGGCCTGCATATGGACGTGCGGCTGGGTGGAGTTGCCGGAGTTGCCGCAGTCCGCGAGGTGCTGGCCCGTGGTGACCTCGTCCCCGGGTGACACCCGGATCGAACCGGCCCGGAAGTGCGCCAGCGCGACGAAGACGTCGCCGCGCGCCAGCCGCAGGATCACATGGTTGCCGGCCACCGCGTCCATCCCGCGCCGTACCCGGGCGGCCTGGCCCAGCGCGTACGGCACCAGCGCCGGCTGCGAGCGGCGCGCCGCGTGGTCGGGTTCGCCGTCGTGCACGGCGACGACCGTGCCGCTCGCCGGGGCGAGGATCGGCAGGCCGAAGCCGTGGAAGAGGGCGGGTGGTTCGGTGGCGAGGAACGTCCGCCAGCTGCGGGACGCGGCCGTACGGTGGCGGTCGTCCACCGCCGTGAAGTCGATGGCGTAGCGCCCGCCGAACAGGTCCGTGCCATGGCTGGGCACCCGCCGGGCCGGGCTGTTCTCGGTCAGCCACCGCCCGGCGAACGGCAGCGACACCACCACCGGTTGAGCCCGCTCCACTGCCATGGCGCCCAGCCTAGAACCCCCAACGCCGAGCGGCGCGCCCCACCGGGGCGCGCCGCTCTCACTGTGCGATGGGCGGGTTCAGCAGCCCACGGTCCGGACGAATGCCTGGAAGGCCTGCCGGTCACGGGCGCCGTAAATGCCGTCGACCGTGCCTCCGAGGAACCCTTCCGCGATCAGCATGCGTTGCAGCCCGGGCACCATGGAACCGAACAACCCGTCGATCGGGCCTCGGTATCCCCAGTGGTCCGTCAGGTACCGCTGGAACGCTCGCCAGAGCCCGCTTCCGCCGATACCGAATGAATCAGTGCGATAGCCCTGCTCCTCCAGCCAGCACCTCAGCATGCTGAGTTCAGCCGACGACAAGCCCGGTTCGACCACCACGGCCGTCGGTGAGACAACCGCCTCCCCGCCCGCCGTCGCCTGCTGGGCGACCGCCGGTCCCGCGGCGGCCGGCCCCCCGGCGCCGATGGCGAGCGCGGCGGTCGCGCTCACCAGTAGCCGCGCCACTTTCCTTGTTCTCATGGTGCGTTTCCCTCCCCTTGTGTTCAGGGGGCGGTACGGTGACGCACGTCATGTCGATGGTCTGTCGACGGCCCCCTGCCCGGCGCGCTTCGTACCGCGCACGGTACGGCCACTGTCCCGCCACCCCGGCCACCGCGAACAGGCGCAGTCCGGTCAAAAGTGCGACCGGCGGCCTAAGACGCATCGGGTATGGGCCCACGACCGGCGGGTCTCTACCGTGTGACGTATGACCGAGCCCGCAACCCCGACACCGTCGTCGGCCCACACCGTTCCAACGGCCCCCCGCGAATCGTCCGCCGCCCCTGCCGCACCGCCCGGGGGCGGCGTGCTCAGCCGGCCGTACCGGGCGCTCACCCTCGGGTGCGTCAGCACCATCCTCCTCATAGCCTTCGAGGCCATGGCCATCGGCACCGCCATGCCCGCCGCCGCCGAAGCCCTCGACGGGGTGACGCTGTACGCGTTCGCCTTCTCCGCGTACTTCACCACCTCCCTCCTCGGCATGGTGCTCGCCGGGCAGTGGAGCGACCGCAACGGTCCGGTCGGGCCCGTCGTCGGCGGGATCGCCGTCTTCTCCGCCGGGCTGCTGCTCTCCGGCGTCGCCCAGAACATGCTGACCTTCGTCGCGGGCCGCGCCGCGCAGGGCACCGGCGGCGGGCTGGTGATCGTCGCGCTGTACGTCACGGTCCGGCGCGTCTACCCCGAGCATCTGCGGCCGGCCGCCCTCGCCGCCTTCTCCGCCGCCTGGGTGGTGCCCTCCCTCCTCGGCCCGGTCATCTCCGGCATGGTCACCGAGCACTTCGGCTGGCGCTGGGTGTTCCTGGGCATCACCGCGCTGGTGGTTCTGCCCCTCCTCGTCATGCTGCCGCCGCTGCGCCGCGAGGCGTCCGGGCCGCCGGAGAGCGGGGCCAAGGCGTTCGATGTCCGCCGGCTGCGACTGGCGCTCGCGGTGGCCTTCGGTGCCGGGCTGCTTCAGCTGGGCGGGCAGGAGTTGCGCTGGATCTCGGTCATTCCGGTACTGGCCGGGTTCGCGCTGCTCGCGCCGTCCGCCGTCCGGCTGCTGCCGCCGGGCACGCTGCGGGCCGCGCACGGGCTGCCGTCCGTGATTCTGCTGCGGGCGCTGATCTCCGGCGCGTTCATGGCCACCCAGACCTTCCTGCCGCTCATGCTGGTGACCCAGCGCGGGCTGTCCGTCACGCAGGCCGGGCTCGCGCTGACGGTGTCCGGCGCGATCTGGGCGCTCGGCTCGTACGCCCAGTCGCGGCCCGCCCTGGAGCCGCACCGGTACGCGATGGTGCGGGTCGGCACGGTGCTGATCCTGTTCGCGGTGCTGACCACCCCGCTGGTCCTGATCGAGGCGGTGCCGGTGTGGCTGCCCGCCGTGACGCTGTCCATCGGCTGTTTCGGCATGGGCAATGTGGTCTCCACGATCGGCGTGCTCGTGCTGCGGCTGTCCCGCCCCGAGGAGGCGGGCGGAAACGTGGCCTCGCTCCAGGTGTGTGACGCGCTGTCGAATGTGGTGATGCTCACTGCGGTGGGCAGCGCCTTCGCCGCGCTCGGCGGCACCACCGGCCCCGTCGAGGACGCCGCCGCCACGGCCACCGCCGTGGGCCCGGGCGCCTTTGTGGTGGTGTACGCGGCGGCCGCCGCCGTCGCCGTACTGGCTGTCATCACCGGGGGACGGGTCAGGGCAAAGGGGGACACGGCGAACTGAATCCCGGGCGCCGGGGCCGGGTTGCCGGGACGCCGGCCGCCGCGTCCGTCCGGGTACGCTGGCGCGGTTCCTGTCCGTCCCACCGGCCCCGCCCGCCGTCCAGCTCGCCCGCCACCCCGCCCCCGCCCCGGAGACCGTGACTACCACCGCCGCTTCCGCCACCACGGCCGCCACCGCCGCGTCCTCCCACCTCTCCCCGGCCTTCCCAGGCCGCGCCCCCTGGGGCACCGCGAGCAAGCTGCGCGCCTGGCAGCAGGGCGCCATGGACGCCTATGTGCAGGCCCAGCCCCAGGACTTCCTCGCCGTCGCCACCCCCGGAGCCGGCAAGACCACCTTCGCGCTGACCCTCGCCTCCTGGCTGCTGCACCACCACATCGTGCAGCAGGTGACCGTGGTGGCCCCCACCGAGCATCTGAAGAAGCAGTGGGCCGAGGCCGCCGCCCGGATAGGCATCAAGCTCGACCCCGAGTACAGCTCCGGGCGGCTGGGCGCCGAGTACCACGGCGTGGCCGTCACGTACGCGGGCGTCGGCGTCAAGCCCATGCTGCACCGCAACCGCTGCGAGCAGCGCAAGACCCTCGTCATCCTGGACGAGATCCACCACGCCGGCGACTCCCGCTCGTGGGGCGAGGCGTGCCTGGAGGCGTTCGAGCCCGCCACCCGCCGCCTGTGCCTCACCGGTACGCCGTTCCGCTCCGACACCAACCCCATCCCGTTCGTCGCCTACGGTGACAACGGGGACGGCATCCGCCGCTCCGTCGCCGACTACACCTACGGCTACGGCAGCGCGCTCGCCGACGGCGTGGTGCGGCCCGTCATCTTCCTCTCCTACAGCGGCAGCATGCGCTGGCGCACCAAGGCCGGGGACGAACTCGCCGCCAAGCTCGGCGAGCCGATGACCAAGGACGCCACCTCCCAGGCATGGCGCACCGCGCTCGACCCCAAGGGCGCCTGGATGCCCGCCGTGCTCAGCGCCGCCGACCGCCGGCTCACCGAGGTGCGGCGCGCCATCCCGGACGCGGGCGGCCTGGTCATCGCCACCGACCAGGAGTCGGCGCGCGCCTACGCCAAGCTGCTCCGCGAGATCACCGGGGAGGGCGCCACCCTCGTCCTGTCCGACGACGCGGGCGCCTCGGAGCGCATCGACGACTTCCGGCAGTCCTCCCACGCCCGCTGGCTGGTGGCGGTGCGGATGGTCTCCGAGGGCGTGGACGTGCCGCGGCTGGCGGTCGGGGTGTACGCCACGACCATCTCCACGCCGATGTTCTTCGCGCAGGCGATCGGCCGCTTCGTACGGTCGCGGCGGCGCGGCGAGACGGCGTCGGTCTTCCTGCCCACCATCCCCTCCCTGCTCGGCTTCGCGCACGAGATGGAGGTGGAGCGCGACCACATCCTCGACAAGCCCAAGAAGGGCGGCGAGGACGAGGATCCGTACGCCGAGGAGGCCGATCTCCTCAAGGAGGCGGAGCGCGAGCAGAACGAGGCGGACGGTACGGATGACCAGTTGCCGTTCGAGGCGCTGGAGTCGGAGGCCGTCTTCGACCGGGTGATGTACGACGGCGCCGAGTTCGGCATGCAGGCGCATCCGGGGAGCGAGGAGGAGCAGGACTACCTGGGCATCCCGGGGCTGCTGGAGCCGGACCAGGTGCAGATGCTGCTCCAGAAGCGGCAGGCGCGGCAGATCGCGCACAGCAGGAAGCGCCCCGACGAGGAGGCCGATCTGCTGGAGGTGCCGGCCGAGCGGCGTCCGGTGGTCACCCACAAGGAGATGATGGAGCTGCGGCGCGAGCTGAACGCGCTGGTGGGCGCGTACGTGCACCAGTCGGGCAAGCCGCACGGGGTGATCCACACCGAGTTGCGCCGGGTGTGCGGCGGGCCGCCGACGGCGGAGGCGACGGCGGGGCAGTTGCGGCAGCGGATGGCCAAGGTGAAGGAGTGGGCCACCCGGATGCGGTGAGCGGGTGACGGCGTCCGCCGCCGTCCGCCGCCGTCCGCCGGGTTCGACGGATTCGACGACGCGGAATCGCCAAAAAGGCGGTCGAAAAGAGACGCACCAGTGCTCGAATAGTGGACAGCCTCTTCCGCTGAGCGGTGACGCTGGATAAGTTCCCGGTCACGCGTTGGCAGCCGAGACGGGGGCGTCGATGACCGCGGAGACCTCTCAGACGCTCGACCGGGGACTGCGCGTCCTCAAACTGCTCGCCGAGACCGACCACGGGCTGACCGTGACCGAACTGTCCAAGCAGCTCGGCGTCAACCGCACCGTCGTCTACCGGCTGCTGGCCACCCTCGAACAGCACGCCCTGGTCCGCCGCGACGCCGGCGGCCGGGCCCGGGTCGGTGTCGGTGTGCTGGGGCTCACCCGGCAGGTGCACCCCCTCGTACGGGAAGCCGCGCTGCCGGCGCTGCGGGCGCTCGCCGAGGACGTCGGCGCCACCGCCCACCTGACCGTGGTCGACGGCAGCGACGCGCTCGCGGTGGCCGTCGTCGAACCGAGCTGGACCGACTACCACGTCGCCTACCGGGCCGGCTTCCGCCACCCCCTGGACCGCGGCGCCGCCGGCCGGGCCATCCTCACCGGGCGCTGCAAGGACATCCAGAACGACGAGGGGTTCGTGCTCACCCACGGCGAACTGGAGGCCGGCGCGAGCGGCGCCGCCGCCCCACTGCCCCGCGACTGCGGCATCGAGGGCAGCGTGGGCGTGGTGATGCTCAACGAGACCGTCCCCCCGGACATCGGCCCCCGTGTCGTCCGCGCCGCCCTGGAGATAGCCGCCGTTCTGGGCAGCCGCCCGGTGGGTTAGATTCGGCGGCATGTCCGCCCTCAGCAAGCAGTTGACCGGCCGGCGCCGTACCGGGGTGCTCATCGGGTGCGGCGCGGTGTTCGCCGCGCTGCTCGGGGTGGCCGCCCTCGCCCCGCTGCCGTTCGCCGTCGCGCACCCGGGGCTCACCGCCAACGTGCTCGGCGACCTCGACGGCAAACCCGTCATCACCATCACCGGCGCCCCGGTGCGCGAACCCGAGGGCGAGCTGCGGATGACCACCATCACCGCCACCGCCCCGGACGCCACCGTACGGCTCACCGATGTCGTCGGCGGCTACTTCGCCACCGACCGGGCCGTGCTGCCCACCGAAGCGGTCTACCCGGTGGGCGATTCGGTCAAGGAGATCCAGGAACACAACCAGGCACAGATGACCGAGTCCCAGCACGCGGCCGTCACCGCCGCGCTCGGTCAGCTCGGCCGCACCGGGGAGGGCATCGACATCACCCTCAGCCTGGACTCGGTCGGCGGCCCCAGCGCCGGGCTGCTGTTCTCCCTCGGCATCGTCGACCTGCTGGACGGCGACGGCCACGGCGGGGACCTCACCGGCGGCGCCGTCATCGCCGGCACCGGCACCATCGACGCGGACGGCACGGTCGGCCCGGTCGGCGGCGTACCGTTGAAGACGCAGGCCGCCCGGCGGGACGGCGCCACCGTCTTCCTCGTGCCGCGCGACGAGTGCGACGCCGCCTCCGCCAACCTCCCCGACGGGCTCCGGCTCATCCCGGTGACCACCCTGTCCGGCGCCGTCGACGATCTGCGGGCGCTCGCCGCCGGGGAGCCCGTACCCAGTTGTTGAGCGGGACGCGGAAAACCGCCCCCGCGAGTGCAGGTCGCGGGGGCGGTTGTGGGGGGTGGTGTTCTTACAGATTCCCCCGCCGCGCCTGTTCACGCTCGATTGCCTCGAAGAGAGCTTTGAAGTTCCCTTTGCCAAATCCCAGCGATCCGTGCCGCTCGATCATCTCGAAGAAGACCGTTGGGCGATCCTGTACGGGCTTGGTGAAGATCTGCAAGAGATAGCCGTCCTCGTCGCGGTCCGCGAGGATTTTCAGCTCCCGCAGGGTGTCCAGCGGCACCCGGGTCTCGCCGACCCATTCACCCAGCGTGTCGTAGTACGAATCCGGCACGTCGAGGAACTCCACGCCCGCCGCCCGCATGGTGCGCACGGTGTGGATGATGTCCCCGGTGTTCAGGGCGATGTGCTGGACCCCGGGGCCGCCGTAGAACTCCAGATACTCATCGATCTGTGACTTCTTCTTGGCCACCGCCGGCTCGTTGATGGGGAACTTCACCTTCCGGGTGCCGTCCGCCACCACCTTCGACATCAGCGCCGAATACTCGGTCGCGATGTCGTCGCCCACGAACTCCTTCATATTCGTGAAGCCCATGACCTTGTTGTAGAAGTCGACCCACTCATTCATCCGGCCGAGTTCCACATTTCCCACACAGTGGTCGATCGCCTGGAACACCCGGCGCCGCCCCCCGGCGGCCGGTTCGACGATCGGCCGCGCCGGCGTGAACCCCGGCAGATACACGCCCTTGTAGCCGGAACGCTCCACCAGCGTGTGCCGGGTGTCGCCATAGGTGGCCACCGTCGCCAGCACCACCGTCCCGTCGTCGTCCGACAGCTCGTACGGCTCCACCAGCCCGCGCGCCCCCCGCGCCACCGCGTGCGCGTACGCCGCCCGGGCGTCGGGCACCTCGATCGCCAGATCGATCACCCCGTCCCCGTGCTCGGCGACATGCCGGGCCAGCTCCTTCGCGCGTTCACCCGTCGGAGTGATGACCGACGTAAGGACAAAACGCGCGCCGCCGGATTCCAGCACGTACGAAGCGGTCTCCCGGCTGCCGTTCTCCGGGCCCTGATAGGCGACGAGGGTCATCCCGAACGCCGTCGAGTAGTAGTGCGCCGCCTGCTTGGCGTTGCCCACCGCGAAGACGACCGCATCCATCCCCTGTACCGGGAACGGATCGGCCGGAGTGTGCTCAGTCATAAGCGCAGGGTGCGCCCCCTCGGCAAGGTGCGCAATAGTTGGCACGAGTGGTGGACACCCAGTACAGCTACACGCGCGTAGCCCCGTACGGTGTGTACAGGTTGCCCAGTGGATCCAGTGGAGGAGAGGCCCGCATGGCGATCGACGAACTCGACGGCCGGCTGCTGGAACTCCTCGCGCGCGAGCCGCGTATCGGCGTACTGGAGGCATCCAGAAGGCTGGGGGTCGCACGCGGCACCGCCCAGGCGCGGCTGGACAAGCTGCGCGCCTCCGGCGTGATCCGGGGCTTCGGCCCCGAGGTGGACCCGGCCGCCATCGGCTTCCCGGTGACCGCCTTCGCCACCCTGGAGATCAAGCAGGGGCGCGGCACCGAGGTGCGCGCCCATCTCGCCTCCGTCCCCGAGGTGCTGGAACTGCACACCATCACCGGCCAGGGCGACATGCTGTGCCGCCTCGTCGCCCGCTCCAACGCCGATCTCCAGCGCGTCATCGACCGGGTCGTCGGCTTCGACGGCATCGTGCGCGCCGCCACCGCCATCGTCATGGAGAACCCGGTGCCGTACCGCACCACCCCGCTGGTCCGGCACGCCGCTCACCTGTCGCCGTCGGACGGCCAGGGCCCGAGCCCCGGCCCGTCCAGCGGACCGGCCCATCCCTCGTACGGGTAGCAGTCCTCGCCCGGCGCGGGCGTCAACAGTGCGAAGAGCTCCTTTTCCAGGTCGGTGTTCTCCGACTCCGCGCCCGGCGGTACGACGCGCAGCGTGCGCTCCAGCCACGCCGAGACCGCGACCGCGGGCGCCTGGATGAGCGCGTCACCGTCCGGCGAACTCAGCGCCACACAGATGACGCCGCGCGCGTCGGCCTTCGTCGGCCACACCCGGACATCCCCGTGCCCGGACGGCCGGAAGACCCCTTCCACCAGCAACTCCCGGGAGAAGGTCCAGTGCACGGGCAGGTCGGAGCCGAAGTGGAAGGTGATGTGGACGGCGTACGGGTCATCGGACCGGTACACGAAGCGGGCCGGTACCGGGATGCTGCGCTCCGGCGAGAGCACCAGCTGGAGTTCGATGTCCCGTTCGACGGTGGTGTTCATGCGCTGCGTCGCCCCTTCACATGCGTTCCTGTCTGGTCAGGCACAAGGAGAGAGGGCGCGGGTCGCGGATCATTACGCGGCTTTGGAGATTTTTCTGCGAAGGCCGCGTGTCGGCCGGCCACCGGGCCGCCGGCTGCGGGACATCGGGGACACTGTCGGCGACCCTGGCTGTATCTGCCGCCTCGCCCGGGGACGTACCATGCATACCCGGCGACGGGCCGCAGACAGCCCAGTAGGAACCCCGTAGGACGAGGAGATTCAGGACCGCTCATGAGCTCCCCACCCGCAGGAGGCACCGGCGGCAGCCCGGGGCCCAACTGGTATCCGGACCCGTCGATCCCCGGCTACATCCGGTACTGGAACGGTGCCGCCTGGATGCCCGGCACCAGTCGTCCGGAGCCCAGGGGCGGGGAGCCGATGCCCGCGCCGCCGGTGGGGGCGCCGGCGCCGGGGCTTCCCGAGCCGCAGCCGCAGCAGGAGGTGGCGCGGCCCGAGTTGGAGCCGGGCCGCTGGTCCGGCGACGAGGATGTCTCCACCTCGCCGGCCGCAGCCGCTGCCGCCGCCCCCGCCGTGCAGAAGCCCGATCCCCGGATCGATCCGCGCGGGCAGTTCCGCCGCGCCGAGCCGGGACCGGCAGCGGCAGCGGTACCGGCATCGGAGCCGGCACCGGCACCGGCGGCGGAGCCGGAGCAGCCGAAGCCGGCCGCCGCGCTGCCCGCTGTGCCCGAGCAGCAGCAGGCGCTGCCGGCCACGCCGGTGCAGGCCGCGCGCCCGGCGCTGCCCGCCCAGGCGAGGTCCGTACCGCCCGAGGCGCCGCACGAGCAGACGGCTCAGCTGCGGCTGCCGAAGGGGGAGTCCTGGCAGCACCAGGTACGGGAGCTCGCCCAGCAGGCCCCGCAGGCCCCGCAGCCGCTGCCGGTCCAGGCGCCGCCGCCCGGGCTGCCGCCGCTTCCGGTGCCGCAGCAGCCGCAGCACCAGCCGGTGGCCCCGCAGCAGCAGCCGCAGCCTCAGCAACTTCAGCCGCAGGCGGCGCAGTCGCCGTTCCTGCGCTCGCACCAGGCGGACCCGCTCACCCCGCCGCCGTTCCGCAAGGACGAACTGTTCGGCGCGGGCGAGCAGCTCTACCCGGCCGGTCTGGGCCGCCGGCTGCTGGCCCGGCTGATCGATTCGCTGCTGCCGCTGGGCGCCGCCGCCGCGATGGCGGCGATGGTGATCGGGGATGCCAGGGACCACATCCAGCAGCAGGTCGACGCGGCCAACGCGGCCGGGGTCACCCAGGAGATCTGGCTGATCGACGGGACCACCGGCGGCCATCTCGCCATGGTGCTCGGCGTCTTCCTGGTGGCCGGTTTCCTCTTCGAGGCGCTGCCGACCGCGCTGTGGGGCCGCTCTCCGGGCAAGGCCCTGTGCAAGCTGCGGGTGTTCGATCTCCAGAGCCAGCTCAAGCCGGCCTTCGGGGCGGCGGTGCTGCGCTGGCTGGTCCACAGCCTGCTGGCGATCCTGTTGATCGGGATCGTCAATGTGCTGTGGGGGCTGCGCGACCGGCCCTGGCACCAGTGCTGGCACGACAAGGCGGCCGGCACCTTCGTCACCGGCTGACGGGCTGACCGGCCGGCCGGCTGACGGCCCGGCCGTCGGCCGCCTCCGTACCCCCTCGGCGCAATGGTGTAGCCCGAACGCCGCACGCCGGGTGCGTGAGCCCGGTGCCCGGGGTCGACTCGGGCCATGAGTACTGATCAGCCGCAGCCACCGCCCGGCGATGAGGGACCCCACGGGGGTGACGACGCCCAGGGCCCGCCGTCCGGTGGTCCGGATTCGGGTCCCGGCGCCGGCGCCGGCGCCGACTATCCCAGCGCGCCGCCGCCCTCGGGCGAGGGGCCGGGAGCCGGGGCCGGGGCCGGGGCCGGGCCGTACGGGGAGGCCGATCCGCTGGCCGGCATGCCGCCGCTGCCCTCGCGCGGCCGGCGGCTGGTGGCGCGCATCATCGACGCGCTGATCATCGGCATCCCGATGTCCCTGCTGCTGTGGTGGGTCACCGGCGACCGGCACTACGACACCGCGTCGAGCAGCAACTATCTCCAGGAAGCCGCCATCATCATCGTCTACTTCGTGTACGAGGGGGCGATGCTCACCGCCCGGGGGCAGACGCTGGGCAAGATGGCCATGAAGATCCGGGTGGCGATGCTGGAGAACGGGGCGGTGCCGCGCGGCTCGGCGGGCTGGTTCCGGGCCGCCGTCTACTCGCTGGTCCAGCTGGTGCCGTGCTTCGGCTTCGTCTTCTGGCTGGTCAATGTCCTCAACTGCACCTGGGACAAGCCCTACCGGCAGTGTCTGCACGACAAGGCGGCCAGGACCGTTGTGGTCTCGACCGCCTGATCACGCGGGTGCGGTGGTGGTGTCTCAGACCCGGGCGTGGGGCCGTTCCGTCCGCTGTGCGGGGGCGGTCGCCGTGGCCGTGGCCGTGGCCGGTTCGGGCAGTGCGCGGTCCGATACGGGCGCGGGCCCGGCGGCCTTGGCCCGTACCGCCATCGTCACGGTGACGCCGAGCAGCAGCGCCAGCGCGGCGATCGCGGTGAGCGCCGGCGTCGTGTCGGCGCCGGTGACCAGGAGCAGTAAGACGGTGGTGATCAGGACCGTGCCCGAACCGTAGGCGATCTGCGAGGGGGTCGGATGCGGAGGCGTCATGACGGAGTCCGTCCTGATGAGGGTGGGGTGCTGATGTTCGGTCGGGGTGCTACGGGCGTGCATGCCCGCACGGTACGAGTCTGATGCCTCGGGCAGGTGCCGGCTGACCGGAGCACAGGGGGCGCACGGAGTCATATATCAACAGATCGTGAAATGAACATGAGATTCCGTGATCGTTTTAAGCAGGATCTGTCTTTTCGCCTTCGCTTCGTGTCCAATGCCTGTGATCACCAACCATGTTCGCGACAAAGGACAGACATCAGAGTGAACATTCGAGGCAGATCCCCACGGTCTACCGCCCTCGCAGCGGCTACCGCCGTCGCCGCCCTGACCGCCGCCGTCCTGGTGCCCGCCGGCACCGCCCAGGCAGCCACCGGCAGCCCCGCCGACGACGCCGCCGGCATCCCGGCCGACCAGCAGCTGTACGCGGCCGAGCCGCACCTGGAGAACCCGCTCGGCGAGAAGCGCGAAGCGCTCAAGCAGGAGGCCCACCAGCAGCTGATCACCGGCCAGGCCAGCCCGCGCACCCGGAACGGCTCCGAGGTCGTCGAGCTCGGCGAGGGCGAGTTCGTCGAGGTGGCCACCACCGGCACCGACAAGATCTTCACCATCCTGGTGGAGTTCGGCGACGAGATCCACCCCGAGTTCGGCGGCACCCCCGGCCCGCTGGCCAACGAGATCGCCGAGCCGGACCGCTCGGTGGACAACAGCACCATCTGGCAGAAGGACTTCAGCCGGGAGCACTTCGAGGAGCTGTACTACGGCACGGACCCGTCCGTCCCGTCCGTCAAGCAGTACTTCGAGAGCCAGTCCTCCGGCCGCTACTCCATCGACGGCCTGGTCACCGACTGGGTCAAGGTCGACTACAACGAGGCCCGGTACGGCAACTCCGCCTGCGGCTCCAACGTCTGCCGCTCGGTGTGGGAGGTCGTCGCCGACGGGGTCAACGCCTGGTACGAGGACCAGATCGCGCGCGGTCTCACCCCCGACGAGATCCGCGAGATCCTCTCCGAGTACGACCAGCAGGACCGCTACGACCACAACAACAACGGCAACTTCAACGAGCCCGACGGCTACATCGACCACTTCCAGATCGTGCACGCCGGTGAGGACGCCTCGGCCGGCGGCGGCGCGCAGGGCGACGACGCCATCTGGGCACACCGCTGGTACGCCTTCGCCGACCAGGTCGGCCTGACCGGTCCGCCCGGCAACAAGGCCGGTGGCGTGGAGATCGGCGACACCGGCATCTGGGTCGGCGACTACACCATCCAGCCCGAGAACGGCGGCGTCGGCGTCTTCGCCCACGAGTACGCCCACGACCTGGGCCTGCCCGACCTGTACGACACCTCGGGCGGCGAGAACGGCACCGGCTTCTGGTCGGCGATGTCCTCCGGCTCCTGGCTGAGCGACCGGGGCGACGGCGCGATCGGCACCCTGCCCAATGACATGGGCCCCTGGGAGAAGCTGCAACTGGGCTGGCTGGACTACGACGTGGCCCGTGCCGCGTCCCGCTCCACCCACCTGCTGGGCGCCTCCGCCGGCCAGTTCCCCGAGGGCAACCGCCGCCCCGACGCCCAGGCGCTGGTCGTCGAACTGCCCGCCAAGACCGTCACCACCGATCTGGTGGCCCCCGCCCAGGGCGATACCCAGTGGTGGAGCGGCAGCGGCGACAACCTCTCCAACACCCTCACCCGCACCGTCGATCTGACCGGCGTCTCCACCGCCTCCCTCGACCTCACCGGCTGGTGGAGCATCGAGGAGGACTACGACTTCCTCTACGTCGAGGCGTCCACCGACGGCGGCGCGAGCTACACCCCGCTGACCGGTACGGGCGATGGCGCGCCGCTGCCCACCGACAGCGCCGGACGCACCGCGCTGCACGGCGAGTCGGACGGCTACGTCGCGCTGTCCTACCCGCTGGACGCGTACGCCGGGCAGTCCATCGAGCTGCGCTTCCGCTACCTCACCGATGGCGCGGTCGCCGAACTCGGCTTCACCGCGGACGAGATCACCATCACCGCCGACGGCGCCACCGTCTTCTCCGACGACGCCGAGAACGGCGAGGGCGACTGGCAGGTGAACGGCTTCTCGCTGGTGGGGTCCTCGATCACCGATGACTACGCGCAGTTCTACATCGCGGAGAACCGCCAGTACACCGGCTTCGACCGCACCCTGAAGTACGGCCCGTACAACTTCGGTTTCCTGGACACCAAGGGCGACTGGGTCGAGCACTACGCCTACCAGCCCGGCCTGCTGGTGTGGCTGTGGGACACCTCGCAGTCCAACAACAACACCCGTCAGCACCCGGGCGCGGGCCTGATCCTGCCGGTGGACGCCTCGCCGGCGGCCGAGAAGTGGTCGGACGGCACGCTGCTGCGCAACCGCATCCAGTCCCGGGACGCCACCTTCAGCCTGTACGCCACGCCAAAGCTGACGCTGCACAAGGACAGTGTGGCCACCACGCTGGCCGGGCACCGCGCGGTGCCGGTCTTCGACGACCGCAAGGGCGACTACTGGGACCCGGCCAACCCGTGGAACAGCGTGATCGTGCCGGACACCAACACCAAGATCACCATCCTGGCGCAGTCGCCGACCGGCAACGGGAAGGCACCGATGGTCCTCCAGGTGGCGCCCAGCACCCGCTGATCCGCCGATGACGACAGGTAGTCGCATCATCACCTGATGTATTCCGGCCGTCGCCTCTTGCTGGGCGGCGGCCGGTCGGGTGAGTATGGCGGGGTCCCCCCCACACATCCGGGACCTCGACGAAAAGGTGTCTCATGGCCGACGGAGGCTTTGTCCGGCTGCCCGATGGCAGCGTCGTGGTGGCGCTGCTGCTGCCCCGCCCGGCCACCCACGGCCGGATCAGGGTGCTGGTGCGCGCCGCGAACCGGGCCCGCGCGCTGACCAGGCTGCGGAACCTGGGCCTGCGCGCCGTCTACCTGCGCGGCAACGCCGCCCCGCCGACCCCGGACGAGGTCACCGCCGTGCTGCACCACCCCGACGGCGCCCTGTGGCGCTCCAGCCCGCACCACGAGACGGAGCGCTGGCGGCCGATGGCGGCCCTGTGGGGCTCCACCCGGGCCCGTACCGCACAGGAGGCGCACATCTGGGCGGCGTGAGCCCCCTGCGCCCCGGGCGCCCCCCGGTACGCCCCGCGCGCCCTCAGTCCGCGACGAGCGCCTTGCCGGACAGCTCCACCCCGGCGTTCTCCAGCTCCCGCAGCGCCGCCTCCACGGTCTCCTGGCTGACCCCGGCGGTCAGATCCAGCAGCACCTGGGTACGGAACCCGGCCCGTACGGCGTCCAGCGCGGTGGCCTTCACACAGTGGTCGGTGGCGATCCCCACCACATCGACCTCGGTCACCTGGTGGGCGCGCAGCCAGTCGGCGAGCGTGGCGCCGTCGGCGTCGGCGCCCTCGAAACCGCTGTACGCGGCCTCGTAGGCGCCCTTGTCGAAGCAGGCGTCGATGGCGCCGGAAGCGACCGCCGGGGCGAAGTTCGGATGGAAGCCGATGCCCTCCGTACCGGCCACACAGTGCCGTGGCCAGGAGTTCTTGAAGTCCGGGGTGTCGGAGAAGTGATCACCGGGGTCGATGTGGTGATCACGGGTGGCCACCACATGGCGGTAGCCGGGGGAGGACTCCCCGATCAGATCGGTGATGGCCGCCGCCACGTCGGCGCCCCCGGCGACCGGCACGGCACCCCCTTCGCAGAAGTCGTTCTGTACATCGACGACGATGAGTGCGCGGTGCATGACGAACACCCTTTCGGCTGGTTCCGGTCTCGAACGGTATCGGGTGCAAGGCCGACCACTTCCGAGGCTACGGCCACCCGCGTGGCGCGGGCGAGGGCTCATAACGGGGGCACGGTCACAGCCTGCCGACAGGTCATGGCCTCAGATGTACTCCGTGCGCAGGACGGGCTCCCCCTGGGACAGCTGGGTGGCCGACAAGGGCAGCAGGTCGCGGGCCGCCCGGTGCCGGTCGCGGGCCGCGTCCAGCCGCTCGCGCGCCACCGCGCGCCCGTCCCGCATCAGTTCCACGCCCATCAGATGCCCGGCGAGCGCGTCCGGCACCGGGCCGGTGCCGATGACCTCCGCGTCGGCCACCCCGTCGGAGCCCGGGCGGCGCGCCGCCCACTTCACCCCGCCGATGGACAGCTTCCCGCCGGTGGACTTCTTGGCCACCGGCTCCAGCGGCGCGTCCGGCCCCTCCCCCGATGCGCGGGCGACCATCTTGTAGACCATGGAGCAGGTCGGATGCCCGCTGCCGGTCACCAGCCGGGTGCCCACCCCGTACGCGTCCACCGGCGCGGCGGCCAGCGAGGCGATCGCGTACTCGTCGAGATCGCTGGTGACCACGATCCGCGTGTCGTGCGCCCCCAGCTCGTCCAGCTGGCGGCGCACCCGGTGGGCGACCAGCAGCAGATCACCGGAGTCGATGCGGACCGCGCCCAGCTTCGGCCCGGCCACCTGCACGGCGGTACGCACCGCCGCGGCCACGTCGTAGGTGTCCACCAGCAGGGTGGTGCCGGTGCCCAGCGCGTCGATCTGGGCGGTGAAGGCGTCCCGCTCGCTGTCGTGCAGCAGGGTGAAGGCGTGCGCGCTGGTGCCCACGGTGGGGATGCCGTAGCGGAAGCCGGCCGCCAGGTCGGAGGTGGAGGAGAACCCGCCGACGTACGCGGCGCGGGAGGCGGCGACGGCGGCCAGCTCGTGGGTGCGCCGGGCGCCCATCTCGATCAGCGGCCGTCCGGCGGCGGCCACCGCCATCCGGGAGGCGGCGGCGGCGATCGCCGAGTCGTGGTTGAGGATGGACAGGATCACCGTCTCCAGCAGGACGCACTCGGCGAAGGTGCCGGCCACCTGGAGGATGGGGGAGCCGGGGAAGTAGACCTCGCCCTCGGGGTAGCCGCGCACCGTGCCGGTGAAGCGGTAGTCGGCCAGCCAGCGCAGGGTGGGCTCGTCGACGACGCGCGCCTCGCGCAGATAGTCCAGCAGCGGCGGGTCGAAGCGGAAGTTCTCCACCGCGTCCAGCAGCCGCCCGGTGCCGGCCACCACGCCGTAGCGGCGGCCCGCCGGGAGGCGGCGGGTGAAGACCTCGAAGACGGTACGGCGGTGCGCGGTGCCGGCGCGGAGCGCGGCTTGCAGCATGGTCAGCTCGTACTGGTCGGTGAAGAGCGCGGTCGAGGGCACCGCCACCGGCAGTCCCAGCTCCAAGTCATCCATGGGATCAGCGTACCTCCCATCTCGTCAGAGTGACGATATTAGGGGGTGTGGCAGCATGGGACCTGTGAGTGCCATCCCCATGGAGGTCGAGCAAACCCGGTCCGAGGAAGCTCCGGTGCAGGTGCCCGAGCCTGACGTGCCGTGGGTGACGATCGTGCACAACGACCCCGTAAATCTCATGAGTTATGTGACATACGTCTTTCAGGCGTACTTCGGCTATTCGAAGGACAAGGCCAAGAAGCTCATGCTCGACGTACACCACAAGGGCAAGGCCGTGGTCTCCCAGGGCAGCCGCGAGGAAATGGAGCGGGATGTGCAGGCCATGCACGGCTATGGCCTGTGGGCGACGCTCTCCCAGGACCGGTGATGGCGGGTTATTTCGAGCCCACGGGCGGCGCGGGCGACGGCGACGGCGGCGCGGCGGTCGCGCTGGACGAGATCGAGATTTCCATTCTGCGCAGCCTCGCCGTGCAGCTGCTCGAACTGATCGGGCCGGGGGAACGGGCGGAGAGCGTCGGCGACGAACTCGCCGCGCTGTTCACCGAGGGGCCTAGTGAGCCGCCCACCGATCCGGCGCTGGCCCGGCTTTTCCCGGACGCCTATCACGGCCCGCGGGACGGCGCGCAGGACGAGCGCTCCCGGCAGTACTCGGAGGAGTTCCGGCGCTTCACCGAAGGGGAACTGCGGGCCGGCAAGCGGGAGAATCTGCTGACGGTGATTCGGGCACTGGACGGGCTTTCCGGGCAGGAAAACGGGCCGGGTCCCGCGGTGCTCACCCTCAAGCCGGAGGAATCCCGGGCCTGGCTCGGCACGCTGAACGATCTGCGGCTGGCGATCGGGACGCGGCTGGACATCAGCGAGGACGACGACACGGACCGGCTGTTCGGGCTGCCCGACGAGGACCCGGACAAGCCGCTGGTGATGGCCTATCTGTGGCTGGGGGGCCTTCAGGAATCGCTCATCGCCACCCTGTTGCCGTAATTCGCCCCGATTTCGAGTGCGGGTAATGTGACCGTTACTTCAAACGTGACCCGCGTCACATGATGTGCAGAGTGTTGCGTGGTAGGAACACCCCGTCTGAATAATGCTCACACCCGCCGCGTCCGGCAGGTGTTTCCTTCCCCCACCACCAGCCAGAGGAATCCCCCGCAATGTCCTGGACCGATGACGTCGACAAGGCGATCAGCGACTTCTTCGACCCGATCAGCAGCTTTCTGTCGGACATCGTCTTCTTCAATGTTCCCGTCTTCGGGGCCGATTTCCCGGTGATCGTGGCCTGGCTGGCGGTGGCCGGTGTGGTCTTCACCGCCTACTTCGGCTTCGCCCAGGTGCGGTACTTCAAACTCGCCCTCAAGTTCGTCAGCGGCAAGTACGAGCAGAAGGACGCCCCGGGCGAGATCAGTCATTTCCAGGCGCTCACCTCGGCGGTCTCGGGCACCGTGGGCCTGGGGAACATCGCCGGTGTGGCGGTCGCCGTCTCCCTGGGTGGCCCCGGTGCCACCTTCTGGATGATTCTGTGCGGCTTCCTCGGCATGGCGACCAAATTCGTCGAATGCACCCTCGGAGTGAAGTACCGGGAGATCGACGACCAGGGCCGGGTCACCGGCGGCCCCATGCTGTATCTGCGCAAGGGCCTCGCCGAGCGCGGCCTGCCCCAGCTCGGCCGGATCATAGCGGCCCCGGCCGCCCTGATGGTGCTGCTGTTCGCCCTCTTCGGCGGCAACGTCCTCCAGGTCAACCAGTCCCTTGAGCAGGTCGTCTCCGTCACCGAGGGCTCCACCGACTTCTTCGCCGGCTCGGCCGGCGGGCTGCTCTTCGGCCTGCTGCTGGCGGTGCTGGTCGCCCTGGTGCTGATCGGCGGCATCAAGTCCATCGGCGCCGTCACCTCCAAGCTGGTGCCCGGCATGGCGATCCTGTACGTCACCGCCTGTCTGATCGTCATCCTGTTCAATGTGAACCAGGTGCCCGATGCCATCAGCTCCATCGTCACCGGCGCCTTCAGCCCCGAGGGCGTGACCGGCGGTCTGGTCGGTGCGCTGATCGCCGGCTTCCGCCGCGCCGCGTTCTCCAACGAGGCCGGCCTGGGCTCCGCCCCCATCGCCCACTCGGCGGTCAAGACCAAGCGCCCCGCCACCGAGGGCCTGGTCGCGATGATCGAGCCGTTCGTCGACACGGTCATCATCTGCACCATGACCGCGCTGACCATCATCATCGCCAACGGCCCGGCCTACGAGGCGGCCCGGGAGAGCGACTCCCCGGCCGGCATCTCCGTCACCTCCGACGCCTTCGCCACGGCGCTGCCCTGGTTCCCGAACATTCTCACCGTCGCGGTGCTGCTGTTCGCCTTCTCCACCCTGATCACCTGGTCGTACTACGGACAGAAGTCCTGGCACTACCTCTTCGGCGCCTCCAAGGTCAGCGACACCGCCTACAAGCTGGTCTTCTGCTTCTTCGTCGTCATCGGCGCCATGATGTCGCTGGGCACTTTGGTGGACCTCGCCGACTGCGCCCTCTTCCTGGCCGCCGTCTTCAACATCATCGGGCTCTACCTGCTGGCCCCGATCGTGAAGAAGGAACTCCAGAAGGTCCTCACCTACGTCCGGCGCCGCGACGCCGGCGACACCGAGGAGGAGATCGAGGCCGACGAGCGCGCCGCCGAAGCCGCCGAAGCCGCCGCCCGCACCACCCCCTCGCTGGTCAAGGACTGACCCCGGCCCCGTACCGGCGTACCACCGCCGGCACCCGCCCCCGGCCCGCGCCAGCGGCCGGGGGCGGGTCTCGTATCGTGTGCCGCATGCTGACCATCACCCAGGAGCTGCACGACGCGATCCTCGCCCACGCCCGCAAGGACCACCCGGACGAGGCATGCGGCGTCATCGCCGGACCGGCCGGCAGCGACCGCCCCGAGCGCTTCATCCCGATGCTCAACGCCGCCCGCTCACCCACCTTCTACGAGTTCGACTCCGGTGATCTGCTGCGCCTCTACCGCGAACTGGACGACCGCGACGAGGAGCCGGTGGTGATCTACCACTCGCACACCGCCACCGAGGCGTACCCCTCCCGTACCGACATCTCCTACGCCGGCGAGCCCGGCGCCCACTACGTGCTGGTCTCCACCGCCGAGTGCGGCAACGACGAAGGCCCCTTCTCCTTCCGCTCCTTCCGCATCATCGACGGCGAGGTCACCGAGGAAGAGATCCGGATCGTGGGTGCCTACGGCGCCTGACCGGGAATCGATACGATGACCGCATGGTTTTCCCTGGCGTGCGCGGGCCCGCAGCCGGCGCGCACACCGCCCACCGCCGTACCGTCTGATCTGGAGCTTTCATGGCCATCGAGGTCCGCATCCCGACCATCCTGCGCACCTACACCGACGGCGAGAAGGCCGTGAACGGGGCCGGCGCGACCCTGGCCGAGCTGATCACGGACCTGGACGCCCGGCACCCCGGTATCCGCGGCCGGCTGGTGGAGGACAGCGGCGAGCTGCGCCGCTTCGTCAACGTCTACCTCAACGACGAGGACGTCCGCTTCCTGGCCGGCATCACCACCGAGCTGACCGACGGCGACCAGGTCACCATCCTGCCCGCCGTCGCCGGGGGCGCGCGCTGATGCGCTTCGACTCCCCGCTGGCCTCGGTCGGCAACACCCCGCTGGTGCTGCTGCCGAGGCTGTCCCCCTCCGAGACGGTCCGGATCTGGGCCAAGCTGGAGGACCGCAACCCCACCGGCTCCGTCAAGGACCGGCCCGCCCTGCACATGATCGAGCAGGCCGAGAAGGCCGGCCGGCTCACCCCCGGCTGCACCATCCTGGAGCCCACCTCCGGCAACACCGGGATCTCGCTCGCCATGGCCGCCAAGCTCAAGGGCTACACGATGGTGTGCGTCATGCCGGAGAACACCTCCGCAGAACGCCGCCAGCTGCTCGCCATGTGGGGCGCCGAGATCATCTCCTCGCCGGCGGCCGGCGGCTCCAACACGGCCGTGCGGGTCGCCAAGGAGCTGGCCGCCGAGCACCCCGAGTGGGTGATGCTCTACCAGTACGGCAACCCCGACAACGCCGGCGCCCACTACGCCACCACCGGCCCGGAGATCCTCACCGACCTGCCCTCCATCACCCACTTCGTGGCCGGTCTGGGCACCACCGGCACCCTGATGGGCGTCGGCCGCTATCTGCGCGAGCAGCGCCCCGGCGTCCGGATCGTGGCCGCCGAGCCGCGCTACGACGACCTGGTGTACGGGCTGCGCAACCTGGACGAGGGCTTCATCCCCGAGCTGTACGACGCGTCCGTGCTCACCACCCGCTTCTCGGTGGGATCCGAGGACGCGGTGCGCCGTACCCGGGAGCTGCTGGAGCAGGAGGGCATCTTCGCGGGGGTCTCCACCGGTGCGGTGCTGCACGCCGCGCTGGGCACCGCCCGCAAGGCGGTACGAGCGGGGGAGGACGCCGACATCGTCTTCGTGGTCGCGGACGGCGGCTGGAAGTATCTGTCCACCGGCATCTACACGGCGGCCACCACGGAGGAGGCGGTGGAACGGCTGCACGGCCAGCTGTGGGCGTGAGCGCCACCGCGCAGAGACGCATCGCATCACGCTGAGTGTCAGTGTGCTCACGTACAGTCCAAGGCGTGAGTGTGCACAGCTATACCAGCCGGCGTCCCGAGGTCCAGAAGACCATGTGGCGCTGGCTCACGGACCGGGACTCGATCGCGCGGCGGCTCGACTGGCCGCTGCTGGGTGCCGCGCTGGCCCTGTCGCTGCTCGGCGCCACCCTCGTCTACTCGGCCACCCGGGGCCGCACCGATCTCACCGGCGACGATCCGTACTTCTTCCTGATGCGGCACCTGCTGAACATCGGCATCGGCTGCGGCCTGGCCGCCGTGGTGGTGTGGCTGGGGCACAGCAGACTGCGCGACCTGGTGCCCGTGCTGTACGTGGGCACCCTGGTGCTGTGCCTGGTGGTGCTCAGTCCGCTGGGCACCAATGTCAACGGCTCGCAGAGCTGGATCCAGCTGGGCGGCGGCTTCGCCTTCCAGCCCTCGGAGCTGGTGAAGGTCTCCGTCATCCTGGCGATGGCCACGCTGCTGGCCGCCGGGGTGGAGGGCGACAACAACTCGGTCCCTGACACCCCCGCGGTGCTGCGGGCGCTCGGTCTGGTGGCGATCCCGGCGGTGCTCATCCTGGCCACCCCGGATGTGGGCACCACGCTGGTGCTGGCGGCGATCGCGCTGGGGGTGCTGATGACCTCGGGTGCCGCGCGGCGCTGGATCATCGGGCTGGTGACGGCCGGGGTGCTGCTGGCGGTCGCGGTGTGGCTCCTGGGCGTACTGGACGACTATCAGATCAACCGGTTCGCGGCGTTCGCCAACCCCGCGCTGGACCCGGCCGGGGTCGGCTACAACACCAACCAGGCGCGGATCGCCATCGGTTCGGGCGGGCTCTTCGGGCAGGGCCTGTTCCACGGCAGCCAGACCCTGGGCCAGTTCGTGCCGGAACAGCACACCGACTTCATCTTCACCGTGGTGGGGGAGGAGCTCGGCTTCGTGGGCGGGGCCGCGGTGATCGGCCTGTTCGGCGTCATCATGTGGCGCGGCTGTGTGATCGCCATGAAGTCCCCCGATGTGTACGGCACCATCGTGGCCGGCGGCATCGTCACCTGGATCGCCTTCCAGTCCTTCGAGAACATGGGTATGGCTCTGGGCATCATGCCGGTCACCGGAGTGCCGCTGCCGTTCCTTTCCTACGGGGGCTCCTCCACCTTCGCGATCTGGATCGCCGTCGGGCTGCTGCTGGCCATCCAGGTGCGCCGCAAGACGAAACGCAACTGACCGGCGCGCGGCGCGGCTCAGCCCTGGTCATCGCCGTCGTCCCGGCGTCTGCGGCGGGTGAACGGCCGCCGCCGGCGGTCCCGGCCGGCGCCGTGCGTGCCCAGCCGGGCCGTGCCGTCGACCAGTGCCGCGACCAGCGCCACACCGGCGATCACCAACAGGACAATCCACCACAAGACGTCCATGTTCCGACGGTACCCCGCGACGGTGATTCCGCCCACACCGCGGTCCGGCCGGGGAGCGGGGGGCCGCCGTGCGACTTACAGTCATTCGAACCCCACCACGGAGGTTCCCCCGTCCATGAAGCTCACCGTCGTCGGCTGCTCGGGGTCGTTCCCGTCCGCGGACTCGGCCTGTTCCAGCTACCTCATCGAGGCCGAGGGCTACCGGCTGCTCCTTGATCTGGGCAATGGCGCCCTCGGCGAGCTCCAGAAATACACCGGCCTGTACGACATCGACGCGATCGCGATCAGTCATCTGCATCCCGACCACTGCATCGACATGTGCGCCTACTTCGTCGCCCGCTACTACCGGTACGAGGGCGGCCGTTGCGAGCCGATCCCGGTCTACGGGCCGGAGCACACCGAGCGCCGGCTGACCACCGCGTACGACGACACGCCGTCGGAGAAGTCGATGAGCGAGGTCTTCGACTTCCGCCGGCTCACCGCGGGCGGCGTCTTCCGGCTCGGGCCGCTCACCGTGCGCACCGACCGGGTGACCCACCCCGTGGAGACGTACGGCTTCCGCATCGAACACCGCGGCCGGGCGTTGTGCTATTCGGGTGACACCGGGGAGTGCGGCAACCTCACCGAGCTGGCCCGGGACAGCGATCTCTTTCTGTGCGAGGCGTCCTTCACCCACGGCAAGGAGGACATCGGCGAGCTGCATCTCAACGGCCGGCAGGCCGGTGAGTGCGCGCGGGCGGCCGGGGCCCAGCGGCTGGTGCTCACCCACATCCCGCCGTGGACCGACCCGCTGACCAACCTGCGCGACGCCCGCGACGTCTTCGATGGACCGGTGGAGCTGGCCAGGCCAGGGGCCGTCTACCAGATCTGAGACCACCCGCGCCCGGCCCGCGCCTGGCCCGGGCACCCCCGCCCCGCCCCGCCCCGCGCGGCCGTCCACCGCACCGGCGGATCGCCCGAGTACCCCCGCACGCGAGCGCGCCGCCGCCCCGCCGGCCGACCGCACCCGACGACGCGGCCCACCGGGCAAGGGCGCCGGGGCGGGGCACTAAGCTGCCCCGCATGTCTCGTTTCGACGGCCGCCAGGCCGACCAGCTCCGACCCGTGTCCATCGAGCGCGGCTGGAGCAAGCACGCCGAGGGCTCTGTGCTGGTGTCCTTCGGGGACACCAAGGTGCTGTGCACCGCCAGCTTCACCGAGGGCGTGCCGCGCTGGCGACGCGGCAGCGGCGAGGGCTGGGTCACCGGCGAGTACGCGATGCTGCCCCGGGCCACCAACACCCGGGGCGACCGGGAGTCTGTGCGCGGCAAGATCGGCGGCCGTACCCATGAGATCTCCCGGCTGATCGGCCGCTCGCTGCGCGCGGTCGTCGACTTCAAGGCGCTGGGCGAGAACACCATCGTGCTGGACTGCGATGTGCTCCAGGCGGACGGCGGCACCCGTACCGCCGCCATCACCGGCGCCTATGTGGCGCTGGCGGACGCGATCGCCTGGGGGCGGACCCGCAAACTCGTCAAGGGCAAGGGGCAGCCGCTCACCGGCACCGTGTCGGCGGTCAGCGTCGGCATCATCGGCGGGGTGCCGATGCTCGACCTGGCGTACGAGGAGGATGTCCGGGCCGGCACCGACATGAATGTGGTGTGCACCGGGGACGGCCGCTTCATCGAGGTGCAGGGCACCGCCGAGGGGGTGCCGTTCGCCCGGCACGAGCTGGACGCCCTGCTGGACCTGGCGGTGGCGGGGTGCGCCGAACTGGACGCCGCGCAGCGCGCGGCGCTGGCGACGGCGCCCGTGGCCACGGACTGAGCGAAGCGCGGAGGGGCGGCTACCCGGAGTGATGTCCGGGCGGTCGCCCCTTTGCGTTGTCCGGTATTCCGAACGAATTTCAGGATGCCGAACAAAATTCGGTCGAAAGCCTTGACGCACTCCGGCGCCGCTCCCTACCGTATCCGCACCGGTTGACTGCGCAGTCAACCGGGGTCGCTGGCAAAGGAGCTGGTGCATGACGAGCCGCATATCCATGAAGGATGTCGCCCGCCGGGCGGGGGTGTCCCAGAAAACCGTCTCCCGCGTCGTCAATGACGAACCCCACGTCTCCCCCGAACTGCGCGAACGCGTCCAGCGCGAGATAGCGCAACTCGGCTACCGGCCCAATACATTCGCCCGCGCCCTGGTCACCCGGCGGTCCCGCAGAATCGGCCTCATCTCCACCGGCAGCGGCTATTTCGGCCCCGCCTCACTCCTCAGCGGATTGCAGCGCGCCGCGCATGCCGAAGGATATGACGTCAGCGTCATCCACGCCGACGAACACGACCCCGAGGAATCCGGCCGCGCCGTATGGCAATTGGTCGGCCACGGCATCGACGCCATCGCCCTGTGCGGGCCCATCGGCTCCGCCGAAATCGCCCAGCACATTCCCCGCGACATTCCCGTCCTGCGGGTCGACCTGCCGGACGCACCGCCCGGCGCGGAAACCAGCGGCCACCACGTCCTGTTCGTCAGCAACGACGACATCACCGCCGCCACCGAGGCCACCGCCCATCTGCTGCGGCTCGGCCACCGCACCGTGCACCACCTCGCCGGGCCGCCCCGCTGGGCCGTCACCGGCTACCGCGAACGCGGCTGGCACACCGCCCTGGAGCTGGCCGGCGCCCCCCGGCCCGAGACCCGGCGCGGCGACTGGAGCCCCGCTTCCGGCTACCGGGCCACCCGCGAACTGCTCCAGGACGGCGGCGTGACCGCACTGTTCGCCGCCAACGACCAGATGGCGATCGGCGCCATCCACGCCATCGAACGCAGCGGCCGGCGCGTCCCCGAGGACGTGAGCGTCATCGGCTTCGACGACATCCCCGAGGCCGGCTACCTCTCCGTCCCGCTGACCACCGTCCGGCAGGACTTCGCCCGGATCGCCGCCGAGGGCATGCGCCGGCTGGTCGCCGCCATCGGCACCCCCGCACCCGCGCCGGCCGCCGACCCCGGGGTGGCCATCCCCGCCCAGCTCGTCCACCGCGCGTCCACCGCGCCCCCGCCCCCGCTCTCATCCCCATCCCCATCCCCATCCCCATCCCCATCCCCGAGCACGGGTACGGGCGCGGGCGCCGCCGCGCCGGAACAGAGCCGACGATGAACGGCGGCACCCCCGGCACATCCGGCCCCCGCGGCATCTCCCGCCGCCAACTGCTGCGCACCGCCGGCGGCCTCGGCGCCGCCGCCGCACTCGCCCCCGCACTCAGCGCCTGCGGCACCGCCGCCCCCGCCCAGCCCCTCACCTCCGGCCGCGCCGACATCTCCTTCTGGACCCACGACGACGCCTACGTCGAGTTCTTCCGCACCGCCGCCGAGACGGCCACCGGCTCCCCGTTCACCTGGCGGCTCAAGCCCACCCGGGCCGGCGCCGCCGACGTGGTCACCAAGACCATCGCCCAGGCCATCGCCGGACGCGGCACCCCCGACGTGGCCGGCTTCGAGATCGGCGCCTTCACCCGCCTGCTGCGCGGCGACATCGCCGCCGAACTCGTCGAAGACCTCACCGCATACATCGACCCGGCCATCCGTGAGGACCTGCTGACCGTGCGCACCGAGCCGTTCAGCAAGGACGGCGCCCTGTACGCACTCGACTCCGACGCCCCGCTGGTCGTCTACTACTACCGCGAGCCCGAGTTCGCCCGCCACGGCCTGCCCACCGACCTCGGCAGCTGGGAGGAGCTGGCCGAGGCCGGCACCCGGCTCGCCGACCGGCACGGGGTCGCGCTCGCCGCCGTCCCCACCGGCAGCGACCTCCCGCAGATCCTCCAGTCCTTCGAAATGCTGCTGCTCCAGCGCGGCGGCCGGCTCTTCGACGCCGACGGCACCCTCACCCTGGACACCCCGGAGGCCGAGGACACCCTGCGGTTCCTCGCCGAAGGGGTGCAGCGCGGCTATCTCAGCACCGTCTCCGACTACTACGGGCCCAGCATGCAGGCCGCCCTGAAGACCGGAAAGGTCATCGGCCAGTGGATGGCCAGCTGGTACAAGGTGTACGGACTCATGGCCAACGTCCCCGAACAGTCCGGGCAGTGGCGGATCCGCCCGCTGCCCGTCTTCACCGGCGGGGGCGGCCGTACCTCCTTCGCCGGCGGCACCGGATTCGCCGCCCTGCGCGACAAGAGGAACACCCTGGCCGGCGTCGAACTCATCAAAGCCGCCTACCTCAGCCCCGCCGAACAGATCCGCCGCTACACCGTCCTGGGCTATCTCCCCAGCCGCCGCTCCGTCTTCAACGACCCCGCCCTCTCCCTCATCGAGGACGAATACTGCGGCGGACAGCGCATGTTCGAGATCTACCGGGACGTCATCGACGAAGCACCCGTGCTGTATCTCAGCGCCGACCGGTCCATTCTCGACACCGTCCTCTCCGGATATCTGCTGCGCGCCTACCACGGCCGCATATCACCGCGCGACGCACTCAGAAGCGCGGCGGCGGATTTCGCCGGCCAGACCCGTACCCGAGGAGGATCGCGATGACCTCCCGCAGACAACTCGCGCCGTACGCCTTCATCGCCCCCTTCTACGTGCTCTACGGCCTGTTCATGGTGGTGCCCATCGGGGTCGCCTGCTATCTGAGTCTCACCGAATGGGTGGGCCTTGGCACCCCCACCTTCATCGGCTTTGACAATTTCACCGACCTGGCCCGCGACACCAGTTTCCACAAAGCTCTCGGCAATTCCCTGATCTTTGTGCTGGTATCGCTCTTCCTTGTCGTACCCGCCGCCCTGCTGATCGCCCAACTCCTCAACACCAGGGGGCTCCGGGCCCGCGATCTGTTCCGGGTCACCTTCTTCATCCCCATGGTGCTGTCACCCATAGTGATCGCCCTGCTGTACAGCCTGCTCCTCGACCGCGAGTACGGCCTGGTCAACTCCGTGCTGCGGGCCCTGTTCGGCTTCGGCGGCGCCGACTGGCTCGGCGACCCCACCCTCGCCAAGGTCTCCATCAGCTTCGTGCTGCTGTGGCGCTGGACCGGCTACCTCACCATCTTCTTCCTCGCCGCCCTCCAGGCCGTACCGCGCGAGCTGTACGAATCCGCCGAACTGGACGGCGCGGGCCCGGTACGGCAGTTCACCACCGTCACCCTGCCCTCCATCCGGCCGGTCACCGCCTTCGTCGTGGTGACCTCCTTCATCGGCGCCGCCCAGCTCTTCGACGAGCCCTACCTGATCACCGGTGGCGGACCGGGGGAGGAGACCCTGACCGTGGCCCAGTTCGTGTACCGCGCCGCCTTCGAACGCCAGCAATTCGGCTACGCGGCGGCGGCCGGTCTGGTCCTGTTCGTCGTCGTGTTCGGCCTCAGCCAGCTCCTCAACCGGCTGCTCAGCATCGGGAGGACCGCATGAGCGCCACCAGCACCGCCAGCACCGCGACCGGCGGGACCGCGAGGACCCGGAAGCGCGAGACCGCCCCGCCGCGCGGGCGCCGCCGGTCCGTCCCCGGCCGGATCGCCCTCTACGGCACCCTCACCCTGCTTCTGCTGGTCTTCACCGCCCCGCTGATCTGGGCGCTGTCCGGCTCGTTCAAGCCCCGCGGCGACATCTTCAACTACCCGCCCACCCTCATCCCGGACCCCGGCACCACCGAGAACTACCGCAATCTGCTCAGCGGCCAGCCGTTCTGGAGCTGGTTCGCCATCAGCGTCATCACCGCGCTGACCGCCACCGTCATCGCCGTATTCGTCTGCGCCCTGGCCGGCTTCGCCTTCGCCAAATACCGCTTCGCCGGCAAGAAGATCCTCTTCGGCATCATGTTCAGCTCGCTGTCCGTGCCGTTCGCGGTGATCCTCGTCCCGCTGTTCATCCTCATCGTCAAATCCGGGCTGGCCAACCCCTGGTTCGCCCTGATCGTCCCCTGGGTCGCCCCCGCCTTCGGGATCTTCATGATGCAGCAGTACATCATCCAGTCCATCCCGGACGAGATCCTCGAAGCCGCCCGCCTGGACGGCAACAGCGAGTTCGGCATCTTCTGCCGCGTCGTGCTCCCCCTGCTGCGGCCCTCCCTCGGCGCGCTGGGCGTATGGCAGTTCCTCCAGAGCTACAACAGCTTCATGTGGCCCCTGGTCCTCATCTCGGATGTGAACCAGTACACCCTGCCGCTCGGCCTCAACATCCTCTTCCGCGCCGAGAGCCGCGCCTTCGACCTCGTGCTGCCCGGCGCCGTACTCGCCTCCGTACCGACCATCGCCGTCTTCCTGCTGCTGCGCAGGCAACTCCTCGAAGGACTCTCCGCCGGCGCCGTCAAAGGCTGACCAGAAAGGTGACACGCTTCATGTCCACCCTCCCCACCCGGGTGCTCTTCGGCGCCGCGTACTACCACGAGTACCAGCCCACCCCGCGCCTCGACGACGACCTCGACCTGATGGCCGCCGCCCACTTCACCGTCATCCGGGTCGGCGAATCCGTCTGGTCCACCTGGGAACCCGAGAACGGCGTCTTCGACCTCGACTGGCTCCAGCCCGTCCTCGACGGCGCCCACCGGCGCGGCATCCAGGTCATCCTCGGCACCCCCACCTACGCCGCCCCGCCCTGGCTCGCCCGCACCTACCCCGAGATCAACACCGAACGCCGCACCGGGCAGCGCGCCGGCTGGGGCGCCCGCCAGGAAATCGACTACACCCACCCCGCGTTCCTCTTCCACGCCGAACGCGTCATCCGCAAGATCACCGCCCGGTACGCCGACCACCCCGCCGTCATCGGCTTCCAGGTCGACAACGAACCCGGCAACGAGATCTTCCACAACCACGGCGTCTTCCAGCGCTTCATCGAACACCTGCGCAAGCAGTACGGCACCGTCGAGGAACTCAACCGCGCCTGGGGCCTCACCTACTGGTCCCACCGGCTGTCCACCTGGGCCGACCTGTGGACCCCCGACGGCAACGCCCAACCCCAGTACGCCCTCGCCTGGCGCCGCTTCCAGGACAGCCTCACCACCGACTTCATCGGCTGGCAGGCCGACGTGGTGCGCGAATACGCCCGCCCCGGCCAGTTCGTCACCACCTGCATCTCCTACGAACGCCCCGGCATCCGCGACGACGCCCTCACCGCCCGCCTCGACATCACCGCGGGCAACCCCTACTACCGCATGCAGGACAGCCTCCAGGTCCCCCCCGACCCCGCCGAGGCCGGCCAGAGCTGGACCACCCACGGCACCTGGGCGCTGTACGCCACCGCCGACCGCATGTACGCCTCCCGCCAGGAACCCTTCCTGGTGACGGAGACCAACGCCCAGGCCATCGGCCCCTCCTGGATCAACGAACCCGCCTACGACGGCCAGTGGCGGCAGGCCGCCTGGGCCCTCGTCTCCCGCGGCGCCACCATGATCGAGTACTGGCACTGGCACACCCTGCACTACGGCGCCGAAACCTACTGGGGCGGCATCCTCCCGCACAGCCAGGAACCCGGCCGGACCTACCAGCAACTCGCCGAACTAGGAGCCGAGTTCGACCGGGCCGGCGAACTCGTCGCCGCCCTCACCCCCGACGCCGACCTCACCCTGCTCTACTCCGTCGACAGCAAATGGGCCCTCACCGAACAGCCCATGCTCGCCGCCCCCGACGGCGGCCGGGACCCCCGCTCGTACCAGAGCGTCCTGGAAGCCTTCCAGCGCGGCGCCTTCGACGCCAAGCTCCAGAGCCGGCTCATCCACCCCGGCCAGCTCTTCGACCAGGACCCCGCAACCTACGCCACCACCGCGCCCGTCCTCGTCGCCGCCGGCCACCTGACCGCCGACGACGCCCAACTGCACTGGCTCAAGGCGTACGCGGCGGCCGGCGGCCACCTCATCCTCGGCATCCACACCGGCTACGGCGACGAAGAGGCCCGCGCCCGCACCGAACGCAAACCCGCCCACCTCGACGAGGCGGCCGGCGTGCACTACGACGAGTTCTCCACCCTGCGCCGCCCGCTCCCCGTCCACGCCCCCGAAGGCTCACCGCTGCGGCTCGCCGAGGGCGCCACCGCCACCCGCTGGGCCGACGGCCTGCACGTGGAAGGGGCGCAGATCCTCGCCGCGTACCGGCACCCGCACTTCTCCCGCTGGCCCGCCGTCACCACCCGCGCCCACGGCACCGGACGCATCACCTACGTCGGCACCGTGCCCGACCCGGCGCTGGCCGCCGCCGTACTGGAATGGGCCACCGCCGACACCAGCCAGGGCTGGCGGCCGGCCGCCGACAGCCAGACCGTCACCGGCGCCACCGCCCCCGACGGCACCCGGATCCGCTTCGTCCACAACTGGTCCTTCACCCCCAGCACCTTCCCCCTGCCCACCGCCGCCCGCGACATCCTGTCCGGGGAGGAACTCGCCGCCGGCACCGCACTGCACCTGGGCCCCTGGGACGTACGCGTCCTCGCCGACCACGGATAATCACCGCCATGCACCGTCTCGTCCTCGCCACCCGCAACGCCCACAAGGTCACCGAGCTGCGCGCCATCCTCGGCGGAGCCGGCCTCGACATCGAACTCATCGGCGCCGACGCCTACCCCGACATCCCCGACGTGAAGGAAACCGGCGTCACCTTCGCCGAGAACGCGCTGCTCAAGGCACACGCCCTGGCCCGGGCCACCGGGCTGCCCGCCGTCGCCGACGACTCCGGGCTGTGCGTGGACGTACTCGGCGGCGCACCCGGCATCTTCTCCGCCCGCTGGGCCGGCCGGCACGGCGACGACCGGGCCAACCTGGACCTGCTGCTGGCCCAGCTCGCCGACATCGACACCCCCCACCGCGCGGCGCACTTCGCGTGCGCCGCCGCGCTGGCCCTCCCCGACGGCACCGAACGCGTCGCCGAAGGCCGGCTCACCGGCACCCTGCGCCACACCCCGGCCGGCGACGGCGGCTTCGGCTACGACCCCATCCTCGTCCCCGACGGCGACACCCGCTCCGTCGCCCAACTCACCCCCCAGGAGAAGAACGCCATCAGTCACCGCGCCCACGCCTTCCAGGCCCTGGCCCCGGCCGTCGCCGAACTGCTTCCCTGAAAACCCCTGGCAACGCCCCGGACCCCACCACTACGGTCGCCCGATGAGCACCCGCACCTTCCGCGTCACCGTCCGGGGCGTCTTCACCGGCCTCACCCCAGACCAGCGCGCCGCCCTCCTCGACCGGGCCGCCGAGCACGACATCCTGCGCGCCGCCTTCACCCCCGAGGGGCACCTCAGCTACGACCTCGCCGCTCGCGACGCGTTCACCTTCCGCTTCTCCCGGGAAGGCGAAGCCGAGGAGGACATCCTCACCGCCACCGAGGACGCCGAGAACACCGCCCGCGCCTGGCTGGCCGCCCGCGGCTACGGCCACAAGAACCTCCGCTCCCAGGCCGAGGACCTCTCCCTCGCCCCGCTGAGCAAGCGACAGCGCCAGGCCCTCCCCAAGCTCTTCGAGCAGGGGACCCCCCAGGCCCGGCAGCACGGCTGAGCCTCACACCGGGGTGGTGTCCGTCAGATAGGCGGACACCACCACATTCGCCGAATACTCCCGCCGCTGCGGATCGTACGTTCCCCCGCAGGTGATCAGCCGCAGCTCCGCCGCGCCCGCCCGCCGCGCCCCGTAGACCCGGTCCGGGTCGAAGTCCGCCCGCTCCACCACCTCGGTGCCGCTCACCGTGAACGCCGCCACCGAACCGTCGTCCCGCACCACCCGCACCCCGTCCCCCGGCTCCACCGAGGACAGCGCGTAGAACACCGCCGGGTCCGTATCGGTGTCCACATGCCCCACCAGCACCGCCGCGCCCTCCGCGCCCGGCGCCGGACCGCCCGCGTACCAGCCCACCAGACCCGGCTCACTGAACGGCGGCGGCGCCACCCCACCCCCCTCGTCCACCCCGCGCGCCATGATGTCCGCCCGCACCCCGATCGCGTCGATCTCCAGCACCGCCGGCGCCACCCCGCCCGCCAGCGGATCCGCCGCCGGCGGCAACGACCCCCGCGCCCCCGCAGCCTGTGCCGTACCGGGCGCCGACCCCGGCAGCCAGCCACCGCCCTCCGTCAGCTGCCGCCCCCACAGCCACAGCCCCGTCAACAGCAGCGTCCACGCCACACACGAGATCAGCCGGCCGGCGCCCGAGGCACGCGGCTCGTCCTCCATCACCTCTCCCGCGCGCGCAGCCGCCGCACCGTCAACGCGGCAGCAGCCGCCAGCACCCCCGACAGCACGGTCAGCGCCGTGGGCGCGGTCGGGATCCGCTCCTCCCCCTCACCGGCCACCGCGACCGCCTCCGCCGTACCGCCACCGCCCGCCCGCACCGGCGCCGAGGGCCGCACCGGCAACGACGGAACAGCCTCCCGGTCGTGGTCCCGCTCCCGCTCATGGTCGCGGCCCCGCTCGCGCTCATGCTCGCGCCCACCGCCGGCCTTCACCGTCAACTCACCCGAGAACGCCCGGTCCTTCCCGTCACACGAGATGTCCACCGGATACGTACCGGCCTCGATCGTCGACGAGACCCGCGCCTCCCCGAACAACCCGCCCTCCGTCGAAGGCGCCAGCACCGCCTCCGCCACAAACGCCTCCGAGTGCGCCGTGCCGCTCTTCCCCCGGCACCCCGTCACCCGCAGCACCACTTCCTCACCCGGCCGCGGCTGGGCGGGCGAGATCCGCACCTCACACCGCTCCGGCTCCCGGTCCCGCTCCCCGCCGGACGCGAACGCCGGCCCGGCGGCCGGGCCCAGCACGGCCAGGCCGATCGACAACGTGCACAGGGCGAGCCCCGCGGGCTTGACGACGCTGCTCATGGCGGAACCTCCGGATCGATACACCGAAGGTCACCCGCCACCCGCCCCGCCGCACCCGCAGGCCACACCCATTACGCCGTCCGGGCAAACAAATCGCCCGACCGCGCCACCTCAGATGCGATCCACCAGATCCGCGATCGAATCCACCACCTTCGACGGCCGGAACGGATACCGGTCGATCTCCTCCGGCCGGGTCAGCCCCGTCAGCACCAGGAACGTCTCCATCCCCGCCTCAAGACCCGCCAGCACATCGGTGTCCATCCGGTCACCGATCATCGCGCTCGACTCCGAATGCGCCCCGATCTCATTCAGCCCCGCCCGCATCATCAGCGGATTCGGCTTCCCCACGAAATACGGCTCCCGCCCCGTCGCCTTCGTGATCAGCGCCGCCACCGAACCCGTCGCCGGCAGCGCGCCCTCCGTCGAGGGACCCGTGTGATCAGGGTTCGTCGCGATGAACCGCGCCCCGTCATTGATCAGCCGGATCGCCTTCGTCAGCGACTCGAAGCTGTACGTACGGGTCTCACCCAGCACCACATAGTCCGGCGCCGCGTCCGACAGCACATAGCCCACATCGTGCAGCGCCGTCGTCAGCCCCGCCTCACCGATCACATACGCACTGCCCCCCGGCCGCTGCTCCGAAAGGAACTGCGCCGTCGCCAGCGCCGACGTCCAGATGCTCTCCACCGGCACCTGAAGACCCATCCGCGACAGCCGGGCATGCAGATCCCGCCGCGTGTACATCGAATTGTTCGTCAGCACCAGAAACGGCCGGCCCGACTCCCGCAGCCGCTTCAGAAAACGATCCGCGCCCGGAATCGGCACCCCCTCATGGATGAGCACCCCATCCATGTCCGTCAGCCACGACTCGATCGGCTTCCGCTCAGTCATCGCCCTCGCCCCCCGCCACCACATCCAGATCCCGGATCAGCTTGGCCACATGACCGGTCGCCTTCACGTTGTACAGCGCCCGCTCGACCTTCCCGTCCTCACCCACGACCACGGTCGAACGGATCACCCCCGTCACCGTCTTCCCGTACAGCTTCTTCTCCCCGAACGCCCCGTACGCGCCCAGCACCGCCTTCTGCGGATCACTCAGCAGCGTCACCCCCAGGCTCTCCTTCTCCCGGAACTTCGCCAGCTTCTCCGGGGTGTCCGGCGAAATCCCGATCACGTCATAGCCCGCACCGGCCAGCAGCCCCAGATTGTCGGTGAAATCGCACGCCTGCTTGGTGCAGCCCGGGGTCAGCGCCGCCGGATAGAAGTAGACAATGACCTTCCGACCGGCATGATCGGCCAGCGACACCCGCTTGCCATCGGCATCGGACAGGGAGAAGGCGGGGGCGGGATCCCCCACCTGAAGGCGCTCACTCATCGCGGATCCTCACGGTTCGGTCATTTCCTGCACTGCGCCACCCAGCCTAATCGGGGGCTGCGACAGGCAGCGCGTCCCCGGAGCTGACACACTGTGCCGTAAACCCGATCCGGGACGGACGATGGAGGCGTGAGCGTGTCGCAAGCAGCCGAGAACCCCGCGGCGATCGAGGCGCGGATCAACAGGCGCCGGGAAAGCCTGCGGGTCACCCTCGAAGAGATCAGCGTCCGGGTACACCCCAGGACAATCGTCGGCGACGCCCGCGCCCGGGCCGCCGCCAGCGTGGACCGTACCGTCGGCGGCTTCCGCGAGAAGCTGACCCACGCCGACGGCAGCCCGAGGCTGGGCCGGGTCATCCCGCTCGCCCTCGCCGTGGTCGCCGTCGGACTCCTGGTCGCCTCCTCCCGCTCCACCCCCGCCGGCAAGGACCGACGACACCGGTAGCCGAACGTTCAACCACCTGAGATACGGTCAACCCCGTGAGTTCGAACCCCACCCACGACAAACTGCCGATCCGGATGCTCCACGACCGGATCCTCGTCCGGGCGGACGGCGAGGGCGGCGAACGCCGCTCCTCGGGCGGCATCGTCATCCCGGCGACCGCCCAGGTCGGCCGCCGGCTCGACTGGGCCGAAGTGGTGGCGGTCGGCCAGAACGTCCGCACCGTCGAGGTCGGCGACCGGGTGCTGTACGACCCCGAGGACCGCGCCGAGGTCGAGGTGCGCGGGGTGGCCTACATCCTGATGCGCGAACGCGACCTGCACGCCGTCGCCGCCGAACGCCTCCAGGGCTCGGACGACTCCACCGGCCTCTACCTGTGAACCGCTGACCCGCTAGCCCACCGGGTCCGCCTCCGGATCCGCGCCCGGCTCCCGGGGCTGCGACGGCACCACCGACGGCTCCCGGGCCGGCTCCGAGGGCACCGGGCCCGACGACGGCACACCCGACGACGGCCCCGGCGACGGAACGGACGAGGGCGCCGGCGACGGCGCGGCGGACGGCGCGGCCGACCCCGAAGGAACGGGCTCCGGCTCCCCGTCCCCCTCGTCCCCGTCCCCGTCCGCACCCTCGCGTTCACCCGACGGCGGCACCGGCTCCACCCCTCCACCGAACCGCCCCACCGGCCGCCCCTCCAGCGCCGCCGCCGTGTACTGCCCCCAGATCCGCGCCGGGAACCCCCCGCCACTGATCCGCTCCTGCCCCGCCGCCCCGTACAACGACTGCTGCACCCCGCTCTCCGAATCCTGCCCGAACACCGCCACCACCGTCGCCAGCTCCGGCGTGAACCCCGCGAACCACGCCGCCCGATCCTCCTCCGCCGTCCCCGTCTTCCCCGCCGCCGGCCGCCCCGCCGACTGCGCCGCCGTCCCCGTACCCCCCTCCACCACCCCGCGCAGCACCGCCGTCACCCCCTGCGCCGTCTCCACCGACACCGCCCGACGCTCCTCGGCCGCCGGCACCGGCACCGCCTCCCCGCCCCGGCTCACCTCCCGCACCAACACCGCCGCCCGATACATGCCACCCCCCGCCAGCGCCGCGTACACCTGCGCCACATCCAGCGTGCTCGGCGTCGCCGTACCCAGCGAGATCGACCCCCGCGCGTCCGCGAGACCCGGCACCTCCACCGGAATACCCAGCGCCACCGCCGTCTCCCGCACCCGGTCCGCACCCACGTCCTGACCCAACTGCGCGAACACCGCGTTCACCGAACGATCCATCGCCTCCGCCACCGTCAGCGGACCGAAATCCTTCCCGCCCTCGTTCTGCGGCGCCCAACCCGAGCCGGAACCGTCCCGGTTGCGCACCTCACGCCCGCTGTCCCCGTCGAACACGGTGCCCGGCCCGATCCGCTCCCCGTCCACCGTCTCCACCCGGTGCTCCAACGCCGCCGCGTACACGATCGGTTTGAACGTCGACGCCGCCTGATAGTCCCGGCGCGTCGCGTTGTTCACGAACTGCTCGGTGTAATCCCGCCCCCCGTACATCGCCACCACCTCACCCGTGGCCACCTCCACCGACGTCGCCCCCACCCGCACATAACTGTCCGGCGGCTCCGTACCCAGGCCGTCCAGCACCTGCTCACCCACCGCCCGCGTCAAAGCCTCCTGCCGCACCGGATCGATTGTTGTGGTGATCCGGTACCCGCCCGCCGCCAGATCGTCCTCCCCGACAATGCCCCGCTCCGTCAGATACCCCTTCACCGCCTCCACCAGATAACCCCGCTCACCCGACAGCCGGTCCGACGGCTCGTAAGGACCCGGCCGCGGAAACTCAAGACCCGCCCGCTCCGAGGCAGCCAGCCAGCCCTGCGACACCATCCCGTCCAGCACGTACTCCCAGCGCGCCACCGCCTTCCCCGCCGCACCCGGATCCGCCACCACGTCGTACGCGCTCGGCGCCTGGAGCAGCGCCGCCAGATACGCGCCCTCCGCCACCGACAGATCGGCGGCGTTCTTGCCGTAGTACGCCTGTGCCGCCGCCTGGATGCCATACGCGTTACGGCCGAAATAGCTGGTGTTCAGATACCCCTGAAGGATCTCCTCCTTGCTGGTCTCCCGCCCCAGCTTCACCGCGATGAACAACTCCTTGACCTTGCGGGTCACCGTCTGCCGCTGATCCAGGTAGTAGTTCTTGACGTACTGCTGGGTGATCGTCGACCCCGACTGCCGGCCCCCGCCGCGCAACATGTTCCAGCCCGCCCGCGCCATCGCCGACAGATCCACCGCCGCCGCGTCGTAGAAGTCCCGGTCCTCCGCCGCCAGTACCGCGTGCCGCACCGGCTCGGGCACCTCGTCGAGGGAGACGTTCGCCCGGTTCACCTCACCGATCGCCGCGATCTGCGAACCGTCCGCGTACAGATACACATTGGCCTGCGCCGCAGCCGCCGACTTCGGCTCCGGGATCTCCACCAGCAGATAGCCCGCCACCAGAGCCCCCAGCGCCAGCACCGTCCCGCCGATCACCCCACCCAGCAGCAACCGCCACGTGGGCACCAGCCGCCGCAGCCCCCGGCGGCGCGGTCGGCGCACCCCCGCGCTCTTCGCCGGCCACCCCGGCCATCGGTCATCGCCCATGGGCGACACTGTCGCAACCGGGCCGCCGCGCGCCCCCGCACACCACCCGGTAAGCCCCCCGGCTCCCCCGAACGGCTCTACGCCGCGGCCGGCACCTCCGGCACCGCCACCCGCAGCAGCGCCGGATCCACCGCCTCCGCCATCGCCCGGTACCCCGCGTCAGTGGGATGCAGACCGTCCCCCGAGTCGTACGCCGGCAGCAACCGCGACGGGCGACCCGGATCGCCCAGCGCCGCGTCCAGATCAACCAGCTCGTCGAAAACCCCACCCGACCGCAGCCGCTCATTGACCGCCTGCCGCACCGACTCCAGCTCCGGCGACCAGGAATAATGCCCCTCGAAAGGCATCAGGGTCACCCCCACCACCCGCAGCCCGCCCGCCCCCCGCGCCTCGGCCGCCAGCCGCCCGAGCCCCGCCACGATCTCCTCCGCATCGGCCCGCAGCGGATCCCGGATGATGTCATTGATCCCCAGCTGAACGATCAGCACCGCCGCGCCCTCCTGCCGCAGCACATCCGCATGCAGCCGGCTCAGCCCGCTCGGCCCCTGGTACGACCGCCCCGGCGGGGCATCCCGCAGCAGCCGGTTCCCGCTGATCCCCAGATTCAGCACCGGCTGTCCGCCCAGCCGCGCCGCCAGGAAATCCGTCCAGCGATGACCCGCGTCCGGCGTCGACGTGATGCCGTCGGTCAGCGAATCCCCCAGCACCACCACCGCCCCCGCCGCCGCCGGAGCGAACACCCGCACCCCGGACACATACCGCCAGTGCTCCGACGTCGCCGTGTACGCCGCACCCGACTCCGCCGCCGTGTGCTCACCACGCGCCGCGAAATTCGTCTCCCGCGCGTGCTTGTGATACGTCACCGGACCCGAAGGACCCGGCGCGTACACCGACACCAGCAGCCGCGCCGCCGCCTCCACCGGAAGCGGCAGCACCACCGCGTCACTGAGCACCACACCCCCCGCCGGTATCGTCACCGCCGCCTTGCCGGCGAACACCAGTGGCACCACCGAGCCCGCCACCGCGTCCGCCCCGCCCCCATCAGCGAGCCCCACCGACGAACGGGTGAACGTCACCGGCTGACTCCCAAACCGATTCGACAACTCCACCCGCACCGCAGAACCACCCGCCGACACCCGCACCACATTGCGCAACGACTGCCCGCCCAACCCATCCCGGGTCCCCGGCTCCGACCCCGACGGCGCCGCCGCCCACGCACTTACCCACGCCCCCTGTGACGCCGGCACCACCCCACCCGACAGCCCCGGCGCCGGACGCGCCACCCGCCCCTCACCCCCCGGCAACCCCGCCAGCACCCCCGACACGATCACCACCAGCGCCACCGCCCCGGCCGCCCACCAGGCCAGGCCACGCCGTACACCCACCACTCCCACACCCACCCGCACATGATCCCACGATCGGACGGCACGGGCCCGTCCGTTCGGACCACCCCACCCCCGACAATGGGACACATGAGCCTCACCGCAGCAGATGTGGCGAAACAGCGCTCCCTGCGCCGCATGAAAGGCGTGGCCACCGGACTGCTGGTGGCCGTCGCCGTGGTGTACGCCCTCGCCACCTGGGCCCAGCACAGCGGCGCAGGCGCCTGGGCCGGCTACGTGGCCGCCGCCGCCGAAGCCGGCATGGTCGGCGCCCTCGCCGACTGGTTCGCCGTCACCGCCCTCTTCCGCCACCCCCTCGGCCTCCCCATCCCGCACACCGCCATCATCCCCACCAAGAAGGACCAGCTCGGCCAGTCCCTCGGCGACTTCGTCGGCGAGAACTTCCTCGCCGAACACGTCATCCGCGACAAACTCGCCTCACTCCGCCTCTCCCGCCGCGCCGGCAGCTGGCTCGCCCGCCCCGAGAACGCCGCCCGCGTCACCGCCGAACTCGCCACCGCCGTACGCGGCGGCCTCACCGTCCTGCGCGACGCCGACGTCCAGACCGTCATAGGCGAAGCCGTCACCCGGCAGGCCGGCCACCGCGACATCTCCCCCCACCTGGGTGACCTCCTGGACCGTACGGTCACCGCCGGGGCCCACCACCGCGTCGTCGACCTCGTCTGCGCCCGCGCCCACGACTGGCTGATCCTGCACCGCGACTCCGTCATGGAAGCCGTCGAGGGCGGCGCCCCCGGCTGGACCCCCCGCTTCGTCGACCGCAGAATCGGCGAACGCGTCTACCGCGAACTGCTCCGCTTCATCACCGAGATGCGCGACAGCCCCCAGCACCCGGCCCGCGGCGCACTCGACCGCTTCCTCGCCGACTTCGCCCAGCAGCTCAAGGACGACCCCGACACCCGCGCCCGCGTCGAACGCCTCAAGACAGACCTGCTGCACCGGCCCGAGATCCAGGACCTGATCGCCTCGGCCTGGGCGGCCGTCCGCGCCATGATCGTCACCGCCGCCGACGACGAGAACAGCGCCCTGCGCCGCCGCGCCCACGCCGCCCTGCTCTCCCTGGGCAACCGCCTGGCGACGGACGACCGCCTCGGCGGCAAACTCGACGGCTGGGTGACGGACGCGACCCTGCACGTGGTCTCCGGCTACCGGAGCGAGATCACCTCGCTGATCACCGACACGGTCGCCACCTGGGACGCCCGCACCACCTCCCGCAAGATCGAACTCCACATCGGCCGCGACCTCCAGTTCATCCGCCTCAACGGCACGATCATCGGCTCCCTGGCCGGCCTGACCATCCACACCGTGACCCAGCTCCTCACCTGACCGGCGTAACCACGCCGCCGATCGGTCGTTGATCCGTACGAGACCACGACACGTGGTCGAAGCGGCCGAAGTGGAGCGGCGGATGTCCAGTCCTTGCACCCGGGAACGCCGCACGCGAGCGGCGCAAACACGGTGACCCGCGGGACCCGCACCGTTCTCCTGCGCCGGGTTTTGTCGGACATCGGCCGTCCGGAAGTCCGCGCGGAGTGCGGTACGGGGCCGGGGCCGGTCTGGCTCGGCGAATCCATGACGCTGGAGGTGGATCAGGTCAACGGTGACGGGCACGACGACCGCGCGGAGAATCTCCGTCAGCGGTGTCCGAACTGTCATGCGATCAGGGACACGTGGTGCCGGGGCGGCGTGCTGGCGCCGCTGTCGGCTTGATCGTTGTCGTGTCAAGCACGGTGGGTGCCCGCTACCATGGGGGAGAGCAAGCGGCCGTGGTGAAATTAGGATAAACACGCGAGTTTTAGGTGCTCGTGGGCGCAAGCCCTTGCGGGTTCGAGTCCCGCCGGCCGTACTCACGATGACAACGAACGGCGGCCCGGCTCTCAGGAGCCGGGCCGCCGCCGCGTTCGCGGGGTGTTCCGTCCGTCGGGCGCCGGCCGGGGATAGCGTGGGCGGGTACTGGTTCAGCTGATTCTCTGGAGGATCGATCATGGCTACCACCCGCGTCGCGACGACGAATTGGGCCGGCTCTCTCATGGAGGGGTCGGGGACCGTCGCGCTGGAGTCCTCGGGGGTCGGGACGTTCGAGGTGAACTGGCCGTCGCGGGCCGAGACTCCGAACGGGCGGACCTCCCCGGAAGAGCTGATCGCCGCCGCGCACTCGTCCTGTTTCTCCATGGCGCTGTCGCACGGCCTGGCCGGTGCCGGCACGCCCCCGGAGACCGTGCAGACGCAGGCGTCCGTCACCTTCCAGCCGGGTGAGGGGATCACCGGCATCGTGCTGAGCGTCAAGGCGCGGGTGCCCGGCATCTCGGCGGAGGACTTCCAGACGGCCGCCGCCACCGCCAAGGAGAACTGCCCGGTCAGCAAGGCGCTGGCCGGTGTCACCATCACCTTGCAGGCCGAACTGCTCTCCTGAGTGAACGCGTGCGGCCCCGGCACCGGTGGGTGCCGGGGCCGCCGTACGCTGGGCCGTGGATTCGTTTCCCGGAGAGAGGCGCCCGCCGATGGCCAGCGTGGTGAAGATCAATGTTCTGACCGTTCCCGCCGATCAGCGCGAGGAGCTGGAGCGCCGGTTCGCCGCGCGGGCCGGTGCCGTTGAGGGGGAGGACGGCTTCGAGTGGTTCGAGCTGCTGCGGCCGGTGGAGGGCACCGACACCTACCTCGTGTACACCCGCTGGCGCAGCGAGGAGGACTTCCAGAACTGGATGAAGGGGTCCATGCGGCAGGCGCACGGTGGCGGGCCCGGCGGCGAGGGGCGCAAGCCCGCCGCCTCCGGTTCGCAGCTGTGGTCCTTCGAGGTGGTGCAGCAGGCCGCCCCCAAGTGACGGTACGGTCCTTGGCCCCTGCTACAGGGCGAGTGACAGCAGCGCCGGGGCGGCCTTCCGGTTGAGGGTTTCCGCCGCCTGCCGCAGCCGGTGCGCCTCACCGACCGGGAGCGACAGGGCCAGACAGCCCACCGTCGCCCCGGCGGTCAGCGGCACGGCCGCGCACAGCGTGCCCACCGCGTACTCCTGGAGGTCCAGCACCGGCATGGTGGCGGGTTGCCGCTCCAGTGAGCTGAGCAGTACCCGGGAGTCGGTGATCGTCCGGGAGGTGAGCCGGGCCGCCCGGTGCCGGGCGAAGTGGTCCTGCCGCCCGTCGTGATCGAGCTGGCTGAGCAGGCATTTGCCGATGGCGGTGGCGTGCGCGGCGGAGCGGAAGTCCACCCACTGGTGTACGGGCGGGGTCTCCGGCCCGTCCGAGACGTGCGGGACCTCCAGTTCGCCGTCCCGGTAGAGCCCGATGTAGACGGCGGCCCCGAGCGCGACGCGCAGCGCGTCCAGTGCCTCCCGCAGTTTCTCGTGCCGTACCCGCTGCCGGTCGCCGCCCCTGCTGAGCAGGATGAGCGCTTCGCCGGGGAGGTAGGCGCCGTCCCGCAGCCGGTGGACGTACCCTTCGCGGCTGAGCATCAGCAGCAGGTGTGACAGCTGACCGGGTGGCAGCTCGATGTGTTCGGCGATCTCGTTCTCGGGGATGCCGTCGGGGTGGCCCGCGATGGTCTCCAGCAGCCGCAGTGCGTACTGCACGGAGTGAAAAGGGGCGGTCAGCCCGGGTGTGATCGCCACTTCGTCCTCCTGGAGGGGGAGTTGTGCCAGCTCGGGACCCAGGGTAGCGAGCTTGCGGCCCCCGGGGAGGCGGTCCGGCACAAGTGACGCGCTCGTCCCGGTGCCGGACCGCACGGCCGGTGGTCACAGCACGGTGCTCAGGAACTCCCGGGTGCGGTCGTGCTCGGGATCGCTGAAGATCTTCTCGGGGGGCCCGGATTCGACGATCTTGCCCTTGTCGAACATCAGCACGCGGTCGGAGATGTCCCGGGCGAAGCTCATCTCGTGGGTCACGCAGATCATGGTGATGTCGGTGGTGTGCGCGATGTCGCTGAGTACGTCCAGGACGCCGGCCACCAGCTCCGGGTCGAGGGCGGAGGTGACTTCGTCGAGGAGCAGCACCTGGGGGCGCATCGCGAGGGCGCGGGCGATGGCGACGCGCTGCTGCTGGCCGCCGGAGAGCTGGGAGGGGTATTTGTCGAGGTGTTCGGTCAGTCCGACGAGTTCGATCAGTTCTCTGGCGCGCTGGGCGGCCTCTTCCTTGTCCATGCCGAGGACGTGGACCGGCGCCTCCATCACGTTGCGCTGGACCTTCATGTTGGGGAAGAGGTTGAACTGCTGGAAGACCATGCCGATCTTCTTGCGGACCTCGCGGGTGTGCCGCTCGCCGGCCCGTACCAGGCTGCCGTTCTTGTGTTCGTGGCTGAGGAGGTCGCCGTCGACGGTGATGGTTCCCTCGTCGGGGCGCAGCAGGGTCATCAGCAGTCGCAGGATGGTGGTTTTGCCGGAGCCGGAGGGGCCGATGAGGGTGACGTGTCTGCCGGTGGCGACGGAGAAGTCGAGTTCGTCGAGGACGGTCACCTCGCCGAAGCGTTTGGTGACTCTGTCGAAGCGGACGAGTTCGGTGCCGTTGGCGCGGCTGGTGTCGTTGGTTGTCATGGGTGGGTCTCTCCGTGCGGTACGGGGGTGGGGCCGGTACGGGGTGGGGCGGGTGCGGGCGGTTGGTTCAGGTGGTGAGTGCGAGCCGGCGTTCGAGGGAGCGGATCAGCAGCGAGGCCGGGTAGGCGATCACCAGGAACGCGATGCCGACGACGGTGTACGCCTCGGAGGTGAAGGTGGCGTTGCTGAAGCTGCGGGCCTCGCCGAGCATTTCCAGGGCGCCGATGACCGCGATCATGGGCGAGTCCTTGAGCATGGCGATGACGTAGTTGCCCAGCGCGGGAACCACCCTTCGGATGGCCTGCGGGAGGATGACGGCCGTCCAGGTACGTACGCGGGGCAGGCTGAGGGCGGTGGCGGCCTCCCACTGGCCGGCGGGGACGCCGCCGATGCCGGAGCGGTACACCTCGGCGGTGTACGTGGAGTAGTGGAGGCCGAGTCCGACGATGCCGGTGGTGAGCGCCGACATGGACGGGCCCCATTCGGGGACCACGAAGTACAGGAAGAACAGCTGTACGAGGAGGGGGGTGTTGCGGATGAACTCGGTGACCGTGTTGACCGGCCAGCGGACGACGGCGAAGCGCGAACGTTGCGCCATCGCCCACACCAGGCCGAGGGAGAACGCGATCAGGGTGCCCAGGGCCAGGGCCTGGAGGGTGACCAGCAGGCCCTTCCAGAAGTCGGGCATGAAGTCGGCGACGACGTCCCAGCTCCAGCTCACCGGGCACCTCCCAGTGAGGTGCGGAGGCGCCGTCTGCCTTGGGCTGCGGGAGGAGCCGCCTGGCCGACCCCGGCCTTGGCGAGGCGTTCGACGACGCGCATGCCACGGGTGAGGACGAAGGCCATCGCGAAGTACAGGACGAGCAGGAGGGTGTACACGGGTGCGCTTTCGTTGCTGCCGAGCCGGACGAGGTTGCCGGCGTACGTCAGGTCGGCGACGCCGATGACGGAGACCAGTGCGGTGCCCTTGAGCAGTTCGATCAGCAGGTTGTTGAACGGTGGGACCATCTCGGGCCAGGCTTGCGGGATCTCGATCCGGCGCAGCCGCTGGGCCCGGGAGAAGCCCAGCGCGACCCCCGCCTCGCGCTGGGCGACGGGTACGGCGGCGAGGGCGCCGCGTACCACCTCGGAGCCGTAGGCCCCGTACGTGAGGCCGAGCGCGAGCACGCCGGCGTACATCGGGACGAGCTGCCACTGGAGGATCAGGGGCAGTGAGAACGCCAGCCAGAAGAGCATGACCAGGGCGGACATGCCGCGGAAGATCTCGAAGTAGGTGCCGGCGAGGAAGCGGACGATCCACAGGCGCGAGGTGCGCAGGGTGCCGATGGTGAAGGCCACGACGGCGGCGAGCGCGGCGCTGTAGACGGTCACCTGGATGGTGATCCAGATGCCCGGGAGGAAATAGTTGTGGAACATGCCGGAGGTCATCATCAGCAAAGCTCCTCGGCCGTGAGGTCCGTCATCTCCGCCTCGGTGAATCCGAACGGACTGACGATATCGAGCAGCTCGCCGCTGGCCTTGAGTTTGTGGAGTTCCACATTGAAGGCGTCGCGGAAGTTCTTCTCCGAGCGGCGGAAGGCGAAGCCGCCGGCACCATAGGCGGGCTTGCCGTTCACGATGGGCTGGAACGGCTCGGTGGCCTCCGCGCGGGAGGAATTCTTGACGACGCCGGTGACGGTGACGTTCGTACCGGCGAACGCGGCGGCCCGCCCCTGGACGACGGCGTCGAGGCCGGCGACCTGGTCGGGGAGGATCAGCAGCCGGCTGTCCGGGATGCCGGCCGCCAGTGCGTAGTCGATCTCGGCGTAGGCGGTGCCGGTGGCGAGTGTCAGATTCTGCTCGGCGATGTCCTCGTACCGCTGGATGTTGTGCGGATTCCCGGTGGGCACGATAAAGGAGTCCAGCATGAGGTAGTCCGGGTCCGAGAAGAGGACCTGGGCGCACCGGGTGGGATTGATGTACATCCCGGCGGAGACCACATCGAATTGCTGGGCCTTGAGCCCGGGGATGAGCGCGCCGAATTCGACGGGGACCGGGGTGACTTTGTCGATCCCGAGCCGTTCGAAGATCACCTTGGCGATGGCCGGGGCCTCACCGTCGGGCTGGCCGTCCTGGTTGATGTAGCCGAAGGGTGGCTCGCTGGCGATGCCGACCTTGACGGAGCCGCGCGACCGGAGCCGCTCCAGCAGATCGCCGCCCTCGACGTCGCCCTCCGGTGGGACCCGGCTGCACGCGGCGGCCAGGGACCCGAAGGCGCCGAGGGCGGCGGCGCCGGCGAGCAGTGATCGCCGGCTGATGCCGTTTGTCGTCCGTCTTTCGTAAGGTGTCGATTTTGTCCGTTGCGGTGGAGCCATGGCGGCGCGGCTACCCAGGCTCAACGAACTTATGCGACTCCTTTCGAGTGCGGTACGGGCTCAGGCCCGCCTACGCCACACCACCCAGCCCCCCACGGCAAGCAGAACCACGGCACCGGCGCCGCCGAGAATCCAGGGCAGCGAACTGCTGTCACCGCTGGTGGCGGACGCTTCGGCGTCGGTCTCGCTCCCGGGCCCGGGAGCGGGTTCGGCGTCCGGCGCAGGCTCGGTTTCCGGGGCGGGCGCGGGAGTGGCGGGCGGATCGAGGGCGGCTTCCCAGTCCCGGAAGATCGGCGGACTGTCCGGGTCCCCCGGGTCACCTTCCCCATCGACGATGACCCGGTCGGGCCGGACAACGCCGTACCCGATCTCATCATCCCGCCGCTGATCATCTGGCCGCTCGGCGGTGTTGAGCATCACCCGCAGGACCTGGTTCTTGGTCCAGTCGGGATGCTGCGACCAGATGAGCGCGGCGGAGGCGGAGGCCAGGGCGGTGGCGGCACTGGTGCCGCCTTCCGCCTCGATACAGGCAGCTCCTGTGATGTCCCCGCAATGGCCCGGGACATCGTTCCCGGGGGCGGCGAGGGCAACCTGCGGGCCGTAAGTGGAATACGGCGCTCGTTCACCGCTGCTCTCCACGGCGCCGACGCCCACGACACCGTTCATTCCGCTGGGCAACTCGACGGCGTTATCCTTTTCGCCGCTGTTTCCCGCTGAGGAAAAAATTAGAACATCATGCTGTGCCGCCAAGGCGATGGCATCTCCCAAGGCTTCCTCGGTGGCTGCCGTGTTCATTCTTCCCAGGGATATGTTGATGATGTCCGCGCCTGAGTCGATCGCATATCGAATTGCTTCGTTCCAGGGTTCTGTCGAATTATCGCCGAAGAGTCCTGTGTAAAGCCGAATGGGGAGGATTCGTGACTGCGGTGCGAGTCCTTGTACCCCTTCACCCATTCCCGTTCCCGCGATGAGGGCCGCCATGGCAGTGCCGTGGCCTTCGTCATCGATGTGGGCGCCTTGAGGGCTCCTCGTGAGGTCGGTTCCTTCGAGGACTTGTCCTTCGAGTTCGGGGAGTGAGTTGTCGACGCCGGTGTCGATGACGGCGATGGTGATGCCTTCGCCTGTGGTGTGTTGCCAGATTTCTTCGACGCGCATCGTGTCGAAGTACCAGGGGTTTTGTGGGGTGTTGGCTGCGTGGGCGGTGGTGGGTGTGCCGGCAAGGATCGCGGTGAGGGCAAGGGTGGTGGCGAGGGCCCGGGGGGTGGGGGTCATGGGTGCCTGTCGTCCTTGTCCTCGTTCTTGTTCTTCTTTTTCTTGTTGCCGGTCTTCTTGGTCTGGCCGGGGAGGCCGATGACGCCGGTGGGTTTGGGCAGGGCTCGTCTGCGTTTGGTGGGGCCGGTGGTGCGTCCGTCGACGGTGGCTTTGCCGTAGGTTCCGCGCGGGGTTGCGGGCTGGTCTTTTTTGGAGGGGGTGAGGCGGGAGTTGGTGGGGTTCATGCCGGGCTGGATCACCCCGCCGGGTGGGATTCTGGATGCCACGGTGGGTTTGGCGTTGGGTACGGGTTTCCCGCCGAGGAGGCCGTAGTTGTTCCCCCGGCCCCACGGGTTGCCCCCACCCGGGCCGGTGCCACCACCGGTGCCAGGGCCGGTCATGGGAGGGCGGCCGACCGGCGGCTGTCCGGTACCGGCGGGCCGGCCTGCCACAGGGGCCTGCGAACCCGGCCCCGACGGCGGACCGGACGGCCCCCGCATCCCGGGAACCTCGCCCGGCCGCAGACCGGGACCCCTCCCCGGCGGCACCTGACCACCGCCGCCACGACCCATCCCCTGCCCTGGGCCGGATGGAGACGGCCAGCCCGGCAGCGGACCCGCCACCGGCGGCTGCACCGGACCACCACCCGGCATCACCGGCCGATCCACCACCGGGGCAGAAGGAGACTGCACCGCCGGGACAGGGGGAGCCGCACCATTCGGCCTCACCCCCACCGAATCCAACGACGTCCCCACAGCGCCTTCAACAGGTCGCAAGACCGGGGGAGTGGTCATGTGACCCTCGGCCGGCATGGTCGATTCACGGACAGGACCGTTGCGTGAGTCCTGCACAGACCATGGGCCGCTGATATCGCCGGGCACCTTCGACTCGTTAGGCCGAGCGCCTGCTCCGCCATCCGATGGCGGGGCAAACCCTGGGTCACGCGGGTTGACGGCCAGGGGCTGGAACTGCGGCTCCCGCTCGTTCACATACCCGATCGTCCCCGCCGACATCTTGTAGGTCGAGCCCAGTCGGCTGATGACGGCGATCGCCTCCTGGCGGTTCGCCTCCAGTTCCGGGGCGGACAAGCGTCCGTCCCCGGCACCCATGTAGCCGGCTGCTTCGGGGGCCGTCGCCGGCAGTTCGTTGGGTGGGGCCGGTGGCATCTCGCTCTTGGCCTGGCGCAGGGCCACCCCCGCGTTGGTGATCGCGTGGGCCATGAAGCTCGCGTACGTCTTCAGATCCACCGAGTCGTGGCGGAAGCGCCGGATCCAGGCGCGGAATTCCTCCGCGGCCTGGCCCTCCCACGTCAGATCGTTCGCCCGCGCCAGAAGCTCCTCGCTCAGCCAGTCCACCGCCTCGGCCACCTGGTCCAGCGTTTCGCCCCGCTGGATCAGCGCGTCCGGGTTCGCCCCGGCGAGCAGGCCCTCCAAGTCCTTGTGGGACATGGACTCCAGCCGATCCGCCAGCGGGTCCGCACTGCCGTTGTACGTGCCCCGGTATCCGCCCGCCTCTTCCACGATCCGATCTCCTCCCCGTTGACCTCTGCCCGCCAAGACGTTCGAGGCTCAGGATACGTTCCGCTGCCGACAGGCTCCGGTGTGCCACCATGCCAGGAGCAGAACATCGTGTGCGGATCAGGAGGGATGTCCCATGTCGGACTCGGAGCGGTTCATCACCGTCTCGCTGGACAAGCGCGGGGTCAGCTGTACCGCCAAGCTGCTCACGGAGCGGGCGCCCCTCACCTGTCATGCGGTGTGGGACGCCCTGCCGCTGGGTGGGGACGTCTATCACGCCAAGTACGCCCGCAACGAGATCTATACGCTCGTGCCGCCGTTCGCCCCGGCCGAGCCGCCGCTGGAGAATCCCACCATCACGCCGATCCCCGGCGACCTGTGCTACTTCACCTTCTCCGATACCCAACTCGCCACCAGCTCCTACGGCTACGAGACGCACGCCGCCCACCAGGGCAAGGCGACCGTCGTCGATCTGGCGCTCTTCTACGAGCGCAACAACCTCCTCATCAACGGTGACGCCGGCTGGGTGCCCGGCATCGTGTGGGGGACCGTCGTCGATGGGCTGGACCGGATGGCCGACGCCTGTCAGGACCTGTGGCGGGCCGGCGCGCTCGGTGAGTCGCTCAACTTCCGGCGCGCGTAGGGGTCCTCGATCCGGGTGGTGCCCGCGATGTCCAGCGCGTGCGCGACGGCCAGCACCAGTTCGTCCGCGTGTCGCGCCGCCACCAGCTGAACGCCGATCGGGTGCCCGTCGGCGTCCGTGCCGCACGGCACGGACGCGGCGGGCTGCTGCGTCATGTTGAAGGGGTAGGTGAACGGGGTCCACTCCGTCCAGCGCGTCATGCCGGAGTCCGCCGGCACCTCCGTCCCCACCCCGAACGGCCCGATCGGCAGCGTCGGTGTCAGCAGCAGGTCGTACGCCTGGTGGAAGCCGCCCATGGCCTTCCCCACGCCCATCCGCACATCCACCGCCGCCAGATAGTCCAGCGAGCCGTATCGCGCGCCCTGTCCGCAGATCTCCCGCAGGCCCGGGTCGAGCAGGGCCCGCCGCCGTTCGTCGAACGGCTCGACCACCCGGGCGGCGCCCGCGAACCACAGCACCTGGAAGGCGTTCCGCAGCGTCTCCAGTGGCGGCAGTGGCGGGTCGGTCTCCTCCACCACCGCGCCCAGCTCCGCCAGCCGCTCCGCGGCGCGCCGCACCGCCGCCGCGATCGCCGGGTCCACGTGTACGCCGTCGAAGCCGAGCCGTGGCGAGTAGGCGATCCGCAGGCCCCGTACGGTGTCCTCCGCCGCCGCGATCGCGGAGCGGAAGCCGTGGGGGCCGCCGGTGGCCGGCAGGGCGGACCAGTCGCGCGGGTCGGGGCGGGCGATGACGTCCATCATCAGCGCCGCGTCCCGGGCGTCGCGGGTGAGCGGGCCGACGTGTGCGAGTGTCCCGAACGCGCTTGCGGGGTAGATCGCCACCCGCCCGTACGTGGGCTTGAGGCCGAGGACTCCGCAGAACGACGCGGGGATACGCACCGAGCCGCCGCCGTCCGTTCCCAGGCTGAGCGGCCCGGCCCCCGCCCGGACCGCCGCCGCGCTACCGCCGCTGGAGCCGCCGGAGGTGCGCTCGGGGGCGTACGGATTGCCGGTCGCGCCGTGCCGGGGTGAGTCGGTGACGCCCTTCCAGCCGAACTCGGGGGTGGTCGTCTTCCCGATGAACACCGCCCCCGACTCGCGCAGCCGGGCCACCGCCGGCGCGTCCTCGGGCCACTCGCCGTCGGCCGACAGCGCGGCCGAGCCGCGCAGCGTGGGGTGGCCGCGCATCAGCAGGATGTCCTTGACCGTGACGGGTACGCCGTCCACCGGGCCGGACGCCTTGCCGCGCCGCCAGCGGTCCTCGGCGGCCCGGGCCTGTTCGAGGGCGCCCTCGTGGTCGATCAGGACGAACGCGTTCAGCTCCGGTTGTACGGCCTCGGCCCGGGCCAGTGCCGCCCGGGTCGCTTCGACGGGGGAGAGGTCGCCCGCCGCGTAGGCCGCCGTCAGCTCGGTCGCGGTCCACTGCGTAGCCTCCGCACCCTGCGCACCCTGCGTACCCTGCGTACCCTCCGTGTCCTCATGCGTCACTTTGCCGTCCCTTCGCCGTTGCCTTCGCCGGACACGTAGCCCAGCCGCTTGTCGACCACGTTGAACAGTGGTTCGCCCGCCGACCAGCGGTCGAAGTTGTCCAGGAACTGTTCGGCCAGGTCGTCGCGCCAGCCGAAGGTGTCCCCGCTCATGTGCGGTGAGACGATCAGTCCCGGCGCGTCCCACAGCGGGCTGTCGGCCGGCAGCGGTTCGGTCGCGAAGACGTCCAGCGCCGCCCCGGCCAGCGCGCCGGCGTGCAGTGCCGCGGCCAGGTCCGGTTCCACCACGTGGCCGCCGCGCCCGATGTTGATGAAGTGGGCGGTCGGCTTCATCCGGGCGAAGGTGTCCGCGCCGAACAGGCCCTTCGTCTCTTCCGTCAGTGGCGCCGCGCACACCACCCAGTCGGCGTCCGGCAGCAGGGCGGGCAGGTCGCCGGCGGCCCGTACCCGGCCGAATTCGGGGTCGCCGGTGCGTTCCCGGCGGCCGGTCAGGGTCACTTCGACACCCAGTGCCTTGAGCAGTGAGCCGATTCTCCGGCCGATCGGACCGGAGCCGACGACGACCGCCCGGCTCCCGTACACCTTGAATGTCTCCCGGTGTCGCCAGCGGCGGTCGCGCTGCAATTCCCAGCTGCCGTGGAAATCTTTTGCCATGGCCAGCACCAGCCCCGCCACATATTCGGCGATCGGCCGATCGAAGACGCCCCGGGCATTGGTAATGATCACCGGCGAGGAGAGCAGTTCGGGAAAGAGCAGCCGGTCCACGCCGGCGCTCGCGGTGTGGACCCAGCCCGGGCGCGGCCCGGTGGCGCCGGGCCATGCCTCGCGGACCGCGTCGGAGGTGAAGTCCCACACCAGCAGCACATCGGCCTGCGGCAGCTGCCGGGCGAGGGCGGCGGCGCCGTCGGCGTGCAGGACGCGCGCGCGGCCGGCGAGCCGGTCGAGGCGGGGGAGTGGGGCGGCGTCGAGGACCAGGACACAGGGTTCGGGCATCCGGCGAAACCATTTCGAAACGAGGGCGTGTTTGAGTGGAGAAGGTGGCGCCAAAGTGGGTGCGGCCAAGGATTGACCACGGTAGGGAGAAGAAACTACCTTCGTCAACGAAGGCATCGGCTCCCGGCGTCCCGGTTCCGGAAGATTTGCCGACCGGCGGTGCGTTTCTGTTTATGTCAGCGTTCGCTCGGCCAGACTGGTTCTGCGCCGCCCCCGCGTTTGAATATGGGGTGTGAAATGGATGTCTCCTTCCTGGGTGGCCCGCAGCAGCAGCGCGGGGTCGGGGTCGTGGCGCCGTTCGACTTCGCTCTCGACCGTGAGCTGTGGCGCTGGGTGCCCGATGACATCTCTCTTCATGTGACACGGACCCCGTTCGTGCCGGTGGAGGTGAGTCTCGATCTGGCCCGGATGGTCTCCGAGCACGAGACGCTGCGGGAGGCGGTGCGCGCGCTGTCCGCCGTGGCGCCCGAGGTCATCGCGTACGCCTGCACCTCCGGCAGTTTCGTCGGTGGGGTGGCCGGTGAGATGGCCATGACGACGGCGATGACGCAGGCCGGTGAGGCGCCGGCGATGACCACTTCCGGTGCGCTGCTGGAGGCGCTGCGTGAGCTTGAGGTGCGCCGGGTGGCGGTGATCACCCCGTACACCCGCTCGGTCACGGACTCGCTGGAGGACTTCGTCCACGCGGCCGGGGTCGAGGTCAGCGGGCGCAGCTATCTGGGGCTCACCCGGGAGATCTGGCGGGTGGGCTACCGCGATGTGGTGAACATGGCGCGGGAGGCGACGGCCGCCGCCGCTCCGGACGCGCTGTTCATCAGCTGCACCAACCTCGCCACCTATGACGTGATCCCGCAGCTGGAGGCTGAGCTGCGGATTCCGGTGCTGTCGGCGAACCAGGTGACCGTCTGGAAGGCGCTGCGGATGATCGGCAAGGAGGCGGTGGGCCCGTACCAGGCGCTGCTGGATCCGGCGGCGCGGGCCTCGCTGGCGGCGGCTGCCGCGCTGCCGCCGCTGCCGGGGGCCGCCGCGCCCGAGCCGGCCGCGGCCACCGCCTCGGCGGGCGAGGAGGGCCCGGTGGAGGCGACCGCGAGCCAGCCGGTGGTGTTCCCGGACGATCTGGGTGGCGGCCGGCCGCCGGGGTGAGGGTGATCGGGGTACCCGTCCTGGCGGACGCGCCCCGATACGTACGAGCACGAGCAGGAAGCGAGCGTCGTATGACGGACACCGACAACGCAAGCGGAACGGTCGGATTTCTCTACCCGGGCTATTCGGCCGAGGACGACTATCCGAGGATCGAGTCGCTGCTGCACGGCAGCGGCGATCCCCGCGCCGCCGGGCTGCGGCTGCCGCTGATCCACACGGACATCGGTACGGACGCGCACCGCGTGGACGCGCTGCTGGAGATGGGCGCGGTGTCCCGGCTGGCGGCCGGGGTCGGCGAGCTGAAGCGGGTGGACGCGCGGGCGGTGGTGTGGGCGTGCACCAGCGCCAGCTTTGTGTACGGCTGGGAGGGGGCGGGCCAGCAGGTGGCGGCGCTGTCCGAGGCGGCGGGGCTGCCCGCGTCCAGTACGTCCTTCGCCTTCGCGCACGCGGTGGCGGAGCTGGGGGTGAGCCGGGTGGCGATCGCGGCGACGTATCCGGACGATGTGGCGGGTCTGTTCGCCGAGTTCTTGAAGGTGGCGGATGCCGAGGTGGTCGGCACCCGGGGCAGCGGCATCATCACGGCGGCGGAGGTCGGCACCTGGGGGCGCGAGGAGGTGCTGCGGATCGCCCGTGAGGGGGATGATCCGGCGGCGCAGGCGGTGCTGCTGCCGGATACGGCGCTGCATACGGCGGCGTGGCTGCCGGAGCTGGAGTCGGCGCTGGGCAAGCCGGTGCTCACCGCGAATCAGGTGACGGTCTGGGAGGGGCTGCGGCTGCTGGGCCGTACGGTGCGGGTTCCGGCGCTGGGCTCGCTCTTCGACCGGGCCTGATGAGGCCGGTAGCCGTTACGTGCCGTGGCCGGCCGCCGCGTTGATCATGTCGGTGATCTGTTCGGGCGGCAGTGGTTTCGCGTACAGCCAGCCCTGTCCGGTGTCGCAGCCGATGCGGCGCAGCCGGTCGGCCTGGGCCTGGCCTTCCACGCATTCGGCGGTGACGGTCAGGCCCAGTTTGTGGGCGAGGTCGACGAGGGCGGTCACGATGGTCTCGTCGGCCGGGTTGAGGTGGCGGGCGGTGCGGAAGCCCTTGACGAAGGTGCCGTCGAGCTTGAGGGCGCGGACCGGCAGCTGGGAGAGATAGGCGAGGTTGGAGTAGCCGGTTCCGAAGTCGTCGATGGCGATGCGTACCCCCATCTCGGACAGCTCCTGGAGGGCCTGGACGGGGCGTCCGGCGGGGCCCATGACGGCGGATTCGGTGAGTTCGAGCTGGAGCAGTCCGGCGGGCAGTCCGGTTTCGGCGAGTACCCGGGTGACGTCCGCGACGACGTCCGAGTCCCACATCTGCCGTACGGCGACGTTGACGCTGACGAAGAGCGGCTGGTGCCGGTGGGCGAGCTGCCAGGCGCGGGCCTGCCGGCAGGCTTCGGTGAGCACCCAGCGGCCCAGGGGGACGATCGCGCCGTTCTCCTCGGCGAGGCCGATGAACCGGTCCGGGCCGAGCCGCCCGAACCGTGGGTGCTGCCAGCGCACCAGGGCCTCGACGCCGCGCAGGGTGTCGTCGGCGAGGGCGACGATGGGCTGGTATTCGAGGATGAACTCGCCGCGTTCGATGGCGGGGCGCAGGGTGGCGGTGAGGGACTGGCGGGTCATGCGGTGCGCGTTGCGCTCGGGGTCGAAGAGGGTCCAGCGGGCGCGGCCGTCGGCCTTGGCCCAGTAGAGGGTGGTGTCGGCGGCCTGCATGAGTGAGGTGGCGGTGAGGCCGGCGCATTCGCGTTCCACCACGCCGATGCTCGCGGAGACCGAGAGCCGCTGGCCGGCCACGTCGAACGGGCGCTGGAGCGCGATCCGCATGGCCTCGGCGAGTTCGGTGAGCTGCTGGGTGCCGGCGGAGCTCTCCACCAGGACGGCGAACTCGTCGCCGCCGAGCCGGGCCACCAGCGGGCCGCCGCCCGGGGTTGGGCCGGCGGCGGTGTCCGTTCCCGGGGTGTCGCTCGCCGTGCTGTGGGTGAGCCGCTGGGCGGCGGCGCTGAGCAGTTCGTCGCCGACCCGGTGGCCGTGGGTGTCGTTGATCGCCTTGAAGCCGTCCAGGTCCAGGTAGCACAGGCCGATCCGGCCGGTGGCGGAGTCGTTCAGGGCGGCGGTGAGCCGTTCCACGAACAGCGAGCGGTTGGGCAGCCGGGTGACCGGGTCGTGCATCTGGAGGTGCCATAGCTTCTCGCGCAGTTCGCGCCGTTCGGTGATGTCCAGCACCGACAGCAGGGCGCCGCCGTCCGGGCTCGCGGGTCGTACGGTGACTTCGGCCCATACGGTGTGCCCGGCGGCGTGTTTGAGCCGCCGGGTGCAGCGCAGTCGTTCGCGCCGTCCGCTGAGCACGGCGTGGTACGGGCCGCGGGTGTCGCCGTCCAGGCCGAGGTCGAGGCCGGTGGCGGCGTCGGCGGGGAGGCCGGTCAGTTCGCCGGGGTCGTGCCCGAGCAGGGTTTCCAGCGCCGGGTTGGCCGCCGTGATCAGTCCGGTGGGGGCGATCAGCGCCATCGGCAGGGTGGCGATCCGGAACGCGGCCCGGTAATCGGCCTGAATATCACGCTCCGTGACGGTTGGCCGCGGTGTGTCCTGGGCGCCGCCGGTGGGGCCGCCCGGTCCTGGGATGGGTCCGTTCACCGATCGCTCCTGGGCTGCCGGCCGGGGGAATCCGCTGGAAATGTGCCGATCATAGAGGCTGATCCGTGGCCGGAGCCAGCTACGGCGGGGCCTGTCTCGATCCCTGACATCTCGACCCCGTACGCATTTTCGATGGGCTGATCGATTCTGCACATCCGGGGTGCGGTCACGACCGTTCCCGAGCGATATATACGCAGGGTAATCGTACTGCCCGTTACGCCAGCCGGCCCAATTCAACGGGAATAGCGGGACAGAAGTGAACACAGTGGTGAAGGTATCTTCCCGTCCCCGCAGCCCCGATGGGAGGCCGAAGTGCCCCGGAGCGCCCTCCGGCGGACCGCCGCGGTGCTCACCGCGCTGACCGCCCTCATGGGGACCACCCTCACCGCCGGACCCGGCACGACCGCGCTCGCCGACGAGCCGTGCGGCCTGCCGCGCTCCGCCGCCCACCACCACTCCGAAGGGCTCGACACCTGGAACGCGGACTATCCGCGCCCCGTCGGCACCCTCGACGCCGTGATGCTCTTCCTCTCCTTCCCCGACTCGGGCGACCTCATCGACCCGGACACCATCGCCGGCGACTACTTCCCCGGCACCACCGAGTTCTTCCGCCGGGCCTCCTACGGCCAATTCGAACTGGCGGTGGACGTGGTGCCCCGGTGGACCGAGATGCCCGCCCCGTCCACCCACTACGCCATACAGCGCGACTGGGACGCCGGGCTGCGTACCGCCTATCTGCGCGACGCCCTCACCGTCCTCGCCCCGCTCGCCGACCTCGACGCGTACGACGTCGTCTACCTCGTCGCCGACCCGCAGGCGCCCGGCGTGGACTCCGACGCCACCAAGGTCGTCAACTTCCACGAGCCGCTGCGCGTCGCCGGCACCGAGATCAGCCGCGTCGTCACCGTCTTCGAGAAGCGCCCGCCCGACCGCAACGTCCTCGCCCACGAGACCGGGCACATCTTCGACCTGCCCGACCTGTACAACCGGCCCACCGGCGACTACGGCGACTGGGACACCCACGTCGGCGACTGGGACCTCATGGGCAGCCAGTTCGGGCTCGCCCCCGAACCCTTCGGCTGGCACAAGTGGAAGCTGGGCTGGCTGGGCGCCGACCACGTCGACTGCGTACGCGCCCCCGGCACCACCCGGCACACCCTCCAGCCGCTCACCGCCCCCCTGGACACCGGCAACCCGGCCGCCGACACCCGCCTCGCCGTCATCCGCACCGGCCGCAGCGAGGTGCTGGTCGCCGAGGCCAGGACCCGGGACGGCAACGACAAGCGGGCCTGCACCCAGGGCGTGCTGCTCTACAAGGTGCGCGCCGACATCGCCTCGGCGGACGGCCCGGTCCAGGTCATCGACGGCCACCCGGGCACCGGCGCCTGCCACGGCAGCTCCGTACACCCGCGGCTGGCGGACGCGCCGCTGGGCAGCGGCGAGAGCTATCACGACCAGGGGCTCGGCGTACGGGTGGAGGTGGGCGACCGTACGCCCTCGGGCGGCTGGAATCTCAAGATCGTCAAGGAGTGAGGGGCGTACGGGGGACGGGCACGGAAAAGGCCCCCCGCAGCTGCGAGGGGCCTTTCCTGTCGGTGCGCCGCCAGGGACTCGAACCCCGGACCCGCTGATTAAGAGTCAGCTGCTCTAACCAACTGAGCTAGCGGCGCCTGCTGACGTGGTAAAGATTAGCACCCCGCGCGCCCCCTTCCGCACCACCCCGGAATGGGGTAGGGGCGTACGGGGGACGGGCACGGAAAAGGCCCCCCGCTGCTGCGAGGGGCCTTCTCTGTCGGTGCGCCGCCAGGGACTCGAACCCCGGACCCGCTGATTAAGAGTCAGCTGCTCTAACCAACTGAGCTAGCGGCGCCTGCTGACGTCGTAGACATTAGCACCCCGCCGGTCATCAGCAAAAATCGCTTTCTCCCGCCCCCGCCACACCGCCTCCCTGGCCGCCCGCACGCACGCCCACAGCAGTACCTCCGGGCCCGGCAGCCACGGATGACGGCTCTGCGGCGCCACCACCCACTGGCCGTCCGCCGCCGCCGTGCCGTCCGGCACCGTCACCACATCCCCGACCCCGTGGCACAGCAGCGGGGGGATCAGCCGGGCGCCCCGGTTCCACTCCTCCCAGCGCAGCAGGGCCGGCAGCCGGTCCGCCGTGCCCGGCGCCGCGAACAGCAGCAGCCGGCCCCGGTGCGCCGCCACCGGCCCCCGGCCGGGCCCCGCCGCCCACAACTGCTCCAGCATCCGGCGCCCGAACAGTCCCGGCGCGCTGATCACATCGAAGCCGGTGCCACAGCGGGCCGAGGCCAGCCACTGGGCGCCGGAAGGGGTCGGTGTCGATGTCGGCGTCGGTGCGGATGTCGCTGTCGCCGCGGATTCCGTCATGACAACCAGATGTACGGGATCGGGCGTCGCCCCGGTGCCATCTCCGCGGAAATCAGGACAGCGGAGGGGGCCCTCCGGTACCGTGCGGCGACTGCCGGCGCTGCAACCGCCGGCCGAACTCGATCATCTTCACCGCGTAGTCCTCGGTCCACTCCGCCCGCTCGGCGATCTGCGCCGCCGACAGCCGGTCGAAGCGCCGCGGCTCCGCCAGCTGGGCCGCCGCGATCGCCTGGTACTCCACGGCCCGGTCGGCCGCCGCCTGGAACGCCACCGCCAGCTCGGTGGCCCGCGACAGCAGCCGGTCCGGCTCCGAGATCGACTCCAGATCGAAGAAGTGCTCCTCCTGCGGGGCATCCGTGGGCGGCTCGAAGAACAGCCCCGCCGGGCGGCGGAAGCGCGGCGGCTCGGGTGCCGGTCCTGAGTCGGTCATGGGGGAGCCTCCACGGCTGAGCGGGGACGGGGTGCGAGGGGATCCTCCCCAGGTTACGTCCGGGAGGCACCCGAGGACCGGGCCAGTTCCGCTTCGCTCCCGCCCGCACTCCGCGCGCCGTCCGCACGCTCCGGGGCGTACGGCCCCACCGGCGCGGGCCGTACCCCGTACGGCGCCGCGCTCCGTACCAGCCCCAGCCGTTCCTGGATCCGCTCGGCCAGCCGCATGAACGGGCGGGCCAGCAGCAGCCCCGCGATCATCACGGCGATGCCGGCCAGCGCGTCCATGAAGTAGTGGTTGGCGGTGCCCATCACCACCATCACCGTGATCAGCGGATAGCCGACCGCCACGGCGCGCAGCCACCAGGTGCGCGGCCCGAAGTACCACAGCGCGACCCCGCACCACACCGCCCAGCCGACGTGCAGGCTCGGCATCGCCGCGTACTGGTTGGTCATGTCGCCCATCCCGCTGGGCGCGCTCGCCTCATCGCCCCACCAGCCGTAGTCGCTGTACTGGGAGAGGCTGTCGGTGAAGCCGTGCCGGTCGTGCAGCAGCCGGGGCGGGGAGGTGGGCATGAGGGTGAACCCGATCAGCCCCATCAGGGTGGAGCCCATCAGCCAGGTGCGCATCAGCCGGTAGTGCGCGGGGCGGCGCTTGAACAGCCAGATCAAGGTGGCCGGGGTGACCAGATAGTGCAGTGACGCGTAGGCGAAGGAGGACGGTATGCCTATCCATGCCTCCGACGTGAACAGGTCGTTGAGCGGCTCCTCGGGGTTGAGGAACAGGGACCGTTCCAGCCGCAGGATCGACAGGCCGTTGTCGACGGCCGTACCGACATCGCCCCTGGCCAGCAGCCGGGCGCCGGAATACGCCGCGTAGACAACCACGATGAGCAGCAGCTCGGTCCACCAGCGGGGCCGGACTCGGGGCATGGGGGCGGACTCCAGTGTTCGGGCAGGGGTGTTCATCCCCCGGACGGTGAGACGTAAGGGAACAGACGCTCGGGTGGTGCCCATGGTTCCATGCGGGAAGATGGGAAAATCAGCCACGTATGACCGGATGAACCGTAAGAGAGAAGAGAGTCATGACCGCGCGCATTCTGCTGGTACGGCATGGGCAGACCGCCTGGTCGGTGGACGGACGGCACACCGGGCACACCGACGTCCCGCTGCTGGACGCGGGCCGGGCGGACGCCAAGGCACTGGGCGCGCGCCTGCACCACGCGCCGTGGGACGGGCTCCCCGGCGCGCGGGTGCGTACCTCGCCCCTGTCACGCGCCAAAGAGACCTGCGAACTGGCCGGATTCGGCGACCGGGCGAGCGACTGGGACGCCCTCAAGGAGTGGGACTACGGCGACGCCGAGGGCCGCACCGGCGAACAGATGGCGCGGGCGCGCGGCGGTGACTGGGTGCTGTGGCGGGACGGGGTGCACGGCGGCGAGAGCTTCGCGCAGCTGGCGGCGCGCGCCGATGAGGTGGTGGCGTGGGCGCGGCGGGTCGAGGGGGACGCGGTGCTGTTCGCGCACGGCCACATCCTGCGCTCGGTGGCGGCGCGCTGGCTGGGCGAGGACGTACGGTTCGCCGCCCGGCTGCGGCTGGCCCCCGCGTCGCTGTCCGAACTGGGCTGGGCCCACGACATCCCGGTCATCGCCCGCTGGAACGACACCTCGCACCTGGAGCACTGACCGCCCCGTCCCCGGCCCCACCTCCCCGGCCGACCGGGCCCGCGCCGGCGTGCGCCGCCGGCCACCGGGCCGCCCGGCCGCCGGGCCGCCGTCCGGTGCCGGGGTGCGTGAACCCGGCCGGTGATCGGCGCGGGTCCGCCGTGCGGGGCGCGCTCAGGCGGCGCGGGTGGTGAAGGTCGTGATGTGGGGGGTGGGTTCGTAGCGGGTCAGCCGGTGGGCGGTGTGGTGGAGCAGGGTGCTGATGCGGGAGGAGCGGACCTGCTCCAGCAGGTCGAGTGCCTCCTCTCCGGCCGCCGCCGCCTCGTCCGGGCGGCCGGCGCCGGTGAGATGGCCGGCCAGTTCGGCGGAGTAGAGCGCCCGGTTGCGGACGAGATGCGGCTGCTGCGCCGTGAGCGCCCGGCGCGCCGCTTCGACGGCGCGCTCCCCGTCGTCGAGCGCCGCCCAGCAGTGCGCCTCCTGGCTGGCCAGTTCCGCCTCGTTGAAGAAGGTCATCCACGGTGGGTCGGCGTCGGCCGGGCCCCGGCCGAAGGCGGTGTGGGCGCGGGCCAGGGCCAGTTCGCAGCCACGGCGGTCGCCGAGCCCCGCCCAGCCGCCGGCCTCGCGCAGCGCCAGCAGGGCGTGCAGCCGGTGCGAGCCGGTCGCGCGGGCGGCCTGCTGGCCGGCCTGGGCGGCGCGTACCGCCTCCCGGTGGCGGCCGGTGTCGCGGGCGAGGAACGCGGTGTTGCAGAAGGCGTGCGCCTCCAGCGCGCGGTCATCGCTGACCCGCGCGGTCGCGAGCGCCTCGGCGTAGTGCGAACGGGCGTCGGCGTGCCGTCCCGAGTCGTGGGCCAGCCAGCCCACCGACAGGGCCAGTTCGCCGGCGGCGGAGTGCAGCCGGGCGCTGACGGCGGCCCGGGCGGTGCCCGCGTCCAGCAGTTCCTGGGCGGCCCGCAGCGCTTCGCCGGCCGGGCCGTAGAGCGTGTCCGCGCCGTACCGGTCGTCGAAGTCCCGGATGTCGGTGACCGCCTGTTCCACCGCCGTGGCCTCGGCGGCGCCCACCCGGCGCGGCGGCGCCGGCTCGGCGGCGGCCAGGGTGGCGGCCAAGGGGGTGAGGGACGCCACGGCGGCGGGGCCGCCGGCCATGAACACTCGGCGCAACACGTCGCTCTCCTCGGTGTTGTCGGTGCCAGTGCGGTCCCTGGTGGTGTACCCATTAATTCGTACTGATGTGCTTGCTCCGGCGCGCGCCCCGCGCCCGCGTACCGCCTCGCGGGGGGCGAAGCCCAGATCGGCCAGGGTGCGGCCGGGAAACATATGGCGGAAGACCCGCTCATAGGCGTAGTTGGGGCAGCGGATCACACCCGACTCCACCCGGCCGATGTAGCGGGCGTCGCAGCTGACGTTCTCGCCGATCTCCCGGGCCGCCCGCCGCACCGCCGAGGCGAACTCGGCGGCCGAGCGGGTGCCGCGCAACGCCCGGAAGGCTCGGTTCGGTGACGTGGCCATGTGGGGGACCGTACCCCCGGAGAAGCCCCCAAGAGCGGGCGATCTACGTACAGATCGGATATACCGCCCGCGATCTGCCACGAACTGCCACCCGTTTCGGCGGCAATTGCCCGTAGCCATTGACGCCTGTACGGCGTTGTACCTCACACACCGACACGTGAGGAGTGAATCCCCATGGCGAACGGCGGCGGAGCACAGCCGTGCGACCTGGTCACGGTACCGGCCAGGGAGGGCCTGGAAGCCGTGGATCTGATGGTGCGGCTGCTGAACGGCACCGGGCCCGTACTGCACGACCGGAACGGCGACACCCTCGGCTTCCTCGTACCACCGGGCACCGCCGAGCGCTGGGATCTGCCCGGCAGCGCCTGCACCCCCACTTTTGGCCAGCCGCAGGGCGCCGGCCACCCGCCGGTCACCGGCACCGGCTGGCTGGTCCCGCCGGACGGCACCGTCCCGCACGCCACGCCGCCCGACCGGCTGCGCACCGCGCTGCGGCACGCCGCCCGGCTGCTCGCCGCGGCGGACCGCTGTCAGCCCTGACCGGCACCGAGGCGATACTGGGCGGATGGCACGACGAGGACGGCAGACGCAGGAGACCAGTGCGCAGGTGGCGGGCGGGCGCGCGGAGCTGCTGCCCGACCCCGACCGCGCCGATGCCTGGGAGCTGCTGCTGGACGGCGCCCCGCAGTCCCACGTCGATCTGGCCGAGCCCACCCGGCTCGGCTTCGAGTACCAGCGCCGGCTCGGCCATGTGATCGATGTACTGGCCCCGCCGCGCGCGCCGCTGAATGTCGTGCACCTGGGCGGGGGCGCGCTCACCCTGGCCCGCTACGTGGCGGTCACCCGGCCGCGTTCCGGCCAGCAGGTGGCGGAACCCGACGCGGCGCTCACCGACTTCGTACGCCGGCACCTGCCGCTGCCCGCCGGCGCCCGCGTCAAGGTACGCGCCCTGGACGCGCGCGAGGCGCTCGGCAAACTGCCGGAACACACCGCCGACCTGGTGATCGCCGACATCTTCCACCACACCCGCACCCCCGCCCACTGCGCCAGCGCCGAATTCCTCGACGCGGCCCGCCGGGTGCTCGCCCCCGGCGGCAGCTACGCGGCCAACATCACCGACGGCGGTCCGCTGACCCATCTGCGCGGCCAGACCGCCACCGCGCTCGACCGGTTCGGCACCGTCGCCCTGAGCATCGCCCCCGCCGTACTGCGCGGGCGCCGCTACGGCAACGGCATCCTGCTCGCCTGCGACGGCCCGCTGCCCCTGGACGCCCTGCGGCAGCGACTGGCCCGCGAACCGCAGCCCACCCGGCTGCTCACCGACGCCGAACTGCGCGACTTCACCGCCGGCGCCCCCGTGGTCACCGACGCCACCGCCCAGCCGTCCCCGGCGCCGCCCAGCGATCTCTTCGGCTAGTACTGCAACGACAGTCTGTAATTGGTTGCGTGGTGTGTCGTTGTCTGTGGTGTGCGTGCAGAGATAACTGACGAGTGGTCAGGTCGTTTTTGGTGACTTCATGGCGCGGTTCGCAGGCACGGTTCGGTCGGGTGGAGTCGCGACGTCGGATGGTGTCCTACCTGCGGGGACTGCTTGGCGAGGCCGAGCGGAAGAACGGGTGGACCCTGGCTGAGGAAGCGGTGACAGTGGCTCGCAGGGGATGCAGCGGCTGCTGAACTTCTACCGATGGGATGCCGACGGGCTGCGCGATGATGACGTGGAGTTCGCGGCCAAGTGGGAGCTCGGCCTGCGGGTGCTGGAACGTGCGGTGGAGTCCGGACGTCCGTTCCGCTGGGTGACCGCGGATGAGCTGTATGGCCAGGTGGGCCGGTTGCGGAGGGGCGGCCTCCATGAGACCGCCCCTGACCACTCCAGGGCTCGATACACTCCAGCCGACAGCCGAAACCTGGGGCTCAGACAGCGAAATCCTGCTGGAGTACTACCCCTGTCGCTATCGGTGTCGTTGCTCGCGTTCGTAGCGTTCGTGCCGCTCGTAGCGTTCCCTTATGTTCTCATGCTCGCGCCGTTCCCTGGGATGAGGTCGTCGAGGTTCGTCCAGCGGGTTCCGTGCCCCCTGTTCCCTTGGCCGCATCTCCTGGTAGTACATCCCCCGAGCTCCGGAGAAGTGACTCGGGTCAATCGCAGGGCCGGTCGTATCCATGGTGTCCGTCAAGCCCGCAATATCCACGGTTTTCCGACCGAATGCCATGTAGTCTTTGCCATCGGGTTTGTATGCCGTTGCTTCGGGAGTGACCTCTCCGTTCACGAGAAAGGCGAAGTGGAGATTCTCCCCGGCCATCCTGAGGGAGGAGTTGTCCTGCCAGGCATCGAGGATAATGATCTCGTTTGGTTTTTTGGGGCTACCCACGGCTACGTAGGCGTGGTCGATTGACAAGGAAACGTGCCAGATGCGGTACCCGGAGGGCAGCTTCGCCTTGTTGAGCAGGCAGAAGGACACGGCGGCGTGTTCGCCGCAGTTCCCGACGCCGAGGGCTGCCGACGCAGCCGCGTTCTGCCCCAGCATCTCTTGGAAAGTTTTCGGGTCTTCTAGGCGGTATGCAGGGTCACGGACCTTCGCGAGCAGGTGGTTCAGCCCGCCACCGGCGGCTGCTGCGGATGATATCTGGTTGGCCGCTCCCCTGTTGATTATTTGTTTGGTATCCGCCATCACCTTGGTGGCGATAGCCCATACTTTCCTGCCGTTTTCGGAACTCGGTATGGGATACGACTTTTCGATCCCCTTAGGGCGCGAGAAGCGCGACTCCTGGCGCCTGTCCGAGCCGCCGGGGCGACGGGTTCTCGAATGGCTGCGACGGGAGGAGCCGGGTTCCGCATCGATGATTCGGGGGCGATCATCCAGCTCCATTTCCATGTCGTCCCGGTAGCCGGAAGGAGCACGTGAGGACTGCCGGGAACGGCCATAGGGCGCCCTGGATGAAGGGCGGCCGGGTTCCGCATCGATGATTCGGGGGCGATCATCCAGCTCCATTTCCATGTCGTCCCGGTAGCCGGAAGGAGCACGTGAGGACTGCCTCGAATAGCCATAGGGCGCCCTGGATGAACGTCGGCCGCGGTCGTCCTCCATCTGCTGATATTCGGGGGGCAGCGTGTACGACGTGTAGCTGACCTGCGGAAAACCTGACGAGGAGCCGTAGCCGGGCTCGGCGTCGATCACCATCGGATCATCATCGGCATAGCCAGACGGATAGCCGTAGCCGGAGGGAGCTCGCTGGACGGTCGGCTTGGCTTCGGCCTCCTCACCTGTTGTGATAGGAGTTCCGGTCTTCTGCGTGGCGCGTTGGGTGACGAGGGACGGTGCGGTCGCCGTACCGGCGGCGAAGGAGACTCCGTCCCTCTCCGCCTTCTGCTCGGAGTTCTGACCGGGGTCGGTGACGGTGACGCCGGCACCGTTGCTCTTCCCGGTTTCGCGGGTTCCGTTGAGGTTTTCGTTGACGTGGCTCAGCTCGTGGCCCATGAGGTGCATGTTTGTAACGGCCTCGGGTGGCGCGAAGATGTGTGTGCCGATCGTCATCGCCTGTGCCCCCATCGCCTCAGTGGCCCGCTGGGCCACTGGGTTGTCGTGGAGCCGCGTGACGTCGAGGTTCTCGTTCTGGAAGTACGGCTTGGCTGCTTCAAGCAGAGGCTCGGGAAGGCGTCGGCTCGGCGAGGCCATCGCCTGGTCGATAAGGGCCCGCTGACCCTCTGGGGAATGATCGTCCACAGTCCGGGGGCGTGCTTCGGCCTCCACCGCCTCCTGCGTCGAACGCTGGACCCCGGACCCCTCCATCTGGTGTCCGCAAGTCGAGCTGTGCTGGTGCGAGTCCTGGGCCCACGGGTGCCCCGCCTGCCGAAGCATCTGCACCACTGCCGCGTTCCCAGCCTTAGCCTGTAGGCCCACCAGCATTGCAGCGGAGTTCGGCTGAGAGCCAGACTTCCGCTCAGAAGGTGCTTTTCCACGCATGTATTGATTCATGCAAACTCCTGGTAGCGCCAGAAAGATCTACTTCCTGTCTCTGGCGCAAGCATCACACAACTGCCAGGGCCCAGAGGAGCGGGGTCAGCTCCGAACGGGCTTTCTTTCAGGCCCTCTTGGCGTGCCACCCCAAATCCTTTGGCAGACACCCCCTCGTGTCCTGAGTCGGGATTGGCTTCATAGTCGAATGGCGAGAACGGGACGGCCGAAGGCCGAGCTGGTGCTGACCGAGGACGAACGCGAGACGCTGACCCGCTGGGCCAGGCGCCGGACCTCTTCGCAGGCCCTGGCTCTGCGGTGTCGGATCGTGCTGGAGAGGGCAACCGGCGCGGCGAACAAGGACGTTGCCGCCCGTCTGGGTGTCGAGCCACATACGGTCGGCCGTTGGCGGGCCCGGTTCGTGCGCGACCGGCTGGAGGGCCTGACCGACCGGCCTCGTCCGGGCGGGCCGAGGAGGATCACCGACGATCAGCTGGAAGAGGTGACCCGAAACCCTTCGTATGGACGAGAACCGCAGACGAGATCCTTGAACGCCTCTCCGGATATCTGAACCGAATTCCCGACTCGGGACCCTAGGGCGTGTCGTCACTATCCTTCGTGGACCTCGATGGCCGGCTCGTAGCCGTGCCAGGTGCAGAACGCCGACAGCTCACGGCCGTGCCCGGCGAAGGTGACCCGCAGATAGGACTCGGTGGTCCACACCTGCATCTCCCAGCCCGGCTCGGGGGTCGCCGACACCAGCTCACAGCGCTCGGTGCCCAGCTCGTACACCACCCTGCCGCCCTCCAGCGTCACCGTCTCCACCCGCCCTGCCGGCGGGGGCTGCGCGTGGGACGACCCGCCCTCGCCGGCCTCCGGGCCGCCCTCCGGATCGGGTTCGGCACCCGCGTCGCCGCCGTCCCCGGGGTCCGGAACGGGGTCCGGCTCCGCGCCGGGGTTCCCCTCCGGAGCCGGCCGCTCATCACCCGCACCGGAGTCCACGGCGGGCGGCGGCGCATCGTTCCGCGCCGGATCCGGCGGTGGCCGGTGCGTGGAGGACGCGGCCGGCTCGGTCCACGCCGAGGAGTCCCGCACCGGAACGGCCCGCGGCGGGTCGTACACCGTGCCCCGCAGCACCGAGTACACCCCGAACCAGGAAAACGTGACGGACAGGCCGGTCGCGGCCAACCACACACCCGTGTGTACCAGGAGACGTTGCATCGAGATCACCCTAATGGCGTACGGTGCCGCGCATGGCGCATGTGCTCGTGGTGGAAGACGACCCCTTCGTCCGATCAGCCTTAATCCGTCAGCTCACCGATGCCGCACACACCGTGCGCAGCGTGGGCACCGCTCTCGAAGCGCTCAGGGAAGTGGCCCAGATCGGCTTCGACCTGGTCATTCTGGACCTCGGACTCCCCGATCTGGACGGCCGGGAGGCCCTGAAGATGCTGCGCGGCATCACCGATGTGCCGGTGATCATCGCCACCGCGCGGGACGACGAGACCGAGATCGTACGACTGCTCAACGACGGAGCCGACGACTATCTCGTCAAACCCTTCTCCGCGGAGCATCTTTCGGCCCGGATGGCGGCGGTATTGCGCCGAGTCCGCGCCCCCGGCGGGCGCCCCGGCGCACCCCAGGACGCCGAACTGCGCGTCGGCGGCCTGTCGGTGGACCCGCTGCGCCGCCGGGCCCGCCTCGATGGCACCGAACTCGACCTCACCCGCCGCGAATTCGACCTGCTCGCCTTCCTCGCCCAGCGGCCCGGCGTAGTGGTGCCGCGCAAGGAACTCCTCACCCAGGTGTGGCGCCAGTCCTACGGCGACGACCAGACCATCGACGTCCATCTGTCCTGGCTGCGCCGCAAGCTGGGCGAGACCGCCGCCAAACCCCGCTATCTGCACACCCTGCGCGGCGTCGGCGTCAAGCTGGAAGCGCCCCTATGAGATGGGCGCTGGTACGGATCTCCCTCGCCGTCACCTCCATGGTGGTGCTGGCCTTCGCCGTCCCCCTCGGCCTGGTGGTCCAGGAGATGGCCGGCGACCGGGCGATCGGCAACGCCGAGCGACAGGCCGCCGCCATCGGCCCCGTCCTCGCCATCACCGGCGACCACGACCAGCTGGAGCGGGCCGTCGCCAGCACCGAGGCCGGCGCCGAGGGCCGGATCGCCATCTGGCTGCCGGAAGCCGACCCCGCGGCCGACGCCATGGTGATCGGCGAACCGCACACCAGCGACGAGGAGTTCCGCTCCTTCACCGAGTTCGCCCGCGCCGCCACCCTGGAGATCCCCGGCGGCGTCATCCTGCTCCAGCCCACCGCCGTATCGGGTGAACGCATCGCCGTCGTCGAGGTGTTCGTCCCCGACGCCGAACTCACCACCGGCGTCACCACCGCCTGGCTGGTCCTCGCCGGCGTCGGCATCGCCCTGGTGGCCGGCTCACTCGTCATCGCCGACCGGCTCGGCCGCCGCACCGTACGCCCCGCCGAACAGCTCGCCGGCGCCGCCCGCAAGCTCGGCGAAGGCCGCCTGGAGGTACGGGTCCCCGAGGCCGGCCCGGCCGAACTGCGCGAGGCCGCCGTCGCGTTCAACTCCATGGCCGCCCAAGTGGCCCGGCTGCTCGCCAACGAACGCGAACTCGCCGCCGACCTCTCGCACCGGCTCCGCACCCCGCTCACCGTGCTCCGCCTCAACACCGCCACCCTCGGCGAGGGCGACGCCGCCGACCAGACCCGGCACGCCGTCGACCAACTGGAGGCGGAGATCGACCAGATCATCCGCACCGTCCGCGAACAGCGCGAACACCACCCCGCGGGCGGCGCCGCCGCCGAACGCGGCGAGGTGGACGCCGCCGAGGTGATCAGGGACCGGATGGCGTTCTGGTCGGCACTGGCCGAGGACGAGGGCCGCGAAGTACGGCTCTCCGGAGCCGACCAGCCGGTACGGGTCCCGGTGCCGCGCGCCGAACTCACCGCCGCCCTGGACGCGATGCTCGGCAACGTCTTCCGGCACACCCCCGAGGGCACCGCCTTCGCCGTCGACGTGCACCACGCCAGCACCGACGACGCCGTGATCGTGCTGGTCTCCGACGCGGGCGAGGGGATCGCCGACCCGCACGCCGCGCTGCGCCGCGGCCACGGCCACGGCGGTCCCGGCTCCACCGGCCTCGGCCTCGACATCGTCCGGCGGCTGGCCGAGTCCACCGGCGGAGACCTGCGGATCGGCCGCTCCGTACTGGGCGGCGCCGAGATCCGGCTGTGGCTGTCCCTGGGCGGGCCGGCCACCGCGCCCCCGGAAGGCCAGGGCCCGGCCCGCCGCCGCGCCACAACGCGACGCCGGACCAGGCACCAGGCCCCCCCATCCCCCCTTCCGGGAAAGCGACACTAAAGCACGGTGGCTAGTCGCTCTGAGGGGAAGCGGTGGTGGGCTCGGCCGGGAGCCGGCCCGCGGCGATCACCCCGGCGTACCAGCGGGCACTGGACTTCGGGGTACGCGCCAGGGTGTCGAAGTCCACGTGCACCAGCCCGAACCGCTTGCTGTACCCGAAGGCCCACTCGAAGTTGTCCAGCAGCGACCACACCTGGTAGCCGCGGACATCCGCGCCCTGCTCCATCGCCTCGTGCACGGCGGCGAAGTGCTGGTGCAGATAGGAGATCCGCCTCGGATCGTGCACTGCCCCGGTGGCGTCCGGCTTGTCGTCGTACGCCGCCCCGTTCTCGGTGACGTACAACCCCAGCTTCGGCGCCTCCCGGTGGAAGCGCAGCAGCAGCTCGGTCAGCCCCTCGGGGGCGACCGTCCAGCCCATCTCGGTGACCTCGCCCGGCGGCCGGTGGAAGACCACATCCTCCGCCGCCACCCACATCGAGTGCTGGGACGCGCCGTGGTTGTTCGCCCGCCTGCTCTCCGGCAGGTCCTCGGTCACCGGGCCCGACACCACGGTGGTGGTGTAGTAGTTCAGCCCGACCGAGTCCAGCGGCTGGTGGATGATCGCCTCGTCGCCGTCCCGGACGAAGGACCAGTCGCTCACCCGCGCCGTGTCGCGCTTCAGGTCCTCCGGGTAGGAGCCGTGCAGCACCGGGTCGGAGAAGATCCGGGTGTGCAGATTGTCGATCCGGCGCGCCGCGTCGCGGTCCGCCTCCGAGGACGGGTCCAGCGGGTGCACCACACCCGGGTTGAAGCTGATCGACACCTCGGCGGAGCGCGGCAGTACCGAGCGCAGCACCTGGGTGCCCAGGCCGTGCGCGAGGTTGAGGTGATGGGCGGCGCGCAGCACCGACTCCTGGTCGTGGCGCCCCGGGGCGTGCACGCCGGAGCCGTAGCCGAGGAACGCGCTGCAGAACGGCTCGTTCAGGGTGGTCCACAGCGACACCCGGTCGCCGAGCGTCTCACCGACGATCCCCGCGTACTCGGCGAACCGTTCGGCCGTCTCCCGCTCCGGCCAGCCGCCGGCGTCCTCCAGCTCCTGGGGCAGATCCCAGTGGTAGAGGGTGACGATGGGCGTGATGTCCCGCTCCAGCAGGCCGTCCACCAGCTCGCGGTAGAAGTCGAGCCCGCGCTGCACGGCCGGGCCGCGCCCGGTGGGCTGGACCCGGGGCCAGGAGACGGAGAAGCGGTACGAGCGCAGGTTGAGATCGGACATCAGCGCGAGATCGTCCTGCCAGCGGTGGTAGTGGTCGGTGGCCACATCCCCCGTGTCGCCGGCCAGGACCTTGCCGGGCGTATGGCTGAAGGTGTCCCAGATCGAGGGGGTACGGCCGCCGTCGCGGGCGCCGCCCTCGATCTGGTAGGCGGCCGTGGCCGCGCCCCACAGGAAGTCCGGTGGAAACACCCGTAGTTTGTTTTCAGTCATGGAAGCGCTCCCATTTTTGCTTGTTCAGAGGGTAACTGACCTCGCCGGACGGTGCTGTGCGGCGGCGCCCGGGGTGGCCCGGCGCCGCCGCCCGGTCCATGTGCCGCGACCGGTACGTACTCGGTGTTCAGCCCTTGATCGCGCCGTGCATGATGCCGCCCACGATCTGCTTGCCGAACAGGACGAACGCGATCAGCAGCGGCAGCGTGCCCAGCAGCGCGCCCGCCATGATGACGCCCTGATCGGGGACATACCCACGGCCGAGATTCGTCAGTGCCACCTGCACGGTCGGATTCGACTGGGTGAGGGCGATGATCGGCCAGAAGAACTCGTTCCAGGCCGCCACGAAGGTGAGCATGCCCAGCACCGCCATCGCCGGCCGCGCCACCGGGAAGACCACGTGCCACACCACCCGCAGACTGTGCGCGCCATCCACCCGCGCGGCCTCGATCAGCTCGGTGGGCAGCGCCTGCGCCAGATACTGCCGCATGAAGAACACCCCGAAGGCGCTCACCATCGTCGGCAGGATGACCGCCTGGAGATGGCCGGTCCACTCCACCTTGGCGATCGCCATGAACATCGGCACCACCGTCAGCTGCGGCGGGACCATCATGGTGCCGATCACCAGCAGGAACAGCACGTTCTTCGCCCGGAACCGCAGCTTCGCGAAGGAGAACCCGGCCAGCGTCGCGAACAGCACCGTGGAGAGCGTGATGGTGCCCGCCACAAAGGTGGTGTTGAGCAGCGCCAACCCGAGATTGGCATCGGTCCAGGCCCGTTCCAGATTGTCGAACAGCCGGTCCCCGAACCAGAACGGCGGCGGGGTCTGCGCCAGCCGGCCCGACTCGTGCGACGCCGCGATCGCCTGCCACACCAGCGGCACCAGCGAGCCGATGGTGAAGATGATCAGGATGGTGTACGTCAGCCAGCCGCCGTACATCTGCCGGCCCGCGCTGCCCGCCCGCCGCGCCCGCCGGCGCCGCGGGCCCCGGCCCGTACCGTCCTTGCCCCGGCCGCCCCGCGCGGCATCGGCGTCCGCGTCCGCGTCCGGCGCCGGGCCGGCGTCCGACGCCCGGCGCGCCGCCTCGGCCTCCGTGGTTGTCACGCCTCACGCCTCCTTTCCACTGCCGGTGCTGCGGTTCACCCAGTGGGTGACCGCCCAGTAGGCCAGCCCGATCAGGATCAGCAGCATGAACATCGTCCAGGCGATCGCCGCCGAACGGCCGAGATGGAAGTTGAACCACCCCATCTGGTACATGTACAGACCGAGCGTCTGGTACTGCGACTGCGAGCCACCGGCCGGCGACCCCGCGAACAGCAGCGGCTCACCGAACAGTTGCGTGGCGCCGATGGTCGACACCACGATCGTGAACAGAATCGTCGGCCGCAGTGACGGCACCGTCACATGGATGAACTGCTTCCAGCGGCTGGCCCCGTCCAGCGCCGCCGACTCGTACAGATCGTGCGGCACGGCCTGCATCGCCGCCAGATAGATCAGCGCGTTGTAGCCGGTCCAGCGCCAGATCACGATGGTGGAGACCGCGAACTGGCTGCTCCAGCTGCCCGCTTCCCAGGACACCGGGTCGATCCCCACCAGGCCCAGTGCCCAGTTGATCAGCCCGTAGTCCCGGCCGTACAGCATCGCGAAGACCAGCGTGGCGGCGGCGATCGAGGTGGCGTACGGGGTCAGCATCGCGACCCGGAACATCATGGAGCCGCGCAGCTTGTAGTTGAGGAGATGGGCGATCCCCAACGCCATCAGCAGCTGCGGCACCGTGGAGATGACCCCGATGGTGAAGGTGTTCCCCAGGGCGTTCCAGAAGAACTCGTCCTCCCACAGCCGGGTGAAGTTCTGGAACCCCACCCACTCCATTTCGTTCGGGTTGTGAAGCGACACCCGATGCAGCGCGGACCAGCCCGTATACAGCAGTGGGAAGAGTCCGAAGGCGCCGAAGAAGACGAAGAAGGGCGCGATGAAGCCGTACGGGCTCCACTTGGTGTCCCGCTGGTAGCGGCGGGAACGGCGGACGGCCCGGCGCTGCTCCTTGGCATCGGCGCCGGGCGGGGCCGCGCCCCCCGTGGAAACGGGGGGCGCGGCCGGGACGTGATCAGTAGTCATTGATCCGCACCTGCTCCGGTCTTCTTACTCGTCGAGGGCGTTCTGGATCCTGGCGAGGGTATTGCTCCACGCGGTGTCGGGCGACTCGCCCTGCTGCGCGATCTGGAGCAGACCGTCCGCCATGGCCTCCTGGATCAGCTGGTCACGCGGCCCGATGATGGTCGGCGGGATCTCCGCCGCCGCGGCCGAGAAGATCTCCCCCATCGGCATCCCCTCGAAGTAGGGGTGGGTGGCCTCCTGGACGGCCGACGTCGCCTGGGCCTCCAGGGAGGAGGGGAAGCTGCCGCGCTCGGTGAAGAGCTTGGCCTGCTGCTCGGGGGCGGTCAGCCAGGCGGCCAGCTTGACAGCCTCCTCGTGGTTCTTGCCCGCCTCGGGCACGCCGATGAAGGCACCGCCCCAGTTGGACGGTACGGGCGCGGGCGCCGCGTCCCACAGCCCGATGGCGCCGTCGCCGGCCTTCTCCTGGATGTAGCCGAGCATCCAGGCGGGGCAGGAGATGGTGGCGAAGTCGCCGTTGGCGATGGCGCGTTCCCACTCGGGGGTGAACTGCTTCTGCCGGGTGCTCAGGCCGCTCTCCTCGGTGCGGACCCCCAGCTCCCAGGCGGCCTGGACGGCTTCGCTGTTCTCGTAGACCAGCTCGCCGGTGGGGCTGTAGTAGCGCTCCTCGTAGCTGGAGACCACGCCGTTGTACACGCCGCCGGGGGAGTCGACCCAGGCGACGCCGTCGGGGGCGTTCTCCTGGAACCGCTCACCGGTCTCGATGTAGGCGGTCCAGTCGCCGGCCCACAGCGCGCCGAGCTCGTCGCGGTCGGAGGGCAGCCCGGCCGCCTCGATGAGGTCCTTGCGGTAGCAGATGGCGGTGGGGCCGATGTCGGTGCCGAGCCCGATCAGCCGGCCGTCCAGGCTGGTGGACTGGACGAGCTTCCAGGGGGCGAAGTGGCTGGTGTCGACATCCGCGTACTGGTTGAAGTCCACCCAGCGGCCGTTGAGATCGCCCGCCATGTCGGCGATGTTGGCGACTTCGATGGCCTGGATGTCGGCCAGCCCGCTGCCCTGCGAGAGGCGGGTCAGCAGCTGGGCTATGTAGTCCTTGTTCTCGGTGATCGAGTCCTGCTGGATCTTGATGCCCGGGTTCTCGTCCATGTACTGCTCGTAGAGCCCGGCCTCCTCGTACCCGAACTGGCCGAACACGCCGACGGTGAGGGTGATCTGGTCGCTGTCCCCGCCGCCGTCGCTGCTCGAACAGGCGGCGAGCAGGCTTCCCGCGAGGACGGCGGTCAGACCGGCCGTCATCGCTCTGGCGGTCCGGCCGCGCGGGCGGTATGACACTTGGACTTCGGGTGTGTTGCGCATGGTTGGGTCGTCCTCCTGGCGCACAGACGTTGCCTTCCCGGCCGGGTGGTGCGGCGCGTTCGTGGGGGTGGGGCCTGGGTTCGGAACGTACGGGGTATGTAGGGTTTCCGATGTGTGGGAGCGCTCCCAGTTGTGATGGGTTGAAGGCTCCCCGAGCCCTTGGCGGGTGTCAAGGCATCGGACACGACGACTCGGGTTCGTGATGGGAATGGTGAGAACCGGATACCCCTCGCAGGTTGAGAGGGTGCGAGTGATGGGGTTTTGACACAAACATGCGTTATCGTGTCAGTTGTGGTTCAGGTCATCAAGCGGGCGTACAAGTACCGCTGTTATCCGACCAGCGAGCAGGAAGTGCTGTTGCGTCGCACGTTCGGCTGCGTCCGGATGGTCTGGAACAGGGCGTTGGCCGAGCGGACGCGGCGGTACAAGGACGAGGGCCGGCGGACCTCGTATGTGGATACCGCGGAATGGCTCACGGAGTGGAAGCGGGACGAAGAGTTCGCGTTTCTGCGCGAGGTGTCGAACGTGCCGCTCCAGCAGTGTCTGCGGCAGCAGCAGAACGCCTTCGCCGACTTCTTCGCCAAGCGGGCCCGGTACCCGCGCTTCAAGAACAAGAAGAAGTCGCGCAGGTCGGCCACCTTCGCGAACAGCGCCTTCACCTACCGGGGCGGCCGGCTCAAACTGGCCAAGACCAGCGAACCGTTGCCCATCGTGTGGCACCGCCCGCTCCCGGAGGGCGCCGAGCCGTCCACGGTCACGGTGTCGCAGGACGCCGCGGGGCGCTGGTTCGTGTCCCTGCTGGTCGAGGAGTCGATCGGGCATCTTCCCCCGACGGATGCCGCCGTGGGGCTCGATGCGGGGCCGACTCACCTCGTGACGCTCTCCACCGGGGAGAGGATCGCCAATCCCCGGCACGAACGCCGCGACCGGCGCAAGCTGGCCAAGGCGCGGAAGGCCCTGTGCCGCAAGGCCAGGGGATCGGCGAACCGGGCCAAGGCGCGACGGCGAGTCGCCAGGATCCATGCCAGGATTGCCGACCGGCGCCAGGACCATCTGCACAAGGTCACCACGAGGCTGGTACGCGAGAACCAAGCGCTGGCCATCGAGGACCTGACCGTGCGGAACATGCTCAAGAATCACTCCACGGACCGCGCCGTCAGCGATGCGTCGTGGTCCGAGCTGCGACGGATGCTGGAGTACAAGTCCGGCTGGTACGGGCGGCGGCTGATGCTGGTGGACCGGTGGTTCCCCTCCTCGAAGCTGTGCTCCACGCCGGGTTGCGCCCATGTCAACGACAGCGTGGGGCTGAAGGTGCGCTCCTGGACCTGCTCTCGGTGCGGTATCACCCACGACCGCGACGTGAACGCGGCGAAGAACCTCTTGGCCGCCGGGCTGGCGGACAAGTAAAACGCCTGTGGAGGACTGGTAAGACCGGCCTCGGAGTCTTCCGGGGAGGCACGGTCCGGTGAAGCAGGAACCTCAATCCCGCGAGGGAATGAACCCTTCTCCGTCACGTGAGGGGCGAAGTCACGTAGTTGGAACTGGGCAACACGGGAGGCAGATCATGGTTCGTACAGGACGCGGCGCCGGTCGCGACGGCAGACCGACACTGGAGCAGGTCGCCGCCCGCGCCGGAGTCGGCCGGGGCACGGTCTCCCGCGTGATCAACGGCTCCCCGCGGGTCAGCGACCGCACCCGGGCCACGGTGGAGCAGGCGATCGCCGACCTGGGCTACGTACCGCACCGTGCGGCCCGCGCGCTGGCCGCCAACCGGGCCGACGCCATCGCGCTCGTCATCCCCGAGGCGGAGGCCCGGCTCTTCGCCGAGCCGTACTTCTCCGGCATCATCCGTGGCGTCACGGCCGAACTCGCCGACACCGACATCCAGTTGCTGCTCACGCTGATCCGTACCCCCAAGGAGCGGCAGCGCTTCGGACAGTACGCCTCCAGCCGGCGGGTCGACGGCGTCCTGCTGGTCTCGGTGCACGGCGATGACCCCCTGCCCGATCTGCTCACCGAGATCGGCATGCCCGCGGTCATGAACGGCCGCCGCTCGGCGCAGGAGTCCTTCCCGCACGTCGACTGCGACAACCTCGGCGGCGCGCAGCTCGCGGTCGAACACCTGCTGGGGCGGGGGCGTGGCACGGTCGCCACCATCACCGGGCCGCTGGACATGTACGCGGCCCAGTGCCGGCTGGAGGGCTACCGCGAGGCGCTGCGCGCGGCGGGGCGGGAGGCGGACGACGAGCTGGTCGCGCACGGGGACTTCACCGAGGAGAGCGGGCACGCGGCGATGCGCGCGCTGCTGCGTCGGCGGCCCGGGCTCGACGCGGTGTTCTGTGCCTCGGACCTGATGGCGATCGGGGCGCGGCGGGCGCTGCGGGAGGTGGGCCGTACGGTGCCGGGGGATGTCGCCCTGGTCGGCTTCGACGATTCCTCGATGGCGCGGCACATGGACCCGCCGCTGACCAGTGTCCGGCAGCCGATGGAGGGCATGGGGCGGGCGATGACCCGCGCCCTGCTGGCGGAGATCGCGGACGGCGGCCTTGAGCGTCCGCACATGGTGCTGCCGACGGAGCTGGTACGGCGCTCGTCGTCGTGACGGGCGGGGCCTGCCCGGGCCGGCCGGCTGCCCGGACCGGTCGGTTCACTGTGGCCGGATGACCGTTTGCCGGGTGGGTTCGGGCAGTGCGGCGGCGGCTTCACGGGCAGGGGGCGCGGGGTGCCGGGCAGGTGGTGTGGGGGCCGGGGGAGGCCCGTTGTCCCGGGGCCGTGGGCGGACCGGACGGGGGCGGTCCGGCCGCCCGGTTGCCCGTGCCGGTCATCCGATACGGCCTGCCGGGCGCCCGGATGTGCCCGATCAGGTCGTACGGGCCGGCCCCGGCGGATCACCCGAGTGGATCGCTGCCGCGGTGCCGGGCGGTGTGGGCCGCGCGTTCTCCGGGCCCGGACAGCGCGCGGCGGTCGGCGACGGCCGCGGCGATGTCCTGGGCGAGCAGATCGCCGTTGATCGCCGCCGCCGCGGCCGAGCCCTGGCCGGCGGCGGTGATGACCTGCGCCCGGGGGTCGATGACGTTGCCCACCGCCCACACCCCGGGTACGGCGGTACGGCCGGTCGCGTCGACCGGCACGAAGCCGGTCTCGCTCCGCTCGCCGCCCAGCGCGAGCAGCAGCGCGTCCCGGGGTACGAAGCGCGGCGTCACGAACACCGCCTCCAGCGGCACCGACCCTCCACCGGACTCCGTCCGGGAGGTACCCCCTGCGGCGCCCAGTTCGGCGCCGCGAAGCCGGCCGTCCGCGATCACCAGCCGGGCGACCGGGCCCGGCATGATCCGTACGCCGCGCGCGGTCAGCTGCTCGCGCTCCTCCTCGGACACGGGTTGTTCCTGCGGGAACCAGGTGAGGTCGCGGGACCACTGGCTGATCAGCAGGGCCTGCTGGGCGCCGCCGATGACGCCCACCCGGCGGTCCCTGACCTCGTAGCCGTGGCAGTACGGGCAGGCCGCCACCTCCTTGCCCCAGCGTTCCCGCACCCCGGGGATGTCGGGCAGTTCGTCGCGCAGGCCGGTCGCCACCACGAGCCGGCGGGCCGGGAGGGTCCGCCCGTCGGCGAGCCGCGCCGTGAAGCCGCCGTCCGCCGCGTGGCGCCGGACCCCGGCCACCTGTCCTTCGATCAGCTCGACCCCGTATCCGGTGACCTCGGCGCGTCCCGCCGCGAGCAGTTCGGCCGGGGGCAGGCCGTCCCGGGACAGAAAGCCGTGCATGTGGTCCGCCGGGGCATTGCGCGGTGCCCCGCTGTCCACCACGGCCACTCGCCGCCGGGCCCGGCCGAGCACCAGCGCGGCGCTGAGCCCGGCCGCCCCGCCGCCGATGATCAGTACGTCGTACGTGTTGTCGGTCATCGTGACCACCTCCGCGACCGAGCATGCGGAGCGGGATGCGCGGGTGACAACTTCCGTTGCCGTTTCCGGGAAGTGGGGCCGTGCTGATCGTTCAAGAGGTGAACGCATGAGGCGACCGGCCGCACCGGATCAGGTGACAAGCGCTTTCCGGACGGTCAGCAGGATTGCTGCGGAGCCCAGCCTTCGGGGAGGCCCGCCGCGGCGGTGATGGCGGCGACGGCGGCGCGGAAGTCGGTGCGCGCCTGCGGCGTCAGCGGGGCGAAGAGCGCGCCGAGCTCGTCGGCCACGGTCTGGTGAAAGGCGAGAGCGGAGCGGCGCCCCTCCTCGGTGACGACGACCTGGATGGCGCGCCGGTCGCCGGGGACGAGGGTGCGCTCGACGAGATTGCGCTGGGCCGCCCGGTCGACCAGCCCCGTCAGATTCGCCTTGCCCACGCCGAAGAGGCGGGCGAGTTCGGCCATGCCGCGCGGGCCGTCGGCCAGGACGCAGAGCATGCGCGCCTGCACCGGCGTCAGTCCGTGCTGCTCGGCGACGCGGGTGAAGGTCTCCCGGACCAGCCAGGAGAGCCGGATCAGGTCCAGTGCGTCGGAGTCGCCGGGGGGCGGGGTTGCGGGCACGGGGATTATCGTACATCGGCAAGACGGTACATGGGGTGTACTATCTGCTGTACGTACTACCTCCGCGCGCCGTCCCGCACCGCCCCTACCAGAACCCCTGGACAGGAACCGTGAACCACACCCCCGACACCCCGGCGACCGTCGCCGACGCCTACTTCAGCGCCTGGCAGAGCAACCAGCCCGCCGCCCTCGCCGATGTCCTCGCACCCGGCATCCGGGTCCACGGCCCACTGGGCCGCATCGACGGCGCCGCCTCGTACCAGGACTCACTCGGCCGGATCTTCGCCCTCACCGACACCCTCGTCCTCCACAAGCGGTGGACCGACGGCGCGGACGTCATGACCTGGTTCGATCTGCACCCCCGGGACGAGGACGCGGAGCCCTTCCCCGTGGCCAGCTGGCTGCACATCGAGAACGGCCGCATCACCGACGTACGCGTCACCTTCGACCTCACCAAGCTCCTGCGGGCCGGCGACCCCCGCATCGCCTCCTGACACCGGCAACGGAAGGACCGCTGACCGCCATGTCGTTCACCGAGGAAGAGATCGGCTACATCCGCTCGCAGCGCCTGGCCCGCGTGGCGACCGTCTCCGCCGACGGCCAGCCCGACGTCACCCCCGTCGGGTTCGAGTTCGACGGCGCGCACTTCTACATCGGCGGCCTCAACCCGACCAACACCCGCCGCTCCCGGAACGTCCGCGCCGGCAACCACAAGATCGCGCTGGTCATCGACGACCTCGTCGCCACCCGGCCGTGGTCACCGCGCTACCTGCGCGTGTACGGCACGGCCGAACTGGTCACCCGCGGCTCCGGCAGCACCGAGCAGCAGATCCTGAAGATCACCCCGGTCACCTCCTGGAGCATGAACCTGTCCGGGGCCTGGTCCCCCGGCAGCTCCCAGCCGCCGGGCGCCCGCAAGACCCACCACCAGCCGCCGAACGAGAAGTGACGGACCGATGAGCACTCCCCACCCCACCACCGCCCCCGTCCTCGTCGTCGGCGCGACCGGCACGCTCGGCGGCCAGGTCGTCGACGAACTCCTCAGCCGTGGCAGAGCAGTCCGCGCCCTGGTCCGCCCGGCCTCGGACGCGAGCAAGCTCGAAGAGCGCGGCGTGCAGATCGCCCGCGGCGACATGCTCGACCTCGACTCCCTCGTCACCGCCATGGACGGCGCCGACGCCGTCATCACCACCGCCGCCGGCTACACCCGCGGCGGCAAGCAGGCGCACGAGATCGACACCACCGGCAACACCAACCTCGCCGAGGCCGCACACCGCGCAGGCGTCCGGCGCTTCGTCCTCACCAGCATCCTCACCAGCGACCGGACACCCGACGTGCCGCACTTCTGGCACAAGAAGCTCACCGAGGACAAGCTCGAACAGCTCGGCGTCCCCTTCGTCGCCCTGCGCCCGGGCGCCTTCCTCGACCAGATCGCCACCATGTCGGGCAACCCGCTCGACAAGGGCCGCCTGATGTGGATGGGCAAGACCACCGTACCCCTGACCTTCGTCCTCACCACGGACCTCGCCGGCTACCTGGCCGCCGCCGTCGACGCCGACGCCGGGCCCACCGAGCGCGTCGACATCGGCTGGGACCGGCCGGTCAGCATCCACGAGGCGGCCGGCATGATCGGCGACCGGGCCGGAAGGACCGTCAAGGTACGGGGCATCCCGTCCCCGGTCACCCGCGCCGCGGGCGCCGTCGTCGGCCGCTTCGTACCGATGGTCAAGGACATGGCCGCGATGTTCCGCTGGTTCGACACCGGCAACTACGTCGCCGACACCCACCGCCAGCAGCAGCTCTTCGGCCCCGTACCGACGGCCGAAGACGCCATCGCCAGGCTCACCGCCGAACTGAAGGACACCCAGCAGCACGCGTAGCCGGCCGGCCGGGTAGGTTCACGGCGGTGAAGACCACGGTGACGCAGACCGAAGGCCAGGCCGCGATGAGCGACGGGGCGCGGCTGCGCTGGACGGCGCTGGGCGGCACGCCCGCGCAGCCGCCGGTGGTCCTGCTGCACGGCGGGCCCGGCCTGCCCGACTATCTGGGCGACGTCGCCGCGATGATCGCCGACCTCGCCACCGTCTACCGCTACGACCAGCGCGGCACCGGAGCGTCCGGATGGCGGGGCCGGCACACGCTCGCCCGCCATGTCGAGGACCTCGCCGAGCTGCTCGACCTGTGGGGCGCGCCGAAGGCGGTCCTGATCGGACACTCCTACGGCACCGATCTGGCCGCCCGGTTCTGCCGGGCCCACCCGGACCGGGTGGCCGCGATGCTGCTGATGTGCGGGCCGTTCACCGGTGACTGGCGTACGGGGTACCGGGCGGCCCGTCACCGACGCATGTCGGCGGCGCAGCGGGAGCGGCGCGGCGAACTGGCGGCGATGGCGCCCCGTACGGAGGAGCAGGAGGCCGAACTGCTCACGCTGTCCTGGTTCACCGACCACGCCGACCCCGAACGCGGCCGGCGCTGGGCGGCGCGGGAGGCCGGGAAGCGCCGCCCCGTCAACTGGGAGATGAACCGCGAACTGGGCGAGGAGGGGCGTGCCGACCCGCTCGACCGGCATGTCGACGCGCTGCGCGGCTGCCTGCCCGCGCGGGTCGAACTGCTCGGCGGCACCGAGGACCCCCGGCCGCTGCCGGCCCTCGCCGCACTCGCCCACCGGCTCGGCGTCCCCCTGACCCGGATCGACGAGGCGGGCCACGAACCCTGGCTCGAACAACCCGAGGCGGTACGCGCCCACCTCCGCCGATTCGTCCGGGCACGGTAGGCCGGCCACTTCGATCCGATGTGTCAGTGCCTCGCGGCACACTTGGCGCATGGAGGAAGTGGATGTGGAAGCGGAAGAGGAGATTGTCCCCATTCTCCGGGTCGCGGATGCCGTGGTGGCGGCGGAGTGGTACGGGCGGCTGGGGTTTGTGAAGGCGTGGGAGCACCGGTTCGAGCCGGGGTTTCCCGCCTTCGTGGAGGTGGCGCGGGGGCGGGTGAAGGTGTTTCTGTCCGAGCACAGCGGGGACGCGCCGCCGGGTGGGCTGGTGTATCTGAGGGTGCGCGACATCGATGCCGTGGCGGCCGAGTTCGGGGTGGCGGTGGAAGACGCCCCGTGGGGGCGGGAGGTGGAGCTGAGGGATCCGGACGGGAATCGCGTCCGGGCCGGCACGCCGGGCGGCGGATAGGCCGGGCACGGCAACCCGCCCCCGGGCCGCGGGGGCGCCGGGGGCGGGTGCGGTGGGGTGGCGGTCAGCTCACAGGGGCGGGTAGGCGTTGGCCAGCAGCTCCTGGAACTGGGCGGAGAACCAGTGCCCGGAGACCGGGGCGTTCCCCAGGGCCCCCGAGGGGTGGTTGTTGTTGCGCGGGTTGCCCTGGTACGTCGGATCGCACATCCGGTCGAAGCCCTTGCCCTCGTCGTTCGGGATCTCGGAGCTCGAACCGTCCGACTCACCCGGCGGCTTCATCCACACATACGCGTCGATCCCGGCCGCCGGCGCTGCGGTCGGACGCTCACCGAGGCCGGCGCCCGCCTGGTTGCACCAGTTGCCCAGGTGGATGCGCTGGTCGTACCGGCCACCCTCGACGTACGCCTCCGCGCTGGTCTGCGGACCGGGACCGGTGGGCCGGTCGGGGCCGCCCCAGCCGTTGCGGGAGGTGTCGATCAGCATGCCGACGTCCGAGGGGAAGCCCACGCTGACGGCCTCCTGGCGGAACGCCTGGGCGAACGACAGCTCGTCGACGTAGCGGTTCCAGTCGATCCAGGACGAGTGCTCGCGCACCGCCTGGCCGTTGATCACATCGCCGATGGAGAAGTTGTCCTCGGTCAGCACCCCGTAGTTGGCGGTGTTGGCGATGAACCCCTGCACATTGGCGGGCGTGGCGCCTGCCGTGTTGGCGGCCCGGTAGAACAGCTCGACGGTCGAGCGGAAGTTGTCGTCCCAGCCGATCCAGCCGTGGTGGCCCGCGTCGATGTAGTTGTAGACGTTGTCGACCGCGCCCAGTTTGCCGAGGGCGTAGCCGACCCCCTCCACATAGTTGCCGTTGGCCTTCATCACATCGCACTCCGGGGTGGCCGTGGGCCGGGGGGAGACGTTGGTGATGAGATTGGGGAGGGAGTCGATCTCGATCGTCGTCACGACCCGCAGGTTCGTGTTGCTCTCGTAGTCCGCGAGGATGGCGGCGATCGGGTCGATGAACTCGCTCTTGTAGCGGCCGATCTCGGTCGGGCCCAGCTCGCCGTTGGAGGCGAGCGCGGCGCAGTCGCGGCCGGGGAGGTCGTAGATGACGACCTGGAAGACGATCGGCGAGCCGTTCGCCTGCTGCAACGCGGTGTCCAGGTGCGCCCGCAGGCCGCGGGCGCCGGGGGTGCCCTCGATGGCGGCGATGCGGTCCATCCACACGCCGGTGGGCTGGTTGGCGATGGCGCTGCCGCCGGGTTCGGCGGCGGCCTTGGCCGACCAGTCGGGGTTCACATAGACCTGCGCGCCGGCGTACGGATTGTCCACCCGGGCCAGCGTGCTGGGCTCCTCGTCGGCCGCGGCGGCACCCAGGGTGCCGACGGTCAGCGCGCCGGCGCCGAGCAGTGCGCCCGCCGCGAGGGCGGCCCGGCGGCCTCGGCGGCGACGGCCGGGCTGCGGATGGTCGTGCGGGGGGTTGGTGGTGCGGCTCATCGCAGTCTTCCTCCGTTGTGGGGGTTGGAGTGTTCTGCTGAACGGTGCGCCTGTGACGGATCGACAGGCGTCGCGCCGGTGGGGGTTGTGGGGGTGTGGGGGTTGTGGGTTGTGGGGGGTGGGGGTACGGAGCGGTGTCCGCCGTGTCGCGACGCGTCGTCCGGGGCGTCCGCGGGCTTGGAACCGCTCCCACTGGTTGAAGGGACCGTAGGCCACCGAACCCCCGTTAGCCAAGGGGGCGTTCGAGAAATTACCGCCAGGAGCGGCGGTCCGGGGGGTTGACGTGCACACCTCGTAGACAGAATTCTTGGGAGCGCTCCCACTGGTTCAGTAAGCCTCTCACCCCCCACCGAGCCGCGAGGAGGCACGATGCGGATCCGTACCGGATCGCCCATCGGGACCCCGACCAGAGCGAGACCACAAGACCCCCACCCGCCCCGCAAGCCCCGCCGAACCCGGAAACTGTGGATCGCCGGGCTGCTGGCGCTCTCCCTCCCCCTGGGACTGACCGCCACCGCCGCGCAGAGCAGCGCCGCCCCCGCCCCGCTCACCGACGGGCCAGGGGCGCTGCGCTTCGAGGACCAGTTCCTCGACCTCTACGCCAAGATCAAGAACCCGGCGAACGGCTACTTCTCTCCCGAGGGAATCCCGTATCACTCCGTGGAGACCCTGATCGTCGAGGCACCGGACCACGGCCACGAGACGACGTCCGAGGCGTACTCGTACCTCATCTGGCTGGAGGCGCAGTACGGCAAGGTCACCGGCAACTGGACGCCGTTCAACAACGCCTGGGCGCTGATGGAGCGCTACATGATCCCCGGCTCCGTCGACCAGCCCACCAACAGCTTCTACAACGCCTCCAGCCCCGCCACCTACGCGGCGGAGCACAACGACCCCTCCGCGTACCCCTCACCCCTGAACCAGGGCGTTTCCGTGGGTCAGGACCCGATCGCCGGCGAACTGCGCAACACCTACGGCACCGCCGACATCTACGGGATGCACTGGCTCCAGGACGTCGACAACACCTACGGGTTCGGCAACAGCCCCGGCAACCCCTGCGGCGGCGGCCCGAACACCACCGGACCCTCGTACATCAACACCTTCCAGCGCGGCCCGCAGGAATCGGTGTGGGAAACCGTGCCCCACCCCTCCTGCGAGGACTTCAGCTACGGCGGGCCGAACGGCTACCTCGATCTGTTCATCGGCGACCAGGGGTACGCGCGCCAGTGGCGCTACACCAACGCGCCCGACGCCGATGCCCGCGCCGTTCAGGCCGCGTACTGGGCCCGGCAGTGGGCCGCCGAGCAGGGCAACGCCTCCGCCGTGGCCGCCACGGTCGACAAGGCGTCCAAGATGGGCGACTACCTGCGCTACTCGATGTACGACAAGTACTTCAAGCGCGCGGGCAACTGTGTCGGTGCCACCTCCTGCCCGGCCGGCAGCGGCAAGAACAGCGCCCACTGGCTGATGTCCTGGTACTACAGCTGGGGCGGCGCGCTCGACGCCAACGCCGGCTGGGCGTACCGCATCGGCAGCAGCCACAACCACTTCGGCTACCAGAACCCGCTGGCCGCCTACGCCCTGAGCACCGACCCGGCGCTGATCCCCAACTCCCCGAGCGGCGGGCAGGACTGGGGGCAGTCGCTGGAGCGGATGGTGGAGTTCTACCGCTGGCTCCAGTCCGCCGAGGGCGGCATCGCGGGCGGCGCCACCAACAGCTGGGACGGCTCCTACGCCAGCCCGCCGGCCGGCACCCCCACCTTCTACGGGCTGTACTACGACGAGGCGCCCGTCTACCGCGACCCGCCGTCGAACCAGTGGTTCGGCATGCAGGCGTGGTCGATGCAGCGGCTCGCCGAGTACTACTACGAGTCCGGTGACGCCAGGGCGGGCACGGTGCTCGACAAGTGGGTGGACTGGGTGCTCGACCACGTCACCATCGGCAGCGGCGGGAACTTCTCGATCCCCTCCACCCTGTCGTGGTCGGGCCGCCCCGACACCTGGAACCCCTCCAACCCGGGCGCCAACGCCGGGCTGCATGTCACGGTCACCGACTACACCCAGGACGTCGGGGTGACCGGTTCACTGGCCAACGCCCTGTCGTACTACGCCGCGGCCAGCGGTGACACGGCGGCGCGGGACACCGCGGCCGGGCTGCTGGACGCGCTGTCGGCGAACTCCGACAGCCTGGGCATCTCGGTGCCCGAGCAGCGCGCGGACTACTCCCGCTTCGACGACCCGGTGTACATCCCGCCGGGCTGGAGCGGACAGATGCCCAACGGTGACAGCATCCAGCCGGGTGCCACCTTCGACTCGATCCGGTCCTTCTACCACGACGACCCGGACTGGCCGAAGGTCCAGGCCCATCTCAACGGGGGGCCGGCGCCGACCTTCGAGTACCACCGTTTCTGGGCGCAGGCGGACATCGCCATCGCGATGGCCACGTACTCCGAACTGTTCGGGGACAGCGCTTAGGGCTCGTGATCACCGACCGGTCCGCCGGGCGCACGGTGACGTCACGCCCCGGCGGGCAGGATCAGCCAGGACCCGCGCAACCCACGCCCGGAGCCCCGGTCGGCGTCTCATCGCCGGCCGGGGTTTCCGGTGTCGCGGGTACGTCAGGAGCACCACCAGAGCCAGCAACTGCCGCCGCCTCCGCTGCTGCTGCCGCCCCCGCTGGTTCCGCCGCTGCCGCTGCCGCCGTCGTCATCGCCACCGCCGCTGCTGCCGCTTCCGCCCCCGCCCCCGCTGCTGTCGTCGGAGGGTGGCGGGGTGGAGGGTTCGTCCTCGCCGGGCGCGGTCTCGGTGGGGTCGGGGGAAGCGCCCTCGGTCGGGGTACCGGTATCACTGGGGGGAGGGCTGACCCGGCCCGAGCTGGAGGCGTCCGGGGGCGGGGACTCGCCGGCGGTCTCCCCGTCGCCGTCCCGCTCCTGGTCCTTCGCGTCCTGGTCGGCGTCGTCGCCGTCCACCGCGTCCGGGTCCTCCCCGTCCCTGGGGGCGCCGCTCTCGCCGGCCGTGGCGGTGGCCGCACCGCTCGGGCCGGCCGCCGTACCGCCGCCGTCCGTACCGCTGTCGGCGCTCCCGTCCGTGCTGTCCGCCCCGGAGGACTCGGAGGCGGCCTCGGTGGTCCGGTCGGAGTTGACCGGCTGCTCGCGCTGCATGGGCAGCCGTACGTCGCCGACCTCGGCCACCAGGACACCGACGGCGACGATGCCGAGCACCGCGCCGAGTACGTAGCGCCGGCCCTTGCGGGAGCGGGAGCGGTGCCGTTTGGCCCGGTTGGCGGCGCGCCGGCCGCCGGCGGGGAGCGGGGCGGTGGCGGTTTCCCGGCGGTCTTCGGCACCCGGGCCGTCCCGGCCGTCCGGGTCCTCCGGGTCGGCGCCGTGGGGCGCGCGGTCCGCGCCGCGCGTGCCGCTCCCGGTGGCCACCGCGTCACCACGCGTCGGGTCATCGACCGCCATCGATGACACGGGCGGGTCCTGGTGCGGTTGCTGCCAGGTGGTCACTTCGCCACATCCTGGACATGTCAACGCGCCATTGAGATGTCGGCGGCAGGTTATGCAGTAGTCCACGGGTTTACCCGGCTTCGTGCGAGGGGGGTGGGTGGTGCGCGAGACACCTTAGCCACGTGGACGCGCGGGGTGGTGCGGGTGGTTCTGCCGGGGTCCCAGATGGTGCACGCTCCATAGCTAGTGGGAGCGCTCCCAAGGATGTGCCCGTGACGCGTATGTGTCAAGACCTTTGACGTCAGGTCATGACCGTCCAGTGATTTCCGTGTGGTATCTGACCTTCTGGCGACTTCATGGGCACAATTTCTGAACAGACATCTGGCGGACCGGGGGAGTAGGCGCTACCTTCCCCTCAGCTAGTGGGAGCGCTTCCATGACGCACCCGGGCCGCCCGGTCCGGTGCGGGACCTTTCAAGGACGAAGGGACTCCGATGAGCCGCACCAACCCCCCACTCCCCAGACGACGCAGACGCGGTGCCCTGCTGGCCGCGGGCGCGCTGCTCGCCACCTCGCTGGGCACCGGCGCCATGCTGGAGGGCACGGCCTCCGCCGCCGCCGTCGAATGCTCGGTCGACTACCGCACCAATGACTGGGGCTCGGGCTTCACCGCCGATGTCACCATCAGCAACTCGGGCACCACCGCCGTGAACGGCTGGACCCTCACCTACGCCTACACCGGCAACCAGACCCTCACCGGCGGCTGGAACGGTCAGTGGTCGCAGTCCGGCCGCAACATCACCGTCAGCAACGCCGCCCACAACGCCGCCATCGCGGCCGGCGGCGGCAGCGTCAGCACCGGCGCGCAGTTCACCTACAGCGGCACCAACACCGCCCCCACCAGCTTCGCGGTCAACGGCATCACCTGCGGCGGCGCCGGCAACCCCGGAAACCCCGGAAACCCGCCGGGCAACCGCGTCGAGAACCCGTACGTGGGCGCCGGCGTCTACGTCAACCCGGAGTGGTCGGCCAACGCCGCCCGCGAACCCGGTGGCAGCCGGATCGCCAACCAGCCCACCGGCGTGTGGATGGACCGCATCGCCGCCATCAATGGGTCCGGCCAGGGTGCGGGCCGCACCATGGGCCTGCGCGAGCACCTCGACGCCGCCGTCGTCCAGGCGCGCAGCCACAGCCAGTTCGTCTTCCAGGTCGTCATCTACGACCTGCCGGGCCGCGACTGCGCCGCGCTCGCCTCCAACGGTGAGCTGGGCCCGACCGAGATCGGCCGCTACCGCACCGAGTTCATCGACCCGATCGCCGCGATCCTCGCCGACCCCGCCTACGCGAACCTGCGGATCGTCACGATCATCGAGATCGACTCCCTCCCCAACCTCATCACCAACGTCTCCCCCCGGCCGACGGCCACCCCGGAGTGCGATGTGATGAAGGCCAACGGCAACTATGTCCAGGGCGTGTCGTACGCGCTCTCCAAGCTCGGCGCCATCCCGAACGTCTACAACTACATCGACGCCGGGCACTACGGCTGGATCGGCTGGGACGACAACTTCACCGCCTCCGCCCAGCTGTTCAAGACGGCCGCCACCACCGGTAGCGCCACCGTCAACGACGTGCACGGCTTCATCGTCAACACCGCCAACTACGGTCCGACCCTGGAGCCCCACTACACCATCAACGACTCCGTGAACGGCACCTCCGTCCGCGAGTCGAAGTGGGTCGACTGGAACCGCTATGTGGACAACCAGACCTTTGCCCAGGGCTTCCGTGCCGAGTTGGTCCGGCAGGGCTTCAACGCGGGCATCGGGATGCTGATCGACACCTCCCGCAACGGCTGGGGCGGCCCCCAGCGGCCCACCGCGGCCGGGCCCCGTACCAGCGTGGACGCCTTCGTCGAGGGCAGCCGCGTCGACCGCCGTCTCCAGGCCGGCAACTGGTGCAACCAGGCCGGCGCCGGCCTCGGTGAGCGCCCGCGCACGGCTCCGGCCACCGGAATCCACGCCTATGTGTGGATCAAGCCCCCGGGTGAGTCGGACGGTTCGAGCAGCCAGATCCCGAACGACGAGGGCAAGGGCTTCGACCGGATGTGCGACCCCACCTACACGGGCAACCCGCGCAACAACAACAACATGTCCGGCGCCCTGGGGAACGCCCCGGTCTCCGGGCACTGGTTCTCCGCCCAGTTCCAGCAGCTGATGGCGAACGCCTACCCGCCGCTGTGAGCTGACCGCACCCGGCACCGACCGAGCACGAGAGAGCCGGGGCCCGTCATCGCACGGGCCCCGGCGCACTACGCTTGATCACATGTGCGGACGGTACGCAGCCAGCAGAAGCCCGGCGGACCTCGCGGCGATCTTCCACATCGACCGCTGGGAGCAGGAGCAGGAGCAGGCGCTGCCCGCCGACTGGAATGTGGCCCCCACCAAAGAGGTGTACGCGGTGCTCGACCGCCCCCTCAAGGGCGGCGGCCCCGAGCCGGTGCGCCAGCTGCGGGTGCTGCGCTGGGGCCTGGTGCCGTCCTGGGCGAAGTCTCCCGAGTCCGCCGCCAAGATGATCAACGCCAGATCGGAGACGGTGCACGAGCGCGCCTCCTACCGCCGCGCCTTCGCCGCCCGCCGCTGCCTGCTCCCGGCGGACGGCTACTACGAATGGGCCACCGGCGGCGACGAGCGCGCCGAGGAGGAGAAGGGCAAACGGAAGCGGCAGCGCAAGCAGCCGTACTTCGTCACCCCCGCCGACGGCTCGGTGATGGCTCTGGCCGGCCTGTACGAGTTCTGGCGCGACGCCACCCTCCCCGAGGATCATCCGCGCGCCTGGTGGGTGACCTGCACGGTGCTCACCACCGACGCCGAGACCACTCCACTGGCCGACGCGCCGCCCGGGCAGCCGCAGCCGGCGGGGCCGGCGGTGGGCGCCGCCGCCAAGGGCCCCAGGGCGCTGGCCGACATCCACCCCCGGATGCCCCTGATGCTGCTGCCGGACCGCTGGGACGCCTGGCTGGACCCGGCCCGCACCGACCCCGAGGAGATACGGGAGCTGCTGACCCCGCCCCCGCCGGGCACGGTGCGTGCCCATCCGGTCACGACGGACGTCAGCAACGTACGGAACAACGGCCCCGAGCTGGTGGCCGCCCTGCCGTCACCCGAGGAGGAGACGCTCTTCTGAGCGGGTGAGCGCGCGATCACCGCCGCGGGCAGGAATGCGCCGCGCGGGCCGGGTGTTGTGCCATGCGTACGCGCTGTACAGCACGCACGGCAGACGAGAGAGCGGAGACGTCCCTCATGGGATCCATCAGCTGCCCCACCCGCCCCCAGCGGCCGGCCGCCGCCGAGGTGGACTGGGCGACGCTGGCACTGGCCGCCGACCGGTCCTCCCGACCGGCGGAGGTACCCATCCGTCGTCTATCCTCCGAATCGGACGGTCCCGTGCCCGGGTTCGTCACATTTCGGAAGGAGGAGGTGGGTCAGGTCACCGGTACGGACGACGACGCGTCGCGGGACGGCGAGAGCGCACGCGAGACGGACGCCGAGCGCAACGCGCGCTTCGAGCGGGACGCCCTCGGCTTCCTCGACCAGATGTACTCGGCCGCGCTGCGCATGACGCGTAACCCCGCCGATGCCGAGGATCTGGTGCAGGAGACCTATGCCAAGGCGTACGGCTCGTTCCACCAGTTCCGCGAGGGCACCAACCTCAAGGCGTGGATGTACCGCATCCTCACCAACACCTTCATCAACTCCTACCGCAAGAAGCAGCGCGAGCCGCAGCGCAGCGCCGCCGAGGACATTGAGGACTGGCAGCTGGCGCGCGCCGAGTCGCACATGTCGACCGGGCTGCGCTCCGCCGAGTCGCAGGCGCTGGATCATCTGCCCGACTCCGATGTGAAGCAGGCGCTCCAGGCGATTCCGGAGGAATTCCGCATCGCCGTCTATCTGGCGGATGTCGAGGGGTTTGCCTACAAGGAGATCGCCGACATCATGGGTACCCCCATCGGTACGGTGATGTCCCGGCTGCACCGCGGCCGGCGGCAGCTGCGCGACATGCTCAGTGATTACGCCCGTGAGCGTGGCCTCGTTCCGGCCGGCACGGGCGGGGCACAGGAAGGCTCAGGCTCATGAGTGGCGACCCGTCGCGCCCCACGGACTGCTCGGAGGTCCTGGGCCATCTCTACGAGTATCTCGACAAAGAGATGCCGGACATCGACTCGGCGAAGTTCCAGGAGCACATCGAGGAGTGCCGGCCGTGTCTGGCCGAGTACGGGCTTGAGGAGTCGGTGAAGAAGCTCGTCAAGCGCTGCTGTGGTCAGGACGAGGTGCCGGCGGATCTGCGGGCCAAGGTGCTCAGCCGGATCGAGGTCATCAGATGCACGGACACGGGCACGGGCACAGCCGCGGGTGCCGGCACCGGTACGGGCGGTGCCGCGGTGCCACCGGCGGCGGCGACGGACTGTTCCGACTGACCTGGCCCGGGCCGGTCGGCATCCCCAGGGGCGCGCACTTCCGCCGCCCCACCCCGCTTTCACTTCCTTCACCCCCCTTTCACTCGATCGGGTGAGTATGGCGGCGTTCTACCAGGACTGACCCGCAAACTCCCCCCGCGCCCACCGGCTCGCGCTCTATCCTCCCCGGGACACCCAGGGGAGGAGGAACCAGCATGCAGCCATTCGGGGAGGCCCTCGCGGCCCTGCCGTGGACCCAGTTCCTCCCACTGGCCGTACTCGGCACCCTGTGCGGCTATCTGCCCCGCTGCCGGTTCATCGGCCACCGCGTCCCGAACGAGACCGCCGCCTACGGCGCGCTGCTGTTCACCGGCGTCTTCCTGCTGCCCCCCGCCCTCGCCGCCCTCGCCCCCGTCCCCGGCGCCCTGCTCGGCCGGCCACCCGCCGAAGGCCGGCTCCGGCACACCATGCGCCTGATGGTCACCGCGGCGGCAGCCGCGTACTGTTTCCGCCTCTTCACCGAGGGCCTGCTCGGCGACGCCCTGCCCATCCCCGGCAGCGGCGACCCCGGCCACGCCCAGCCGGCCGCCGCCCCGCTGGCCATCACCGTCATGCCCGCCCTGATCGCCGTGCTCACCTGCGCCGCCGCCGACCGGGCACTGGGCGGCAGCCGCACCGCCGCCGCCGTTCTGCTGGGCCATCTGCCGTACGGGCTGCTCGGGCTGCTCGCCGCCACCCTGTGGCACGCCGTCCCCGGATACGGGCTGCTCGGCGCGCTGCCGGTGCTGGCCCCCGGCTACATCTGCTGCTGGATCATGGCCCGCTCCCGGCAACTGGACGCCGCGCACCGCACCACCGTCGCCGCGCTCGTCCAAGCCGTCGACCTCAAGGACCGCTACACCCGGGGCCACAGCGAACGCGTCGGCCACGCCGCCGCCCTCATCGCCCGCGAGCTGGGCCTGGACGCCGAACGCACCCACGCCCTGCGCACCGCCGGCGCCCTGCACGACATCGGCAAGCTCGCCGTGCCCACCCGCACGCTGCGCAAGGAGGGCCCGCTCAGCGACGAGGAGTGGGGCCAGATCCGCCGGCACCCCGAGTACGGCCACGAGATCGTCCGCGACATCCGGGTGCTCGGCGAGGCCGTGGACGCCGCCCTCCACCACCACGAGAGCTACGACGGCACCGGCTACCCCGCCGGCCTCGCCGGGCGGCGGATTCCCGAGGCGGCCCGGATCGTGGCCGTCGCCGACGCCTTCGACGCCATGACCTCCACCCGCAGCTACCGGCGGGCCCGCCCGGTGACCGAGGCACTGGCCGAGCTGCGCCGCTGCGCCGGCACCCAGTTCGACCCGGGCATGGTGGCCGCGCTGGGCACCGCGCTGGAACGGTACGGCTGGCCCTACACCGAGCCCACGGCCGAGGAGCGGACGAGCGGAAACGTCCCTGCGAGCAGATCCAGCACCTCCGGCACCGAACGGCCGGTGCCCGGCGAACAGCCGGGCGCCCGCGCATGAACTGGTCCGCACTGCGGCTGCTGCGCGCCGACCCACCCGCCGCCACCGCCCTGGCGGCGGCCGTGGCCGGCGGCTGCACCGCGCTGGTACTGGGTGCGGCGTACGCACAGTGGTGGGCGTTCCCCCTCTACAGCGGGCCGCTGCTGCTCACCGCCCTCGTCTTCCGGCGGTACGCGGCGGTACGCGCCACCTACCGGCAGACGATCTCCGCGCTGGCCCGCGCCACCGAGGTCGCCGGCTACACCCCGCCCGGCCACGCCCAGCGGGTCGCCGCCCTCTCCCGCGCCACCGGCCGCGCGCTGCGGCTGCGCGGCCCCGAACTCACCGCACTGGAGTACGCGGCCCTGCTCCATGACATCGGCCAGCTCTCCCTCTTCGAACCGCTGCCCGACGGCGCCACCACGCCCCTGCCGGCCGCCCGCCGCCGCACCATCGCCGCGCTGGGGGCGAGCGTGGCCCGCGAAGCCGGGGCGGGCGAGACCATCGCACGCACCCTGGAGCTCCAGGCCGAGCCCTACCGGGACCAGCCGCTGGCGGCCCGCATCGTCCGTACGGCCAACGCGTACGCCGATCTCACCCCGCCGCGCGGCGGCGGCCCGGAGCGGGCGCTGCGGCTGCTGGAGCAGGAGAGCGGCACCGAGTACGACCCCGAGGTGGTCCGGGTCGTGAAACAGATCATCTCGCGCGGGACGATCGGCTGACTCATGCTGTGGTTGGATGCGGCCTGAGGCGGACAGGAGAACGACGACGTGCACTACACGAAGCGGGAATCAGGCAGGACATCGTGAGGATTTTCGGCAGGGTCCGGCAGCGGCCGTCCACCGACTGGCGGCTGGCCACCAACCGGGCTTTCACCCTCATCGACGACGGCCGTTACGAGGACGCCGGCGCGCTCCTCACCCGTGCCGCCGATCTGGAGCCATGGCTGTCCGAGTCCTGGTTCAACCTGGCGCTGCTGCACAAGTTCCGGCACGACTGGGAGCAGGCGCGCTCCGCCGGCCTGCGGGCCGTCGCCCTGCTGGAGCGGGACGCCGGGGCCCCGGACTGGTGGAACGTCGGCATCGCCGCCACCGCCCTCCAGGACTGGCCGCTGGCCCGCCGGGCGTGGCAGGCGTACGGGCTGACCGTCCCGGGCGCCGGAACGGTCGCCGACGAGCCGCTGGGCATGGAGCTGGGCGGGGCGGCCGTACGGCTCTCCCCGGAGGGCGAGGCCGAGGTGGTGTGGGGGCGGCGGCTCGACCCGGCGCGGATCGAGCTCCAGAACATCCCGCTGCCGTCCTCCGGGCGGCGCTGGGGCGAGGTGGTGCTGCACGACGGCGTACCGCACGGGGAGCGCAGCACCGGGGGCGCGGTGTTCCCCGTCTTCGACGAGATCGAGCTGTGGGCGCCCTCGGCGATCCCCACCTGGGTGGTGCTGATCGAGGCGGCCTCCGCGCGCGACCGGGACGCCCTGGAGCGGCTGGCGGCGGACGCCGGTTACGCGGCCGAGGACTGGTCCTCGTCGGTGCGGCTGCTGTGCCGGGCCTGCTCGGAGAGCCGGATGCCGACCGAGGACGGCGACGGGGCGGCGCGGCACGACCCGCACGACCACAGCGAGCCGGGCAGCCCGGGGCCGCTGGGCCATGTGGCGCCGGACGGGCTGTGGACCCCGGAGCGCGAGTGCGGGCTGGCGGCCCCTGAGCCGCTGGTGCGCGGGCTCCTGGACGGCTGGGTCGCCGACAGCCCGGACACCCGGGACTGGCGGGACCTGGAAGAGGTCTGCTGAGGCTGTCCTGGGCGGACCGTAAGCTGTAAGGCATGACGCAAGAGATCGATCAGCGTGTGGATGAGTTCATCGACGACACGCAGGACTGCGAGGCACGGGAGCAGGCGTACCGGGAGCGCGGCACGGCCCGGCCCATCACGGTCGTCGGCAACCCGGTGCTGCACTCCGAGTGCCGGAATGTCACCGAGTTCGACGACGGTCTCGCGGCGCTGATCGACGACATGTTCGCCAGCCAGCGGGCGGCGGAGGGCGTGGGTCTCGCGGCGAACCAGATCGGTGTCGATCTGAAGGTGTTCGTGTACGACTGCCACGACGACGAGGGCGTGCGGCACGTCGGGGTGGTGTGCAACCCGGTCCTGGAGGAGCTGCCGGCCGAGTCGCGGGTACTGGACGACAACAACGAGGGCTGTCTGTCGGTCCCGACCGCCTACGCGGAGCTGGCCCGCCCCGACTACGCGGTGGTCACCGGCCAGAACGCCTCCGGCGAGCCGATCAGGGTCGAGGGCACCGGCTACTTCGCCCGCTGCCTCCAGCACGAAACGGACCACCTGTACGGCCGCCTGTACATCGACCGCCTGTCGAAGCGGGAGCGCAAGAACGCCCTGAAAATGATGGAAGAGGGCACCCCCCGCTACGAAACGGTCCCGAACGCATAGTCCCGGCACCGCAGAAGCACCCACGAGGGGTGGACCGGATCTCCGGTCCGCCCCTCAGGTGTAGTCACACTGCTCGTACTCCTTGACCCCTTCGACGTAGCTGCGGGCGAACGCTTCGACGGCGTCCCGGCGTTCTTCCTCGTCCGGAATCGGCGCATCGGAGAAACGTATGGAGACTCTGGGGAAAGCGTAGATGCTGGCATCGTCCGCCAGGCACTGGAAGGAAATCCCGGCACCCTTCTCCCATACGAGGGATTCCCCCTCGATATTTACTTCCTTGAGAAAAGGGGTCCACTTGTCCGGCCTGCGAGGGGATTCAAGCTGCGACAGCATATATATATCGAAATAGGCGGTCGCTTTTGAATCAACGATGACCGTGCACATGTGCACCCCCTCGATGGATTCGTCCATGTCTTCGGCATATTCCTCCCCCGGGGGAAGAAGACTTTTGAAGGCCACTTGATCCACTGGGATTCCGCAGGCATTGTCAGGGACCGTGTAGTTCTTTTCCGGCGGCTTCCCGCTGCACCCGAAGAGAAGTACGGCAGAGCCAAGAATCATGCACAGGGGCGTTCGGGAAAATATCTTCATGTACTCTCGCCCTCATTTTCCCCATTCGGTCGGGGTTATTTGGAATCTCCACCCAGCACTGCGTCTGCGGCAATCCGTGTTCTGCGTCCGAGTTCCGTATCGTATCCAGGCGTCGAGTCGGCCCAATCGCGATGCACTTCGTACCACGCGTCGGACAGGGCTCCCAGTTGACTCTTCCTGGACTTTGAAAGATCGTACTCCTTCTCGGAATACTCCTCGCCGATCCTGTTCATCTCATCGTCAAGCCACGCCTGCGTGTAGACGTCGACCCCGCGTTGCACCACATCGCCCACCTCCGGGATGAAATTCGCGACCGAACCGACCGCGTGATACTGCCAACGGGCATCCCAGACCGCTTGTGATTCCTCGTCCGATCTCGCCCCGGCCAGTGCGTCGTATCTTGCCTGCTCAAGGAAGCCAAGAGTCTGGCCCGCGCGATCGAGAGTGTCGCTGGGGCTCAGCTCCTGGCCTGTGCTGGTCTCAGTGTCCTGGAATGAGTCGACAAGAAGGTAATTAATCCCCTCGTTGAGATACCCGTAGGATTCCTGGTCGCGGGAGATCTGGGTAGCCACATTGGACAGATGGCGCTCATCAAGGGGCGGGTGTTCCCATTGGGTTCCGGCCGTGTCGATGACCGCATCCCCGTGATTGACCAGCATCTTCGCCACGGGAGTTCGGTACTCCGGCGGGAAATCGTCGCCAAGGGCGGACCCGAGCTCAAGAATCCGGTCCCGTGCCGCGTTGTGTTCGGCGGTGTGCTTTACGTACACGGCGCCCGGGTCGTGCGGGTTCATGCCGGTGGCGGCGGCGAACAAGGCGTTCCCGGTCTCCTCGTACAGCGCGTGACTGGCCTCGCCCGGGAGGTTGTTCCGCTCGCTCAGGATGTAGCCGATGTAGTCCTGCTGCTCCTCGCTGTCGTCCCCCGTCTCCTGCGGATCAGTGGCGGTCGCCGGGTCCGGATCGGGTGCCTCGCTCATAACAAAGGCGGTCGCCGCGTCCGGGTTGTTGGCGAGGGCCCGCATGAATCCCGTCATCGGGTCCGGCTGGTATTCGTCACCGATGACGCGGCGGTACCGGTCGACGGGCGCCGTGTTGGCCCAGAACTGCCCTGCGGCGTCGAAGGACAGTTCCTGCTCGGCGTCGACCAGGGCGATGCCGTATGCGACCAGCCAGTCCTCGTTGTACTCGCCATGTGTCATCAGATCGCTCATGATCTGGAATCCGTAGGGATTCCAGCCGGCACCCGCATCGATCTGCTGGGATCCCAGCGCGATCATGTCGTTCCGCCACGCGTCCATGCCGTTGCGATCACTGTTCGACGCCGTGCCGAACGTCACGCCCAGGTTCTCGCGGAGCTGGAGCGCCGACTCCCGGTAGGCGTCGGTCACTTCACTGGATTCCGGGCCGTCCAGCACATCCGCCCAGAACTCCAGCGTTCCCTCCGCACCGAGACCGGTGGCGAGGTAGGTAGCGAAGTACTCGTTGTTCTTCTGGGCCGCCGCCAGCTCGTTGAGGCGGTCGATGCCCTCCTGCGTGTTGTACGCCTCGGCCTCGACGAGCTCCAGGTATTCCTGGGCGTCCGCGATGCCCTGGGCCCGTTCGGCGTCGAGCAGGTCGGCGGCGGTGACCGGCGCGAAATGGTCACGCTCCTCGCCGGCGTTCTCGCGCAGCGCCCTGGCCGCCGTTTCATCCGCCTCGGCGGACCGGCCCAGAACGTCACGGATCCGAGCGGCGAAATGGTCGATGTCCGCCTGCCGATCCGAGTCCACGGACCCGAACAGCGGACCCTGCCGGTCCAGTCCCGCGTCGGTGTACGGTGCGTCCGGCCGTTCGATCACCATGCCGTCCGACCGGATGTACAGCCCTTGTTGCTGTGCCTCCAGCGCCAGCTCCTGAAGAGACGTCTGGTGGCCTCGCTGCTTCTCACGGAACTCCGTGAGAATCGTATGGACGGCCTCCGCCTGTTCGTACGCGTACTCGAACTGCGAACCGGTGCGGATGGCGAACACCCTGCTGACGGTGGCGTTCTCCCCCTTCCAGCTGGAACCCTGGATCTTGGACATCAGGCCCTGGGCCGCCTCGGCGGCCAACTCGTCCAGGTCGCCCTTCGTCTGACGCCAGTCCTCGATCGAGGCATCCAGCGCACCGAAGTCGAAGTTGTACAGCTGCTCATACCCGGGCATCGGAACCGTCCTCCCCGCCCCATACACCGACGATCTCGGTCGGCTGGATCTCTTGGTTGGCGAGAGCCACGATCGAGGGAGTGCCCTGATAGCCGATGGCCTGCGTCGCCGAGTGGAGCTGGGCTGTGATCTCCTGCTCAAGGCCCGCGTGCGCGGTGCTGGTGTCGGCGAGGTGATCCGCGATGCTCACGCAGTCGTCGTACAGATTCTTCGACTGCCGGAAGAATCGCGCCATGGCGTGCTGCAACGCGGCGCCGGTGGTGAAGCCGTCCGTGTTCAACGACGCGGCGGCGGAATACGTCGAGCCGGAAGCCTGGGGGCCCACCCTCAGAATGCGGGACAGGGCGTGTGCGTCCTCACCGATGGCCCGCAACTCCTCGGGATCCACGACCAGATCCGCCTGCGGCTGATCCCAGTCCTGCAAGGTCTCGCCGTCCGGGACCACGGTGCTGTTCAGCCGGGTCGAGACGGACTCTTCGGATGCGGACATGACCCTCCCCCGATGGTTGGCGTTCGGATACACACGGTAGCAACCCCTTGAGTTACCGCAGCAAGCGGTAAGTATCCTGTCCTGGTATGGGGAGGGGCGGTCGATGACTGAGGACTTGTGGTCGAAGTCGCATGCGGAACTGGTGGCGCTGCTGGACAGCGCGAATCCTGACATGCTGATTGAGCGGGGCGACACACTGGAAGAAGTGGCGCGGGCCGTCGCGCAGGTGGGCGCGGCGGTGGCACATCAGATGCGGCTACTGGAGTGGGAGGGCCAAACGGCCACGGTCCTGCGGGAATGGGTCGCTCGCTTCAAACAGGACTCCGAGGATCTCAAGACCTACGCCAACCGCGTGGGGGGCTCCATCAAACAGGCGGGCGCGGCACTGCGGGAAGCCAAGTCCTCGATGCCGCCGGTCCCTCAGAACATCTTGACGACGACCCCGGAGATCGCCGCACAGGAATCCTTCCGCACCGATATCGGCCCGACCTTTTTCGAGGCTGAGCAGTTGCGTTCGGAAGCCGCCGGCGTTATCAGTCGTCTCGGCTCCGTGTACCGGTGGGAGGCCACGGTCATCCAGACGGCGCCGGAACCGACCTTTACGCCGTTGGAGGGCGGGGACTCTTGGGGGCCCTCGGGCTCTCACCGGCCCTCGCCTTCGGCAGCGGGGGGGAGTGAGGCGGGCGGTAGGCCACAGTCAATTCCCTTGGGCGGAGGAGCAAGTACTGCTCCGGACGCACCACAGGTTTCTGGGAGTCCAGCCCCGATTGGCGACGTTTCTGTGACCGAGCCACGTCCGGCGGCGCCTCCCAGCGGCGTGGCAGCGGGTGGTGGTGTGGGGACGTCGTTGGATTCGGTGGGGGTGAGGCCGAATGGTGCGGCTCCCCCTGTCCCGGCGGTGCAGTCTCCTTCTGCCCCGGTGGTGGATCGGCCGGTGGTGCCGGGTGGTGGTCCGGTGCAGCCGCCGGTGGCGGGTCCGCTGCCGGGCTGGTCCTCGCCGGACCGGACCGGAGCGGGGCGTGGCGGCGGTGGTCAGGTGCCGCCGGTACGGGGGCCGTCCGGTACGCCTTCCGGGCCGGGTTCGCAGGCTCCTGTGGCAGGCCGGCCTGCCGGTACCGGGCAGCCGCCGGTCGGCCGTCCTCCCATGACCGGCCCTGGCACCGGTGGTGGCACCGGCCCGGGTGGGGGCAACCCGTGGGGGCGGGGGAACAACTACGGCCTCCTCGGCGGGAAACCCGTACCCAACGCGAAGCCGACCGTGGCATCACGGATCCCGCCGGGCGGGGTGATCCAGCCCGGCATGAACCCCACCAACTCCCGTCTCACCCCCTCCAAGAAAGACCAGCCCGCAACACCGCGCGGAACCTACGGCAAGGCCACCGTCGACGGACGCACCACCGGACCCACCAAACGCAGACGGGCCCTGCCCAAACCCACCGGCGTCATCGGCCTCCCCGGCCAGACCAAGAAGACCGGCAACAAGAAAAAGAAAAACAAGAACGAGGACAAGGACGACAGGCACCCATGACCCCCACCCCCCGGGCCCTCGCCACCACCCTTGCCCTCACCGCGATCCTTGCCGGCACACCCACCACCGCCCACGCAGCCAACACCCCACAAAACCCCTGGTATTTCGACACCCTCCGCGTCCAGGAAATCTGGCAACACACCACAGGCGAAGGCATCACCATCGCCGTCATCGACACCGGCGTCGACAACTCACTCCCCGAACTCGAAGGACAAGTCCTCGAAGGAACCGACCTCACGAGGAGCCCTCAAGGCGCCCACATTGATGACGAAGGCCACGGCACTGCCATGGCGGCCCTCATCGCGGGAACGGGCGTCGCTGGGGGAATCCCAGGACTCGCTCCGGGTGTTGAAATTCTGCCCGTTCGGATTGACATCGAGAGTCTGGATTTCGGTCATGAAGAGGTAGTGGCAGCGGCTATCCAGTATGCAGTTGATGAGGGCGCTCACATCATCAACATGTCCTTCGGGAACACCGATAGCGGGCTGGTCGAGGCGGCGACTGCTGAGGCGAGGGCTGTTGCGGCCAGGAATGACGTTCTCCTCTTCGCTGCTACAGGAAATGAGGGAGACGGTGATAATTCTGCGGGTTATCCCGCGTCGCATAAGGGAGTAGTTGGAGTCGCGGCGGTGGATAGCAGTGGGAAATGGACTGCTTACTCCACCTATGGACCGCAAGTTACTTTGTCGGCACCTGGAAACGATGTCCCGGGTTACTGCGAGGGGCTGTCGGGCCCCGCCTGCCTTTGGGAGGAAGGCGGCACGAGTTCCGCCACCGCTCTGGCCTCGGCCTCCGCCGCGCTGATCTGGTCGCAGCATCCGGACTGGACCAAGAACCAGGTGCTGCGGGTGATGCTCAACACCGCCGAGCGGCCCGACGATCAGCGGCGGGATGACTACACCGGATACGGCATGGTCCGGCCCGACCGGGTCATCATCGATGGCGAAGGTGACCCGGGGGACCCGGACAGCCCACCGATCTTCCGGGACTGGGAAGCCGCACTCAACCCGCCCGCCACACCCGCACCCACCCCCGAAACTGAAGCAACGCCCGACCCCGACCCCGACAACGACACCGAGCCCGCTCCCGGGCCCGAGGCCCAAGCCGCCGACACCAGCGACGACAGCAACTCGCTGCCCTGGGCTCTCGGCGGCGGTGCCGGTGTGGTTCTTGTTGGTCTGGTGGGCTGGTTCCTCCTTCGGCGGCGGTCGGTTTCAGCGTCCCCGGGGGCGTAAGGAGTTGGTGCGGGTGGCCGTGATGAAGGATTGCCAGGCCGCCGCCGGCAGCAGCAGGGTGGCGCAGGCTCGGGTCTTGGTGTCGCGGATGGCTTGGAGGCCGGTGGGCAGGGGGGCGTGTTCCAGGCAGTTGTTGCCGGTGCTGCTGTAGCTGCTGATGTGCCACGAGATGGTCATGATCGGGGTGCTCCTCGTCGGCTCGCGCTCGTTCTGTGACGGTGCGTCATCCTGCTGAGCGGTCGGGGAGGGCACAAACCCGGTTCTGATTGAGCGATCAATTAACGCCAGACGGCCTCTTGTATACGAAAAGCGCCGCCGCCCGGCTTTCCCCAGCCGGGCGGCGGCGCGTTCTCTCGCCGTACTTCGGATCAGAAGTCGTCGTCGAACGACACGTTCCCCTCGACCGCCACCTGGTAGGCGGACGCGCGGCGTTCGAAGAAGTTGGTGAGTTCCTGGACGTCCTGGAGCTCCATGAACGCGAAGGGGTTCTCCGAGCCGAACACCGGCTTGATCCCCAGCCGCAGCAGCCGCTGGTCGGCCACGCACTCCAGGTACTGACGCATGGACTCGGTGTTCATACCCGGCAGGCCGTCCCCGCACAGGTCCCGCGCGAACTGGAGTTCCGCCTCGACGGCCTCCTTCAGCATGTCGGTGACCTGCTGCTCCAGCTCCTCGTCGAAGAGCTCGGGCTCCTCCTCGCGCACGGTGTCGACGACCTCGAACGCGAAGTTCATGTGCATGGTCTCGTCGCGGAACACCCAGTTGGTGCCGGTCGCCAGACCGTGCAGCAGGCCCCGCGAGCGGAACCAGTAGACGTACGCGAACGCCCCGTAGAAGAACAGCCCCTCGATGCACGCCGCGAAGCAGATGAGGTTCAGCAGGAAGCGCCGCCGGTCCGCCTTCGTCTCCAGGCGGTCGATGTTCTCCACCGAGTCCATCCACCGGAAGCAGAACTGCGCCTTCTCCCGGATCGACGGGATGTTCTCGACCGCCGCGAACGCCTCCGCCCGGTCGTCCGGGTTGGGCAGGTACGTGTCCAGCAGCGTCAGATAGAACTGGACATGCACCGCCTCCTCGAACAGCTGCCGCGACAGGTACAGCCGCGCCTCGGGGGAGTTGATGTGCTTGTAGAGCGTGAGCACCAGGTTGTTGGCCACGATCGAGTCGCCCGTGGCGAAGAACGCCACCAGCCGGCCGATCATGTGCTGCTCGCCGGGCGAGAGCTTCGCCAGGTCCGCGACGTCCGAGTGGAGGTCGACCTCCTCCACCGTCCAGGTGTTCTTGATGGCGTCCCGGTACCGCTCGTAGAAGTCCGGGTAGCGCATCGGGCGCAGGGTCAGTTCGAAGCCCGGGTCGAGCAGGTTCTTCGTCGCGTTCGGCTTCGGTGTCTCGGTGGTCATTACTGGCATGCCTCGCAGGACTCGGGGTTCTCCAGGGAGCAGGCGACGGCGTCGGCCTCCGCCACGGGCGCCGCGGGCGCCGCGGACGCGGGCGCCTGCTGCTGTACGGGGATGGTCGCGGATGCCGTCGCCGCGCCGCCCCTCGCCGACGCCGCGATGCGGGTGGCCGGGCGCGACCGCAGGTAGTAGGTGGTCTTCAGGCCGCTCTTCCAGGCGTACGCGTACATCGAGCTGAGCTTGCCGATGGTGGGCGACGCCATGAACAGGTTGAGCGACTGCGCCTGGTCGATGAAGGGGGTACGGGCCGCCGCCATGTCGATCAGCGCGCGCTGCGGCAGCTCCCACGCGGTGCGGTACAGGTCGCGCACCTCGGCGGGCAGTGCCGCGATGCCCTCGATGGAGCCGTTCGCCTCACGCAGCGCCGCCCGGGTGGCCTCCGTCCACAGCCCCAGCCGCTTGAGGTCTTCCACCAGGTAGGTGTTGACCTGGAGGAACTCACCGCTCAGCGTCTCGCGCTTGAAGAGGTTGGACACCTGCGGCTCGATGCACTCGTACACCCCGGCGATCGAGGCGATGGTGGCGGTCGGCGCGATGGCCAGCAGCAGCGAGTTGCGCATCCCGCTGCCCGCGATCCGGGTCCGCAGCGCCTCCCAGCGCTCCGGCCAGGTCACCTGGGCGTCGGCGTAGTGGTCGGGGTGCAGCACCCCGCGCGCCGTGCGGGTCTTCTCCCAGTTCTCGAACGGGCCGTGCCGCTCCGCCAGATCGGCGGAGGTCTCGTACGCCGCCAGCATGATCCGCTCGGAGATCCGGGTGGACAGCGCCTTCGCCTCGGGGGAGTCGAACGGCAGCCGCAGCCGGAAGAAGACGTCCTGCAACCCCATCAGGCCCAGGCCGACCGGCCGCCAGCGGTTGTTGGAGGCGGCGGCTTCCTTCGTCGGGTAGAAGTTGATGTCCACCACCCGGTCCAGGAAGGTCACGGCGGTGCGCACGGTGGCGTCGATCCGCTCCCAGTCCATGTCACCGTCCGCGCCCAGGTGCGCGGCGAGGTTGATGGAGCCGAGGTTGCACACGGCGGTCTCGCCGTCGTCCGTCACCTCGATGATCTCGGTGCACAGGTTGGAGGAGTGCACGATCGAGCCGGGCTCCGCCGTCTGGTTGGCGGTACGGTTCGAGGCGTCCTTGAACGTCATCCAGCCGTTGCCGGTCTGCGCCAGGGTCCGCATCATCCGCGCGTACAGCTGCCGGGCGGGCACCGTCTTGGCGGCGCGGCCCTCGGCCTCCGCCCTGCGGTAGGCGGCGTCGAACTTCTCGCCCCACAGGTCGACCAGTTCGGGCACCTCGGAGGGCGAGAACAGCGACCATTCGGCGTCCGCCTCCACCCGGCGCATGAACTCGTCCGGGATCCAGTGCGCCAGGTTCAGGTTGTGGGTACGGCGCGCCTCCTCGCCGGTGTTGTCCCGCAGCTCCAGGAACTCCTCCAGGTCGGCGTGCCAGCTCTCCAGGTAGACGCAGGCCGCGCCCTTGCGCCGGCCGCCCTGGTTGACGGCGGCGACCGAGGAGTCCAGGGTGCGCAGGAACGGCACGATGCCGTTGGACTTGCCGTTGGTGCCCCGGATGAGTGAGCCGCGGGCCCGGATCCGGGAGTAGGACAGGCCGATGCCGCCCGCGTGCTTGGAGAGCCGGGCCACCTGGTGGTAGCGCTCGTAGATGGAGTCGAGTTCGTCCAGCGGGGAGTCCAGCAGATAGCAGGAGGACATCTGCGGGTGCCGGGTTCCGGAGTTGAACAGGGTGGGGGAGGACGGCAGGTAGGCGAGCGAGCTGGTCAGCCCGTACAGCCGCGCCACCTCTTCCAGGGCGCGCTCGGAGCGGTCCTCGGCGAGTCCGCAGGCGACCCGCAGCAGGAAGTGCTGCGGGGTCTCGATCACCTTGCGGGTGATGGGGTGGCGCAGCAGATAGCGGGACTCGACGGTGCGCAGCCCGAAGTAGCCGAACCGGTCATCCGCACCGTCGGTGATGGCCTGCTCCACCAGGGCGTTCAGCCGCCGCGCGTGCAGGGCGACGAACTCGGCGGTGCTGTCGGCGATCAGGCCCTCGCGGTGGCCGGTGGCGATGGAGTCGGAGAAGGTGACCGCGCCCTGCCCGGCGGCTTCCTCGCGCACGGCGAGGGTGAGCAATCGGGCGGCCAGCCGCGAGTACTCGGGCTCCTCGCCGATGAGGCCGGCGGCGGCCTCGATGGCGAGCGAGCGGAGTTCGGCCGCGTCGGAGTCGGCCTGCCGGCCGCGGATCACGGCCGCGGTGACCCGCGAGGGGTCGACGGCGGGCAGATCGGCGGTGAGGTCGCTCACGGTGCGCAGCAGTTCGGCTGAAGCCGGCTCCGCGGGGGCGACGGGTGCGATGGTCACGCGATGCTCTCCCTCATATCGCAGGGAAACCTCCGGGGTTACGCACGACGGGCGCATGCGGGCATACGTGTGGTAAGGCAAAGGGCCACGTGTCGTATACCGCGCAGCGTCCGCCGGCCCAACCCACGAGGCCCGGACGTTCTCGATACTGACGGCAGGTGTTCGGACTCATGATGGACAGCACGAAATCAGCCCATCACATACCGTTGCGGGACAGTTCCGGAATCGCACCGGATTCCCCTGCGGCGACAGCGAGCATGAGCATACATCTAGTGTCGCGAGAAGCGAGCACCCCCATATGTAGTGTTCGTCGTCATACTTACGGTCACAGCTCACATGCGAACGCCTGAAGAGTGATCCCCGGTATCGGCTCCCAGTCGCGCTCCGGGGCCCGAACGAAGCCCAGCCGCTCGTAGAGTCTGTGCGCTGTGTGCATTTGCGACTGGCTACAGATGACGACACGCCGTTTCCCGGTGTGGCGCGCCCGACGCAGACACTCCCGCACCAGTGCCTCGCCGACGCCCCGGCCGCGCGCCTCGTCCCGGACCGCCAGCATCCGGAACTCGCCCTCCTCGGGCCCGGCGGCGACATCGGCGTACTCGCCGCCGTCCGGCACATAGGTGACCGAGCCGAGCAGGGTGCCGTCCGAGTCGGCGGCCACCAGCAACTGGGCGTGGGCGGCCCGGTGCGCGGTGTTCCGCAGCACCTCCAGGTAGGGGTCGGCGGCCCCGTAGGTGAGCAGGCCGCCGCTGAGATAGACCTCGGCGGTCAGCTCACCGGTCGCCACCAGTTCGCCGGCCGCCGCGGCCCTGATCGTGATGTTCATACCGCCCAGTGTGCGGGGTGGCTCCGACAGTCAGCAGCAGCGGGCGCCGCCCTGCGGATCGGCCTCGCGGGCGTCCATCCGCATCCGCTCGAACTCGCGCCGGGTCAGCACCCGTACCGCCGGGTCCTGGGTCCGGGCGCGGGCCGTGTAGCGGTCGTACGCGCTCTCGCCGGTGACCTCTCGTACGTACCAGCGCAGCCAGCGGCCGGCCCGGCGGGCGGCGGTGCGTGCCACCACGGCCACCCCGGCAGTCCCGGTGGCAGCCCCGGCAGTCCCGGCAGTCCCGGTGGCGGTGCCGGCCGCCCCGCCGTCCCCGGTCATTCGCGCGCCCCTTGGGGGGTGCGCTCGTCGCCGCTCTCGCCGTCCCTGGGTGCCGGGATGCCGCCGTCCGGGCCGAGCCCGGCGGCCACCAGTTCGGCCTTCTCCTCCTTGGTGGCGATCAGTCCGGCCGGGGCGATCAGCCGGGACTCCACGAAGGGCGACTCCTGGAGGGTGACGGAGCCCGGGTCGCGCAGCGACTTGGTGATCATCCGGGCGGCGTCGGCGAAGACCACCAGGACCAGCAGCGCCAGCAGGCCGGTGATGGCCGCGGTGATGGTGGCGTTGTTCACGATGGTCTGCATATCGGACATGTTCTTGGCGCCGGGCAGCAGTTCACCGGCCGCGATGCCGTCCCGGTACTGGGTGCGGCGGGCCCAGAAGCCCACCGTCGGGTCCCCGGAGAACACCTTCTGCCAGCTGGCGGTCAGCGTCACCACCGAGATCCACGCCAGCGGCACCCCGGTCACCCACGCGTAGCGCACCCGGCCGGCCTTCACCAGCAGCACCGTACAGATCGCCAGGGCGACCGCGGCCAGGAGCTGGTTGGCGATGCCGAAGACCGGGAAGAGCGTGTTGATGCCGCCCAGCGGATCGTGCACCCCGATCCACAGCAGACCGCCCCACAGCCCCACCACCAGCGCGCCGGTGATCCAGATCCCCGGCCACCAGTGGGTGGAACGGAACTTCGCCAGCTTCGGGTGCGCGCCGCCGATGGCGTCCTGGAGGATGAAGCGGCCCACCCGGGTGCCGGCGTCGATCGCGGTCAGAATGAACAGCGCCTCAAACATGATCGCGAAGTGATACCAGAAGGACATCATCGCGTCGCCGCCGAGAATGTCGGCGAGAATCGCGGCCAGGCCGAGCGCCAGGGTCGGCGCGCCGCCGGTCCTGGAGAGCAGTGAGCCTTCCTCCACCGATTCGGCCGCCGCCGCCAATTGGTCCGGGGTGATGGTGAATCCCCAGGAGGTGATGATCTCGGACGCCGATTGAACGGTGTCCCCGATCACCGCCGGCGGGGCGTTCATCGCGAAATAGATGCCCGGATCGAGCACGCAGGCCGCGGTGATCGCCATGACCGCCACCGAGGATTCCATCAGCATCGCGCCGTAGCCGATGGTCCGTACCTGGGTCTCTTTCTGAATCATCTTCGGGGTGGTGCCCGAGGAGATGAGCGCGTGGAATCCGGAGAGCGCCCCGCAGGCGATGGTGATGAACACGAACGGGAACAGCGAGCCGGCGAACACCGGGCCCTGGCCATTGGTCGCGAAGTCCGTGACCGCGTCCATCTTCAGGCCCGGCAGGGTGATCACAATGGCCGCCGCCAGCAGCCCGATCGTGCCGATCTTCATAAAGGTCGACAGATAGTCACGCGGCACCAGCAGCAGCCACACCGGGACGACGGAGGCGGCGAATCCGTACACCGCCAGCCAGATCACCAGAGTGCTCGGCTCCAGCGTGAAGGTCTCGCCGAGCGAGGAATTCGCCACCCAGCGGCCGGCCACGATGACGAACAGCAGCAGCGAGACGCCGATGGCGGTCACCTCGGCGACCTTTCCCGGCCGCAGATACCGCAGATAGAAGCCCATGAACAGCGCGATCGGAATCGTCATCCCGACCGAGAAGGTGCCCCAGGCGGATTCGGCGAGCGCGTTCAGGACCACCAGCGCCAGCACCGCCAGCAGAATGATCATGATGGTGAAGATCGCGATCACCGCCGCGACCCCGCCCACCGGGCCGATCTCCTCCCGCGCGATCTGCCCCAGCGACTTGCCGTCCCGCCGGGTGGAGGCGAACAGCACCACCATGTCCTGCACCGCGCCGGCGAAGATGACCCCGACCACGATCCAGATGGTGCCCGGCAGATAGCCCATCTGGGCCGCCAGTACCGGGCCCACCAGCGGGCCGGCGCCCGAGATGCCGGCGAAGTGATGGCCCAGCAGCACCCGCCGGTCGGTGGGGTGATAGTCGAGCCCGTCGTTCAGCCGCTCGGCCGGAGTGGCCCGCCGCTTGTCGACGCCCAGCGCCCGGTGCGCGATGAACCGCGAGTAGAAGCGATAACCGATGGCGTACGAGCCGAGCGCCGCCGCCACCATCCAGGCCGCGGACACCTCCTCGCCCCGGGAGAGCGCCAGCATGGCCCAGCCACAGGCCGCCACCACGGACACCAGCGTCCAGATGACGACCGTACGGGGTCGTGCCTGCCGTAGTTGTCGCACCACAGTCGTACCCTCCCTGCACCACCGTGCCGGTCGTCATCGCCCGACAGAGGGCGAATCTAGGGCAGGAGCGGCCGGATGACCATGGGGCGGTGCGGGATTGAGGGACGTCTTCACCGACTCATCGCGTGATGATCATGACCTGGTGGCGTCAGGACGCGGGCGGCGGTACCGGGGCCGGCCGCTCCAGATTGGCCACGAACTTGTAGCGGTCGCCCCGGTACACGGAGCGCACCCATTCCACCGGCTCCCCGTCCGTGGCGAACGAGTGCCGCGACAGCATCAGCATCGGCAGCCCGACATCGGTGCCCAGCCGCCCCGCCTCGCACGGATTGGCCAGCGAGGTCTCGATCGTCTCCTCCGCCCGGGCCAGATGGACCCCGTACACCTCGGCCAGCGCCGTGTAGAGCGAGGTGAACCGCACCAGGGAGCGGCGCAGCGCGGGGAAGCGCTCCTGGGAGAGGTGGGTGGTCTCCAGCGCCATCGGCTCGCCGCTGGCCAGCCGCAGCCGTTCGATGCGCAGGACCCGGCCGCCCTCGGGGAGGCCGAGCAGCCGCGAGAGCCGTTCGTCGGCGTTGATGTAGCCGATGTCCAGCAGCTGGGAGGTGGGTTCCAGGCCCTGGGCGCGCATGTCCTCGGTGTAGGAGGTCAGTTGCAGCGCCTGGGAGACCTTGGGTTTGGCGACGAAGGTGCCCTTGCCCTGGATGCGTTCGAGGCGGCCCTCGACGACGAGTTCCTGGAGGGCCTGGCGGACGGTGGTGCGTGAGGTGTCGAACTCAATGGCGAGGGATCGCTCCGGCGGCACCGGAGTGCCGGGCGGCAGGGTCTCGGTCATCCGCAGCAGATGCCGCTTGAGGCGGTAGTACTTGGGCACCCGCGCGGCACGGTTCCGGTCGGTGCCCTCGGTTCCGGCCGCCGGTGCCGTGCCCCCTTCGCCCGTCATGGACCGTCCTTCCCCGTATCGGTGCGGTGCTGTCACCGGCTCCTCCGTTTTTCGCAGCTGACATCGTGGCACGGCCCGAACGGGCGCGGCGTCGGCGGACAGGTGTCGGTCCGGTAACGGACGGACGGGGCCCGCTTGTGGACTCTTGACACCTCTCCTTGGTCTAGTCCAGGCTCCGTGCAACTGGTCTACACCTCTTGTTCCTTCACTACTAACCACCGCTCCCGGCACGGGTGTCAAGGGGCGGATGCCCCGAGGAGGGTCACGTGAAGCGCACGCTGATGGCCGCCGTATCGGTGACGGCGATGACCGCGGCACTGGCCGCCTGCGGTACCGGCGACGACGGCAGCGGTTCGAGCGGCGGAAGCGGCTCGTCCGATTCCCTGACCGTTTGGCTGATGGACGGTTCCGCCCCCGAGCCGTGGGTGACCGAGCTCAATGACGCGTTCGAGGCCGAACACGGCGTCAAGGTCGATGTACAGATCCAGCAGTGGGGCGGCATCCAGGAGCGGCTCACCACCGCCCTCTCCGAGGACGGCACGGTGGACGTCTTCGAGATCGGCAACACCCAGACGGTGGGCTACGCCAACACCGGCGGTCTGGCCGAGCTGTCCTCGTTCAAGGACCAGCCGTGGAACCCCAACATGATGGCCTCCGCCGAGATCGACGACACCCTGTACGCCGTGCCCATGTACGGCGCCAACCGGGTGGTCATCTACGACAAGAAGATCTGGGACGAGGCCGGCGCACAGGTGCCCACCACCCGGGACGAGTGGATCACCGCCCTGGAGACCATCCGCGACAACACCGACGCCCAGCCCATCTATCTGCCGGGCCAGAGCTACTACGTGCTGGGTGGCTTCATCGCGGACGAGGGGGGCTCCTTCGCCACCGAGGACGGCGACCAGTGGAAGGGCTCCCTCAACACCCCGGCCGGTCAGGCCGGCATGGACTTCTACGGGCAGCTCCAGTCCTTCTCCACCTCGCCCACCGACAATGACGAGGCGACCCCCCAGCAGTCCACCGATGTCGTGCCGGGCGGCGACGTGGCCTCCTGGATCGGGCTCGGCTGGGAGGCGGGTGGCGCCATCGCCGCCATCGAGGAGGCCGGCGGCGAGGCCGACTTCGGCTACTTCCCGGTCCCCGGCAAGACCGCCGACCAGCTCGGCCATGTCTTCCTCGGCGGCTCCAACCTGGCGATCAATCAGCGCGCCGGCAACCCGGAGCTGGCCCAGGAGTGGCTGTCGCTGGCCACCTCCCAGGAATGGGCACAGAAGTTCGTGGACGCCAACGGTGGCGGCGTGGTCCCCAACCGCACCGATGTGACCGCCAGCCCCGAGGCCGGCTCCTTCGCCGAGGCCATGGTCGCCTCCTCCGATGTCGGCTTCCTGCCGCCACTTACCACCGGATGGGCCAACGTCGAGACCGTCCCCAATCCGATCAAGGAAATGATGACCAAGTCGCTCAACGGTGAGGACTACGCCTCCGCCGCCCAGGCGGCCGACTCGGAGATCACCACCCGCATCAACCGCGAATAGTCCACGCGGCGGCTGCCCCCCGGCGAAGGATGAGGAACGACACGCATGTTGACCGTGGACACCGAGGGACCCGGCTCCGGCCCGGCGGCGGCTACCGCCGGCCGGGCCGCCCGGCCCGGCCGCCGGTTCGCGCCGCCCGGCGGCTGGCTGCCGTATCTGCTGATCACGCCCGCCGTGCTGGCGATCGTGGGCATCCTCGGCTACGCCCTGGTGCGCAACCTCCTCATCTCCTTCCAGGCGTTCGGCCGCCGCCAGCTGATCTCCCACACCACCGAGTGGACGGGGCTGGACAACTACCGGCGGGTGCTGGAGGACGAACGCTTCTGGGCCTCCCTGGTCCGCACCTTCGTCTTCATGGCCGCCAACGTGGTGCTGATCATGGTGATCGGCACCCTCATCGGGCTGCTGCTGAACAAGCTCGGCAAGCGCATGCGGCTGACCCTGTCGATCGCCCTGGTGTTCGCCTGGGCCATGCCGGTGATCGCCACCACCACGGTCTTCCGCTGGCTGTTCGACACCCAGTTCGGGGTGGCCAACTGGGTGATGCGCACCCTGGGCTTCTCCGGCTACGAACAGCACAACTGGTTCGCCACCGGCTTCTCCACCCTGTCGATCGTCACCGTGCTGATCGTGTGGGCCTCGGTGCCCTTCGTGGCACTCAACCTGTACGCCGGACTCACCACCATCAGCGGTGAGATCTACGAGGCGGCCCGGATGGACGGCGCCTCGGGCCCGCGGATCTTCTGGTCCATCACCGCCCCGATCATGCGGCCGTTCTTCCTCATCACCACCTTCCTGGAGATCATCTGGGTCTTCAAGGCGTTCACCCAGATCTACGCCTTGAACGCCGGCGGACCCAGCCGGGAGTCCGAGACCCTGCCCGTCATGGCCTACATCGAGGGCATGGGCCAAAACCAGTACGGCTCGGCGGCGGCCATCTCCGTACTCACCCTGATCATCCTGCTGATCGCCCTGTCCTTCTACTTCCGCCTGATCCTCAAGCAGGAGAAGGAGCAGCAGCCATGACCGCCACCGACCAGGCCCTCGCGCGGCCCCCGGCCGGGGGGCGCACCGCCGTACGGAGCGACGTCTCCGCCTCCGCGCGCGCCCGCCGGGCCAAGCGCCTGAACCGGGCCGGGCTCAACGCGGTGGCCCTCGCGCTGACCGTGCTGTTCCTCTTTCCCGTGTACTGGATGTTCTCCACCTCCTTCAAGAGCAACTCCCAGGTGCTGGTGAAGGACCCCGTCTTCTTCTTCACCCCGACCTTCGAGCACTACACCACCGCCACCGGCGTGGAGCTGTTCTGGACGTATGTCCGCAACAGCGTCGTGGTGACGCTGGCCGCCGTGCTGCTGGCCCTGATCGTGGCGCTGGCCGCCAGCTTCGCCATCGCCCGGCTGAACTTCCGCGGCCGGCGCGGCATGGTCCTCGTGGTGATGATGGCCCAGATGGCGCCCTGGGAAATCCTGATCATCGTGATGTATCTGAACGCCCGGGACGCCCAGGCGCTCAACAGCCTGGTCACCCTGATCGTCATCTATTTCGTGATGGCGCTGCCCTTCACCATCTGGACCCTGCGCGGCTTCATCGCCGCTGTGCCCAAGGAGCTGGAGGAAGCCGCCCTCATCGACGGCTGCACCCGCACCCAGGCGTTCTTCCGGATCATCTTCCCGCTGCTGGCCCCCGGACTGATGGCCACCTCACTGTTCGGCTTCATCATGGCGTGGAATGAGTACGCCATGGTCCTGGTGCTCAACAAGGCCCCCGACATGGCCACCCTGCCGCTGTGGCTCACCCAGTTCCAGACCAACTTCGGCAATGACTGGGGCGCCACCATGGCCGCCTCCTCCCTGTTCACCGTCCCCGTGCTGATCGTCTTTCTCCTCCTCCAGCGAAGGGTCACCGGCGGTCTCTCCGCGGGTGCCGTGAAGGGATAGCACCCCGATGACCACCACCCACCGCGTCACCGACACCCTCACCCGGGACGCCCTGGCCGTGCTCCAGCCCACCTTCGCCGGCACCGACCGGGCACCGGCCTGGCTGCTGCGGCAACTGGAGAACGGCATGACCGGGGTCGGCCTGTTCGGCCGCAATGTGCACAGCACCGAACAACTGGCCGCCCTCACCGGGGCGCTGCGCGCCGCCAACCCCGAGGTACTGGTCGCCACCGACGAGGAGGCCGGCGATGTCACCCGCCTGGAACTGATCGGCGGCTCCTCCTTCCCCGGCAACCACGCCCTGGGCGCGGCGGATGACCCCGACCTCACCCGCGCGGTGGCCACCGCCATCGGCCACCGGCTCACCGAATGCGGCATCACCGTCAACTGGGCGCCCTCGGCCGACATCAACACCGACCCCGGCAACCCGGTGATCGGGGTGCGCTCCTTCGGCGAGGACCCCGACCTGGTCGCCCGGCACACCGTCGCCTTCGTCGAAGGACTCCAGAGCACCGGTGTCGCCGCCTGCGTCAAACACTTCCCCGGCCACGGCAACACCAGCGTCGACTCCCATCTCGCGCTGCCCCGCATCGACATCGATCTCGACACCCTCCACTCCCGCGAACTCGTCCCCTTCAAGGCCGCCATCGCCGCCGGCACCCGCTGCGTGATGAGCGCCCACATCCTGCTGCCCGCCCTGGACCCCGACCGCCCCGGCACGCTCAGCCCCACCGTGCTCAACGGTCTGCTGCGCGCCCCGCAGACGGAGGGCGGCCTCGGCTTCGACGGGGTGATCTACTCCGACGCCATCGAGATGAAGGCGATCGAGGCCGTGCACGGCCTGGCCCGCGGCTGCGCCCTGGCGGTGGCCGCCGGGGCCGACGCCATCTGCGTGGGCGGCACCCCCTCCGACGAGGCGGAGGTGCTGCACCTGCGGGACGCGATCATCCAGGCGGTACGGGACGGGGAACTGTCCGAGGAACGGCTCCACGACGCCGCCGAACGCGTCCGCGCCCTGGGCCGCTGGACCGCCCGGGCCCGTACCGAGGCCGTCACCGGAGCCGCCGCGGACGCCGGCACCGGCCGCCCCGTGCCGGACATCGGTCTGGCCGCCGCCCGCCGTGCCCTGCGGCTCACCCGCCCGGCGGGCGGCCCTCCGCACAGCCCGCCGACCCTGCCGCCCTATGTGGCCTCCTTCCATCCTGTCGCCAACATCGCCGTGGGCCACCGCACCCCGTGGGGGGTGGCCACCGAACTGGAGCAACTGCTGCCCGGCACCCGCTCCGCCGATCACACCGCCGACCAGGCGCAGGCCGCCGGACCGGCCGCCCTCGCCGCCGGCATCCTGGAAGAGGCGGGCGAGCACCCGGTGGTCGCCGTGGTCCGCGACGCCCATCGGCACCCGTGGATGGCCGACACCCTGACCGCGCTGCTCGCCGCCCGGCCCGACACCATCGTGGTGGAGATGGGGGTGCCCGCCTCCGCGCCCGCCGGCGCGCTGCACATCGCCACCCACGGCGCCGCCCGGGTCTGCGGCCGGGCCGCCGCCGAGGTCATCGCCGGTGCACCGGCGGGGGAGGACCGTGACCATGACCGGTGACCGGCCCGGCCGGATCATGGCCGGCGAGATGGCCCAGCAACCCGCCGTGCTGCGCCGCCTGCTGACCGAGGGTGCCCCCGCCGTCCGGGAGACGGCCCGCGCGATCGCCGCCCGCCGCCCCCGGTTCGTGCTGCTGACCGCCCGGGGCACCTCCGACCATGCCGCGCTCTACGCCAAGTACCTGCTGGAAATCGATCTTGGTATGCCCTGCGGCCTCACCTCCATGTCCACCACCACCGCCTACGCGGCCACCCCCGATCTGCGCGATGTCCTGGTCATCACGGTGAGCCAGTCCGGCGGCTCACCCGATCTGCTCGCCTCCACCCAGGCCGCCCGCGCGGCCGGGGCGATCACCCTCGCGGTGACCAACAACCCCTCCTCCCCACTGGCCGCCGCCTCCGAGTTCCACCTCGATGTGCTGGCCGGGCCCGAACAGGCCCTGCCGGCCACCAAGACCTACACCGCCGAACTGCTGGCGCTGTATCTCCTGGTGCAGGGGCTGCGGGAGACGGACGGGGCGCCGGCCGCCGCCCCGCTGCCCGAACTCGCCGAGCGGATCCTCCGGCGCCGCCCGGAGATCACCACCCTCGCCGCCCGCTACCGCTTCGCCGAGCGCATGGTGCTCACCTCCCGTGGCTACGGCTATCCCACGGCCAAGGAAGCCGCGCTGAAACTGATGGAGACCAGCTACATCCCGGCCCTGTCCTACTCGGGGGCGGATCTGCTGCACGGCCCACTGGCCATGGTCGACAACATTTCCCCGGTGATCGCCATCGTCACCGACGGCAAGGGCGGCCAGGCCCTGCAACCGGTGCTCGACCGGCTCCGGGACCGGGGGGCGGATCTGATGGTGGTCGGGCCCGCACCACAAGTGGACGCGGCCTCGGCCGGCTTCGCCCTGCACACCGAGGGGGTGCCGGAGAACCTTCAGCCGATCCTGGAGATCATCCCGCTCCAGATGCTCGCCCACGAGATCACCCTCGCCCGGGGCCAGGACCCGGACGCGCCGCGCGCCCTGGCCAAGGTCACCGAGACCAGTTGACCGGCGGGCTCTGCCGGCCGAGCCGATCTCGCCCTCGTCCTCGTCCTCGTCCTGCGGGGGTTACAGCAGCGCGCCCCCGGACGCCTCTATCCACTGGCCGGTGACCCAGCGGCTGTCGTCACAGGCGAGAAACGCGGCGATGTCCGCTATGTCGCCGGCCTCCGCCACCCGCCCGAGCGCGGACTGCTCCGCCGTCGCCCGCCGGGCCTCCTGCGAGCCGCGCAGCCAGCCGGCGTTCATATCGGTGTCCACCGCGCCCGGTGCGATGGCGTTGACCGTGATCCCGCGCGGGCCGAGCTCCTTGGCCAGCACCGGGGTCAGCCGGTCGAGGGCACCCTTGGTCATCGAGTACGCCACGAGCCCGGGCTTCCGCGCGGCGCTCGCGGTGAGGTTGGTGGAGAGATTGATGATTCGCCCGCCGTCCCGCAGCCGGGACAGCGCGAGTTGGGCGATGAAGAACGGCGCCCGGGTGTTGACCGCGAACAGCCGGTCGAACTCCTCGGTGCCGGTGCCCGCGACCCCACCGCCCGAGCCATTGATCCCGGCGTTGTTCACCAGGATGTCCACTCCGTCCGCCTGAGCGTCGAACGCCGCCCACAGCGCCTCCGCGTCACCCGGCACGCCCAGCTCGGCGCCCAGGGCGAACGCGCTGCCGCCCGCCGCCTCGATCGCCGCGACCGTCTCCTTGGCCGCCGCCTCGCCCCGCCCGTAGTGCACCGCGACCCGCGCGCCGTCCCGCGCCAGCCGCTCCGCGATCGCCCGCCCGATGCCCCGGCTGCCGCCCGTGACCAGTGCCGTCTTCCCCGAGAGCGCGCTCATCCGCCGCCCACCACCTTTCTCTAGCAGTCGCTACAGAAAGGAACGTAGCACGATTTTTGAAGCACTCGCTATAGAATGGCGTCCATGGTCACCCGATCGCGTGGTCGCCCCCGTTCCTTTGACCGGGCCACCGCACTGGAACGCGCCATGCTCTCCTTCTGGGAGCACGGCTACGACGCCACCTCCATCGCCGATCTCACCCGCGAGATGGGCATCGGCGCCCCCAGCCTGTACGCGGCGTTCGGCGACAAGAAGACGCTCTTCGAAGAGGCCCTGCGCTGCTACGTCGACCGGCAGGGCTTCGTCCACCGGGCCCTGAACGAGGAGCCCACCGCCCACGCCGCCGTCGCCCGCGTCCTGTATGAGGCCGCCGACGAGTACACCCGCCCCGGCCGGCCCCCCGGCTGCATGATCCTCATGTCCACCGCCCACGCCGACGCCTCACGGGAGGCCGCCCACCAGCTGCGGCAGCGCCGCGAGCGGACCCTGACCGTCCTGCGGCACCGCATCCAGGACGGCATCGCCGCCGGTGAACTGCCCGAGGGCGCCGGCGCCGCGGCGCTGGCCCGCTACGTCCAGGGGGTGATGACCGGCATGAGCCAGCAGTCGTGCGAAGGCGCGAGCAGGGAAGAGCTGGAAGCGGTGGCGGCGATCGCCCTGCGCGCCTGGCCGGTGGCCGGCGCCCCGCGCGGCGAGCCCTCCCGCACCCAGGGCCGCGGCGCCTGAGAGGGACCCTCAACCCTCCCGGCACCGCAGCCCGGAGCGATCGCGGACCCGGGCGCCGTCAGGGCAGAGAGCACCGGGGCCTCGCGTCTGCCCTCCTGTGCGGGGAAGGCAGAGGCAGAAAGAAGCTGCGGTCCGCTCCATTCTGACCGCAGGGGTGGCGGGTGTCCATGCTCTGAACGCATTTCCTGCGCCCACCGCCGCCATCTGCCCGTATCACGACGTTTCTTGATCGATGCGGCGCACACCACGCGGTGCGCGGCGCCCGCCATCCGGACACCCGCCGGTAAGCTCCCCCGTGTGCCCTCCATGAACGACCTCGTCCACCAGCACACCGACCTCGGGGAACGTGACCTTGAGTGGCTGCATCTGCTGGTCTCCGAATGGCAGCTGCTCTCGGACCTCTCCTTCGCGGACCTGGTGCTGTGGCTTCCCACCCGGGACGGCACCCGCTATGTCTCCGTCGCCCAGATGCGCCCCAACACCGGCCCCACCTCCTACCAGGACGACATGGTCGGCCACCTCGTGCCGCGCGGCCGGCGCCCGCTGCTCGACGTCGCCCACGACGAGGGCCGCATCGTCCGTGAGGGCGACCCCGAGTGGCGCGAGGAGGTCCCGGTCCGGGTCGAGTCCATCCCGGTACGCCGCGAGGGCCGCGTCCTGGGCGTCATCGCCCGCAACACCAACCTCCTCACCGTCCGCACCCCCAGCCGCCTCGAACTCACCTATCTGCAAAGCGCCTCCGACCTCGCCCAGATGATCGCCGGCGGCACCTTCCCCTACCCCGGCCAGCAGGTCGGCATGGACCGCGCCCCCCGGGTCGGCGACGGCTTCATGCGGCTCGACGCCGACGGCGTCGTCCAGTACGCCAGCCCCAACGCGCTCTCCGCGTACCACCGCCTGGGCCTCGCCGCCGACCTCGTCGGCCTGCCGCTGGGCCCCACCACCGCCGAACTCGCCCCCACCCGCGGCCCGGTGGACGAATCCCTGGTGAAGCTGGCCAGCGGCTACGCCCCCCGGGAGACCGAGATCGAGGGCAACGACTGCGTCGTCCAGCTGCGCGCCATCCCGCTCAAACCCAAGGGCGAGCACATCGGTTCGCTCATACTGCTGCGCGATGTGACCGAACTGCGCCGCCGCGAGCGCGAGCTGATCACCAAGGACGCCACCATCCGGGAGATCCACCACCGGGTGAAGAACAACCTCCAGACCGTGGCCGCCCTGCTGCGCCTCCAGGCCCGCAGGATCGGCGCCACCGGCGACGAGAACGCCCGTGCCGCGCTGGACGAGGCGGTCCGCCGGGTCGGCTCCATCGCCATCGTGCACGAGACGCTCTCCCAGAACCTGGACGAGCGGGTCGAGTTCGACGAGATCGCCGACCGGGTGATCACCATGGTCGCCGAACTCTCCCCGGACGGCCGGGTCACCGGCCGCCGCAAGGGCCGGTTCGGCATTCTGGACGCCGAGACCGCCACCCCGCTGTCCATGGTGCTCACCGAGATTCTCCAGAACGCCCTGGAGCACGCCTTCGGCCCCGGCGAGACCGGCCGGATCGAGGTCGGTGCGACCCGTACCGAGGTACGCCGCGGGTCCGCCCGGCTGCTGGTCACCGTGACCGACAACGGCAGCGGACTGCCTGCGGGTTTCGATCCGCACACCGACGGCAGCCTGGGATTGCAGATCGTCCGCACTTTGGTGGAGGGGGAGTTGGGCGGGCGCTTCGACATGATCCCGGCGGAGGGCGGCGGCACCCGCGCCGTGCTCGACCTCCCCGTCGACCAGCACAAACGCTGAACACGGCGCTGCCCGGCACAGGCACAGCACTGAGCCCCGGACCTGAAGTGGTCCGGGGCTCAGCCGCGTTCATCGCTTTTCGCGTATCGCGTGGGCACCTTCGGTCGGTGCGCTGTGCTGCGGCTCGGAGGCAGCAGTGGCGGGGTGGCAGCCGCCGGGCGTGGCCTGGGCCGGCCTGGATCAGGCGGTGGCCTTCCGTGCCCGGTTGCGAGCGGCGCGGCGCTTCATGGCGCGGCGCTCGTCCTCGCTCATCCCACCCCAGACGCCGGAGTCCTGGCCGGACTCCAGCGCCCACTGCAGGCACTGCTCCATGACGGGGCAGCGGCGGCAGACGGCCTTGGCTTCCTCGATCTGCAGCAGCGCGGGACCGGTGTTGCCGATGGGGAAGAACAGCTCGGGGTCTTCCTCGCGGCAAACGGCGTTGTGACGCCAGTCCATGTCTGCTCCATCTCCTGCACGTTGCAGTAACATTGCTTGTGAATGTGAACGCTTTCACGAACCCCCCGACGAAGAACGAGCCGTTGCTTGCGCTGCGGTGGATGTCTTCGGCGGGATCCCGCTGGGTGGGGAAGAAGGATTCGGGCGATCTGGGGGCCGAGGTGTCGGCCGTCCCGATCGCCATGTAGAGGTTCGCAAACCTCAGCGGCGGATACAACCCCTTCCGGAAAGTTTTTTTTGAATCCTTGGTGTCGTGTTGCTCACAGCCCTACTTCTCCCGGGTGGAGTCTGGGCTAAACGTTCGACTGTAAGGACTTTTCGCCGTTCCGCTCACACAATCACACGCAGTGCACGGCGTACGCCTGTGAAGGTCACACTCGTGCGCACTCCGAGATGGTCACCATCAAGCTGAAACGGCAGTGGCACCTGCGATTGCAAGGTGAACTCCGTCTCATCGTGCAGCGACACCACGTGCTTCCCCTGTGGCCCGCGTTCGGGCGAGGAGCGCAGAAGCTGGGTGACATAACGGGTCATACCCGTCGAAGACATCTTGGAGACCGCCATCACATCCAGCGCGGTGTCGAACGACGCCCGCGGCGCCGCGTACACCGGCCGATTGCCCAGATATGTCCAGGGCGCGGTGTTGCACACTATCCCCAACACCAGCTCCGCCACCGGATCCTGGCCCGGCCGCAGCAACGTGATCGGCCCCCGCTCCCCATGCGGATGCCGCACAAAGGTACGCAGCGCCTGCCGTACGTACAGGGCGTGCGTGGACCGCTTGCCGCGCTCGCGCTCCCGCTCCACGCGCCCCACCACCCCGGCGTCGAAGCCGAGCCCCGCACAGAACGTGAACCAGCGCTTGGGCACCTCCGCGTCCCGCGAATCCGGCGTCCCGGACGCCAGGCCGAGCCCGATCGTCCGCTCCGAACCGTTGTGCAGCGCGTCCAGCAGCGCCCCGGTGGCCTCCACCGCGTCATTGGGCAGCCCCAGCGCCCGCGCGAAGACATTGGTGGAGCCGCCCGGCAGCACCGCGAGCCTGGGCAGCCGGTCCAGCTCGGGGCCGTGGTGCAGCAGCCCGTTGACCACCTCGTTCGCCGTGCCGTCCCCGCCCAGCGCGATCACGATGTCCACGCTCTCGTCCTCCGCCGCCCGCCGGGCCAGCTCCCTGGCATGGCCCCGGTGTTCGGTGGCGGCGACCTCCAGCTTCAGATCGCTGGCGAGTGCGTGCGTGAGCACATCACGGGTCCGCACACTGGTGGTGGTGGCGACCGGATTGACCACGAGAAGCGCGCGCATGAAGTGCAGCGTACCCAGCACGGGAGGATCCGGGCGCCACGGGTGGTGTCCCACTGGCCCGATACCCTGGCGGCGTGAGCGAGAACAGCACCCCGGCCGAGCGGCCCCGCGCCCTGACTACCGCCGCCGTACTCACCGGCCTCCAGGGGCTCGTCGCGGTGGGCCTGGGCGGCTACATGCTGCTGCTCGCCGCCACCGGCGACCCCGGCAACCCGCTCCAGGCCGTCACCGGGGCCATCACCGTACTGGTGCTGGCCCTGGCTCCGCTGGCCGCCGGGCACGGACTGTGGCGGCTGCGCTCCTGGAGCCGCGGCCCGGCCGTGATCACCCAGCTGCTGATGCTGCCGGTGGCCGGCACCCTGGCCGGCAGCGGCGGTGCCTGGCCGGCCGTCGCGCTCGCGCTGGGCGGCTCGGCGCTGGCGGTGCTGTTCTGCCTCATGAACCAGTCCTCCGCCCGCGCGCTGGGCGTCGGCGCCCGCCGCGCCTGACGAAGTACCTGAGAGGTACGGGTACGGGGTACGGGCCGGGCTGACCCGGTACCCGCCCCACGCTCCTCGCCCCTCACTCCTCCACGAGCAGCTTGTCCCGCAACTGCGCCAGCGTCCGCGCCAGCAGCCGGGAGACATGCATCTGCGAGATCCCGACCTCCTGCGCGATCTGCGACTGGGTCATGTTGCCGAAGAACCGCAGCAGCAGGATCTTCTTCTCGCGCGGCGGCAACTCCTCCAGCAGCGGCTTGAGCGACTCGCGGTACTCCACACCCTCCAGCGCGTCGTCCTCCGCGCCCAGGGTGTCCGCCACGGCCGGCGACTCGTCGTCCGTGTCCGGGACATCGAGCGACAGCGTGCTGTACGCGTTCGCCGACTCCAGGCCCTCCAGCACCTCCTCCTCGGAGATGTTCAGCCGCTCGGCCAGCTCGTGCACCGTCGGCGCCCGACCGTGCTGCTGGGACAGCTCCGCGGTGGCCGTGGACAGCGAAAGCCGCAGCTCCTGGAGCCGGCGCGGCACCCGTACCGCCCAGCCCTTGTCCCGGAAGTGCCGCTTGATCTCGCCGACCACGGTGGGCGTGGCGTACGTGGAGAACTCCACGCCGCGCTCCGGGTCGAACCGGTCCACCGACTTGATCAGCCCGATCGTGGCGACCTGGGTGAGATCGTCCAGCGGCTCGCCCCGGTTGCGGAACCGCCGCGCCAGATGCTCCACCAGCGGCAGATGCATTCTGACCAGCGTGTTGCGCAACTCGGCGCGCTGCGGCGAGCCGTCGGGCAGCTCCCGCAGCTCGATGAACAGCTCGCGGGCCGCACTGCGGTCCTGCGGATCGGGCAGCGCCCGCCGGGGGGCGGTCGCCGCCGGTGGTACGGGTGGCGGCTCGGGCTGGCCGGGGATGGCGGCGGCCCGCTCCACTTCGACGTCGTTCATATCGGCCCCCTCGTCAGGTGGCGGCCCCGATTCGCCGGTCACGGCGCTCCGGGGGCGGCGCCGCGCGTCTTGTGCAGGCTGATACTGACCGTCTTGTCGTCCTTGACGGTCGATTCCACCTCGCCGGCCAGCGCGGTCAGGACGGTCCAGGCGAAGGTGTCCCGCTCGGGGGCGTGGCCTTCGGTGGTGGGCGCCGAGACCGTGACCCGCAGGGCATCCCCGACCAGCGTGAAAACGCACTCCAGCACGCTGCCCGGGATGGCTTGCTGGAGCAGGATCGCGCAAGCCTCGTCCACGGCGATGCGCAGATCCTCGATCTCGTCGAGGGTGAAGTCCAAGCGCGCCGCGAGACCGGCCGTGGCCGTACGCAGTACCGAAAGATAGGCACCCGCCGCGGGCAGCCGGACCTCGACGAAGTCCTGCGATCCTGGCTCACCTGGGAACTGGGACACCCTCACCTCCACAGTGGCTGTCACTGATTGAGCGCTGCCCGGCACCACCGAGGGTGCCGCGCGCCAACACGAAACGTACGCCCTGCGACGCTACCGCGATCACTGGCGTGCTGTCGCCTGGATCTTTGCGGCCACCTCAGTGGTATTACTCATCGTAATGCATCAAGTGCGTTCTGTGGTGGGGCGGGTGGGATTCGTTACGGTATCCGGTCCGGGGGTTCCGGTGACCACGGCGGCGATGGTGCTGCCGGGCGCGAACGCCCCCTCGCCGGCCAGGGCGGTCAGCGCGTACAACAGCTTGGCCACGTAGATCAATTCGAGATCCGGGAGGCCGTGCCTGGCGGCGAAGTCGGCGGCGAACTCCCGCAGCGCGCCGGGGGTACGGGCGTACCCGCCGTGGTGGAAGCGGTCATCGAGCCACCACGCGCCGCGCGGCCCCCCGAACGCCTCCGTCTGGAGGGCGCGCACCCGCGCGTCGAGGAACCCGCCCGCCAGGACGGGGATGCCCAGCGCGCGGCGGCCCGGCCCCAGCCCGGCGGCCAGACCGGCGAGGGTGCCGCCGGTGCCGCACGCGACGGCGGCGACATCGGGCGGATCGGCGGCCTCGCGCAGCTCGCGGCCGAGCTCGGCGCAGCCGCGCACCGCCGGCGCGTTGCTGCCGCCCTCCGGCACGAGGTGGCAGTCGCCGAACCGGGCGCGCAGCGCCGCCAGCCACTCCGGGTCGGTACGCAGCCGGTAGTCGGACCTGCTGACGAAGTGCAGCCGCATGCCGTCGGCGGCGCAGCGGGCGAGGGAGGGGTTGAGCGGCCGGTGCGCCAGTTCGTCGCCGCGCACCACGCCGACCGTCGTCAGCCCGGTGATCCGGCCGGCGGCGGCGGTGGCCCGCAGATGACTGGAGTACGCGCCGCCGAAGGTGAGCAGCGCCCGGTGCCCGGCGGCCCGGGCGGCGCGCACATTGGGCATGAGCTTGCGCCACTTGTTGCCGATCAGCTCCGGGTGCAGCAGGTCGTCCCGCTTGAGCAGCAGCCGCAGCCCGTGCCGGCCGAACCGCTCGTCGTGCACCTCCTGGAGCGGGGACGGCGGGTGGGCGGGTGGGCCGGCGCCGTCCTCGATCATGCGCCTGAGCGTACTCCCCGAGGGTTCCCCGCCGGGCGCGGGCGCATAAAAAAACCCCGCCTTGGAATGCGGGGAAAGAATTGCTATATTTCTCGGTTCGATATGTGGCGAAGAAAAGCAAAAAGACTGCCACTTCGGCCAGTTTAGCGAATAGGGGAATCGCTTGTCAACTGTCGTGAAGAGCGAACAGGAATATCTGACCGCGCTCTACGCACGTCTCGACGAACTGCGGGAGCGGACCCGACAGCGGCTCGACCAGGTGCTCGGCGCCACCGGCCTCGGCCACCAGGGGCACTCGGAACGGGACGCCGCAGCGGCCGAACTCGCCCGCCGGCTCGGGCAACTGCATTCCGTCGAGAGCGGACTGTGTTTCGGCCGGCTCACCATGACGGACGGACAGCGTCTCGCCATCGGCCGGATCGGTATCCCGGCGGACGACGATGAAACCGAACCACCCCTGATCGACTGGCGGGCGCCCGCCGCCCGGCCCTTCTACGCCGCCACCGGAGCCAGGACCGAAGGGGTACGAATCCGCCGCCATCTGCGGACCGACGCCCGTACCGTCGTCGGCGTCCAGGACGAGGAACTCGGCGCCGGGGGCGCGGTCGCCGGCCCGGACGGCGACTCCGCGCTGCTCGCCGCCCTCAACGCGCCGCGCACCGGCCGGATGAACGACATCGTGGCCACCATCCAGGCCGAGCAGGACGCCGTCATCCGCTCCCCGCGGGCCGGCGTGCTCGTCGTCCAGGGCGGCCCCGGCACCGGCAAGACCGCCGTCGCCCTGCACCGCGCCGCCTACCTCCTCTACACCCACCGCGAACGGCTCGCCCGCGAGGTGGTGCTCATCGTCGGCCCCGGCACCGCCTTCCTGCGCTACATCGGCGAGGTGCTGCCCTCCCTCGGCGAGAGCGGGGTGCTGCTGGCCACCCCCGCCGAGCTGTACCCCGGGATCACCGCGGACCGTACCGAGGACTCCCGTACCACCGAAATCAAGGGCCGGGCTGCCATGGCCGGGGTGATCGCCGCCGCGCTCGCCGACCGGCAGTGGCTCCCGGCCGCCGCCCTGGAGATCGACCACGAGGGCGAGACCCTGACCCTGGACCGGGCCACCGCCGACCGGCTGCGGCGCCGCGCCCGCGAACTCGGCCTGCCGCACAACGAGGCCGCGTCCGCGCACGGGGAACTCGTCATCGACGCCCTCGCCCGCGGCATCGCGGAGCGGATCGGCGCCGACCCGCCGGCCGGCGGCCTTCCCCTGATCTCCGAGACCGAACTCGACGGCATCCGTGCCGAACTGCGCGACAGCCCCGGCGTACGCGCCGCGCAGCGCCGGCTGTGGCCCCCGCTCACCCCGCAGCGGCTCCTCGACGAACTGTTCGCCTCCGCCGGCCGGCTGGCCATCGCCGCGCCCGAACTCACCGCGCCGGAGCGGGAACTGCTGCTGCGCGCCCCCGGCGGTGGCTGGGCGCCCTCCGACGTCCCGCTGCTGGACGAGGCCGCCGAACTCCTCGGCACCGACGACCGCGCCGCCCGCGCGGCGGCAGCCGCCGAGCACGCCGAACGACTGCGGCTGGCCCAGGAAGCGCTGGAGGTGGCCTACGGCTCGCGCGACACCGAACTCGACGACGGATCCGAGCCCGAGATCCTGTCCGCCTTCGACCTGCTCGACGCCGAACGGCTCGCCGACCGGTACGCCGAGCAGGACCACCGCACCCCCGCCGAACGCGCCGCCGCCGACCGCACCTGGACCTACGGCCACATCGTCGTCGACGAGGCGCAGGAGCTGTCCGCCATGGCCTGGCGGCTGCTGCTGCGCCGCTGTCCCGCGCGTTCCATGACCCTGGTCGGCGACATCGCCCAGAGCAGCGCACCGGGCGGCGCGCGCTCCTGGGCGCACACCCTCGACCCCCACCTCGCCGGCCGCTGGCGCGCCGCCGAGCTGACCGTCAACTACCGGCTGCCGACCGAGATCGCCGCCCCCGCCGCCGAGGTGCTGCGCGCCATCGACCCCGGACTGCGCCCGCCCCGCGCGGTGCGGTCCACCGGGCTGCCGCCCTGGCGCCGTACCGTCCCCGCCGCGCGGCTGGCCGCCGAGACCGCCCGCGCGGTGACCGGTGAACGGGCCGCGCACCCGGACGGCACCGTCGCCGTGATCGCCCCGGCCGCCCGGCGCTCCGCCCTCGCCGCCGCGGTGGGTGCCGCACCCGGGGTGAGCGTGCTGGACCCGCACGCCGCCAAGGGCCTGGAGTACGACACCGTCATCGTCGTGGACCCCGGCGCGATGGCCCTCGCCGACCGCTACGTCGCGCTCACCCGGGCCACCCAGCGCCTCGGGGTGCTCACCCCCAGCCGTGCAGAGTGACCCCCGGCGCGCCGTGCAGCGCCCGTGCCAGCATCCGGTCGGTGGACAGCACCATCCCCTCCGCCGGCAGCGCGTCCGTATCCACCCAGCGCACCTCGGTGTGCTTGCCCGGCTCCATGTTCACCGGCTCGCCGGCCCAGCGCTCCGTCCTGAACACCACCGTCAGGAATCCGGCCGCCCGGACCGTGCCCGGCGCCGCGTGCACCACATGGGCCAGCCGCAGATCCGCCGCCGCGACGCGCAGTCCGGTCTCCTCGCGCAGCTCCCGTACCGCCGCCGCCGTCACCGGCTCGCCCGGCTCGCACTTGCCCACCGGCAGATCCCACAGGCCGGCCCCGAAGCTCGCGCCCGCCCCGCGCCGCAGCAGCACCACCCGGCCGCGTTCCCGGTCGTGCACCACCACGGCGGCGGACAGTGGCGGCGCCGCCGCATCGGAAGTCGTCATGCCCGGCAGCCTAGAGGTTTGCCCACCGGGGCCGGCGGCCACCCGTGGCGCAGCTATCGCATGGAGGTGAAGGACGATGACCACGGCTCACGAGACCATGGTCCGGGGCATGCTGCGCAGCTACCCCGCCGATATGGGGCACGCCGATCAGGAGGCGATGGCCCACTGCATCGAGGCGTGCATGGCCTGCGCGCAGAGCTGTACGGCCTGCGCGGACGCCTGTCTGTCCGAGGTGCGGGTGGCCGATCTGGCCAAGTGTGTACGGACCGACCTGGACTGCGCGGACGTCTGCGAGGCGACCGGTCGGGTGCTGTCCCGGCACACCGGCTATGACGCGAACCTCACCCGCGCCCAGCTGACGGCGTGCGTGGCCGCCTGCGAGGCGTGCGGTGACGAGTGCGGCCGGCACGCGCCGATGCACGAGCACTGCCGGATCTGCGCGGACGCCTGCCGTCGCTGTGCGGAAGCCTGCCGCGCGCTGCTCGCCGTGCTCGG
>NZ_JCAJZV010000003.1:0-477722 GCF_059510435.1 Streptomyces sp. NTD107 | reverse complement strand
GGGCGCGGCGCCAGGCGCCACAGCGAGGTGATCTCCACCGCCCGGGCCAGGTGCAGGGGGTCGTCCGGGTGGTGGGCGCGGGGGTGACGGGGTGGGGTGTCCAGTCGGGCGCGGACGTGCAGGCCGGACGCGGTGAAGGCGGCCAGCAGCTCGGCGCGGGTGCGCAGACCCAGGTGTTCGGCCAGGTCGGACAGGATCAGCCAGCCTTCCCCGGCCGGGGTCAGCCGGTCCCGCAGGCCGGTCATGAAGCCGTGCAGCATCGCGCCGTCCTCGTCGTAGACGCCCTGTTCCAGCACGGAGGTCGGGCGGGCCGGGAGCCAGGGCGGGTTGCAAACGATCAGGTCGGCCCGGCCCCCGGGGTGCCCCGGGGGGTAGAGGGTGGGGCCGGTCACCTCGATGCGGTCGGCCAGGCCCAGCCGGCGCGCGTTGGCGCGGGCGCAGGTGAGGGCGCGCGGGTTGCGGTCGGTGGCCACCACCCGCCGCACGCCCCGGCGGGCCAGCACGGCGGCCAGCACGCCGGTGCCGGTGCCCAGGTCGAAGGCCGTGCGCACCGGGCCCGGCAGGGGTGCCTGTGCCACCAGGTCGACATACTCCCCCCGGACCGGCGAGAACACCCCGTAGTGCGGGTGGACGCGGGCCCCCAGGGCCGGAACCTGGACACCCTTGCGGCGCCACTCGTGCGCGCCGATCACGCCCAGAAGCTCCCGGAGCGAGACCAGCCAGGGGCCGAGGCCGAGCCCGGGGCGGGAGCCGGCGGACGGGGGCGGGCCGTACGCCTCGGTGCAGGCCGCGCGGACGTCCGGCGCCCGGCGCAGGTCCAGGGACCGGCCGTCCGGCAGCAGCACCAGCACCCGCCCCAGCACGCGGGCGCGGTGCGCCCGGGCGCGGCGGTGTTCGGCGAAGGTACGCGCCGGTGGCGCCGTCCGGTCGATGTGGCGGGCCATCGCCCGCAGCAGCTGCCGCGCCTGTGGGAAGTCGCCGCGCCACAGCAGTGCGGTGCCCTCGCGGGCCAGCCGGTGGGCGGTGGCGGCGTTCATGCGGTCGCCGTCACCATGGCCGTCACCATCGCCCGTGACGACGATGCGGTGCGGCGGCGGGGTGGCGTTCTCGGAGTGCCAGTGGGCGCTCCGGGTGATGTGGTGCTCGGTCCAGTGGATGATCGTGGACACGGCTGGGGAACTCCTCGTGATCGAACGTGCGATGGCCTGCACGAAGAGCACTTCGACGAGGAGGGGGAGGGGTGACCTCGGTTCGGAGTGGGCTACCGCTCCCGCGTCGAAGTGCGGGAGTCCATGTCGCCCAGAACCATGCCCATCATCATTCTTCTTCTGTTTCCTTTCAGCTGTTCCGGCCGCTTCAGCCGGTGATCCACAGGATCAGCAGGCCGACCACACCCAGCGCGAGCGGGGCGAGGGTCTCGTAGGACCAGCGGACCGTGACCTCGCCCTGTGCGCCCGCGTCGCCCGCGTGCCGCTCGGCCAGGTCGCGCAGCTCCGCCACCGCCACATCGGAAGGGGCGGTACGGGGCCGGTCCGCGTCCTGGCCGATCCGGTCCCGGCCGCCGCCCATGCCGAGCAGGCCACCGCGCGGCTGCTCGCCCGCGGCAAGGCGCTCGTTGTGACGCGTGGCCTTGCCGCGGGCGCGCAGGGAGACCGGGATCGCCCACAGCTGGTACGTGGCGCCGCCCGCCGTCAGCTCGCAGGAGTAGGCCGCCTTCACGCTCTCCACCGTGGCCCAGGGGGCCACGATGGTGCGGAACGGGTTGCGCACCCGCAGCCGCTCGTCACCGGCGTAAACGGCCGGGCGGAAGGTGAACGCGCTGACCAGCGGCACCACCAGCAGCAGCGCGGCCACGGCGATCACCGGCGTACGGCCGTCGCCCCGCAGGATGGCGTCCCCGCCCAGCCAGGCGGCCAGACCGGTCAGCAGCACACCGGCGGCGAGTGCCGAGCCGGAGCGGTAGACGCGGTCGGCGTACTTCTGGGGCTCACTCGTCATGGCCCCGATTGTGCCGGACTCATCCCCCGACCGGTCCTGTGAGGTGTTCGCTCTGCGGGAATCCGCCTTACGGGAGGTCGATGGTCTGTGAGTCGAAGATCAGCTCACCGTCCTCGTCGTACCCCTTGATCACCGGATCGCCCGTCGGCGCATCCTCGGCGATGCCCGCGACCACGAAGTATCCGGAGTCGAGGATCGCGTCGTGGGTGGCGCCGGCGTAGGTCATGGTGACCCGCCCGACCTGCGGGTCGATCATCCCGTAGTTAGCCCAGCGGAACGGCGGGGCCCACTCGTCACTGGCGTAGTGCCGGCCGGCATTGACATCCGGGGCGACGAGCCAGCCCAGCTCGTCCATCTCCACCGACCGGCCGACGCTGTGCTGCACGTTCTGGAATGCCCCCGCGCTGTCGGTGGCGCAGGTCAGCTGGTGGTGCTCCTCGGCCGTGGGATCGTCCGTCACGGCGAGCACCTGCCGCCGCGCCTCCGGGCCACGGTTGGCGTCGCCCTCGCCCTGCCAGGCGAGCAGGATCCGCAGGCTGTCGATGGCGGGAACGGGCCTGGACCACTCCGTGTCGGGGTCCAGGTTCGCGCCGAGGCCCTCGGCGAGGCAGGCTTCCAGGCTCTCGGTCGCCTGCTCCAGGGTGATGCCGTCGAGCAGTTGCCGCTCCGGGTCGGACGGGGGCAGCGGGTGGTCCGCGTCATCCGGATCGGCGGTCACCTCGTGCGATTCCTCGTCGGTCGTCCCGCCGGTCGCCCCGCCGGTCGCCCCGCCGGTCGCCCCATCGGTCGCCCCGGGGGCCTCCGCCGGGGGTGCCGCGGGCAGTACGCCGGTGGCGCCCGCCCCGGGATCGCTGTCGCCGCCCGCCTGCGCGGCGATCGCGAAGCCGGGCACGGCCACCAACACGGCCAGGCCCGCGCCCAGCACCACCCTTCCGCGCCGCTGGGAGGCCCGGCCCTGCTGGGCGATCCGCTCGACGGGGGCCTCGGGCGGCACCATCCCCTCCGCCCGCTCGGCCAGCAGCTCACGCAGCCGACGTTCGACCTCGGTCTCGTTCTGGTTGGTCATCTCCAGCTCACTCTCTTCTTTCGCCCTGCCCACTTCTTGGCCCCGGCCTTGGTCCTGGCCGTGGCCTCGATCTCTCTCCCGGCACCGCCCACCCTCCGTCCGGGCGGTGCCGGCCGGCCCTCACCGCAGGGCGGCCACCGGGCTGTGCTGGACCAGCTGCCGCAGCTTCGCCAGCGCCTTGGCCGACTGGCTCTTGACCGTCCCTTTCGAACAGCCGAGCGCCACGGCCACCTCGGCCTCCGACAGGTCCTCCCAGTACCGCAGCACCACCACGGCCCGCTGCCGCTTCGGCAGCTTCAGCAGGGCCGCCTCCAGCAGTGCCCGCTGATCCGCGCGGGCCAGGTCGTCGGGCGCGGTCAGCACATCCGGTGGGATGTCGGTCAGGTGCTCACGGACTCGCCGTTTGCGGAACCGGTCGTGGTGGCAGCTCACCAGCACCCGCCGGACATAGGCGTCCGGATTGTCGCTGGCTCGCACCCGCCGCCAGGAGCGGTACACCTTGGTGAGCGCGCTCTGTGCGACGTCCTCGGCCAGGTGTGCGTCACCCGTCAGCAGGTAGGCCGTGCGCACCAGCCTGGGCCAGCGACTGCGCACAAACCCCTGGAACTCTTCCTCGTCCTCGGGCTTCATCTCCGCACCACCTCTTCAACCCTTCACCCCCTCGACCACCACTTCTCGCGATTCGGTTGCCCACCCGGAGCAGCGAATCCGGCGGATCCGGGGGTGGCCTCCCACTACGCGCGTAGATATGCTCGGCTCGTGAGCATGCCACCCACTGCCCCGGCCCCCGCCGCCCTCGCGGACGTCACCGCCTCCGACGCGGCCCTGCGCCGCTACCTCCACGGCCTCCCCGGCGTCGACGCGGTCGGCCTTGAGGCCCGTGCCGCCACCCTCGGCACCCGCTCGATCAAGACCACCGCCAAGGCGGCGGCCATCGATCTGGCCATCTCCATGATCGATCTGACCACCCTGGAGGGCGCGGACACCCCCGGGAAGGTGCGCTCGCTGTGCGCCAAGGGCGTGCGGCCCGACCCGACCGCCCCCGGCGTGCCTCATGTCGCCGCCATCTGCGTCTATCCCGACATGGTGGCAACCGCCAAGGAAGCGCTGGCCGGCACGCCCCTGAAGGTCGCCTCCGTCGCCACCGCCTTCCCGGCCGGCCGCGCCGCCCGCCCCGTCAAGCTCGCCGACACCCGCGACGCCGTGGCCGCCGGCGCGGACGAGGTCGACATGGTCATCGACCGGGGCGCGTTCCTCGCCGGGCGCTACCTGCATGTCTTCGAGGAGATCGCCGCCGTCCGCGAGGCCGCCGGACCCGCCCATCTGAAGGTCATCCTCGAAAACGGCGAGTTGTCGACCTACGACAACATCCGCCGCGCCTCCTGGCTGGCGATGCTGGCCGGCGCGGACTTCATCAAGACCTCCACGGGGAAGGTATCCGTCAACGCGACCCTCCCCAACACCCTCCTCATGCTGGAGGCCGTGCGCGACTTCCGCGCCGCCACCGGCCGCCAGATCGGCGTGAAGCCGGCCGGCGGCATCCGTACCACCAAGGACGCCATCAAGTACCTCGTGGTGGTCAACGAGACCGCGGGCCCCGACTGGCTGTCCCCCGACTGGTTCCGGATCGGCGCCTCCAGCCTGCTGAACGATCTGCTGATGCAGCGGCAGAAGCTGGCCACCGGCCGCTACAGCGGCCCCGACTACGTCACCGTCGACTGACAGCATCCGAGGACGCAAGGACACCACGAGACTGATGAGCATCTTCGCGTACGCACCCGCGCCCGAGTCGCGCGCCGTCGTCGACATCGCCCCCTCCTACGGCCTGTTCATCGACGGCGAGTTCCGACCCGCCGCCGAGGACAAGGTCTTCCCCACCCACTCCCCCGCCACCGAGGAGCAGTTGTCCGAGGTCGCCCACGCCGGGGCGGCGGACGTGGACGCGGCGGTCCGGGCGGCCCGTACCGCCTTCGGCCCCTGGTCGGCGCTGCCCGGCGCCGAGCGCGCCAAGTACCTCTTCCGGATAGCGCGCCTCCTCCAGGAGCGCTCCCGCGAGCTGGCCGTGCTCGAAACCCTCGACAACGGCAAGCCGATCCGCGAGTCCCGCGACACCGATCTGCCGCTGGCCGCCGCGCACTTCTTCTACTACGCGGGCTGGGCCGACAAGCTGGCGTACGCCGGTTTCGGCCCGGAGCCGCGCCCGCTGGGGGTGGCCGCCCAGGTCATCCCGTGGAACTTCCCGCTGCTCATGCTCGCCTGGAAGGTCGCCCCGGCGCTGGCCACCGGCAACACGGTCGTCCTCAAGCCCGCCGAGACCACCCCGCTGTCGGCGCTGTTCTTCGCCGACATCTGCCGCCAGGCCGGACTGCCGCGCGGCGTCGTCAACATCCTCACCGGGGACGGCTCCACCGGCGCCGAGCTGGTCGCCCACCCGGGCGTCGACAAGGTGGCCTTCACCGGCTCGACGGAGGTCGGCCGGGCCATCGCCCGTACGGTCGCGGGCACCCACAAGCGGCTCACCCTCGAACTGGGCGGCAAGGCCGCGAACATCGTCTTCGACGACGCGCCCATCGATCAGGCCGTCGAGGGCATCGTCAACGGCATCTTCTTCAACCAGGGCCATGTGTGCTGCGCCGGATCGCGGCTGCTGGTCCAGGAGTCGGTGCGCGACGAGCTGCTGGACGCGCTCAAGCGGCGCATGGAGACGCTGCGGGTGGGCGATCCGCTGGACAAGAACACCGACGTCGGCGCCATCAACTCCGCCGAGCAGCTGGGCCGCATCCAGGAGCTGGCGGCGGCCGGTGAGGCGGAGGGTGCCGCGCGCTGGTCACCTGCCTCGTGCGAACTGCCCGCCCAGGGGTACTGGTTCGCGCCGACCCTGTTCACCGATGTGCAGCAGTCGCACCGCATCGCCCGGGAGGAGATCTTCGGCCCGGTGCTGTCGGTGCTGACGTTCCGTACCCCGGAGGAGGCGGTGGCCAAGGCGAACAACACGCCGTACGGCCTGTCCGCCGGCATCTGGACGGAGAAGGGCTCGCGAATCCTGTCGGTGGCGGACAAGCTGCGGGCGGGCGTGGTGTGGGCCAATACGTTCAACAAGTTCGATCCCACGTCGCCGTTCGGCGGCTACAAGGAGTCCGGCTTCGGGCGCGAGGGCGGCCGGCACGGTCTGGAGGCGTACCTCAATGTCTGAGAAGAAGAAGACCGTGCAGACGGCGCCGACCGTGCAGACGGCCCCGACCGCCGCGCGCCTCAGCGTGCTGAAGACCTACAAGCTGTACGTCGGGGGCAAGTTCCCCCGCTCCGAGAGCGGACGGGTGTACGAGGTGACCGACTCCCGGGGCGGCTGGCTGGCCAACGCGCCCCTCTCCTCCCGCAAGGACGCCCGTGACGCGGTGGTCGCCGCCCGCAAGGCGTTCCCCGGCTGGTCGGGCGCGACCGCGTACAACCGGGGCCAGGTGCTGTACCGGGTCGCCGAGATGCTCACCGGCCGCCGCGAGCAGTTCGCCGCCGAGGTCGCCGACGCCGAGGGGCTGCCGGCGGACGCCGCGCTGGCGGCGGTGGACGCGGCCGTCGACCGCTGGGTCTGGTACGCGGGCTGGACCGACAAGATCGCGCAGATCGCGGGCGGCGCCAACCCGGTGGCCGGACCGTTCTTCAACCTGTCGGTGCCCGAGCCGACCGGCGTGGTCGCGGTACTGGCGCCGCAGCGCTCCTCGCTGCTCGGCCTCGTCTCCGTCCTGGCGCCGGTCATCGCCGGCGGCAACACGGCGGTGGTGGTGACGAGCGCGAAGGCGCCGCTGCCCGGGCTGTCGTTCGCCGAGGTGCTGGCCACCTCCGACGTGCCGGGCGGGGTCGTCAACATCCTCTCCGGCGACACGGCGGAGCTGGGCCTTCCGCTGGCGGCGCACCAGGACGTCAACGCGCTCGATCTGGCGGGCACGGTCGGCGATCCGGAGCTGGCGGTACGGCTGGAGACGGCCGCCGCCGACAACCTCAAGCGGGTGCTGCGGCCCACGCCCCCCGAGGACTGGACGGCCGACCCGGGCACCGGCCGGCTGCTGGCGTTCCTGGAAACAAAGACCGTCTGGCACCCCATCGGCGTCTGAACGGCGCGCATACGGGACAATGGGGTCCCGTGACCGTTACGCCGCGCACCCCGCCGATACCACCCACGTCGCAGGCGGACCCGGAGCCCGGACCCCGGGCCCGGGTCATCCTGCTGACCGGCCCCTCCGGTTCCGGGAAGTCAAGGCTCGCCGTACGCTCCGGGCTGCCGGTGCTGCGGCTCGACGACTTCTACAAGGAGGGCACGGACCCCACCCTGCCCCCGCTGCCGGACGGCTCCGGTGACACGGACTGGGACCACCCGGCCTCCTGGAACGCGGCGGCGGCGCTCGACGCGGTCCGGCGGCTGTGCGTGGAGGGCAGGGCCACCGTTCCCGTGTACGACATCTCCACCTCCGCCATCACCGGCAGCGCGCCGCTCGACCTGGGCGGGGCTCCGCTGTTCGTCGCGGAGGGCATCTTCGCGGCCGAGATCAGCGCGGAGTGCGGGCGGGAGGGCCTGGCGGCGGACACGCTGTGTCTGCGCAACCGGCCGCTGACCACCTTCCGGCGGCGGCTGGTGCGCGATGTGCGCGAGTCGCGGAAGTCGCTGACGTTCCTGCTGCGGCGGGGGTGGAAGCTCATGCGCGCGGAGGGGCGGATCGTGGCGCGGCACGAGGCGCTGGGCGCGTACGCGTGCGGCCGGGACGAGGCGCGGGCGCGGATCGCCGATCTGGTCGGAGGCAGCCGTCGTTGAGTAGGCGATCGGCGTACGCGAGTGTCAAGTTTTGTACACTACTCAGCAGAGTTATGTACTCTGCTCGACATGAGTGACACCTATGCGATGACGGAAGCCCGCGCGAAGTTCGGCACGCTCATCCGCCGGGCTGCGCATTCCCACGAGCGCATCACCATCACCGACCACGGCCATGCTGCCGCCATACTGATCAACCCGCAGGATCTGGCGGATCTGGAAGAAGCCCTGGCCGTGTCCGAGTACCAGCGCCAGAAGGCCGAGGGCACATTGGTGCTCATCCCCCACGAAGAGGCCCGTCGCAGGCTCGGGTTGGATCAGGACAGCAGCGAGTGAACTACCGAGTGGACTGGAGTCCGGGAGCACTCAACTCAGCCGCCCGTTTCCTCAAGGAAGATCCCGAAGGCCTCAGGCAGGTCTTCGCCTCTGTCGACCTCCTGGCAGCTGATCCCCGGCCCGAAGGCAGTGCCCCCTACGGGTCCAACGACCTGCGACGCATCAAGATCGGCCGCTACCGCGTCATCTATGAGGTCCAGGAGCTGACCATCAGCATCGGGGTCATGACCCTCGGCTGGGTGCCCTGACCCGACCGTGCAGACTTCAGCGGGGTCCGGTGCCCCCCAGGCGCCGGACCCCGCTCGGTTCCCCCGTGTTTCCCCCGTTTCCCCTTTCCCTCGGGTTTCCCCGCGTTCCCCCGTTTCCCCTGTTTCCCCCGATCCCTCAGGCCACCAGCTCGCCGAAGGACTCCTCCTGGTCCCGCCCCATGCTCAGGGAGCGGTCCTCGCGCAGCCGGCGCAGGGTGCGCCAGATGCTGCTCTTCACGGTGCCGACGCTGATGTTCAGCGTGTCCGCGATCTCCGGGTCGGTCTGGCCCTCGTAGTAGCGCAGCACCAGCATCGTGCGCTGCTGTTCGGGCAGCCGCGCCAGCGCCTGCCACAGCACGGTGCGCAGCTCCGTGCCGCGCATCGTGTCGTACTCGCCCGGCGCCTCGGGCAGTTCCTCGGTCGGGTACTCGTTCAGCTTGCGGCGGCGCCACGCGCTGATGTGCAGGTTGGTCATGGTGCGGCGCAGATAGCCGCCGACCGCCGCCTTGTCGGTGATCCGCTCCCAGGCGCGGTACGTGGACAGCAGCGCGCTCTGGAGCAGGTCCTCCGCCTCGTGCCGGTCACCGGTGAGGTGGTAGGCGGTTGCGTACAGGGAGGCGCGGCGCTCTTGCACGTAGGCGGTGAACTCCGCCTCCGTGACCCCCTCGCGCCGCGCTCCCCGCACGGTTCCCCCGGTTCCCCCGATCCCCCCGTTCTCCCCCGTCTTCCCCCCCACCGTGTCCACCGCGCTGAGGTGCGCCGGACGCGGATGACCGATGCCGCGATGACCCCCAAGCCTGTTCGCGACGCCGGACGATGCGGTCGACGACGTGTTCCCCGTCACGTCGCACCGCACGGGAACCACGGAGGTGCGAGCGCGCGTCGTACCGATGACTGCCGTGTTGCTGATGCTGTGCAGTGCGCTCATCCCGCTGCCCCCATCGTGTTGCCGTGCCGTACTCGGTGCGTCGGGGAATACATTGCCCGGCCAGTTTCATGGGCCCGTCCCCCAACTGTCACAGCGGTGTCACAGGGCCGCCGGCTCCGTTCCGGGAACGCACGGTCGAACTCCCCGGGGTCCATAGGCCACAATGAGCCGCGTGGCTTTCCTGTTGCTGATCGAGGACGACGAGGCGGTACGTACCGCCCTGGAGATGAGCCTGTCTCGCCAGGGGCACCGCGTGGTGACCGCCGCTACCGGCGAGGACGGTCTGACGCTGCTGCGCGAGCAGCGGCCCGATCTCATCGTTCTGGACGTCAACCTGCCCGGAATCGACGGATTTGAGGTCTGCCGTCGCATTCGTCGCACGGACCAGCTGCCGATCATCCTCCTCACCGCCCGCAGCGACGACATCGATGTCGTCGTCGGCCTCGAATCCGGCGCCGACGACTACGTCGTCAAACCCGTACAGGGCCGGGTCCTGGACGCCCGCATCCGCGCCGTCATGCGGCGCGGCGAGCGCGAGTCGCACGACGCCGCCACCTTCGGCGCCATCACCATCGACCGCGCCGCCATGACCGTCACCAAGAACGGCGAGGACCTCCAGCTCACCCCCACCGAACTGCGCCTGCTGCTCGAACTCAGCCGCCGCCCCGGCCAGGCACTGTCCCGGCAGCAGCTGCTGCGCCTGGTGTGGGAGCACGACTACCTCGGCGACTCCCGCCTGGTGGACGCCTGCGTCCAGCGGCTGCGCGCCAAGGTCGAGGACGTGCCCTCCTCCCCCAAGCTGATCCGTACGGTGCGCGGCGTGGGCTACCGGCTGGACGCCCCTTCGTGACCCGCACCCCGACCGGAACCCGGCGCTGGGGCCGGCTCATACGCCGCGCGCTGCGCCTCACCTCGCTGCGGCTGCGCCTGGTCACCGTCTTCGCCCTGGTCGCGCTGGTCGCCGCCGTCTCGGTGTCGGGGATCGCGTACTGGCTCAACCGCGACGCCGTCCTCACCCGCGCGCAGAACTCGGCGCTCAAGGACTTCAGCCAGGCGCTCGGCGACGGCGCGGGCGGCCTCCCCGAGCACGCCGCCTGCGAAATGCTGCGCGACATGGGCACGATCATGACCAGCGGCAACCAGACGTACCAGGTGGTGCTGGTCGACGAGGGCGGCCCGGACGGCGACTGCGTCATAGAGACCGCCCCCAAGAGCTTCCGGCTCGACATGATCCCCGTCTCGCTCAGGGACGCCGTGCACCAGGAGCGCGACGACACCGACGCCCCCTACCACCTGTACTGGCAGCGGGTGGAGATCGACGGCGACCCGTATCTCATCGGCGGCGCCCAGGTCATCGACGGCGGCCCCACCGGCTACCTGCTCGCCTCCCTCATACCGGAGCGCGACGACCTCAACTCCCTGGCCTGGTCGCTCGGCATCGCCACCGCGCTCGCGGTGATCGGCTCCGCGCTGCTCGCCCAGGCCGCCGCCACCATGGTGCTGCGGCCGGTCGCCCGGCTGTCGAACGCGGCGCGGCGGCTCGGCGAGGGCAAGCTGCACACCCGCCTTGAGGAGCGCGGCGCGGACGAGCTGGCGCAGCTGTCCCGTACGTTCAACGCCGCCGCGGCCTCCCTGGAGCACCGGGTCGAGGATCTGCGGGCCCGGGAGGCGGCCAGCCGGCGCTTCGTCGCCGACATGTCGCACGAGCTGCGTACCCCGATGACCGCGATCACCGCCGTGACGGATGTGCTGGAGGAGGAGGCCGACAGCCTCGACCCGATGATCGCGCCCGCCGTCCAGCTGGTGGTGAGCGAGACCCGGCGGCTGAACAGCCTGGTGGAGAATCTGATGGAGGTCACCCGCTTCGACGCGGGCACCGCCAAGATGGTCGTGGACGATGTCAACATCGCCGACCAGCTCACCCACTGCATCGACGCCCGCGCCTGGCTGGACGCGGTCGAGCTGGACGCCGACCGTACGATCACCGCCCGGCTGGACCCGCGCCGCCTCGATGTCATCCTGGCGAATCTGATCGGCAACGCCCTCAAGCACGGCGGTGGCCGGTCGGTACGGGTCTCGGTGCGCGAGGAGAGCGACCCGGCGACGGGGCGGGACGACGTGGTGGTGGAGGTCGCCGACCAGGGGCCCGGCATCCCGGAGGAGGTGCTGCCGCACGTCTTCGACCGCTTCTACAAGGCGAGCGCGTCGCGGCCCCGCTCCGAGGGCAGCGGTCTCGGCCTGTCCATCGCCCTGGAGAACGCCCATCTGCACGGCGGCGAGATCTCGGCGGCCAACGCCCCGGGCGGCGGCGCGGTGTTCACCCTGCGGCTGCCGCGCGAGGCGCCCGGGGAGCGCGGCGACGACGGAGAGGAGCGGACCCCGTGAGGGCACGTACGGGCCGGGCGGGACGGCCTGCGGTACGGATACGGGTGCGGGCGCTGGCGCAGTCACGGGTACGGTCGCGGTCGCGGGTGCGGGTACGGTCCGGGGCGCTGCTGGCCGCGGCGGCGATCGTCGCGCTGGCCGGCACCGCCGGGTGCGGTATCCGCCCCACCAATGTGCCCGTGGACGCCGGGCCCGCCCCGTCCCGGGCCAGCTGCGACACCACGATGAACGCGACCGGCGAGAGCGGCGCCCCCGGCACCGCCACCGACACCACCTCGGTGTATCTGGTGTGCGGCACCCGGGTGGAGGCCGTAGCGCGCGCCGTCGACACCGCCGCGGCCGGCCAGGACCGGGTGGCGCTGGCCGCCGCCCTGCTGACGGAGTTGCAGAACGACCCCGGCGAGAACGAGCGGGCGGCCGGCTTCACCAGCGCCGTACCCCTGGGCCTCACGGTGAGCGGACCGGTCGGGGACGACCCCGGCACGGTGCTGCGGCTGAGCGAACGCCCCAGCGAACTGTCGGCGTTCGCACTCGCACAGATCATCTGCACTTTCGCGCAACTGGAGCAGCTGGGCAACGGCCACGCCGTGGTACTCGGCGGCCCCGCCGACTCGCCCGATCCGCGCCCGCAGACCTACCCGTGCAGCGCGGCGATGCGGCACAGCCCCGAGTCGGCTCCCTCGGTGGGCCGCTCCCTGTAGGAGCCGCCCGTGCGGCCCATCACACTCGCCCGGAACCGGAACCGCTGCGGGGGGCAGTGGCGTCCTGAGATCCGTGCACCGTCATCACGGCGGCCCGGCCGGGCCCGCCAAGCGCGAAAGCGGTCATCGCGGCGAGGCCCGCGACCAGAAGGTCGACCCGAGGGTACGGGTGACGGCCTTCCTGCTGCTCACCTGCTACCTCGCCGTCGTCGGCTGGCTGATGCTGCGGCCCCGCACCGTGATGTGGGTCTCACCGCCCAACCTGGAGCCGTTCGCGACCATCCGGGCCGACCTCGCGGCCGGTCCGGGGCAGGCGCTGCGCACCATCGGGGCAGGGCTGGCGGTCTTCGCCCCGCTGGGGGTGCTGCTGCCGCTGCTGGGCCAGCGGCTGGGCGGCTCGCGCTTTGTCTCGCTCTTCCGCACCGTGTTCGCGGCTGCGATGATCTCGCTCGGGATCGAACTCATGCAGTCGCTGGAACCCACCCGGGTCGCGGATGTGGACTCGCTGCTGCTGAACGCCTGCGGGGTCACCCTCACGCATCTGCTGTGCTACGGGAAGCTGCGGGACCTGCTGCTGCGCGACACCCGGCCGCCGTCGCCGTCCCCGCGCGCGGAGCCCGACACCGTGCCCGCGCCGATCGGCTCGGCGGCCCCGTTCCGCCGTCCGGAGGCCCGCCGCAGCACCCACCGGGTCGCCCTGACCAGGGCGCCGGCCACGGCCACGGCCACGGGCGGCGCGGGGATCGCCGCCCGCTGATGAGAGCCGGTGCCGAGCCGGTGCCGAGCCGGTGCCGACCGGGTCCCGAGCCAGTGGTGCTGTCGGGGCCGGCTGTGTGTCAGTGCCGGCTGCCATGATGCGCCCGTGAAGCCGATAAAGACTGTTCAGGGCCTGTGGGACCGCATGCAAGCGCGGGACTGGGCCGGGGTGCGTGAAGCGCTGGCCGAGGATGTGGTCGTGGAGTGGCCCGTCAGCGGCGAGCGGATCGTGGGGCGGGAGAACTTCGTGCGCATCAACGCGGAGTATCCGGAGGGGTGGTCGATCCGGGTGCTGCGCATCGTGGCGGACGGCGCGGAAGTCGTCTCCGAGGTGGAGGTCCCGCACGAGACCATGGGCGTGCACCGGGTGGCCTCGTTCTGGACGGTCCGGGACGGGCGGATCGTCCGGGGCCGTGAGTACTGGAGCGAGGTGGGCTCCGATCCGGCGCCGCAGTGGCGGGCCGGGTATGTGGAGCGCGTCTGACCTGCCCGGGGACAGCGGAAAGGGCCGCGCCCCGCGTGCGTACACGCGCCGGGGTGCGGCCCTTTCGCCGGGTGGATCAGAGCAGGCCGCTGCCGCTGAGGGCGCCGGCGGGGAGGCCGCCCAGCAGGCCGCTGGTGGCCTGGTTCAGCACATCGCCGTTGCTGCCCAGCAGGGCGCTGGGGTCGGTGGCGCCGTTCAGCGGCTTGGTGACTTCCTGGAGGCCCGCGGCGGCGTTGTCGCCGTTACCAGTGAGACCACCGGCCACATCGCCCAGCGGCACGGCCTTCACGACCTGGCCGGTGGTCCCGGCCACCAGCTGCTCGCCCAGCGCGTGGGCGGAACCGGCACCGGTGGCGGCGAGCGCGGCACCGACGGCGGCGGCGCCCAGGGTCTTCACGGTTGTGTGCTTCATGAGTCACTACGTCCTTGCGTGGGGTGGGATGTCAGCGGCGAGGGCCCGAGGGCGAACGTAGCCACTGAAAGCCCGCGCCGCAAAGGATCGAAATGTCTCGCGCGTCCCGCCCGCCGGTCGGATCAACTGCCTTTTCCGGTACGTCCATCCGCCGCACCGCCCCGTCATCCGACCAGGTCAGGCGGGGTTTTCCGACACGGATGGGAACAGCCACTCGGAGCGTAGTGCGGCATATCCCGGCTTGATCACCTCATTGATCATGGCGAGACGTTCATCAAAAGGAATGAACGCCGACTTCATCGCATTCACCGTGAACCACTGAAGATCATCGAGGGAATACCGGAACGTCCGTACGAGATGCTCGAATTCACGGCTCATGCTCGTGTCGCTCATGAGCCGGTTGTCGGTGTTGACCGTCACCCGGAACCGGAGCCGCCGCAGCAGTCCGATGGGATGCTCGGCGTACGAGGGCGCCGCACCCGTCTGGAGGTTGGAGGTCGGGCACATCTCCAGCGGAATCCGCTTGTCGCGCACGTACGCCGCCAGCCGCCCCAGCCGCACCGTACCGTCCTCCGCCACCTCGATGTCGTCGATGATCCGCACCCCGTGGCCCAGCCGGTCGGCGCCGCACCACTGGAGGGCCTGCCAGATCGACGGGAGCCCGAACGCCTCGCCCGCGTGGATGGTGAAGTGGTTGTTCTCGCGCTTGAGGAACTCGAACGCGTCCAGGTGCCGGGTGGGCGGGAAGCCCGCCTCGGCACCGGCGATGTCGAAGCCGGCGACGCCTCGATCGCGGTAGCGGTTGGCGAGTTCGGCGATCTCGAAGGCCCGCGCGGCGTGCCGCATGGCGGTGAGCAGGGCCGCGGTACGGATCCGGTGGCCGGTCAGCGCGGCCCGCCGTTCGCCTTCGCGGAAGCCCTCGTTGACGGCCTCGACCACCTGCTCCAGGGTGAGCCCGTCCTCCAGATGCTGCTCGGGGGCGTAGCGGATCTCCGCGTACACCACCCCGTCCGCCGCCAGGTCCTCCACGCACTCGGCGGCCACCCGTACGAGCGCGTCGCGGCGCTGCATCACGGCGCAGGTGTGCGCGAACGTCTCCAGATAGCGCGGCAGCGAACCGGAGTCGGCGGCCTCGCGGAACCAGGCGCCCAGCTTGCCGGCGTCGGTGGCCGGCAGCCGGTCGTAGCCCTGCTCGGCGGCCAGTTCGACGATGGTGGCGGGGCGCAGCCCGCCGTCGAGGTGATCGTGCAGCAGGACCTTGGGGGCGCGCCGGATCTGTTCCCGGTCCGGCGGGGTGGTCTGAGTCATCCCGGCACTGTAGCGCCTACGCGCGTAGATGGGGTGGACGGACGCCGTCACCCGGGCGCCGCGTGATCCGCTCCGGCCCGGCCCGGGTCCGTACCGGCCGGGTCCGTACCGGCCGGCTCCGTACCGCCCGGCTCCGTGCGGCCCGAACCGGCGAACCGGCCGCGCCGCCCCAGCAGGAACCGTTTGAAGTCGGCGACCGGCCGGGTGTCCGGGTGCCCGGCCAGCCAGGCGACGCCGATCTCGCGCACCGCGCGCGGCGCCGTCACCGCCAGATCCCGCGCGCCGGGGCGCGGCACCATCGGCGGCGGCAGCAGCGCCACCCCCAGCCCGGCGGCCACCAGCCCGCGCAGCGTCTCCGGCTCCTCCCCCTCGAACGCGATCTTCGGTATGAACCCGGCCCGCGCGCACAGCACATCCGTCAGCTTCCGCAGCCCGTACCCCGGTTCGAGGGTGACGAACGCCTCGTCCGCCGCCTCCGCCAGCCGCACCCGCTTGCGCCCCGCGAGCCGGTGCCCGGCCGGCACCACCAGGAACAGCCGCTGCTCGTCCAGGCGCCGGGTCACCAGGTCGGGGGCCTCGGGGATCGGCGAGGTGAGACACAGGTCGAGCTGGCCCAGCCGCATCCGTTCGATCATGTCCTCGCCGTAGCTCTGGACGAGCGCGAACCGGACCCGGGGGTGGTCCTGGCGGAACTCCCGGATCAGGGCGGGTACGGTCTCCGGGCCCATGGTGTGCAGAAAGCCGAACGCCACCTTGCCGGCCGCCGGATCGGCGTCGGCCCGTACCGCCTCCGCCGCCCGGCCGATCTCGCCGAGCGAGCGCTCCACCGAGCGGGCGAAGGCCCGGCCCGCCGGGGTGAGGCTGACATTGCGGCCGTGCCGGGCCAGCAGCGCCACCCCGAGATCGGCCTCCAGGCGGGCCATGGCGCGGCTGAGGGTGGACTGGGGCACGCCCAGCTCGCGGGCGGCCTGGGTGATGTGCTCGTGGCGGGCGACGGCGGCGAACTGGGCGAGGCGCGGGCTGAGCAGCGCGGCCCACGCCTCGGGCGGGACTTCGGCGCCCGGGCCTGTTACGTGGATGTCTTTTCCGTTGCCCGGATATGACATGGACCCCCACCACCTGTACTGATGCACTGGAGCATCAATCATCGCAGCTTTGTGCATTGGACGCATGAAAGGCGGCGTCCTAATTTTGACGACATGCCCACCGCAGCAGCCACCAAGGCGTCGGCCACCGCCGACCCCGCCCTATCCCCGACTCCCCCGGCCACCGCGACCACCCCGGCCACCCCGGCCCGTGTCTCCCACGTGCGCGTCAACCTCGCACTGTTCGCACTCGGCGTGGCCACCTTCGCGCTGCTGTTCTCCACCCAGGCACTCCTGCCCGACCTCGCCACCGCCTTCTCGGTGGCCCCCGGACAGGCCAGCTGGACCATCTCGGCCACCACCATCGCCCTGGCCGCCGCCGTCCTGCCGCTGAGCGCGCTCAGCGAACGCTTCGGCCGGCAACAGCTGATGACCCTCTCCGTGACCGTGGCGGTGGCGCTCGCCCTCGTCATCCCCTTCGCCCCCGACCTCACCACCCTGATCGCGCTGCGCGCCCTCCAGGGCGCGGCCATCGCCGGCATCCCGGCCTCCGCCGTCGCCTACCTGTCGGAGGAACTCGACGCCCGCTCCACGGTCGGCTCGGTCGGCCTGTTCATCGCGGGCAACAGCGTCGGCGGCATGCTCGGCCGTATCCTCACCGGCTGGGTCGCGGAGGGCTGGGGCTGGCGTACGGCGCTGGGCGCGGTCGCCGTCCTCGCGCTCGCCGCCGCCGTGCTGTACCGGCTGCTGCTGCCCCGGGCCCGCCACTTCACCCCCACCCCGCTGCGGCCCCGCGCGCTGCTGGGCACCGTACGCGCCCACCTCTCCCAGCCGCTGCTGGTCCGGCTCTTCTCGATCGGGCTGCTGCTGATGGCGGCCTTCAGCGCCGTGTACACGGTGATCGGCTTCCGGCTGGTGGCCGAACCGTTCGGCCTGTCCGCCGGGCTGATCGGCTCGGTCTTCGTGATCTACCTGGTGGGCACCGGGTCCTCGTCCATGACCGGCCCGATGGTCGAACGGCTGGGCCGGCGCGGCGCGCTGTACCTGGCCATCACCACCGTGACCGGCGGACTGCTGCTGAGCCTGGTCGACAACCTGGTGACCGTACTGCTGTCCCTGGTGCTGATCACCGGCGGCTTCTTCTTCGGCCACGCGGTGGCGTCCGGCTCGGTGAGCCGGGCCGTGACCCACGGGCGGGCCCAGGCGTCCGCGCTGTACCAGGTGGCGTACTACCTGGGCAACAGCGTCGGCGGCACCGTCGGCGCGGTGATCTTCCACCAGGCGGGCTGGCAGGGCGTGGTGGCCTTCGGCCTGGCCGCGCTGGTCACCACGGGCGGCATCACGCTGTACGCCACCGGCCGCGCCCGGGTGGTACGCCGGCGCACGGCGGCGGCCCTGACCGTCTGAGGACGGGACGGCGCGCCCTCCGGTCTGCTAGCGTTCCCGTCATGAAGCGCGCTGCGATGACGACGACGCCGGAGAGTGTCCCGGCGCGCTGACCGATGTCTGAGTCCGAAGCCCCGGGGCGAGTGCCCCGGGGCTTCGCCGTGTGGTCACTCGCCTCCCTCACTGGAGGAGACCACCGATGCCCAGCCCGCTGCCCAGCCCGCTGCACGACCACCGCACACTCGGCCGCGAGCTGAACCTGTTCGACTCCGACCCCCTCATGGGCGCGGGCCTGCCGTACTGGCTGCCGGACGGGGCGGCCGTACGGCACGCGCTGGAGCGGTACATCCACGACGCCGAACGCCGGGCCGGCTACCGGCACGTGTACTCGCCGGTGCTCGGCAAGCGCGAGCTGTACGAGATCTCAGGACACTGGGCGCACTACCGGGAGGACATGTTCCCGCCGATGGAACTGAGCGGCGGTGAGGAGGTGGTGCTGCGCCCCAGCCTGTGCCCGCACCACGCGCTCATCTTCCGCTCCCGCTCGCACAGTTACCGCGAGCTGCCGCTGCGGATGGCGGAGCTGGGCGGGATGTACCGCGCCGAACTGTCCGGCGTGCTGGGCGGACTGACCCGGGTCCGGGCGATCACCCTCAACGACGCGCACATCTTCTGCACCGTCGACCAGGTCGCGGGCGAGGCGCGGGCCGCGCTGGAGATGATCCGCCGGGCGTACGAGGCGCTGGGCATCCGGCCGGTACGGTACCGGCTGTCGCTGCCGGGCGAGGGCGGCAAGTACGTGGCGGCACCGGAGATGTGGCGCCGGTCGGTGGCCCTGCTGCGGGACACCCTGGACGGGCTGGGCCTCCCCTACGAGGAGGCGGAGGGCGAAGCGGCGTTCTACGGCCCGAAGATCGACGTCCAGATCGCCGACCCGGCCGGCCGGGAGTCCACCCTGTCGACCGTGCAGGTCGACTTCCACCAGCCGGAACAGTTCGATCTGCACTACACCGGCCCGGACGGGGCCAGGCACCGCCCGGTGATGGTCCACCGCAGCATCATCGGCAGCGTGGAACGCGCGGTGGCCCACCTGATCGAACACCACGGCGGGGCGTTCCCGGCCTGGCTGGCCCCGGTCCAGCTGTCGGTCCTGCCGGTGAGCGACGCCCAACTCCCGGCCGCCCAGGCACTGCTGGCGCGGGCCCGGGACCACGACCTGCGCGCGGAACTGGCGCCCCCGTCCCGGGGCACCCTCTCCGCCCGCATCCGTGAGGGCCGCCTGATCCCCTACCAGGCCATCATCGGCCCGAAGGAGGCGGCGGCCCACCAGATCTCCCTGCGCCTGCGCGACGGCACCCGCCTCCCCCCGGAACCTGCGGCGGAGGCGGTCAGGCTCCTGGCGGCGGGCTGTGCCGGTGCCGGTGCCGGTGCCGGTGTGTAGCGGCACCCGCTGCCGCGATGCGGTGACGGTAGGGGCGAAAACGCGGGAGATGACCCTCCCACCGGCGTGTCGCGCGCATTGACGTACACAAACGAGAAGCGAAGCCCCACCGATCACCAAGCCGACACAACGAGTGGGAAGTGATCGGTATCAATCAATGCTGTTCAAGTCCCCGACACGCTCTCGATGGGAGTGCCGAAAAACTGTCATTGGGGGCCTCTAGCCTGGGGGCGTTGCTGCTGAGTGCCCGGAAGGTGGGTGTGACCGTGGAACCAAGCGAGATCGCCGAGGTTCTGAACCGTCCGATGAGCCAGGAACTCCTGGCTCGCGACCTGACCCGGCTGGCCTACACCGCCAGGGACGGCACGCCCCGGGTCATCCCGATCGGCTTCGTCTGGAACGGCTCGGAGATCGTCATGTGCACATCGACGAACGCCCCGAAGCTGCCTGCCCTGCGCCACGATCCGGCCGTCGCCCTGACGATCGACACCGAGGTGCACCCGCCCAGGATTCTGCTCATTCGCGGTCGGGCCGAGCTGGATGTCGTCGAGGGCATCCCGGACGAATACCTCCAGTCCAGCGGCACCTACACGATGACACCCGAGCAGCGGGTCGAGTGGGAGGCCGGCGTGCGCTCGCTCTACGACGGCATGGTCCGGATCGTGGTGACTCCGACCTGGGCAAAGCTCATCGACTTCGAGACGACCCTCCCGAGTGCGGTTGAAGAACTGATCCGGCGGCGGGACGAACGGCAACAAGACTGAACACCACAAGATCATCGCGGCAGCGGGTGCCGCTGCACACCCGCGTCGACCGGCGGCCCCGGGCGTCGGCGGCGAAACGGTGAGCGGCCCGCGTCAGGCCGGGCCGGTGTCATCCGGTCACAGTCGGCGCAGCGAAACACCAGTCCCCCGCCGCCGCCTTGTCGTGACACCAACCACGAACCGGCGGACAGGGCATGGGGGAGCGAGACACCAACACACAACGGACCCGTGCCGCGCGCACCCGCAGCCGCCAACCCCACCAGGAGTGACCTCGGCACCCGCCGCACAGAGCAGCCGCCCGCGATGCGCCCGCGTCAGTGCGCGGCCTTGAGCCCCACCACTCCCCCGACGATCATCGTCAGAAACACAATCTTCGGCACGCTCACCGATTCCCCGCCGGTGGCCATGGCGTACGTGACCGTGAGGACCGCGCCGATGCCCACCCACACCGCGTAGGCCGTCCCGATGGGAAGGTCGCGCATCGCGTACGCGAGGCCCGCCATGCTGCCGACGAGCCCAACCCCGAAGACCAGGGACGGACCGAGTCTGCCGAAGCCCTCGGACTTACCCAGGGCGGTGGCCCACACCGCTTCCAGCACACCCGAGATCACCAGAATCAGCCATGCCATGACGAGCCCTCCTGCGGGCCGTCTTGTCGCACACCGGGTACGGCACCCCTCGTCCGGAAGCCGCCTGATCGGCGGCTCCCTGCCAACGTCTCACACCCGGCATGACCGGGCAACCATCACCCCTCACCGAGAGCCGCGAGCAGTTCCCGCTCCCGGGCGGCGCTGAGGCCGGCCCGGCGCGGGCGGTCAAGGCCCTGTTCGCGTTCCCAGCGCAGCACGTCGGCCAGCAGCTCGGCCCGGGGCCGGTGCCGGAGCCCGGCCGCCCGCGCGGCGGCACCGCTGCGGGCCGAGAACCCTTCCCAACCCGCCGCCACCAGCCACATCGGCAGCGACTCGTCCCCCATGTACTCGGACACACCCTTCGCGAGCAGCCACTCCGAATCGGCGGTGACGACCCGCCCGGTGTGCCCGCCCACGGCGCGGGAGAGTTCGATCCACTCGCTGAACGGCAGCACCGGACCGACCGCGTCGTACGTTCCGGTGGTCCCGGCCGCCGCCGAGTCGAGCAGCCAGCCGGCCAGGTCCCGGACGTCCACCGTCTGCGTCGGCAGGCCGGGGGTGTCGGGCACGAGCATCGGCCCGCTCCGATCGCGCGCGGCGCGGGCCGCCCAGTAGCCGGAGCGTCCGGTGTGGTCACCGGGGCCGCCGATGAGTCCGGCGCGGGCGGTGAGCAGCCGGTCCCCGACTGCGGCGGTCGACGCCTGCTCGCAGGCCACCTTCGACTCACCGTACAGCGAACGGTCGGTCTCGTCCCGGTCGGTCGGCGGCAGCAGGGCGGCCCGCTCGTCCGCGCCAAACGCGGCGTGGGAGGCATACGCGCTGCCGGAGGAGACGTACGTCCAGTGCCGGGCCCGGCCGCCCAGGGCGTCGAGCGCCCCGCGCACGAACCCCGGCTGCCAGGACACCTCGATGACCGCGTCCCAGTCCCGGCCCAGCAGCGGCCCGTACGCCGAAGGCTTCCGCCGGTCGCCGGCCACCAGCCGGGCCCCGGCGGCCACGCCCCCGCTCTCCCCCCGCGCGAGGCACGTCACCCGATGCCCGCGCTCGACCGCCTGCCGCGCCACTTCCCGCCCCACCCAGGCGGTTCCGCCCAACACCAAGATCTCCATGCGATGCAGCCAACCAGGGCGCTTGCCGCGAATCCAGGTCCTTAGCTGTCAGCAGAGGCGGCGCCGGGAGCCACGGCACGCCGGACGGCATCGTGCAGCAGGGCGCGGCGCTGTTCGTGGAGTTGGTCCGCTTCGCCGGCGGTCGCCGCGCAGACGTTGCTGACCGGCGACCAGGCCATCGACATGGCGATGGCCATGGCCATCAGGTCGAACGGTTCCCCCTGCCGTACGAGGCCGGCGGCCTGGGCGTCGGTGATGCCGTACTGGGCGAACTTTTCGGTGGCCACGTCGAGGATGCGCTGGTACGTGGCGGCTCCGCGCGTGGTCAGGGCCTGCTCGGGCATGTGGCCGGCCCCGACGTCACCCGCTTCCGGGCGGGCGACCCGGTCGCTGTGGGCAACGTCGTCGATTCATGCGGCGAGTGCGCGATGTGCCGGCCGGTCAGGAGAACTACTGTCACGCGTTCCCCGTCCTGACCTACGGCGGAACGGACCGGCAGGACGGAACGACCACCCAGGGCGCGTACGCCCGTGAGTACGTGGTCCGGGAAGCGTTCGCCTATCCGCTCCCGGAGGGCCTGGACCCGGCCGGCGCGGCGCCGCTGCTGTGCGCGGGGATCACCGTCTGGGAGCCGCTGGACGCGCTCGGGGTCGGCCCCGGCAGCCGGGTCGCGGTGGCCGGGCTCGGCGGCCTCGGCCGCCTCGCGGTCAGACTGGCCGTGGCCCGTGGCACGGAGACCACGGTCATCAGCCGCACCCCCGCACGACGTCGACCCCTACCTGCGGCTGGTCGCCATGGACGGCACCCTCAGCCACCTCGGCGACCTCGGCACGGTCACGGTGGAGGTCATGGACCTGCTGACCGGCCGCAAGCGCCTCAGCTCCTCCGGCAGCGGAGGCCGCCCCGCGACGGCCGTGCTCCTGGAGTTCTGCGCGGAACACGGAGCCACCGCCGAAATCGAACTCCCCCCTCCACCAAGGTGAACGAGGCCCTGACCCGCCTCCAGGCCAACGACGTCCGCCACCGCTTCGTCCTGGACATGTCCGACCTGGACACCACGGCCAACCAGACCTGAGAACGTCCCTCCCGGCCTCGTCTCAAACCGCCGTGATCTGGAGGATGTACACCCGTTCATGCCGCGGAACTACCTGGTAAACGAACATCCCGCCGAGGACGATGGCGTCGCCGCCCTTGACAGTTCCGCCCTGATAGCTGGTGCCGTCCAAGTAGAAGGCGGCTGCCGCGTCGACCAGCTCCCCCGCCTTCTTCTCCACCTCGATCACCAGCGCCGGCGGAACCCCCTCCACCACGTACTCCTCCGTGGGATCGTACTCCCAGGCCCAGCTCACTCGGCCGACTCGCGTGCCTCGTTGATGACCGCGCGCAGCTCGGTCATCGCGGCCCGCCATTCCGGGTCGTCCCGATCCCGGGTCTGCACCGTACGCTCAGCGGCCTGACGGCGAGCAGCCAGTTCGGGGCGGCGCTCGATTTCCACCTCGCCGGCCCAGATCGTCAGCCAGCTCTGGATGGGACCAATGGCCCCATGCTCTGCTGCCAAGCTGAACGCCTCGTTCTTCTGCCGCTCCATCTCCACCAGCCGATGCGGCGCGATACGGGCCAGCGCCACTCTCAGGGCATCCGGCGTCCGAGGCGGGCGCGAGATCAGTTCGCCGTCGGAGAAGGAATCCGACTGTGCGCTCATGGCATCTCCTTGCGTGACGACGTGCCGGTCGAAGCGTAGCGGTATCGGCGAAGGCGATCAGTGATCGATCTTGAGACCGCTGAGGAACGCCTGCCAGGCGGTCGGCAGAAAGGTGAGGTACGGACCGGTCGGGGTCTTGCTGTCACGGACGGGGATGGTGTCGGGGAAGTCCGCCGTTACCTCGACGCAGGACCCGCCCGTTGAGTCGCTGTAGCTGCTTCTGTGCCAACCGGCGGCGCTGAGCCGCCGTTGGGAGATGTGCGGCACGGTAGCGGCCCTCCATCACGGATCGGATCAGTTCGAGCGATTGATGAGGCGGCAACGCCTGCGCCCGAATCCGATCGTAGCCCCTGGCAAAGGACACCACTTCTTCTCGCTTTTCGATCAGACGGCCAAATCCGTGCCCCTCTTGGTAGGCCGTGTCCTTCCCGTTGGGCAACGTCAGCATCATGAGTGAGCACTCCATCGATGGATGCCCGCCCGAGCTGAAGGGCAGCACCTGAATGGTGAACCTGGGGTCCTCCACAACCTCCAGCAGCCGGGCGAGCTGTCCGCGCATGACCGGCGCGCCTCCAAGGCCCCGGGCCAGAATGGCTTCGTCCAGCACCATGGTGAACTCCACAAGATCCTGGTCCTTGAGCCTCGGCTGCCGTTCGATGCGGGCCGTGACGCGCTCCTCCAGTTGTTCCTCCGACTCCAGATTCGGGTCGAGGCTCAACAGCGCCCTTGCATAGTCCTCGGTCTGCAACAGACCGTGGACCACCCCCGGCATGTACACGCGGATGCGGGTGGCGACGGCCTCTTGCTCGATGTGCCTCCGCACCCAGTCCGGGAACGCCTCCCGTCGTACGTGCGGGGTGAGGTCGGTCAGCAGGCCGTCCGTCTCCAGGAGTTCGTCGAGCCTCGCGGACAGCTCAAGCGTCGGCTTCGCGCCCGACGCGAGTTCGAGCTGGGCGATGCGGGAGGCGACCACCGGGATCTGGGCGCCGAGCCAGCGTTGGGTCCAGCCGTGGTCCAGGCGGGAGCGGCGCAGGCGGTGGGCGTACAGGTTGCTCATTGACTCGTTGGGGTCAATTGCTTTGGCCATGGCGTCACTTCCCTTGTTTACGGCTGCCCGCCGTTATGCCCTCGACTCTGTCGAGGCTAGCCGTCGCGCGTTGATGCTTCACAGGAAAGTGAAGCGAAATGCCCCTGGAGGGTGATTACTTCTCATGGCGGTAAAGTCCGAGATTCATCAACTGTGCGCGGAGCTAAGGAATGAGCTGACGCGGGTGGGGGTACATCTGCCCGCTGTGATGCCCATGGCTGAGCTGAACATCGACTCCCGCGACGACGGCGGGCCGGTCACGCTGATCTGGCTGGGGACCTGCCGTCCCCACACCGCGCGGCGGCTGATCGAGGTGCTTCGTGGCGGAGAGTGAGCAGCAGCGGCGCTGGCAGGAACTCCTGCGAAAGCTCAGGGAGGCGAATGTGCGCAGTGTGCTCCACCGGACGTTCAAGAGCGGAGGTACGCGGTGAGTGTGCGGCGGTTGCTGCGGTATATGAACTGGACGCTGGAGCCGGATGTGGAGCCGGACTCCGAGCCGACCAAGTTCGCGATGCGGTGCGCGGTATGCCGTAAGAAATCACCGGTGTCGGTGGAATTCGAGGCGCTCAGCCGCTGGGTTTTTCAGCATGTGGGGCGGAATCCGTCCCATCACACTTATCAGGAGATCATCGTCCGCCCGTGGCGGGCGTGGATGGGGCAGCCGCCGGTGCGGTAGCGGCGTCGGCGGCGTCGGCGGTGGCGGCCCGGTCGTACGCGGTGCGGGCCGCCGCGATCGCGTCCTGGTGGGTTTCGGTCCAGATGACGAGGGACTGGATCGCCTCGTGGAGGGTGCGGCCGAGCGTGGTCAGCTCGTACTCGACGCGGGGCGGCACCACCGGGTACACCGTCCGGTTGACCAGGCCGTCGCGCTCCAGTTGACGCAGGGTGACGGTGAGCATGCGCTGGCTGATGCCGTCGATGTCGCGGCGCAGCTCCATGAAGCGCATGGTGCGGTGTTCCAGGAGCGCGACAACCATCAGGGACCACTTGTCGGCGACCCGGTCGAGGATCTGCCGCACCTCGCAGTCCTCCCGGCGGTCCCACTGGAGTGCCTGGTCAGGGAGGGTGCACCGGGTTTCTTCTGCCATAGTTCCCCAGGGTGCCGCAGCCCCGGCCGGGGATCAAGAATCGGCCGGTTCCAGCAGCAGCCGCGCGTAGCCGGCCATGGACCGCTGGTAGCGGGGCAGGTGGGGAGCCAGGGCGGTCAGGGCGATCGAGACGGCCTCCCGTTCGCGGCCGACGCTGGTCAGGGCGAGGGCCAGGGTGGCCCGTACCGCGTCGTCCAGGTGGTCGGAGCCGGCCGCCAGTTCGGCGGTCAGCAGATCCACGCTCTCCTGCGGCCGGCCCAGGTTGCGCAGCGAGCTGGCGAGCTGGATCACCGCGCGGCGGCGGCGTTCGCCGGGGAGGGCGCCGGTGGCCAGGGCCCGGCGGTAGAACTCCACGGCGCGGTCGGGGTGGCCGGTGGAGTCGTACGAGCAGCCGCGTTCGAAGTCGGCCACGGCGCTGCCGGGCGGCAGCTCGGCCGCCAGCGATTCGACCGCGGCGCGGAACGCGGCCGGATCGTCCTCGTAGCGGTCGATCTCCGCCCACAGCTGCGTGCTGCGGCGTTCCCAGTCGGGGTGCAGGGTCTCGGTCACGGGGTCGGTCATGGGGTCGGTCATGGGGTCGGTCATGCGTTCATATTCGCTGGTCGACGGGTTGAGCGGTACTGATAATCGGGGACATGGATGGCTATGAGATCTCCACCGACCCGGCGCGCATCGATGCCGCGCTCGTGCACCGCTGGCTGTCGACCGACGCGTACTGGGCGCTGGGGCGCGCCCGGGAGAAGCAGGACGCGGCGATCGCCGGGTCGCTCAACTTCGGGGTGTACGACGGCGCTTCCGGGGCCCAGGTCGGCTACGCCCGGGTCGTCACCGACCGCGCCACGTTCGCCTGGCTGTGCGATGTGTACGTGGCCCCGCCGGCGCGCGGCAAGGGCCTGGGGACGGAACTGGCGCGGGCCGTACGGGACCACCTGGCCCCGTACGGCCTGCGCCGGATCATGCTGTGCACCGAGGACGCCCACGGCGTCTACCAGCGGGTCGGCTTCGCGCCGCTCGCGCAGCCCGAGCGGTGGATGAGCCTCGGGCTGCAATAGCCCCGGCCCCGGCCGCCGCTGTCAGGCGATGGCGAAGATGGCGCTCGCCAGCGTGAAGCCCATGAGGCCGAAGATGGTCTGGAGCACCGTCCAGGTCTTCAGTGTGGTCTTCACGTCCATGCCCATGAACCGGCCGACCAGCCAGAAGCCCGAGTCGTTGACGTGGCTGGCGACGACCGAGCCGGCCGCCAGGGCCAGCACGATGGCGGCGACCTGGACGGAGTTGAAGTCCCCGGCCAGGACGACCCCCTGGATGAGGCTGGCCGCCGTGATGAGGGCCACCGTCGCCGAGCCCTGCGCGATCCGCAGCGCGGTGGCGACCAGGAAGCCGACGACGATCACCGGCAGGCCGAGGTCCGAGAGCGAGTCGGAGAGCGCGCCGCCGATGCCGCTGGCGCGCAGCACCCCGCCGAACATGCCGCCGGCTCCGGTGATCAGGACGATCGAGGCGATCGGGCCCAGTGCGGAGTCCGCGAGCTTCTCGATGACGTCGCCGCCGCGCCCGCGCCGGGTGCCGAGCACGTAGCTGGCCACGAAGACGGTGACGAGCAGCGCGATCGGGGTGGAGCCGATGGCGCGGGAGAACTGGTACCAGCCGGCGTCGCCGTCGACCCAGCCGGCGGCCCGGGCCATGTCCAGGCCGGTGTTGGCGAAGATCATGACGAGCGGCAGCATCAGCAGGCCGATGACAGTGCCCGGGGAGGGCGGGTTGGTGTCGTGTTCGGCCTGCTCGCCACCGGTCAGCAGGTCCGGCACCGGCAGCACGATGCGCTTGCCGACCCACAGGCCGAACAGGTAGCTGCCCACGTACCAGGTGGGGATGGCGATGACCAGGCCGAGCAGGATGACCACGCCGATGTCGGCGCCCATGAGTTCGGAGGCGGAGACCGGTCCGGGGTGCGGCGGCACGAAGATGTGCATCGCGGAGAACGCGCCGGCCACCGGCAGTCCGTACCGCAGGATGCCGCCGCCGAGCCGGCGGGCGACGGTGAAGACGATCGGCAGCATGACGACAAGGCCGGCGTCGAAGAAGATCGGGAAGCCGAAGAGGAGGGAGGCGAGGCTGAGCGCGAGCGGGGCTCGCTCCTCGCCGAAGCGGCGGATGAGCGCTTCGGCCAGCGCCTGGGCGCCGCCGCTGACCTCGATCAGCCGGCCGAGGATGGCGCCGAGCCCGACGAGCAGGGCGACGCCGCCGAGGGTGGAGCCGAAGCCCTGGACGAGGGTGTCGACCACGTATGCGGAGGGGATGCCGGTGGCGAACGCGGTCACCAGGCTGACCACGATCAGGGCCAGCAGGGCGTGCACCCTCAGCTTCATGATGAGGAAGAGCAGCACGCCGATCGCGCCGGCGGCTATCGCCAGCAGGGGGCCGGCGCCCATGGTTTGCGTCCAGGTGTCCATGCGGAAGCTCCGTTGCCTTCGGGACGGGGAGGGGGAGGGGTGGAGGGAAGGGGGTTACGGGTGGTGGCGCAGGCCGAGGGCGGCCAGCGCGTCGTCGGTGATCTGTTCCGGGGTGCGGTTCAGGTCGACGGTGACGCCGTCCTCGTCGTCCTGGAGCGGCTCCAGGTCGGCGAACTGGGAGTCGAGCAGGGTGGGCGGCATGAAGTGGCCGGTACGCAGGTGCAGCCGTCCGGCGATCAGCTCGCGGGAGCCGGCGACGTGGACGAAGCGGACGTGGGCGTTCGCCTCGCGCAGCAGGTCGCGGTAGCCGCGTTTGAGGGCGGAGCAGGCGACGACGGCCGATTCGCCCTGGTCGGCGCGGACGGTGATCCAGTCGCGGATGATGCCCAGCCACGGCAGCCGGTCGGCGTCGGTGAGCGGGGTGCCGGCCGCCATCTTGTCGATGTTGGACTGGGGGTGGAGCAGATCGGCCTCCGCCATGGGCCAGCCGAGGCGCTCGGCGAGCAGTCCCGCGACGGTCGTCTTGCCCGCGCCGGAGACCCCCATGACCACGAGTGCGGTCGGTGCGGTCGGCGACATCGGCCTCTCCTCACTGAAAGGTGCTACCAATTGACGGGAAAGGTAACACCAATGTTGACGGCGAGAAAAGACTCCGCGACGTACCTCACAACAGCACCTCGGTGCGTATCCCCGCGCCTGCGGTCAGTCACCGGCCGCGCCGGGCAGCGGGATAGGCTTCCGGGGTGGGGAGCGACAGCGTGAACGGCGACAGCGGCCAGGGCCTGGGCCTCGGTCCGGGCCAGGGTCAGGGTCAGGGTCAGGGCGAGTCCAAACACCATTCGGTACTGGACACCCTCGGCCTGGAGATCACCTCCGGCCTGCTCGCCGAAGGGCATGTGCTCACGCTGGACGCCATCCAGGAACGGTTCTGCGTATCCCGCACCGTGGCCCGCGAGACCATGCGGGCGCTGGAGTCCAAGGGCCTGGTCGTCTCCCGCCGCCGGGTGGGGATCATCGTGCAGCCGGCCGCCGGCTGGCAGGTCTACGACCCCAGCGTCATCTGGTGGCGGCTGGCCGGACCCGGCCGCGACTCCCAGTTGCGCTCGCTCACCGAACTGCGCATCGCCGTCGAACCGCTGGCCGCCGCCGCGGCGGCCCGGCACGCGGGGGCCGCCGAACGCGCCCGGCTGGTCGAACTCGCCGCCGCCATGCGGCTGCACGGCGAGGCCGGACGGCTCGACCCGTTCATGGACCTCGACGTGGAGATGCACTCCCTGGTGCTGCGGGCCAGCGGCAACGAGATGTTCGCCGCGCTCACCGACGTCGTCGCCGCCGTACTGCTCGGGCGCACCCAGCTCGGCCTCATGCCGGACCACCCGGTGCCCGAGGCGCTCGACCTGCACGAGGCCGTCGCCCTCGCCGTCGCCGACGCCCGGCACGAGGACGCCGAGGAAGCCATGCGATTGCTGCTCTCGGAGGTGCGCAGCACGATGGTCCCGCTCGGCGCCCCGGCCGGCACCCCGGCCGGCGGCCGGTGAACACCGCGCCGGCTCAGCTGCCGTACACCGTCATGCAGAGGGTGTCGCCGGTGCTGCCGTCCAGGTTCTGGTACCAGTACGTGTTGTAGTCGTTCTCCCCCTGCCGGCAGACATCGCCGCTGTAGTCACCGTTCGAGGAGGGCACCCCGGAGACCTGCATGATCTGGTTGTACGGGGCGGGCACCTGGGCCGCCGAGCAGTTGATCGCGGACATCAGCCCGGTGCGCATGGTCGCGCTGTCGCCGTCGCCGTTCTGCTCCGACATGAGGCACTCGCCGACCCGGTACTGCCGCTCCACGCACAGGCTGGTGAAGGTCGTCTCCCAGCTCTCCTCGTCGGTGAACGAGTGGCTCCAGGTGGTGGCGTTGAGCGCGAAGCTGTCGCAGAAGGTGATCTCGTCGATGGCCTCGGTGACCTTGAGGTACGCGTCGTCCGCCGCGCAGTCGACCCGCTCCGGGGTCTCCGTGTTCCAGGTGCCGTTGCTGTCGGTCTGGTAGTTGGCAAGGCAGTCGCCGGTCCGCACGGCGGCGAACGCCTCCGCGACCGGATCCGGCGGGGCGGTGTCCAGGTCGGTGCCGGAGCCGGAGCCGCCGTCGCCTCCGCCGCCGCCCGGAAGTTCCAGTCCCGACGCGTCCGGCGGCGGCGCGCCGATGCCGCCGTCGCCGCCCTTGTCGCCGCTGTTCATCCCCAGCGGAATGACGACCGCCGCCAGCACCACAAAGGCCGCCGCCGTACCGAGCGTTCCCTTCAGGGTGTTGTCCTGCCTCGGGTAGGGCTGGGGCGGGGGCTGAGGATGCGGGACTTGAGGGGGACCGTATCCGCCGCCGTAACCGCCGTATCCCCCGTAGCCGTTGTTCATGAGCGGGCTCCTTCTTCTGCCCTGTCATGACGCCGCCAACCCGCCCCCCGGTTCCGCCCGCCCGGGCCATCCAGGCCGTCCGGGCCGTCAGGCGGGCGGCAGCAGCGGCCGGACCACGGCGGCGGCGAGGGCTTCGGCCCGCTCGCGGGGTGCGGGGGCGGCCTCGGGGCCTTCGGCGTAGCCGCGCAGAAACGCCTCGTGGAAGCAGGCGCCGACGAGCAGGGCGGCGGCGGCCTCGGGGTCGGCGGCGGGGGCGACGCGGCCCAGGCGCTGTTCGGCCCGCAGGTAGGCGGCGAAGCCGATCACCGCCTTGTCGGGGCCGCCGCCGTGCCGCTCCATCGCCTCCCGGTGCGCGGCCATCCGCCGGGGGTCGGCGAGGAGGGCGCCGAGCATGGGGATCGACTGCTGGTAGAAGGCCAGTGCGGCGTGGGCCAGGCCGGCGAGATTGTCCTCGACCGCGCCGTCTCCCGGCCGGACGGTGGCCCCCGACAGCCCGGGCAGCCGCTCCTGGAGGACGGCGAGGAGCAGGCGTTCCTTGTCGCCGAAGTACTTGTACAGCGTGGGCTCCGAGACCCCGGTGGCCTGCGCGATCTCCTTGGTGGTGGCGTGGACGACGCCCCGCCGGCGCAGGAGGTCCGCCGCCGCGTCGAGGATCCGCTCCCTGGTGCTGGTGGTCGTGGTCACTGCCCTGTTCTCCCTCGCCCGTCCTGGTCCGTTTGACAGGTTAGCGGACACTAGCCCAGAGTGGAGCAGGGGTTAGTAATCACTAGCCCCCGCCCCCACCCCCTCCCCCGCTCTGACCGGAGACCCGCATGCCCACACCCCGCACCGCCAGGAAGCTGTTCACGAGGAAGCGGATACTCCTCGCCCTGGGCGCCCTGCTCACCGTCACCCTCGGCGCCGGCGGGCTCGTCGGCTACCTCACCTTCGTACGGGCCCCCGTCAACCCGCCGGCCGAAGCCTGCGCCCACGGGCGGCCGGAGGGCACCGGCACCGTCGTCGTCACGGCCGGTGCCAGCATGACCGCGGGCACCCTCGGCCATGACTGGGTCGGCGATCTGCGCAACACCCCCGAGTTCGAGGACACCGAATTCGTCAACGCCGGGGTCAACGGCGACACCAGCGCCGGCCTCCGCGACCGCGCGGACAGCGACATCGTCGCGTGCGACCCGGACGCCGTCGTCCTCCTCATCGGCACCAACGACGTACGGAACGAGGTGCCCGTGGCCGACTACCGGGACAACCTGACCGCGCTCGTCGACCTGCTCCAGCGGCAGACCTCGGCCCGGATCTCCCTCATGTCCCTGCCCCCGCTCGGCGAGGACCTCGACGCGCCGATCAACTACCGGCTGCGCGACTACAACAACGCGATACGGGAAACCGCCGACGCCACCGGCATCGACTACGTGCCTGTCCACGAGGAGTTCGCCGGATACCTCAGTACCCGCACCGACCGGCCCGGCTACGACTTCGGCTTCACCACCGCCTACTTCGCCGCCGCCGAGCACTATCTGCTCGGCCGCAGCTGGGACGCGGTGGCCCACGGCAACGGGCTCGACCTCTTCGTCGACCACATCCATCTCAGCGATCGCGGCGGCGCCCTCGTCACCGGCCTCGCCACCCGATGGCTCGCCGGCGGGGCCTGACCCATGACGGCCGGCCCACGCCCACGCCCGGGCCCGCGTTCAGATGCCCAGGATCACCTTGGCGATCGAGAAGTAGATGACCAGGCCCGTCGCGTCCACCAGAGTCGTCACCATCGGGGCCGAGACCACCGCCGGATCGATCTTCAGGCGCTTCGCCAGCAGCGGCATCGTGCCGCCCACCGTCGAGGCCCAGCCGCAGATCACGATCAGGGTCAGGGCGATCACCGCCGCCACGTCCCACCCCACGAACAGCGAGCCCACGACGAAGCCCAGCACCGCCAGCATCGACCCCAGCAGCAGCCCGGTGCGGCATTCGCGCCAGATCACCTTCAGCAGGTCCGTCACCCGCACCTCGCCGACCGCCAGGGCGCGTACCGCCGCCGTGGCCGCCTGGGCGCCCGCGTTGCCGCCCGCGCCGATCAGCAGCGGGATGAACAGCGCCAGTTGGGTGGCGGCCTCCAGCTCGCCCTCGAACGCCCGGGTCACCATCACCGTCAGGATTGCCGCCACCAGCAGCAGCATCAGCCACAGCACCCGGGTGCGGGACAGTTGGAAGACGCTCGCCGACATGTAGTGCCGCTCCAGCGGTTCGGCACCCGCCTGCCGGGCCACGTCCTCGGTGTCCGCCGCCTCGATCACCTCGAACGCGTCGTCACTGGTCAGCAGGCCCACCAGCCGGTCCTCGCTGTCCACCACCGGCAGGTCGAGCACGTTCGTCTCGCGCATCAGCCGGGCCGCGTCCTCGGCGCGCTCGGTGGCCTTCGCCATCGGCGGCTCGGTCACCACCAGCGCCGAGACCATCGTCTCCGGCTCGCTCAGCACCAGTTCGCGCAGTTCCACGATCCCGGTCAGCCGGCGCCCCGCGTCCACCACCGGCAGCGTGTAGATGGTCTCCGCCCGCGCGCCCCGCCGCCGTACCGTCTCCAGCGCCTGGGCCACCGTCAGATCCTGCTGGAGCGCCACCGTCTCCGGCGTCATGTACCGGCCGACCGAGCCCTCGGGGTAGCCGAGCAGCGCGGCCGTCATCTGCCGTTCGTGGGCGCTGAGTCCGGCCAGCACCCGCTGGGCGACCTTGGCCGGGGCCTCCTTGAGCATCCGGGCCCGGTCGTCCGGGTCCATGTTCTCCACCAGGTCGCGGAACGCCTGGTCCCGCAGCCCTTGCAGAATCTGCTGCTGGTCGACCGGGTCCAGCTCCTCGAAGACCTCCAGCGCCCGGTCCTTGTCGAGCAGCCGGAAGCTGATGACGGAGTTGACGGCGTCCATCCGCGCGAGTTCGTCGGCGATGGCGTACGGCGGCTGGGTCTCCAGCCACTCCAGGGCGCCCGCGAGGTTGTGGTCCTCCAGCAGGGCAGGCAGATGAGTCATGACGGGAGGTCCCCCAGGGAACGGTCGGCGCGTACGGGCGGCAGCAGGCTCGGGGCGCGCACACGCCAGTCGTCCCAGGGGAGTACGTGGCTACCTGGGCTGCGGACCGGCGCGGCGCGGCGGATGGTGACTGGGGGGTTCACTGCGCATCGCAGCCACACCTCCCGCCGTGCCGTTCCGTCAAGACCGTCATTCAGGGTACACACCATCGATGACGATGATGGCAAAGGGTTGACCACATCCCGGTGAAGTGTTAAACGGCGATTCGGTCCAGGATCGTCGCCGGTACGGTCGCCCGCGCCCCGTTCACCTCGATCGCGTCGCCGGCCAGCGCCTCCAGCGCCGCCGCGAACCGCTCCGGGGTGTCGGTGTGCAGGGTCAGCAGCGGCTGGCCCTCCCGTACGGACTGGCCCGGCTTGGCGTGCAGTTCGATGCCCGCGCCCGCCTGCACCGGGTCCTCCTTGCGGGCCCGGCCCGCGCCGAGCCGCCACGCCGCCACGCCCACCGCGTACGCGTCGAGCCTGGTCAGCGTGCCCGTCGCCGGGGCGGTGACCACATGCTGCTCGCGGGCCACCGGCAGCGGCGCGTCCGGGTCGCCGCCCTGCGCCTTGATCATGCGGCGCCAGTGGTCCATCGCCGTGCCGTCCGCCAGCGCCCGTGCCGGGTCGGCGTCCGTCAGCCCGGCGGCGTCCAGCATCTCCCGGGCCAGCGCCAGGGTCAGCTCGACGACGTCGGCCGGGCCGCCGCCCGCCAGCACCTCCACCGACTCCCGTACCTCCAGGGCGTTGCCCGCCGTCAGCCCCAGCGGCGTGGACATGTCGGTGAGCAGCGCCACCGTACGCACCCCGTGGTCGGTGCCCAGGCCCACCATCGTCTCCGCCAGCTCGCGGGCGTCGGCCGCCGTCTTCATGAACGCGCCGGAGCCGACCTTCACATCCAGGACCAGCGCCCCGGTCCCCTCCGCGATCTTCTTCGACATGATCGAGGAGGCGATCAGCGGGATCGACTCCACCGTCCCCGTCACATCGCGCAGCGCGTACAGCTTGCGGTCCGCCGGGGCCAGCCCGTCGCCCGCCGCGCAGATCACCGCGCCGGCGTCCCGCAGCACGCCCAGCATCTCCTCGTTCGACAGCCTCGCCCGCCAGCCGGGGATGGACTCCAGCTTGTCCAGGGTGCCGCCGGTGTGGCCGAGCCCCCGCCCGGACAGCTGGGGCACGGCCGCGCCGCAGGCCGCCACCAGCGGGGCCAGCGGCAGGGTGATCTTGTCGCCGACGCCGCCCGTGGAGTGCTTGTCGGTGGTGGGCAGCGGCAGCGAGGAGAAGTCCATCCGCTCCCCGGAGGCGATCATCGCCGCCGTCCAGCGGGCGATCTCGGCCCGGTCCATGCCGTTGAGCAGGATCGCCATCGCCAGCGCCGACATCTGCTCGTCGGCCACCTCACCGCGGGTGTAGGCGTCGATGATCCAGTCGATCTGGGCAGGGGTCAGCGTGCCGCCGTCCCGCTTGGCGCGGATGACGGTGATGGCGTCGTGGCTCATGGGGTCAGACGTTCCTGTTCAGAAGTTCCAGGTCTCGGGGAGCAGATCGGACAGCGGACGGATGCCGCCGCCCGGGGTGTCCACCAGCAGCTCGGGGCCGCCGTGTTCCATCAGCAGCTGCCGGCAGCGCCCGCACGGGGTGATGATCGCGCCGGTGCCGTTGACGCAGGTGAAGTGGGTGAGCCGGCCGCCGCCGCCGGCGTGCAGGGCGGAGATCAGGCCGCACTCGGCGCACAGGGTCACGCCGTAGGAGGCGTTCTCCACGTTGCAGCCGACCACGGTGCGGCCGTCGTCCACCAGCGCGGCGGCGCCCACCTGGTAGTGGGAGTACGGGGCGTACGCCCGGCTCATCGCGTCGCGGGCCGCGCCGCGCAGCGCCTCCCAGTCCACCGCCACCGCCACCGCCTTCTCGGGTGCGTCCGCCATCTAGCCGCCCTCGCCTCTCCGGTAGGGCTTGCCCACCGCCTTCGGGGTTCGCAGCCGCTGGGCGAACAGCGTCAGTACCAGCAGCGTCGTCAGATACGGGCTGGCGCTGACCAGCTCAAGCGGCATCGTGTCAGTGGTGGCGTACCAGATCCACAGCGCCGCTCCGACCACCGCCACGATCAGCGCGGTGAGCCGCTTGCCGCGCCACAGCTGCCAGATCGCGACGCCCGCCAGGACGAGGGCGAACAGCAGCAGCGTGGCGTGCACGGTGGCGCCGCCGTCGCGGGTCTGGAGGGCGTCCATGAAGCCGAACAGGCCGGCGCCGGCCGCGACGCCGCCGGGGCGCCAGTTGCCGAAGATCATGGTGGCCAGGCCCAGATAGCCGCGCCCGCCGGTCTGGCCGTCCTGGTACATGCGGATCAGCACCGCCAGGTAGGCGCCGCCGAGGCCGGCCAGGCCGCCGGAGACGAGCAGGGCGACGTACTTGTACGCGTACACGTTGACGCCGAGCGACTCGGTGGCCCGCGGGTTCTCGCCGCAGGAGCGCAGCCGCAGCCCGAAGGACGTCTTCCACAGCACCACATAGGTGCCGGCGAACAGCACCACGGCCAGCAGGGTGAGCCAGGAGACGTTGTTGACGCCCGCGCGCAGGATGCCGGCCAGGTCGGAGACCAGGAACCAGTGCTTGTCGGAGATGTCGCCGAGCCAGTCGGCGATGCCGGGCACCGAGAACGGCTCAAGACGTTCCATCTGCGGCGACTGCTTGTCGTTGCCGCCGCTCATCTTGGCCGCGCTGCCGTCCGCGCCGAACCACAGCTTGGCGAGGAACTGCACGACACCCAGCGCCAGGATGTTGATGGCGACACCGGAGACGATGTGGTCCACGCCGAAGGTGACGGTGGCCACCGCGTGCACCAGGCCGCCCAGCATGCCGCCGATGATGCCCGCCAGCACGGCGGCCCACGGCCCGTGCTGCCAGCCGATCCAGCCGGCCGCGAACAGGCCGAGCATCATCATGCCCTCAAGGCCGATGTTGACCACGCCGGCCCGTTCGGCCCACAGGCCGCCGAGCCCGGCCAGCCCGATCGGCACCGCGAAGCTGAGCGCGCTGGACCACTGGCTGGTGGCGGTCAGCGAGTCGGCGCCGGTCGCGGCCCGGGCGATGGACAGCAGGATGAGGCCGCCCGCTATCAGCAGCAGCACCATGGGGTAGGTGAGCCGGCGGCGCGGCGCGCCGCTGCCGGTCGCGCCCTTGCCCTTGCTCTTGCCCTGGTCGCTCTTGGGTTCTCCGGCGGGGTTCGCCACGGTGGTGGTCACGCCGTCACCTCCGTGTCGTTGTCCACGGTCTTACGGGCCTTGGCCTGGGCGGCGAGCTGTTCGCCGACGAACCGCTGCTGGCGCTTGATGCCCCAGCGGCGGACGAGTTCGTAGGCGACGACGACGGACAGCACGATGACGCCCTGCATCACGCCGACGATCTCCTGGGCGTACCCCTCGAACTCCAGCTGGTTGCCGGTGCGCTCCAGGAAGCCCCACAGCAGCGCGGCGAAGGCCATGCCCACCGCGCTGTTGCGGCCGAGCAGCGCGATGGCGATGCCGGTGAAGCCGATGCCGGTGGGGAAGTCGTTGCCGTAGTTGCCGGAGACGTTCAGCAGGGTGGGCATGCCCACCAGGCCGGCCATCGCGCCGGACAGCAGCATGGCGGTGATGACGGTGCGCTTGACGGACACCCCGGACGCCTCGGCGGCGGACTCGGAGGCGCCGACCGCCCGCAGGTCGTAGCCGAAGCGGGTGCGGCTGAGCAGGAACCAGTAGCCGATGCCGACGGCCACGGCGATCACGATGGTGCCGTAGATCGGCTGGACGCTGGTGGGGATCTCGAAGAAGTGGCTGGAGTCGGGGATGTTGGTGGTGTGGACGAGGTTGCCCTCGCGCTCGGCGAGCCGGCCCTCTTTGAGGAAGTACGCGATGAACGAGCCGCCGATGAAGTTCAGCATGATCGTGGTGATCACTTCGCTGACGCCCCGGGTGGCCTTGAGGTAGCCGGCGATGCCCGCCCACGCCGCGCCGACCACCATGGCGGTGAGCAGGATGACGGGGATCTGCACGATGCCCGGCAGGGTCAGCGCGCCGCCGACCGCGGCGGCGAAGAAGGCGGCGACCCGGTACTGGCCGTCGACGCCGATGTTGAACAGGTTCATCCGGAAGCCGATGGCCACCGCGACGGCGGACAGGTAGTACGGGATCGCCTTGTTGATGATCCATACCTGGCTGTCGCTCTTGGAGCCGAAGTCCAGCATCACGGAGAACGCCTGGAACGGGTTCTGTCCGGTGGTCATCATCACCACGGAGGTGATGACGACGGCGGTGACGATCGCCAGCAGGGGGGCGGCGACGCCCAGGACGATCTTCTCCCGGTCGATGTTCTTGATCCGGGTGGTCACGGCGGTCACGGCGCTCATGACGGGGTCTCCGTCTCGGCGTCGCCCGTCAGGTGGCCGGTGGCGGCGCCGGTCATGGCGGTGCCCAACTCCTCGGGGGTGATGGTGGCGGGATCGGCGTCGGCGACCAGCCGGCCCCGGTACATGACGCGGAGGCTGTCGGACAGGCCGATCAGCTCATCCAGGTCGGCGGAGATCAGCAGCACCGCGAGTCCTTCGCGGCGGGCGGCGCGGATCTGGTCCCAGATCTGGGACTGGGCGCCGACGTCCACACCCCGGGTGGGGTGGGCGGCGATCAACACCTTCGGCGCGTGGCTCATCTCGCGGCCGAAGATCAGCTTCTGCTGGTTGCCACCGGACAGCGAGCCGGCGGTGACCTCGATGCCGGGGGTACGGACGTCGTACTCGCGCACGATCCGCTCGGTGTCGGCCCGGGCGTCGCGGGCGGTCAGCCAGGGGCCCTTGCTGTTGGGGCGCTGGGTGACGTGGCCGAGCATCCGGTTCTCCCACAGCGGGGCTTCCAGCAGCAGTCCGTGCCGGTGCCGGTCCTCGGGGATGTAGCCGATGCCGTCCTCGCGGCGGCGCCGGGTGGGGTGCCCGGTGATCTCGGTGCCGTCCAGGGTGATGGTGCCCTCGTCGGGCTTGCGGATGCCCATGATGGCCTCGACGAGTTCGGCCTGGCCGTTGCCCTCGACGCCGGCGATGCCCAGCACCTCTCCGGCGTGGATGGTGAAGGCGATCTCCGCCAGCACGTCGCGCCGTACCCCGTCCGAGTCGGTGCCGGACAGCCGCAGTCCCTCGGCGGTGAGCACGGGGCGGTCGGTGACGGTGGACTCGCGGGTCTCGGGGGTGGGCAGTTCGGAGCCGACCATCAGTTCGGCGAGCTGCTTGGGGGTGGTGGCGGCCGGTTCGACGGCGGCGACCGTCGTACCGCGCCGGATGACGGTGATGTCGTCGGCGACCGACAGCACCTCGCCCAGCTTGTGGGAGATGAAGATGACGGTGAGGCCCTCGGTGGTCAGCTCGCGGAGGTTGCCGAAGAGGGCGTCCACCTCCTGCGGGACCAGGACGGCGGTGGGCTCGTCCAGGATGAGGGTCCTGGCGCCCCGGTAGAGGACCTTGAGGATCTCCACCCGCTGCCGGTCGGCGACACCGATCTCCTCGACCAGCAGGTCGGGGCGCACCCCGAGCCCGTAGGCGTCGGATATCTCCTTGATGCGGGCGCGGGCGGCGGCGCCGATGCCGTGCAGCTTCTCGGCGCCCAGGACGACGTTCTCCAGGACGGTGAGGTTGTCGGCGAGCATGAAGTGCTGGTGCACCATGCCGATGCCGCGCGCGATGGCGTCGCCGGGGGTGGCGAAGGTGACCTGCTCGCCGTCGATGGTGATGGTGCCCTCGTCCGGCTTCTGCATGCCGTAGAGGATCTTCATCAGCGTGGACTTGCCGGCGCCGTTCTCGCCCACGAGGGCGTGCACGGTGCCCTTGCGCACGGTGATGTCGATGTCGTGGTTGGCCACGACGCCGGGGAAGCGTTTGGTGATCCCGCGCAGCTCAACGGCCGGGGTGGTGCCGCTGGGCTCGGGGGAGCTGCTGGAGGCTTGGATGGCGCACTCTCCTCGCGCGGGATGTGAAGCGAGCGGGGGGCCGGCGGGGGGACAGACTCCCCCACCGGCCCCGTTACGGCCACCTCGCGGTGGCCGTCACTGTGTTACGGGGTCTCCTTGACGGTGACCTCACCGGAGACGATACGGGCCTTGGCCGCCTCGATCTGCTCGGAGATGTCATCGATGAAACCACCGGAGGTGGCGAGCGAGACGCCGCCCTCGGCGAGGTTGTAGGCGTGCGGGCCGGTCAGCGGCTCACCGTCCTGGACGGACTTGATGAGGTCGAAGACGGCCACGTCCACACCCTTGACCACGGAGGTGAGGATGGACTCCTTGTACTCGGCGAGGCCGGGCTGCATGTAGCCGTCGGAGTCGACGCCGATCGCCCAGGCGCCCTCGACACCGGCGACGGTCTCGATGGAGCCCTGGCCGGACTGGCCGGCGGCGGTGTAGATGATGTCGGCGCCACGGCCCAGGATGCCGTCGGCGGTCTCGCGGGCCTTGGCGACGTCGTTGAAGCCGGCGTCGTTGTCCTCGTAGAGGTACTGGACGTCAATGGTGACGTCGGTGCCCTCGGCGGTGTTGGTGTCGTTGACGCCCTGGACGAAGCCGGCCTCGAACTTGTTGATCAGCGGGTTGTTGACACCGCCGATGAAGCCGACCTTGCCGGTCTCGGTCTTCAGGGCGGCGGCGACACCGGCGAGGTAGGAGCCCTCCTGCTCGGTGAAGATCATGCTGTAGACGTTGTCGCCCTCGGCGACCGAGTCGACGACACCGAAGGTGGTGTCGGGGAACTGGGCGGCGACCTTCTGTATGGAGTTGCCGTAGAGGTAGCCGACACCGATGACCGGGTTGTAGCCCTCGTTGGCCAGCGCGGTCAGGCGCTGCTCGCGGTCGGCGTCGGTCTCGTCGTTCTTGGCGGTCATCTCCTTGAAGGAGACGCCCAGCTCTTCCGCGGCCTTGTCCAGGCCGCGGGCGGCGGACTCGTTGAAGGAGTGGTCGTCCCGGCCGCCGACGTCGAAGGCGAGGCCCACGCCCTTGTCGCCCTTGTCGCCGGATCCGGAGGAGGAGGTGCTGCTCTCGCCACACGCGGTGGCGGTCAGCGCGAGGGCCGCCGTGACGGCGACCGATGCGGCAAGCTTGGATACGCGGCGCAAGAGGATCGATCCCTTCGATCTGAAAGCGCCTCTTACGGCGCTGTTGCCAGGATCGTAACGCGCGTAGATGAGGGGTAAAGCCGGGCTAAGGACCCGTTATCAGATCGTCGTGAACGCAACCGGTACGCAACATTGCTGGGTGTGTCGGCTCCGGTACCCGGGGCTGCGGAGCCCCGGGTACGGCCAGGTCACCGGGGGTGCGTACGGCGACGCTCAGGGGCGCTCGGCGGCGTCCAGCAGCGCGGCGGTGGTGAGCAGTTCCACGCCCACCCCGATCGCGGACTCGTCCACGTCGAAGTCGCCCTGGTGGATGTCGCGCGGCGGGGCGCCGGGCCGGTCGCCGTCGCCGGGCGGCCGGACGCCGAGCCGGGCCATGGCGCCGGGGACCTGCTCCAGGTACCAGGAGAAGTCCTCGCCGCCCAGCGACTGCTCGGTGGGCTCGACCGCGCCCGCCCCGAAGCGGTCGGTCATGGCCGCCGCCAGCAGGGAGGTGGCCTGCCCCTCGTTGACCACCGGGGGGACGCCGCGAATGTAGTCGATCTCGTACTTGGCCTGGTGCAGCCGCGCGACCTCGCCGACCGCCTCCTCGACCAGGTCCTTGGCGGCCCGCCAGGCGGACAGCTCCAGGCAGCGCATGGTGCCGGAGATCTCGGCGGTCTGCGGGATGACGTTGGGCGCGTGCCCGGTGGTGAGCTTGCCCCAGGTGACGGCGAGCCCGGCGCGGGTGTCGACGCGGCGGGCGAGCAGCGCGGGGACATCGGTGATGACCCGGGCGGCGGCGGTCACCAGATCGGTGGTCAGGTGCGGGCGGGCGGTGTGGCCGCCGTCCCCGGCCAGCCGGATCTCCAGCCGGTCGCAGGCGGAGGTGATGGGGCCGGTCTTCAGCCCGATCTTCCCGGCGTCGACCTTGGGGTCGCAGTGCAGCGCGAGGATGCGGCCCACCCCGTCCAGCACGCGGGATGCGATGGCGTCGGTGGCGCCGCCGGGCAGCACCTCCTCGGCGGGCTGGAAGATCAGCCGCACCGGGTGCGGCAGCTCGCCGCGCGCCGCCAGTTCGGCGAGCACCAGGCCGGCGCCGAGCACCACGGTGGTGTGCACGTCGTGGCCGCAGGCGTGCGCGCGGCCGGGGACGGTGGAGCGGTACGGCACGGTCTTGGTGTCGGGGATCGGCAGCGCGTCGAGGTCGGCGCGCAGCGCCAGCATCGGCCGGCGCCCGGCGCCACCGGAGGGGAGAATGTCGCATACCAGGCCGGTGCCGCTGTCGAGTACGCGGGGTGCGAGCCCCGCGCGCTCCAGGCGCTCCTTGATGACGGCGGTGGTACGGACCTCCTGGTGGCCCAGCTCGGGGTGCATGTGGAGATCCCGGCGGACGGCGATCAGCTCGCGCCGCAGGGCATCGCTCAGCACACCGGCGGACTCCGGTGACAGCTGTTGACTCACGCCCCCGACACTATCTCTGTTTCACCGCTCAACCGGCGCCGCTCACGCAGATTTCACATGCCGGGAACGCGTACGGTCGCAACTGACTGGGTATGACTGTTTTTTATTTCTTCTGATCCTGACTGGCCGCCGGTGCCGGGCGGAGCGTGGGGTAATCGGTGTAGCCGGTGGCGCCGCCGACGTACATCGCGTACCGGTCGCGCACGGGATTGACCGGCGCCCGGACCCGCAGCCGCTCGACGAGGTCGGGGTTGGCGAGGAAGGGACGGCCGAGCGCGATGAGGTCGGCGCCGGCGGCCAGCAGTTCCTCGGCGGCCGACCGGCCGCCGTCCGCCGGGATCCGGTCGGGGGGCAGCACCGGGTTGGCGATGAGGGTGCCGGGCCACAGCGCGCGCAGCCGGCCGAAGAGCGGGCGCCCGGGATCGGCGTAGGCGAGGTGGAGGTACGCCAGGCCCTGGCCCGCGGTGGCCTCCAGCAGGGCCGGGTAGAGCAGGGCCGCGTCCTCCTCGGTCTCCTCGATGCCGTTGACGGCGTGCAGCGGCGAGAGGCGCAGCCCGGTGCGCTCGGGGCCGATGGCCTCGGCGACGGCGGCGACCACCTCGGTGGTGAAGCGGATCCGGGCCTCGATCGTTCCGCCGTAGCGGTCGGTGCGCCGGTTGGTGCCGGTGGCGAGGAATTGGTGCAGCAGGTAGCCGTTGGCGCTGTGCACCTCGACCCCGGCGAATCCGGCGTGCCGGGCGCGGCGGGCGGTGGCGGCGAACTCGCGGACGGTGCGGCGGATGTCGGCGGTGGTCATCTCGCGCGGGGTGACGGCGGGCCGGCGGCCGGCCGGGGTGTGGATGGTCCCGGGGAGCGGGACCGGCGAGGGCGCGATCGGGGTGTGGCCGGAGGTGTCGGGGTGGCCGACCCGGCCGCCGTGCTGGATCTGGAGGAACATCGGTCCGCCGCCGGCCGCCGCGACGGCCTCGGTGACGCCGCGCCAGCCCTCGGTGTGCCGGTCGGTGTGCAGGGCGGTGATGTTCGGGTAGGTCCGGCCGACGGGGCTGGGGGTGGACGCCTCGGCGATGATCATTCCGGCGGAGGCGCGCTGGGCGTAGTACGCGGCCATCAGCGCGGTGGGGGTGCCGTCGGGTGCGGCGCGGTTGCGGGTCAGCGGCGCCATGACGAGGCGGTTGGCCAGCTGGTGCGGCCCGATCCTGGCGGGGGCGAACAGGTCGGTCGATGCGGGGGTGGTGTCCGGGTCAGCGATCATGCCGGTACCGTAAAACGTGCCACCCATGTCAGGTTCAAGTCCGGAAGGTGTGACCCGCGTCATGCGCATCGGAGAACTGGCCCGCCGTACGGGAGTGAGCGAACGCTCGCTGCGCTACTACGAGCAGCAGGGCCTGCTGACCGCCGGGCGTACCCCCGGCGGGCACCGGGAGTACGCCGAGGGCGCGGTGGCGCGCGTGGCGCGGATCCAGACGCTGTACGCGGCGGGTCTGTGCAGCGAGAAGATCGCCAGGCTGCTGCCCTGCATGCGCGACAGCGACGGCCGGCCGTCCGCCGTCGCGGATGGCTCCCTCATGACCGAGCTGACCTGGGAACGGGCCCGCATCGACGGCCTGATCGAGGACCTTCAGCGGTCCCGCTCGCTGCTGGACGAGGTGATCGCCGCCGCGGCGCTGCCGGCGGACGGGCAGCCGTAGGGGGTGTCGGTACGGCCCGTACCCCGCAAGCCGCAGCGCGCCGGTACCCGCGGCCGGGGAGGGTGTCGGGTCGCCGGACACCCCGTTGGCTAGGGCGAACTCTCGGGCTCTTCGGGGCGCCCCTCACTGAGGGGCGGGGAGAAAGCTCAGCCCGTGGGTGCCGCGCGCGGTGCTGGTGACGGCGGACAGGAAGCCGCTGGCGCGCTCCGTGACCCGGTCGGTGAACCAGCCCGGCGACACGTCGCACACCACGATCTCGGCGGCGGTGTCCGACAGCACCAGGGGCAGGGTGTGGACCACCGTGGAGGGGAAGCTGAGGATCTTGGCGCCGACCGGTCCGCGCCGGGCCACCAGTTCCAGCGGCAGGTCGGGCCGTACGATCTCCAGACCGGCCTCGCGCTCCACCCGGCGCAGCTTCTCGGCGCTCTCCTTGCGGTGCGCGTAGTAGCGGGCCACCGCGTGCCGTTCGGCCAGTTCGGCCACGGCCGCCAGATAGCGGTCCTCGTGCAGTACCCCGGTCTCCACCAGCGAGGTGCCGACCAGGTCGGCGCCCTCGGCGACCCGGGGCGGGCCGAACCGCTCGCGGGTCCAGGCCAGGGTGTTGGCGGTGACGGCCACGCCCTCCGGAGGGTCCACCGGCATCGCGGTGAAGACCTCCACCCCCACGCCGGTGGCCGGGGTGAGCCGCCGTACCGCGCGCTTCGCCACCGGCGCGAACAGGGCGGCGCGCGCGCCGGAGGGTGCGGCGCGGTGCCAGCGCACCAGCCGCTCGCCGCGCGCCAGCTGGGCGGTGAACTCCATGGTGGCGGTGCCGTCGTCCACCACGACCACGTCGCAGCGTTTGGCCATCGACAGCAGCAGCTGGAGATAGCGGGAGAACGGGTCGCCGATCAGCAGCAGCTTCGCCCGGCGCAGCGGCCCGGCGAGCGCCGCCAGCGCGCGGGAGGGCTTGAGCGCCCCGCCGCGCGCCTCCTGCCACAGCACCCGGTGCCCCTCGTCCCGGGCCAGCTGCGCCATCCGGCGCAGCTGGCCCCGGGAGGTGGGGTCGTGCGGGGGGAGGATGACGACCGTGCGGGCGCCGGGGTGGATGTGCGCCCACTCCAGTATGTTCAGCAGCTGGACCGGGCTCTCGGCGAACGCCAGCGTCTCGTCGGTCGTCATCTTCGTCTCACCCTTCGGTTGAGGTGTCGCGGCCGGTCAGGCGTTCGCGGGCTCGCGCTCGCCGGACTCGGCCACCACACCGGCCACCCGGCGCAGCTTCTTCATCGGGGCCAGCTCGCTGTCGTACACCTTCTTGACGCCGTCGCCCAGGGACTCCTCGATGGTGCGGATGTCGCGCACCATGCGGGTCAGGCCCTGCGGCTCGACGGAGGCGGCCTGGTCCGAGCCCCACATGGCGCGGTCCAGGGTGATGTGCCGCTCGACGAAGACGGCGCCGAGCGCGACGGCGGCCAGCGTGGTCTGGAGGCCGGTCTCGTGGCCGGAGTAGCCGATCGGGACGTTGGGGTACTCGGCCTGGAGGGTGTTGATGACCCGCAGGTTCAGCTCGTCGGCCTTGGCCGGGTAGGTGCTGGTGGCGTGGCACAGCAGGATGTTCTGCGAGCCCAGGACCTCCACCGCGTGCCGGATCTGCGCCGGGGTGGACATGCCGGTGGACAGGATGACGGTCTTGCCGGTGGCGCGCAGCGCGCGCAGCAGCTCGTCGTCCGTGAGGGAGGCGGAGGCCACCTTGTGGGCCGGCACGTCGAACTTCTCCAGGAAGTCGACGGCCTCGGTGTCCCACGGGGAGGCGAACCAGTGGATGCCGTGCTTCTTGCAGTACGCGTCGATGGCGGCGTAGTCGTCGGCGTCGAACTCGACCCGGTGCCGGTAGTCGATGTAGGTCATCCGGCCCCAGGGGGTGTCGCGCTCGATGTCCCACTGGTCGCGCGGGGTGCAGATCTCCGGGGTGCGCTTCTGGAACTTCACGGCGTCGCAGCCGGCTTCGACGGCGGCGTCGATCAGGGCGAAGGCGTTGTCCAGGTCGCCGTTGTGGTTGATGCCGATCTCGCCGGTGACGTACACGGGGCGGCCGGGGCCCACGACGCGGTCGCCGAGCTGACGGAGGCGGTTGCTGGAGGTCATGCGGTCAGTTCCTTTCCAAGGATCCACGAGGCGATCTCGCGGATCGCGCCGTAGCCACCGGGTGTGGTGGTGACGGCGCGGGCGGCGGCGGTGACGACGTCATGGGCGCCGGCCACGGCCACCGGCCAGCCGACGAGGCCGAAGCAGGGCAGATCATTGACGTCGTTGCCCGCGTAGAGCACGCGTTCGGGGTTGATGCCGTGCTCCTCGCACCACTGCTTGAGTGCGAGGTCCTTGCGGTCGATGCCGTGCAGCACCGGGATGCGCAGCTTGCGCGCCCGGGCGGCGACGACCGGGTTCTGTTCCGTGGACAGGATCAGCAGCGGCAGCCCGGCGCGGCGCAGGGCGGCGATGCCGAGGCCGTCGCCGCGGTGCACGGCGACCAGCTCCCGTCCTTCGGAGTCGATCAGCACCCGGTCATCGGTCTGGGTGCCGTCGAAGTCGATGACCACCGCGTCGATGTCGTCGCGGGTGGGCAGCCGGCCGGCGGTGCCGTCCAGCAGCGGGGCCAGCGCGCGGGCCCGGTCGAGGTCGTGCGGGTCGTCGATCTCCAGGACCCGGGCCGGGTCGGCGGGCACCAGCGCGGTGCGGCCGAAGAAGCGGTGCCGTTCGGCGCGGAAGCCGGGGGCGCGCATGGCGTAGGCGGCGCCGGTCTCCAGCCAGTCCTGCGGGCGGTCCTGGCGGCGCGGCCGGTACGCCTTGTCGTGGTTGACGCCGTGCCCGCCCTGGTCGCTCTCGCGCCACACGAAGCCGTGGAAGGGGGCGGCGGTGAAGGCGGAGTCGGCGCCGCCGAGCACCGCGCCGGCGACGCCGTCGAGGTCGTCGGGGGTGATGAAGGGGCTGGTGCACTGGACGAGGAGGACCACGTCCAGGGGGGTGCCGTCGCGCTGTTCGACGGTGTCCATGGCGTGCAGGACGGCGGCCTCGCTGGTGGCGGTGTCGCCGGATATCCGCGCGGGGCGCTCCACGATGCCGGCGCCGGCGGCGCGGGCGAGGGCGGCGATGCCCGGGTCGTCGGTGGAGACGACGACCTGTCCGATCAGCCGCGCGGCACGGGCGGCGCGTACGGCGCGGACCACCAGCGGGGCGTCGGCGATGGGCGCGAGGTTCTTCCCCGGCACCCCCTTGGAGCCGCCGCGCGCGGGTATGACGGCCAGGACTTGGGGCATGGCGTCGCTTTCGTAGGTGTCGGTCACGGCTCTGTTCTCGTGCGCCCGCGCGCCCACCGGGCGGGCGTCGCTCACAGCTGGCCCCAGCGCCGGATGACCGGCGCGATCCGCTGGGCCGCCGTGCGGTAGGTGGCGCGGGCGGCCTGGCGCAGCAGGCGGTTGGTGGAGGCGGGGGCCGCCACCTCGTGGCGGGCGAGGATGCCCGGCAGATAGCCGGGGGCGGTGCGCCGCGTGTAGTACGGGGTGAGCGGCGGGCGGTCCGCGTCCAGCAGGGCGGCGAGCCGCTCGCGGGCCGGCCCGTACGCGGCGTCCGGGTCGGCGGTCAGGCCCTGGTCGGCCAGCCAGTCCTGGTCCGGCTCGGGCCGGTGCCCGGCGTCCAGTTCGTCCCAGGAGGCGAAGCAGCCGGAGCCGGTGAAGTAGTGGTTGCCCAGCGGCTCACGGATGCCGAGATCGGTGAGGATCGCGGTGGGGATGCCCCGGTGCAGGGACTCCAGGGCGGCGGTGGAGGAGACGGTCACCAGCAGATCGGTGGTGTCCAGAACCTCGCCCATGTTGCCGTAGGCCAGCGAGAAGTTGCCGGGCCGCCGGTCGCGGGCGCGTTCGGCCAGCCGCTGGTAGGGCAGTTCCTCCACGTGTGTGGTCTGCTCCCCCGGCTTGCTGCGCAGCTTGACGACCACCTCGCGGTCCGGGTGCCGGCGGGCGTGTGCCATGGCCCGTTCCAGCAGGTAGGAGCGGTCGGCGCGGCTGCCGGGAACGGACGGCTGGACGGCGAACACCACCCGGTACGGGCGGCCCTCCGGGTCCGGCCGGTAGCGCTCGCCGGCCAGGAACGGCAGCGCGCACCCGGTGACGGCGGAGGCATCCGCCCGTACCCCCTCGTACACCGCCCGGAACCGCCGCACGTCGTACGGGCTGTTGGCCAGCACCACATCGGCGCCGTGCCGCAGCAGCAGACCGTCGGTGAGCTTCTCGTACACCACGCCGACGTAGCCGGTGACGACCACCGGGCGGCGCCGGTCGCCCTTCCACATGTCGGCGAGGGCGTGCAGCAGCGCCTGGACGGTGCCGCCCACGCAGGCCAGGATCAGCACCTGGTGGGTGCCACGGCCCAGTTCGGTCAGGAAGTCGGCGGCCGTGATCTCGCGGGGTGCCTCGCCCGCGTCCGCGCCGCTCTCCGCCAGCTGCCGGGCGGTGGGGGTGGCCCGGCCGCGCAGCAGGAAGCCCTGCGGGGCCGCGCCGGGGACCAGCCGGCGGGCGGTGTGGGCGCCCCATTTCCACCGGGTGTCGGAGTCCGCGAGGACGGCGACGCGGGGCGGGTCGTGGGGGGAAGGATCTGGCACATGAGGGAACCTAGGCAGCGCGCCCCAGGAAGGGGCCAACTGATACCCAACAGGGGGTGAACGAATCGGCACCGCCCGGCCAACTGGGTTACGGGACGCTCCGTGTTCACCTTGCTCTCAGCCCGTGTTCACCCCGCCCGCCGGAAGGTGACCCGCGCGAGCGGGATGACGACGCGCTCGGCGATGTCCGGGGGCCAGGGGAGGGCCGGGGAGACGATCCGCTGGTGGGCCAGTCCGTGCAGGGCCACCCACAGCGCCGTGGCGTCGGCGGGCACATCGGTGCTGGTGGCCACGCCCGCGGCGACACAGTCGGAGAGCGCTTCGACGAGCAGCAGCATGGCGGACGCGCCGAGCAGCGCCAGGTCCGTCTCGGTCACCGAGCTGTCGCCGGGGGTCGGTGTCCACAGGCCGCCGAACATCGTGCGATAGCGCTGGGGGTGGCGCGCGGCGAAGGACAGGTAGGTGTCGCAGATGGCCAGCAGCCGTCGCCGGGGGCTGTCGCCCGCCTGTTCCACCGCCGCGCCCAGTATCCGCTCCAGCGCGGTGAACTCCCGTTGTGCGACGGCCAGCATGATGGCCGGCTGGTCCGGGAAGTGCGGGTAGATGGAGGGGGTGGCGATCCCGACCCGGCGGGCCACCGATCGCAGGGTGACGGCGTGCTGGTCGCCGGTCTCGTCGAGGAGTCCGGCCGCCGCGTCCACGATCTCGGTACGCAGCCGGCCGCCCTCGCCCCGGGGGTTGCGCGGGCGGGGGCGGAGCGGTCCCACTGATCCCGGTGCCTTCATGGTGTCGTCCTCCGCGGGTGCGGCCGGTGGTCGGGGTGCGTGTCGGCCGCGGCGGGCCGGTCGCCGAAGGAGGCGGCCGGCCCGCCGCGGCGGGTTGCCCGTTCGGTTCAGTGCGCGACGGTGGTGAGCCGGCGGCGTTCGAGCAGCGTGGCGAGGGCGTAGGCGCCGCCGCCGGCGAGGGTGAGGACCCAGTAGAAGGCGGGATCGCCGAGGAGGAGGGCGCCGGTTGAGGTCAGGGCGAGCCAGGTACCGAGGCTGTAGTGGAGCCGGTTGCGGCGTGCGGCGCCCTCGGCGACGTAGAGCAGTCCGACGACGAAGCCGGAGCCGGTGGGCCACAGCAGGGTCTGGATGTCGGGGTTGTCGATGGTGGCGGCCAGTCCGGTGATGGCGAGGAAGAGCGCGGCGAAGGCGGTGACCCAGGCGGCGCCGAGGAGTTGACCGGTGCGGACGGTGCCGGGGTCGGTGGTGGCGCGCTGGGCGCGCAGGGCGGCGCGGGTGGCCACCGTGGTGCCCACGGCGAGCCCGGTGCCCAGGAGCGCCATGGGCAGCCAGCCGGGCAGTTCGAGCAGGGGGGTGTCGCCCCGGGAGAGGGCGGCGGAGCCGTGGCCGAGCACGTAGGCGAGTCCGAAGCTGAGGTACGTGGCGAGGTTGTCGACATCGCCGGTCGAGGGGCCGGCCGGGGCCGTGGGGTGGGCGGAGACCGGGGCGGCGGTGGCCGCGGTGGCTGCGGTGGCGAGGGACATGGGAAATACCTCCGGGGGTGGGTGACGGGGCGTGTGATGGTGGTGCGCGGGCGGGAGTTGCCGGGTAGGCGGCCGTCACACCTGGGGGAGGATGACGACCTTGCCGGCCACGGTGCGGGACTCGGCGAGCTTGACGGCGGCGACGGTGTCGGCCAGGGCGAACCGCGCGGCGATCTGCGGAACGAGGCGGCCCTCGGCGACCAGGCGCAGGACCTGGGTCAGGTCGTCGGTCATGCGGCGCTGCCAGGAGGCCCGGCAGCGGCGCTTGCCGGCCCACAGGTTGTAGAAGTGGGCGCTCTTGCCGTTGGGCAGGGAGTTCCAGGCGCTGAGGCGGGCGAAGAGCTTGAGAACGGGCAGCTGCGAGTTGCCCTCCTCGTCCTTGGTGGCGGCGGTGCCGTAGGAGACGAGGGTGCCGCCGCGCCGCAGGAGCTGCCAGGAGCTCTCGATGCCTGGGCCGCCGACGTGGTCGAAGACGGCGTCCACACCGTCGGGGGCGAGTTCGCGGATGCGGGCGTACATGTCCGGGTCGCGGTAGTCGACCGGGGTGGCGCCGAGTTCGCGCACGGTGTCGTGGTGGCGGGGTGAGGCGCTGCCGATCACGGTGATGCCGGCGTGCCGGGCGAGCTGGACGAGGGTGGAGCCGACGCCGCCGTTGGCGCCCAGCACCACGATGGTCTGGCCGGTGCGGACCTTGGCGGTGCGGTGCAGCAGTTGCCAGGCGGTGACGCCGTTGACGATCACCGTCTCGGCGGCGGCCGGGTCGATCTCGTCGGGGACGGGCATCAGGTCGGCGGCGTCGACCAGCAGGTGGCTGGCCCAGGCGCCGATCTTGGTGATGGCGGCGAACCGGCGCCCGGTGAGGGCGGCGTCGACCTGCCGGCCGGTGGCGACGACGGTGCCGACCAGGTCGTAGCCGGGGACGAAGGGGAACGGCGGCTGGTCGTAGTACTTGCCGCGGCGCATCTGCTGCTCGGCGAAGCAGACCCCGGTCGCCTCCATGCGCAGGACGACCTGTCCCGCGCCCGGGGCCGGCAGGTCGCGGCTCCGCGGCTCCAGGCCCTCGGGCTCGACCTTCCCCGGCAGAACGATCTCGGTGGTGGTGATGGCGGGGGTGGCGGGGGTGCTGCTCATGGCGTGACTCCTTGGGCTTCCTGCCGTGTACTTACGGCCGTAAGGCTATACGCGTTAGGTCAAGAGAGGCAAGGGGATACGCTCATAAACTTACGCTCGTAATCTCATGGCCCGACGGCGAGCCGGTGGGCGCCCGAAGGCGAGGGGTACGGCACCGGCCCTGACGTTATGCATGTAAGGCTACGGACGTTAAGCGATCGCGGGGAGGGAATTGCGACCATAAGGTTTTGCACGTAAGGTTACGCGGATGAACGGGACAACTCCGGACGCACCGCAGCCGAAGCCGGAACGCGCGACCCGGGTACGCAACCGGCGCGGCGAAGGCAGCCGACTGCGGGAAGACATCGTGGACGCCGCCGCCGCCCTGCTGGACAAGACCGGCGACGAGCGGTCGATCACCCTGCGCTCCGTCGCCCGCGAGGTCGGCATCGCCGCCCCGTCGATCTACCCGCACTTCCCCGACCAGCCCGCCATCATGCTGGCCGTCGTCCAGCGTGAGTTCGCCGCACTCGAAACACATCTGCGCGCCGCCGTGGCAGCCGCCGGCGAGGTGCCGCGCGACCGGCTGTTCGCCCTCAGCCGCGCCTACCTCGGCTACGCCCGCGAGCACCCCGCGCGCTACCGCACCATGTTCGGCGGCCTGTGGATGCCGACCCTGGGCGACAACTCCCTCACCGAACAGGAGCTGACCAGCCTCGGCGACACGGCCCTGCACGTCCTCGTCGAAACCCTGGCCGACTGCGTCACCGCCGGACAGTCATCGGCCGCCGATCCGCAGCTGGACGCCGTCACCCTGTGGGTCTCCCTGCACGGCCTCGCCCACCAGCAGGCCGCCACCCGCGTCTTCCCCTGGCCCGGCGACACCATCGCCGACGCCATCGTCACCAGAGTCGCCCAACTGACCGACGCCGCATAGGACCCGTCGGACCGATCCCGCCCGGCCCGCCACGCCTGCGGCCGGGGGCATCTCCCGGGCCCCCAAGGGCCTGGGGGAACCTCGCCGCACTCCCCCGGGGCCCGACCGGCGCCATCCATCGCACCGGCCCCAGCCGTTACCCGCCGCCGAGGTGAAGAGGCGCGGCGGTGGCGGTGAACTCCACCGGGAGGGCCGCGGGGGTGCGCATCCACGGGGAGGGACGCCAGCCGGTCTCCCCCGGCGCCACCGTCAGCCGGACGGCCGGCAGCAGATTCAGCGCGGTGGCCACCGCGGTCCGGGTGATCAGCCGGGCCGGCACCTGCCCCGGGCAGGCGTGCGGGCCGGTGGAGAAGGACAGATGAGCCCGGTTGCCGGTCTCCATCACATCGCCGTCACCGCCACGTATCGCCGGATCGGCGTTGGCGGCGGCCAGCCCCAGGACCAGCACATCGCCACGCCGGACCAGCCGCCCGCCCAGCTCCGTGTCGCGCAGCGCGTACCGCGCCGGCAGATGGAACATCGGCGGCTCCAGCCACAGCACCTCATCCAGCGCGTCGTCCACGCCGAGCCGCCCGCCGTGCATCCGGGCGGCGAACCGGGAGTCGGTGAGCATCAGCCGCAGCGCCGAGCCGATCCAGCTGGTGGTGGCCCCGTTGCCGGCGAAGATCGTCACCATCACCGAGTGGATGATCTCGCTCTCGCTGCGCAGATTCGGGTGGTTGATGAACGCGCTGGTCAGATCGTCGGTGGGGCGCCGCCACCGGTGCCGTACGGCCTGCCGGACGATCTCCTGGAACCGCAGATGGGCGGCCCGGGCATCGGCGTTCGAGTCGAACATCGCCATCCCCGCCTGTTGCAGCTCCCGGCCCCGCTCCGCGTCGAACCCGAAGAGCGCGGCGATGGAGAGCATCGGAACGGCGACGGCGTACTCCGAGATCAGCTCGGCGCTGCCCCGGGCCACGAACTCCTCGATCAGCCCGGCGCACAGCTCCTCCACCGAACGCCGCAGCCGGCGCTGGTCGATCCGGCTCATGCCGTGGTCCAGCGGCTCGCGCAGCCGGCGGTGCTCGGGCCCGTCGAAGCCGATCACACCCCCGCGCCGGCCCAACATCGTGACGAGCCCGGAGTCCGGCGGGACCAGACCGTCGTTCAGGTCACGCCAGTTACGGCTGTCCCCGGAGAACAGCTGCTCCTGCCGCAGGACCGTGCGCACCTCCGGATAGCCCAGCACCAGCCAGCCCGGTACGCCGGGCTCCAGCTCCACCGGGGCCACCGGACCGTACCTCTCGCGCAGCCGCCGGTACACGGCGTGGTGGTCGGGAGCGGTGATGGCGTCCGGCAGCGGGAAGCGGTCACCCGCGGACGCGTGGCCGGGCCCGGGGCCGGTCGCGGGCAGGTGCGCCGGACAGCCGGGTGGCGGGGTGAGGGTCATCAGACAGTGGCCCGCTGGGAGTTCGCGGGCCGGGATATGTACTCCACGAGGGTGATGAGCGCGTCCATGGCCGAATCCCGGTCCCGGGCATCGAAGTTGATGACGGGGGTGTCCTCCGTCAGATCGAGCGCGCCGCGCAGCTCCTCGCTCCCGTACACCTCGCTGTCCGGGAACTGGTTGACCGCCACCGCGAACGGCATTCCCCGCAGCTCCAGCTGGGCGAGCACTTCGAAGCTGTCGGCGAGCCGCCGGGTGTCGACGACGGCCAGCGCGCCGAGCGCGCCCTCGGCCAGCCCCTCCCACAGCTCCCAGAACCGCTGCTGTCCGGGGGTGCCGAACACATACATCACCAAGTGCGAGTTGAGCGTGAGCCGGCCGAAGTCCATGGCGACCGTGGTGGTCGTCTTGCTGTGCAGCCCGGCCAGTTCGTCGACTCCGACGCTCGCCTGGGTCAGCGCCTCCTCGGTACGCAGCGGTTCGATCTCGCTGACCGAACCGACCAGCGTCGTCTTTCCGACTCCGAAGGCGCCCACCACCAGGACCTTCACCGCCTGCCGTACCGAGTCCGGCAGATAACGGTCGCCTGCGGGCGCGGACTCAGCGGAGTCTGCGGAGACCATCCAAAACCTCCTGTAGCAATTCCATGTCGGGCCGGGCGGCCTGGGGGATTCCCGAGCGCGCGATGAGATAGCCGCCGTCCACCAGTTCGGAGGCCAGCACCTTCACCAGGCTGAGCGGCAGCTGGAGATGGGCGGCGGCCTCCGCGAGGGACAGCAGCCGCCCACACATCCGCACCAGGGCCCGGGTCTCCCGGGTGGCCGTCACCGGCAGCGGGCCGGCCGTCTCCACCCGCACCAGGAGCGTCTCGACTCCTATGGTGTTGCGGCTCGGACGGGACTTCCCCCCGGTGATCACATAGGGCCGCAGCGCCCGGTCGCGGTATCCGCCGTCTTCGCGCATCCGCGATCAGGGCTTCCGCCGGGGCGGGCTGCTCAGATTCATGGCACCGATCTTGATGATCTGGGCCTGCATCTGCTGGGCCACCAGCTTGGGGTCCACCACCGGTCCGGTGACGGCCGCGAGATGGGCGCCGCCCGCGCTGCGCATGAAGAGGAAGCCGCCCTTGAAATCGACCATCTGCTGGTTGACGGTGCCGTCCTCGTCGCCGAACTCCCGGCCCAGGCTGCGGCCCAGCGACTGGAGTCCCGAGCAGTTCGCCGACAGCCGGTCGGCGGTGTCGCGGTCGATGTCACCGGAGCTGGCGAGCAGCAGTCCGTCCGAGCTGAAGACGATCACATGTCTCACGCCGGGCACGGCGGCCACCTCGGAGATCATCCAGCCCTGCTGTTCGGGGCTTTCGACGTACGTCATGTGCGTTCAGCCTTTCGGGTGTGAGGTGTCGCCGCCCGCGAAGAAGTTCGCCATCCAGTCCCCCGCCTCTTCGGGGGTCTGCTGCGCTTCCGGCCGCGGTTCTGGCTGCGGTTCTGGCCGCGGTACGGCCTGGCTCGGTGACAGCGACTCCCCGCGGCGGGAGGAGCGCTGGGGCAGCCCGGAGGGGCGTACGGGGGGCGGCGCCGCCCCGTCCGTCGCGGGGCCGGCCTCGTCCGGGGTACGGGCGTGCCGCGGGCTGCCGCCGGAACGTTCCGGCCGGGGCTGCGGTACGGCCTGGGGCGCCGCGTCCGCTTCCGGGTCCGCCTCCGCCCCCTGGACCGGGCCCTGGTCCGGTCCCGGGCTCTGGCCTGTCGCCGGCGGGCTGGGCAGCGGCGCCAGCTCCTGGCGGACCCGCACCGGGACCGGCACCGTACCCAGCGGCTCCACGGTGGCCAGATCGTCGCGGCTGATGAGGATCACCACCCGCACCCCGCCGTACGGGGACGGCGACAGATCGACCTGGAAGCCGTGCCGGGCGGCGAACTGGCCCACCACCGCGAACCCGGTCTGCGGGATCTCCCCCACATCGGCCAGCGCGATCAGCCGCTTGCCGGAAGCGATCTCCCGCGCCCGGTCCATGCGGTACTCGTCCATGCCGAGCCCGCCGTCGTCGATCTCGATGACCGCACCGCGCTGCACGGTACGCACCATCACCGGCACCACCGTCTTGGGCGGGGAGTACTCGGTGGCGTTCGCGAGGAGTTCGGCGATCAGATGGATGAGCGGCTCGACCACCCGGGGCGCCGCGCCCACATCCTGCTCACCCGCCACCTCCACCCGCCGGTAGGCGACGATCCGGCCCGAGGCGGCGCGTACCACGTCCACCAGGGCCATCGGCTCGTCCCACTGCTGGCCCGGCCACTCGCCGCTGAGCACCTTCACGCTCTGCGCGTGCCGGGCCTGCTGGGTGGCGGCGTGGTCCACCCACATCGCCGACTGGAGGACGTCCGGGTCGTGGCCGTGCCGCTCGGAGAGCGTGGTGACGGCCGCCTGGATGCGATGCGCGGAGGTCTGCACCCGGCCGGCCAGCGCCACCATCGCCAGGCGCTGCGACTCGGAGCGGTCCGCGAGCCGCTCGCCGACCTCGGTCACCACCCGGTCGAAGGCGGCCACCGCGATATCGGGCAGCCGGGTGCGGTACTTGGCGGGCGGTACGGTCGCGCCCGCGCCCTTGAAGACCGCCGGCATCCGTACCGCCAGCAGATGGTCGCACTCCTCGCGCAGCAGCGTGGACTGCTTCTCGGTGTACGCCCGCCACTGCTTGTCCCGCCGGGCCAGCTCGGCCAGCCGCTGCGCCATCTCGGCTTCCTTGCGGGCCAGTTGGGCGGCGGTGGCGCGGTGGGCGCGCCACAGCGCCAGCAGCAGGCCCACGACCAGCAGGGAGCCCGTACCCCACACCAGCACCATCGCCCAGGGCTGCCAGCCCACGATCAGGCCGACGGGTGCGGCCAGCGTGCACGGCGTGACGGCCATGGCGACGGGCCACAGTGCCGAAGTGGACGGAGGACGTGCCATGGAGAGCCTTCACGGTCGGGCGGGAGCGGGGTCGCGGCTGCGCGCGGCGGTGCGCGGAGCTGCGAAGTCACCTTTCGTGAGCGGGTGTCAGCTGTCGGATCCTACCGACCGGCACGCTACCGTCCCACTCGGCGCGGCCGGACCGCGCACCCGCAACTTCCGTACCACTCACACCTTCTGTCACAGCGACAGCGCCGCACAGACCGCCCGCGCCCTCAGAACCGCTCCGAGGGGACGTACGCGCCCCACACCTCCCGCAGGGTGTCGCAGACCTCGCCCACCGTGGCGCGGGCCCGCAGCGCGTCCTTCATCGGGTAGAGCACGTTCGCGCTCGGGTCGCCGGCCGCCGCCCGCAGCTGCGCCAGCGCCGCGTCCACCGCCGGCTGGTCACGGCCGGCCCGCAGCGCGGCGAGCCTGGCCGCCTGCCGCTCCTCGATCGCCGGATCGACGCGCAGCGGCTCGTACGGCTCCTCCTCGGCGAGCTGGAAGCGGTTGACACCGACCACCACCCGCTCCCCCGCGTCGGTCTCCAGCGCGACCCGGTAGGCGCTGCGCTCGATCTCGGTCTTCTGGAAGCCCTCCTCGATGGCGGCGACGGCGCCGCCGCGCTCCTCGATCCGCTCCATGAGTTCCACCGCCGCGCTCTCCACGTCGTCGGTCATCGACTCCATGACGTAGGAGCCGGCGAACGGGTCGACGGTGGCGGTCACATCGGTCTCGTACGCGAGCACCTGCTGGGTACGCAGCGCGAGGCGCGCCGACTTGTCGGTGGGCAGCGCGATGGCCTCGTCGTAGGAGTTGGTGTGCAGCGACTGGGTGCCGCCGAACACCGCGCCCAGCGCCTGGACGGCCACCCGTACCAGGTTCACCTCCGGCTGCTGGGCGGTGAGCTGGACCCCGGCGGTCTGGGTGTGGAAGCGCAGCATGAGCGACTTGGGGTTGGTGGCGCCGAACTCCTCGCGCATCACCCGGGCCCAGATCCGGCGCGCGGCACGGAACTTGGCGATCTCCTCCAGGATGGTGGTGCGTGCCACGAAGAAGAACGACAGCCGGGGCGCGAAGTCGTCCACGGCCATCCCGGCGGCGACGGCGGTGCGGACGTACTCGATGCCGTCCGCGAGGGTGAAGGCGATCTCCTGCGCGGGGGTCGCGCCCGCCTCGGCCATGTGGTAGCCGGAGATGGAGATGGTGTTCCACTTGGGGAGTTCGGCCTTGCAGTAGCGGAAGATGTCGGACACCAGGCGCAGCGAGGGCTTGGGCGGGAAGATGTAGGTGCCGCGCGCGATGTACTCCTTGAGCACATCGTTCTGGATGGTGCCGGTCAGCCGCTCCGGGGAGACCCCCTGCTCCTCCGCGACCAGCTGGTAGAGCAGGAGCAGCAGCGCGGCGGGGGCGTTGATGGTCATCGAGGTGGAGACCTCGCCCAGCGGGATGCCGTCGAAGAGCACCCGCATGTCGTCGATGGAGTCGATGGCGACCCCCACCTTGCCGACCTCGCCGTGCGCGATCGGCGCGTCCGAGTCGTGCCCCATCTGGGTGGGCAGATCGAAGGCGACGGACAGGCCCATGGTGCCGTTGGCGATCAGCTGCCGATAGCGGGCGTTGGACTCGGTGGCGGTCCCGAACCCGGCGTACTGCCGCATCGTCCAGGGCCGGCCGGTGTACATGGAGGGATAGACACCACGGGTGTACGGATAGCCGCCCGGGGTGCCGAGTTTTTCGGCTGGATCCCAGCCTTTGAGAGCTTCCGGGCCGTATACCGGATCGATCGGCCTGCCCGACTCGGACTCACGCGTCATGCGACGGACTGTATCGAGCGGTGAGCGGCGCGGGGAAGGAGCGTAGGCGCGCGGGAGGCAGGGCGGCGCGGAGGGAAGTCCGGAGGAGGTCCGGCAGGAGGTCCGGAGGGGGGTGCGCGGGCGGGGCTAGGGGGAAAGCTGCTCCGCCCGCGCGATGGGCCTACCCAGAGGTACGGGGGGGACCTCGGGTCGGCCCGGGGCCGATGACCAGTCGGCCTGTCTCTTACTGCGCCGCGCGCCCCGTTTTCGTTACCGGGACCGGTACGGCGCGGGTCGCGGCGGGCGCGGGGGCCGTCGCGGGCGGCTTCGCGCGGGCCGTCACCGGCGGCGTCGCCTCGTACTCGCGGCGCTCGTCGACCAGTTGGGCGAGCCTGCGCAGCCCCCGGTGGGTGGCGGTACGTACCGCGCCCGGACGGCAGCCGAGCACCAGGGCCGCCCGCTTGGCGTCAAGACCCAGCATGGCGCGCAGCACGACGGCGCCCGCCTGCTCCCTGGGGAGGGTGGCGACCAGGTCGAAGACCCGGGAGGTGGCGACGGCCTCCATGGCGGCCTCGGCGGTGTCCACGCCCGCCGGCAGCTCGACCAGCCCGGCGTCCTCGACGCCGCACTCCTGGGGGCGGCGCCCGCGGGCCCGCAGATGGTCCAGGGCGCGGTTGCGGGCGATCCGGTGGGTCCAGCCGCGGAACCGGTCGGCGTCGCCGCTGAAGCGGGGCAGATCCCGGGATATGTGCAGCCATGCCTCGGCGGTCACATCCTCGGCGTCGGGACCGGTGACCATGGTCCTGACGTAGCCGAGTAACCGTGGATGGACCGCGTGGAAGACCTGGCGGAAGGCGCTCTCGTCGCCCTCCCGCGCCGCTTGCAGCGCGGCGGTGAGCCGGCGGTCCGCCACCGCCGTACGGTCCACCGGGCGCCGCCTCGGCTCCCGGACCTGCTCGGGTGTCCGGGCCTGCTCGTGAGCCCGGGCCGGAACCTGGGCCGGAACCTGGGCCTGAACCTGCTCGTGAAAGTGAACCTGCGCCTGCACTCCGGCCCCCCTCAGCGGCCTCCACGCCGCACTCTTCGCCGTTCTGTTTCCAGAGCTGGTAACTGTGCGCTGTGGATAACGAACGCTACGCGTCCCGCGCTGTCGAGTCCATGGCGCATCTGTACGTATCCGCTCGGTAACAGAAACCGGCCGTTGCACGCTGTACGAGATGCGGACCCGAGCCCCGCCAGGCGTGGGTCCGCCGTGGCAGCCGGGGCCTCTCCTGTGGGGGGTGGCGGCCCTGGCTGCCCTTGGGCCGTCCCGGGCGGTCGGCCCGGCGCACCCATCATGATCATCTTCTGGTCCGGGCCGAGACTAGCCCACCCTCATCCGACGCTGTCCACCCGCTGGGTGAACTCCTGCCAGCTGCCGGCGGGGGTCCCCGCGTGCCAGGTCTTCTGCGCCACGGCGGCCAGCGGGAGCCGGATGCCGTCGGCGACCTGCTCGGGGGTCTGGGCATCGGCGAGGTCGCACCAGACGGCGAACCGGGCGCCGAGCACGTGCTCCGGGCCGCCGTCACCGTCCGGCAGCGGGCTGGAGCCGCGCACCACGTCGGGGGTCCACTCGTTGTAGATGGCCTCGCCGGTGGGGTAGACGAAGTCGTTGGGCTCGCCGAGCACGTAGTAGAGATAGGCGGAGTTGAGGTTGATCAGCGGGTAGCCCTGGGCGAGGTACTCCTGGGGCTCGCGGGCCCCGATCTCGCGGCCGGTCCAGTACGTGACCTGGCGTTCCTTGTCGGGCTGCACCTTGCCGCCGGCGTGCATGCCGTCGTTCCACACCTGCGGGGTCTTGCCGGCGTCGCGGGCGGTGGCGGCGCGGTCGTTGATCCAGCCGGTGGCCAGGTCGCGCACCGTCGCCCCGGCCCCGTACTTCTGTACCGCCGCCTGGGCGAGACCCGGGTAGGTGGCCTCGGGGTTGGACGCGAACAGCGCCGGGTATTCGTCGCCGCCGATGTGGAAGTACGGGCCGGGGAAGAGGTCCGCGTACTCGCGCAGCAGGTCGTCGATGAGGGGGCCGGCGTCCGGGTTGGAGATGTCGATGGCGCCCTGCGAGACCGTGCCGTCGGCGCGCTTGAGCTGGAGCTCGGGGTGGGCGGCGAGGACCGCGCCGAGGTGGCCCGGGGAGTCGATCTCGGGGATGACGGTGATGTGCAGGGAGTCGGCCAGTTCCAGGATCGAGGTGACCTCGGCCTTGGTGAGGTGCTCCTGGGAGACCACCTCGGGGTGGCTCTCGCTCTCGACGCGGAAGCCCTGGTCGTCGCTGAAGTGCAGGTGGAACTCGTTGAGTTTGAGGTCGGCCAGCTCACGCAGCCGGTTCTCGATCCAGTCGGCGGTGTAGAACTTCCGGGCGGTGTCGACCAGCAGGCCGCGCTGGGCGCGGTCGGGGGCGTCGTGGACGGTGCCCTCGGGGAGGCCGCCGTCCGCGCGGAAGGACTGGAGGAGGGTGCGGGTGCCGTAGAAGGCGCCGGCGCCGGTCTCGGCGGTGATCGTGACCTGGTGATCACGGGTGGTGAGGGAATATCCCTCGGGCCCCGTTCCTGCGTTCGGGTCAATGGTGAGGAGTACGTCGGAGGCGCGGGCGCCGCCGTCGGCGCGGTCCACGGAGAGCTCGCCGGCCAGCTGGTCGGCGGCGCCGGTGGCGTCGGAGCCGGCCTCGGTGACGACGCGGGTGGTGTCGGAGGGGGCCCAGCCGGGGCCGTCGGCGGGCTGCCAGGTGGTGACCTGGGGGACGGTCTGCGGGTCGCCGCTGGGGCCGTCGGCCAGTACCGGCTCGGTGCTGGGGGTCGGGGTGGGGGCCGCTGAGGTGTGGGTGGGGTCCGGATTGGCCGCGACGGGGCTGCCGCCGCTGGACCGCTGTGTGACGAGGAGCACCGTGGCAGCGCCTATCAGAGCCACGACGGCGACAATCGCCCATATCCGCCATACCGCGCTATTCATACACACGACGGTAGCCGGATAATCAGATGACTCACGCGAAAGGATGAGATCAATGCGCGATTGATCACACCCTAGACCCCGCGTCAGGGAAGGGGTCAACCCGTCGATACCATGGCGGGCGGCCGGTTGGACCGTACCCGGCCGGGCCCGACGGAGACCCTTGACAGACAGGAGCGCCGCCGCAGGCCCCGAATCGTTTCGGAGGGTTCTTCCGTGCCGGCAGGAACGCTGTACCGCGGCCGGGAAGGCATGTGGTCATGGGTGGCTCATCGAGTCACCGGTGTCCTGGTGTTCTTCTTCCTGTTCGTTCATGTCCTCGACACCGCACTCGTGCGCGTCTCCCCCGACGCCTACGACGACACCATCGCCGTGTACAAGACGCCGATCGTCGCCTTCATGGAATACGGACTGGTCGCCGCCGTCCTCTTCCACGCCCTCAACGGCCTGCGCGTCATCGCCGTCGACTTCTGGAACAAGGGCGCCCGCTACCAGAAGCACATGCTGTACACCGTGGTGGGCGTCTGGGTCGTGCTGATGGCCGGGGCCGCCTACCCCGTGCTCTCCCACGCCTTCCGTGAGCTGTTCGGGAGCTGATGAAAATGTCCACCGACTCCACCACCGCCTCGGGCATCACCATCGACGGCGCCGGCGACGGCCCCTACGACGTGGACCACCCCGCCCCGGTCATCGAGCCGCCCCGCGCCCGGACCGGCAAGACGCCCAAGACCACCCGCACCAACTTCGAGCTGTACGGCTGGCTGTTCATGCGGCTGTCCGGCATCCTGCTCGTCGTCCTGGTGCTCGGCCACCTGCTGATCCAGCTGGTGCTCGACGGCGGCGTCTCCAAGGTCAGCTTCGCCTTCGTGGCCGGCCGCTGGGCCTCCCCGTTCTGGCAGGCATGGGACCTCATCATGCTGTGGCTCGCCATGCTGCACGGCGCCAACGGCCTGCGGACGGTCATCAACGACTACGCGCAGCGGGACAACACCCGCTTCTGGCTGAAGATGCTGCTCTACACGGCCACCATCTTCACCGTCCTGCTGGGCACGCTGGTGATCTTCACCTTCGACCCGAACATCACCTGACCGCACCGGGGCTGACGAACACATGCAGATCCACAAGTACGACACCGTCATCGTCGGTGCGGGCGGCGCCGGAATGCGCGCGGCCATCGAGGCCACCAAGCGCAGCCGTACCGCCGTACTGACCAAGCTCTACCCCACCCGCTCCCACACCGGCGCGGCCCAGGGCGGCATGGCCGCCGCCCTCGCCAACGTCGAGGAGGACAACTGGGAGTGGCACACCTTCGACACCATCAAGGGCGGCGACTACCTGGTTGACCAGGACGCCGCCGAAATCCTGGCGAAGGAGGCCATCGACTCCGTCCTCGACCTGGAGAAGATGGGCCTGCCCTTCAACCGGACCCCCGAAGGCCGCATCGACCAGCGGCGGTTCGGCGGCCACAGCCGCAACCACGGCGAGGCGCCGGTACGCCGCTCCTGCTACGCGGCCGACCGCACCGGCCACATGATCCTCCAGACGCTGTACCAGAACTGCGTCAAGGAGGGCGTGGAGTTCTACAACGAGTTCTACGTCCTGGACCTGCTGCTCAACGAGGTCGACGGGGTCAAGAAGACCGCCGGCGTCGTCGCGTACGAACTCGCCACCGGCGAGCTGCACATCTTCCAGGCCAAGGCCGTCGTCTTCGCCTCCGGCGGCAACGGCAAGTTCTACAAGGTGTCCTCCAACGCCCACACCCTCACCGGCGACGGCCAGGCGGCGGCGTGGCGGCGCGGACTGCCCCTGGAGGACATGGAGTTCTTCCAGTTCCACCCCACCGGCATCTGGAAGATGGGCATCCTGCTCACCGAGGGCGCGCGCGGCGAGGGCGGCATCCTGCGGAACAAGGACGGCGAGCGCTTCATGGAGAAGTACGCGCCGGTGATGAAGGACCTGGCGTCGCGCGACGTCGTGTCCCGGTCGATCTACACCGAGATCCGGGAAGGCCGCGGCTGCGGCCCCGACGGCGACCACGTGTACCTGGACCTCACCCACCTGCCGCCGGAGCAGCTGGACGCCAAGCTGCCCGACATCACCGAGTTCGCGCGCACCTACCTGGGCATCGAGCCGTACACCGACCCGATCCCGATCCAGCCCACCGCGCACTACGCCATGGGCGGCATCCCCACCAATGTGGCGGGCGAGGTCCTGTCCAACAACACCGACGTGGTCCCCGGCCTGTACGCGGCCGGCGAGGTCGCCTGCGTATCGGTGCACGGCGCCAACCGGCTGGGCACCAACTCGCTGCTGGACATCAACGTCTTCGGCCGCCGGGCCGGCATCGCCGCCGCCGAGTACGCGGCGACCGCCGACTTCGTGGACCTCCCGGAGAACCCCGAGGTGTTCGTGTCGTCCGAGGTGGAGCGGATGCGCGAGTCCACGGGCACGGAGCGCGTCACCGACATCCGGCGCGAACTCCAGGAGACCATGGACAAGAACGCCATGGTCTTCCGCACCGAGCAAACGCTCAAGGAAGCCGTCGAGACCATCGCGGTCCTGCGCGAGCGCTACAAGAACGTCTCGGTCCAGGACAAGGGCAAGCGGTTCAACACCGACCTGCTGGAGGCCCTGGAGCTGGGCAACCTCCTGGAACTCGCCGAGGTCCTGGCCGTCTCCGCACTGGCCCGCAAGGAGTCCCGCGGCGGCCACTACCGGGAGGACTACCCCACCCGCGACGACGTCAACTTCATGCGGCACACGATGGCTTACCGCGAGGTCGACGCCGAGGGCAATGAGTCGATCCGGCTGGACTACAAGCCGGTCGTCGTCACCCGCTACCAGCCGATGGAGCGTAAGTACTGATGGCCACCCCGACACTGGACAAGGTCTCCTCCCCCGGGCAGGACGCCAGTCACCTCGTCACCGTCACCTTCCGGATCCGCCGCTTCAACCCGGAGATCTCGGCCGAGGCGTCCTGGCAGGACTTCGAGATCCGCATCGATCCCAAGGAGCGCGTCCTGGACGCCCTCCACCAGATCAAGTGGGAGGTGGACGGCACCCTCACCTTCCGCCGGTCCTGCGCCCACGGCATCTGCGGCTCGGACGCGATGCGCATCAACGGCCGCAACCGGCTGGCCTGCAAGACCCTGATCAAGGACATCACCGAGATCAAGGAGGGCGTCGCCACCAAGCCGATCCTGGTCGAGGCCATCAAGGGTCTGACGGTGCTGAAGGACCTCGTGGTCGACATGGACCCGTTCTTCCAGGCGTACCGCGACGTGATGCCGTTCCTGATCACCACCGGCAACGAGCCCACCCGCGAGCGGCTCCAGTCGGCGGAGGACCGCGAGCGGTTCGACGACACCACCAAGTGCATCCTGTGCGCGGCGTGCACGTCCTCGTGCCCGGTCTTCTGGAACGACGGCCAGTACTTCGGCCCGGCGGCGATCGTCAACGCCCACCGCTTCATCTTCGACTCGCGGGACGAGGGCGGCGAGCAGCGCCTGGAGATCCTGAACGACCGCGATGGTGTGTGGCGCTGCCGCACCACCTTCAACTGCACGGACGCCTGTCCGCGCGGCATCGAGGTCACCAAGGCGATCCAGGAAGTGAAGAAGGCCCTGATCACCCGCCGCTTCTGAGCGGAACCCGCATTGCGGTACGAGCCGAACCAGCGCTGCCGCACGGCGAGAGCGGCCTGAACCTGCGGAAGGGTCGCCGGCCGCAGCGCGCCCGGCGGCGCATGAAACGGCAGCCCATCGGCGACGGCCTGCAACCGAACCAGCCGATCCTCCCGCGCCAGCACCACCCCCACCCGCCGCTGCTTGCGACACCACAGCAGGCTCCCGGCGGCGTAGAGCCGTCCGCTCCCGGCGAGGCTCCGCACCAGCCGGTCGGCGGCAGCCACGGAAAGTGCGACGGTGACGATCTGCCGCCCCGGCGGTCCCACGAAGGACACCCGCGCCCCGGCGACAAGATCACCGAGCGCCCGCGCGACCACCGCCACCGGTACCGCCCTCCTCACCGCGCCCCCAACCAGAGCCCGGCGGCAACGGAGGTGAGCGACAGCACCCCGGCGATGGTGACGGCGGCAACGGAGTTGATCGCGGTGTCGTACCGCCGCTCAAGTGTGGAACTCCCCGAGGTGTACCCGGTGGGCCCACACGGCTCCGGCTCGGCACCCCGCACCCACCGCGCCAGCCGCACCGCGCACGGCTCACACGCGTTGAACGGCCGGCTCCGCCCGAACCCCACCACCGGCCCCAGCCACATCACCCGCACCCCGACCCGCCCGCACATCAGACACTCCCCCTCCTCCGCCCACCCGGAGATCACATCGGCCTGCACCCACACCTGCGTCACCCGGTTCACAGCGCACACCGAAACCAAACGATCTTCCCGGCACACCGCCGAGTCCGCTCGCACCCGAAGGCATCGGCCATCTCCCGCAACATGAACAACCCCCGCCCACCCTCGGCGTCCCAGTCCGGCACCTGGTCCACAACAGGCAACCGCCGCGACCGGTCAAACACCTGCACCGTCACCTCCACCCCGATCCGCGTCATCCGCAGATAACAGCGCGGATTGTCCACGTGCTTGACCACATTGCTCAGCAACTCGGAGACCCCCAACCGCACCAACTCGACGGCCGACGACGACGCCCCCCACATCCGCAACACCTCGGCAGCAACGGCACGCCAGTGCTCGATCTCTATGGGGTGAGCCATCACGGACTGTCCATACACGCTCTGGCCGTACGCGGCCCGCACCAGATTTCTCAACGCACCTCCAGTTGCCATGGAGCGGGCTGAGCGCGGGGCGATGGCTAACACCAGGCAGCACGCATGGCCCTGACGCCGTGTTATTCGGCGACTACAGGAACGGTAGACTTGCCCGTGGCCGATTGGCAAGTGGGCGATCTGCACATGTGCAGATCGATAGGATGGCTACAGTGGCCACCGACGCTGACCGACATGGCAGGGAGGACGCATGCCCAGTACATTCCGCAGCCGCAGGCTCGGGGTAGATCTCCGGGAGCTCCGTGAGAAGTCGAAGCTCGGCGCCGAGGCGGTGGCGAAGGAGATGGGATTCTCCCGGCCGAAGCTCAGCCGCATAGAGGCGGGCGAAGTTCGCGTCTCGCAGAACGACATGAAGGCCCTGCTGAGCCTGTACGGGGTTGATGACGAGCAACAGCGAAACGACTATGTCCAGGCAGCGCGAGACGCACACAAGTCCGGCTGGTGGCAGGCGTTTCAGGACACTCTGCCGCGCAGTTACGCCGACTACATCGCGCTGGAGTCCGAAGCCGTCGAGATCAAGAACTTCGAACCGATCCTGGTCCCGGGCCTGCTCCAGACCGAGGCATACATGCGGGCGGTCATCCTCGCCAACCCCGCGATCCTCCCCCTGGCCGACGTTGATCGGCTGGTCAACGTCCTGCGTGAACGCCAGGCCCTCCTGACGAGTGAACGTCCGCCCCGGATGTGGGTGATCGTCGGCGAATCAGCCATCCGCCAGACCATCGGCGGCCCGGCCGTCATGCGGGAGCAGCTTGCCGCCCTCGAATCGTCGGCGAAGGACCAGCACACCGTGATCCAAGTGCTTCCCCACAGCGCGGGAGCGCACACAGGACTGGCGGGAGCCTTCGTAATCTTCAGTCTGCCCCGCGACCCCGACGTGGTCTGCGTGGAGAATATGACGGGGACGCTCTACATGGACCGTCCCGGGGAACAACAGAGCTACAACGAGGCGTACAACCACTTGAGAGCAGCAGCGTTGAACCCCGCCGACTCGCTCGCATTGATTCAGCGGGTCGCACAGGAGATGCGAGAGTAGAGGAAGAGCAAGCGATGATATCCCGAGACATCATCGGGCCATGGCGGACAAGCAGTTACAGCGCTGGCAACGGAAACTGCGTCGAGGTCGCCGCGACCCCGAACGCCTCGGCGGTGGCGGTCCGGGACACCAAGGACCGGACCGCGCCGGCCGCCCTCATCTCCGGCCCGGCCTGGACCGCGTTCGTCAACCACCTCAAGCGCTGATCGGCCACTGATCGAGGAAGCTTCGTTCGGTGGGTGGCGAGGTTGCTCCTGGTGGAGATGGCGAGTGCGGGTTACGGCGGCACGGCCGGTCCTGGTGCCCGCCGGGATGTGACCGCTGACGCGCTGGCCGCGCCGGCGGCCGAGTTCCTTGGCGAAGGGCCGGACAGCGGGCCGGCCCGTGGCTTCGTCGTCCCGCCCAACGGCGGGTAGCCACCGGCCGGCTGCCCTCATCCGCGCCCCCGCCGGGTCCGGGGTTGATCCGGTGGGCGGGGGCGGCTCCGAGGGGCTGGTTTCCCCATGCCCGGCGCGGGCGCGCTCCGTGTTCTAGGCGCGGAGGGTGGCGACCGCCTCGTCGAAGAGGCGCTCGGGGTCGTCGGCTCCGCCCGAGCGGTACCACGCGTCGAGGGCGGCGTCGAGACAGGCCAGCGCGGCGGCGACGAAGGCCAGGGCGCGGGGATCCGGGGTCGGGGTGGCGGGCAGGCCGAGGCGGCGCTGTACGTCGGGGGCGAGCAGTTCCTGCCAGCGCAGGTGTTTCTCCAGATGCCTGGCGCGCAGGGAGGGCGCCTCGTGCTGGATGCGGGCGAGGATCAGCTGTTCCTCCAGGGTGCCCGCCTTCTGCTGGAGCACCAGGAACGCCTCCTTGATGGCGGTCCACGCCGACTCGTCGGCCGGACGGGCTTCCAGCGCGGCTCGCACCGACTCCCCCAGCGCCTCGGTGTCGCCCAGGACGACGTCTTCCTTGCTGCCGAAGTAGTGGAAGAACGAACGGCGGGAAATGCCGACCGCGGCGGTGATCTGGTCGATCGTCGTCGCCTCGAAGCCGTTCTCCGCGAAGAGCCGTACCGCGCTGGCGGTGATTTCCATGCGAGCCGCGCGGCGCGCGCGCTCGCGGAGCGTGGGGGTGTCGGCCATGCACTCAGTCTAGATCTCTGCATCGAATGCATTGTCTTGCACTGAGTGCAAGGTATTGCGTACGGTGCAGCCATGACTCCGATCAGCTTCTCCGGGCAGACCACGATCGTCACTGGTGCCAGCTCCGGCATCGGTGCCGCCTTCGCCCGCGAACTCGCCCGCCGCGGTTCCGACGTCGTCCTCGTCGCCCGGCGGCAGGACCGCCTGGAAGAACTCGCCTCCGAACTGCGGACGCGGCACGGCGTGCGTGCCACCGCGATACCCCTCGACCTGAGTGAGCCGGGCGCGGGCCGGCGGCTGGCCGCCGAGCTGGCCCGGCGGGACATCACGGTGGACGGGCTGGTGAACAACGCCGGTTTCGGTACCGACGGCCCCTTCCACGAGGAGGACCCGGACCGCCTCACCGACGAGATGAACGTCAATGTCGCCAACCTCGTCGATCTCACCCGCGCGTTCATCGGACCGCTCCGCGACTCCGGCCGGGGCGTACTCGTGAACGTCGCGAGCATGGCGGCGTACACCCCCATGCCGGCGATGGCGGTCTACGGCGCCTGCAAGGCGTTCGTCCTCAGCTTCACCGAGGCGCTGTGGCACGAGTCGCGCGGTACCGGCCTGCGGGTGCTGTCGCTCGCCCCTGGCCTCACCCGCACCGAGTTCTTCGACGGCCTGGGCAGCGGCGCCCACCAGGGTTCGTACGAGACCCCCGAACAGGTGGTCGCGACCGCGATGCGCGCGCTCGACCGCGGCCGGCGACCGAGCGTGCAGTCGGGCCGCCTGAACGCGCTCGTGGTGAGGCTGCCCCGTTTCACCACCCGCCGACGTGCGGTCCTGCTCAGCGGGGCGATCTCGGCCCGGTCCTCCGGGGCCGGGGCGTAGGGTCGGGCGGGTGACCAAGGTACTGATCTCTGTGGACATGGAAGGCGTCTCGGGGGTCGTGCACGCCTCCGAGACGCACACGGACGGCTACGACTACACGCGGGCCCGTACGACGATGACGGCCGAGGTCAACGCCGTGATCGACGGGGTACTGGAGGGCGAGCCCGGCGCGGAGGTGTGGGTGGCCGACGCGCACGGGTCGTTCCGCAATCTGCTGCCGGAGGAACTCGACCGGCGGGCGCGGCTGGTGCGGGGGAAGCCGCGGCCGTTCGGGATGCTGGGTGGAATCGATGCGCAGACCGATGCCGCGCTGTTCGTGGGGTATCACGCGCGGGCCGGGGCTGGTCCCGCCGTGCTCGCGCACACCATGAACGGCATCATCCTCGACGTACGGGTGGCGGGGCGTTCCCTCGGGGAGATCGGGCTGAACGCCGCCATGGCCGGGCACTTCGGGGTGCCGGTGGTGCTGCTCAGCGGTGACGACGTGGCCTGCGCCGAGGTGCGTGAGCTGGTGCCCGAGACCGTCACCGTCGAGGTGAAGCGGGCGCTGGCGCAGGGGGCGGCCGTCGCGCTGCATCCGCAGGAGGCGCGGGAGCGGCTGCGGGCCGCCGCCGCCGGGGCCGTGGCGCGGCGGGAGGGGGTGGCGCCGTTCACCGTGCCGGGGCCGGTCGAGGTCGAGATCGATCTGGCCCGGGCGTACGTCGTGGACCTGGCCATGCTGGTGCCGGGCGTCTCGCGGGTCGGCGGCGGCCGTACGATCGCGTACTCCGCCGCCGACTACGCCGACGCGTACCGGCTGGCGCTGCTGGTCGCCCAGCTCGGCAACATCACGCCCGCCTAGCGCCGCTCCCCGGTTACGGGCGGGGCTGGAACTCCCACACGGCCTGGTTCCTGGGGCCGATGTAGAGGGTGGAGCGGCCGATCTCCACCGTGAACCGGTCGAGGGTCGGCCCGTTCATCGACATGGTGATGCTGCGCAGGCCGGCCTCCTCGCGCGGCACCGGGTCCAGCTGGATCCGGGTGAGGCCGTCGTCCACCACGACCCCGCCGTTCGCCAGGGTCTGGATGTCGTAGCCGCCCGCCTCCAGCAGCGGGATGGTGATGGCCAGGTCCGCGGCCGGCACCCCGAGGTGGATGCCGGTCACGTCGCGCATCATGCGGCTCTGGTACGTGTCGGGGAGGTAGCGGTTCCGGCTGACGTCGCCGGGGTACGCCTCGGGGCCGGTGTTGCCGCGCGGGTCGGCGAAGTACTCGGGGAGGTACTCCAGCGCGAACGGGTCGAACGCCTCGTAATCGCCGTGGAAGGTGCGGACGGTGTCGAACCACGGCACCCGGACGCCGTCGCCGAAGTCCCGGGTCTGGCGGTAGTGGGCCGGGTTCGCGATCCGCTCGGTGACGGTGGCGAGATCGCCGGCGTTCTCGGTGGACAGGGCCAGGCCGGCGGAGCCGAACTCGGCGTCCGGGCCGGGGAGGTCGTCCTCGCCGAAGAACTCGATGTAGGTCTCGCGGCCGTAGAGGTAGCGGCCGGTCCAGCTGAAGCTGCCGCCGGTGGTGGTGCGGACCTCGAAGTTGGCGAATCTCTGGAGGTAGTCGGAGTGTTCGATGGCGTCGGCCGTCTCGCGGTCGATCACGGCGTAGGCGTGGTTGTAGTGGAGCAGTTGCTCCTCGGCCGCCGCTCGTGCGTCGGTCTGCGCGCCGGCCTGGGCGCCGGCCTGGGCGCCGGCCTGGGCCGTCCCGGTGAAGGCGACCGTAGCGGTGAGGGCAAGGCCCAGCGTGGCCTGCAACATCCTGCGAACTGACATGTTCGCGATCCTAGGATCGGCTCACCCGGCAGCAACAGCCTTCGGATATTGCCAGTTCAGGCACCATCCATCAGCCCCGCGCCCCAGGCCCAGGCGGCGGCGCCGACCCGGTTGCGGACGCCAAGCTTGCGCTGGGCGGCGGCCACATGGGTTTTGACCGTGCCGAGGCCGATGGTGAGGGTGGCGGCGATCTCCGCGTTGGTCCGTCCCCGCGCGACCAGCCGGACCACCTCGGTCTCGCGGGCGGTCAGTACGGACGGGTCGGGGACGGCGGGGCCGTTGCCCGGGAGGCCACGCAGGAGGCGGGTGGTCAGGGAGGGACTGATCAGGGTGTCGCCGGCCATGGCCGCGCGGACCGCCTCCACCAGCAGCGTGGGGCCGGAGCGCTTGAGCAGATAGCCGGCGGCGCCGCCGCGCAGCGCCGGGCCCAGACAGGCGTCGTCGTCGAACGTCGTCACCACGATCACCCGGTGGCCCTCGGGAGCGAGCCGCCGGACCACCTCGATGCCGTCGATCCCCGGCATCCGGATATCGGCCAGTACCACATCCGGCCGCAGCTCGCGGGCCGCCGCCACGGCGGCCAGTCCGTCGGCGGCTTCCCCCGCCACCGCCATGTCGGGCTGCGCGTCGAGCACCATCCGGAAGCCGTGGCGGACGAGTTCCTGGTCGTCGGCGATCAGCACCCGGATCTGGGGCGGGGGCGGGGGCGTCATGTGTCGCTCCAGGCGGCGGTGGTGTGCCAGCCGCCGTACGGGGTCGGGCCGGTGGTGAGGGTGGCGTCCTCGGTGGCCAGCCGGCGGCGCAGGGTGGTCAGGCCGGTGCCGCTGCCGGGCGTGGCACGGTACGGGGCGGGCGGGGCGGCGTTGGTGACGCGCACCGTCAGTCCCGCGCCGGTACGCAGCACCGCCACCCGGACCTCGGGCGTGCCGGGGGCGTGCCGCCGTACGTTGGTCAGCGCCTCCACCACCAGCCGGTGCGCGGACAGCGGTACGTCGCGGACCGCCGGGTCGAGGTCCAGGGTGGCGGTGCCGTACCGCCGTACGGCCGCGGCCAGTTCGGCGAGCGCCGCGCCCGGCGGGCGGCTCCGGCCGATATCGGCGTCGGCGTCGGCGTCGAGCATGCGTACGGTCTCGTCCAGGGTCTCCATCGCGCGCTGCCCGGCCGCCTCGATGCGGCGCAGGGTGGCGACGGCCTCGGCCGGCCGGTCGGCCGCGACCAGCTGGCCGGCCTGCGCCTGGACCAGCATGCCGCTCACCTCGTGCGCGACGAAGTCGTGCAGGTCGCGGGCGAGCGCGAGGCGCTGCGCCCGGCGGGCATCGCGGACGGCCCGCGCGCGGCGGGCGTCCAGGGCGCGCAGATAGCGGCCCGCGCCCAGCGCGGCGGCGCCCGCCAGCGCGGCCAGCAGGCAGATGACGGCCAGTTCGGCGGGCGGTGAGGGGGGTTCGAGGCGGGGGCCGATGCGCAGCGGCAGCGCCGTCAGAGCCACCGCCGGCAGTGCGGCCCGCCACCAGCCCCGGCGGGCGGCCGGCACGGTCAGGGTCAGCAGGGCGGCCGTCTCGATCAGCCACCAGGGCCCGACCGCGTTGCCCGCCGGCCCCTGATACCCGGCCGTCGCCGCCAGCGAGGCCAACGCGGCGCCGGGCGCGGCACATCCGTGCTGCCGGGCGAGCAGCGCCGCGCCCGCCGCCACTGCGGCGGGCAGAGTGATCAGCGGTCCGGCCGAGGGCAGCGCCAGGACGGCCGCCGCCGCCAGCGAGGCGGCGAGCAGCCGGGGTACCACCGTCCGCCAGCGCATCCGGCCAGCCTACGGCCGGGCGCCGGGCGCCGCCTCTGCCGAAAGACAGAGGCCGGGGGGCGCTGGTCTCCGTCCTCCGGCTGATCCGCCGGGCCGCCGCCCCGCCAAGGCTGGAGGGCATGAACCTCACCACCCGGCTGGCCGCCATCACCGTCGCCGCCGCCGTCCTGATCCCGCTCACCGGCTGCCGGAGCGCCGGCGCGTCCGCCGCCGCGACCTTGACCGCCGCCGTCCCGTACGTCATCCCCAACCTGGACGACAGCGGCGGCCGCTGTCCCACCCTCGGCGCGGACAGCGCCCGGCTCACCGACGACGCGCTCGCCGCCTGCCACGACGCCGCCGACGAGGAGGTGAACGGAGCCGACGACGCGCTCGATCTGGCGCCGCTGCGGGTCGGGGCGCTGCCGGGGCTCGGCGCCGACGCGTACGCGACCGTCACCGTCGACGAGGCGTCCGCCCCGTACACCCGGCTGTTCGTGAAGGACGGTGATACGGCGTACTCCCTGCTTCCCCCGGACGCCCGGCTGACCGCCGACCAGCTGCGCGGCGGTGTCGAACTCGCCCTGGAGGCGACCGATCTGGTACGCGACCCCGCCGTCTGGGACGGCGAGATCGACGTACGCCTCGACGTCGTGGACGGCGACCGTACGGACACGGCCCGGGCGCGGCTGCGGGTCGCGCCGCTGATCCTCACCCACGATCTGCTGCCGATCGACCGGCTGATGACGAGCGACAACGGGACAACCCCCGAGGAGGCCGAACGCGACGGCTACGACCCGGATGTGCCGGCCCGGCCGGTCGAGGAGGGCGAGGAGGTCTTCCGCGCCGAGCTGACCGCCGCGCTGGAAGCCGCCGGTGTCAGCGGGCAGTTGCTGGAGTACCCGACCGGCGGGGACCGCTGGATGCGGGACCAGTTCATCACTGGCTACTTCGCCGCCCCGGGCCCGGACGGCGGGGAGGTGCGGCGGATGAGCGTGCTGCTGCGCTCCGCCGATGTGATGCCCGAGGGGAGCACGGCCGACTTTCCGCTGCGGGACGCCGGGCGTTCCGCGTACACCGTGCTGGCCGGCCCCGGCACGGCGGTCGTCCAGGAGTACGACCGCGACCGGGTCGGGGACAGTGAACACAGCCAGCTGTGGGGGTCGTTCAGCTCGACCGGCAACTTCCTGGTCGCGCCGCCGTACGCGGGGTGGCCGGCCGGCCGGGTGCTGTACGGCTCGGACGGCGGGGACGCGGCGCCGGACGCCGCCTTCGTCACGCTGCTGGAGGCGCAGCGCGAGCAGCGGCCGCTCGCGGTGGACACCAGCTGGCTGGCGGTGGGCCACATCGACGAGTTCCTGTCCTTCGTACCGGCGGACAGCGAGCGCGGCTGGGCGGCCGTGGTCGCCGATCCCGAACTGGGGCTGGAGCTCAGCGGCTCGGCGGAGCCGGCGGAGCCGGCGGTCGAGGAGGGTACGCGGCTGGCCGTCGCCGGCATCGACGCGGCGCTCGATGTGCTCACCCGCGAACTGGGGCTGACGGACGAGGACATCATCCGGGTCCCGGCCCTGTTCGAGCGGCTGGCGGTCCCCGGCTACCCCCGCCAGGACATCGTGGCCAACGCCCTCCCCGCCGTCGTCAACGGCGTCGCCACCGGGGCCGACACCGGGGCCGACACCGGCACCTTCCTGGCCGCCGACCCGCACGACGACGCCTTCAGGGCGGCGACCGAGGAGGCGTTCGCGGCGGCCGGCGCCGGCCCCGTGGCCTGGGTGGAGGAGTGGGACTACGGCCACACCGTGGGCACGGTGGGCGGCGAACTCCACTGCGTCACCAACGCGTTGCGCGATCTGTCCGCCGCCGAGCCGTGGTGGACCACGGAGGGGTGAGGCGTACGGCCCCGCGCCACGGGCCGGCCCCGGGGTCCGGTCACTTGCGCCAGAAGAGGTGGTGCGTCATGCCGCTCGGGCTGGGCACGACCTCCAGGTGGAACCGGTCGAGCAGCTCATCGGGTGACTCCCACAGTCGTAGTCCGGAGCCGAGTTCCATCGGCGAGACCGCCACATGCAGGGTGTCGACGAGGTCGGCGTCCAGGAACTCCCGGATGGTGGCGACCCCGCCGCCGAGCCGGACGTCCTTGCCCCGCGCCGCCTGCCGTGCCTGCTCCAGGACCGCGGCCGGGTCGCCGTCGACGAAGTGGAACGTGGTGTCGGAGAGCGTGAACGAAGGACGCGGGTGGTGCGTCAGGACGAACACCGGCGTGTGGAACGGGGGTTCCTCTCCCCACCAGCCGCGCCACTCGTGGTCCTTCCAGGGTCCGCGCTGAGGCCCGAACTTGTTGCGGCCCATGATCTCGGCACCGATGTGGTGTGCGAAGTCCCGCGTGAAGTAGTCGTCCAGGCCCCTGCTTCCTCCGGGGTCGGTGCGGTTGGGCCAGCTCGCCGTGGCACCGGCCCAGGCAAACAGCGTCGCCGGGTCGACGGCATGCCCGAACGGATGTTCAAGGCTCTGGTCCTCGCCGGCCCCGATCCCGTCACGTGAGACGGTGAAGTTCTGGACTCTCAGCAGCTGAGCCATGTGTTCCTCCTGTGTGGTCGGACAACGATGGTGAGACAACCCGTGAGGCCATGGTCGGCCGCCGACCGGCGCCCGTATCGATGGACACGCGTGCCAGGATCAGGGCATGCCGATCGATCCGCCGCCGCTCGCCGGTGCCCGTGCCGTCTGGACGGCGCTGGCCGGTGTGCCGGTGGCGTTCCGTCCCGCCGAGGGACCTCAGGTGGTCGTCTCCCCCGGGTCGGGCCTCTGCCCGCCCGGCTGGGCCGGGGTGGTGGCGCTCGGTGGGGCGGTGATCGCGACCGTTCCGGAGGAGGCGCTGGCCGCGCCGGTACGGGCCGCCCTCGCGTCGCTGTCCGCCGAGGCCGCCGTGGACGCGGAGGCGGTACGCCGCGTCCTGCCGGTGCGCGACATCCTCGGGCCGGCCGCGCTGGCGTACCTCAGCCCTGACCGCTTCCGGCCGGTGGGCCCGGGCCCCGGCGGCCCGGCCGTCGAGCAACTGCCCGGCCGGCACCCCGGGGTACGGGAGCTGGAGCGGCGCAGTGGTGCGCGGGACGCGGGCGAGGCCGGTCTGGAACCGATCACCTCACCGGCGTTCGTCGTCCGGGACGGCGGCGCGGTGCTGGCCGCCGCCGGCTATCAGGTGTGGCCGGGCGGGGCCGCGCACATCAGCGTGCTGACCGCGCCGGGCCACCGGCGCCGGGGCCTGGCCGGAGCGACGGGTTCGGCGGCCGCCGCGCACGCGCTGGCGGCCGGACTGCTGCCGCAGTGGCGCGCCCGCCCCACCGCCTCGCGGCGGCTCGCCGCCACCCTCGGCTTCCAGGAACTGGGCGCCCAGCTCAGCTTCCGTCCGGAGTGAGGTGAGTGGCGGGCCCGGGTTCGGGGGATGCCGCATGAGTGACACTGGGGGCGCACGACAAGCACGGCAAGGGGGCTGGGCAGCGGTGGCGGAACGGCGTCTGACGCGGCAGGAATTGAACCGGCTGAAGCGGCGCGGCGGCTTCATCGGGCGGCACGGCGAGCTGGACGCGTTCCGCGCCAATCTGGCCCGGGACCCGCAGAGCACCGACTTCCAGTTCCAGTATCTGTTCCATGTCCGGGGCCACAGCGGGGTGGGGAAGACCTCGCTGATCCGGCAGTGGGAGCAGCAGGCCCGGGAACGCGGCGCCGTCACCGTGGTGGTCGGCGACGAGATACACGATCCGGTCGACGCGATGGAGGCGGTGGCCAGGGGTCTGCTGCGCGACGGGGCGCCCTTGAAGAGTTTCGATCGCAAGCTCACTGATTTCCGCAAGAGTCTTCAGGAGGCCGAACGCACCCAGGCCGATGCCGCGACGGGCATGGCGGACGGTGGGGAGACCTCGGCGTCCCCCGGTGCGCTGCTCGCCGCCCAGGCGACGCTGTTCGGCGTGGGAGCGATCCCCGGGGTGGGGGCGGTCGCCGGGGCGGTCGCCGGGGCGGTCGATCCGGCGTCGGTGGCGGCGGGCATGGACCGCCTGCGCCACCGGGTCTCCGGCCGGCTGCGGCACGAGGACGCCCAGGTGCTGCTGTCACCGGCGCGGTCCCTGACCCCGGTGTTCCTGGAGGACCTGGCCGACATCGCCCGGAAGCGGGCCCTGGTGGTGCTGTTCTTCGACGTGTACGAACGGACCGGGCCGGTCCTGGACGCGTGGCTGCACGAAATGATCTGCAAGGACACCTACGGGTCGCTGGAAGCGAACGTCGTGGTCGTGCTGTCCGGCCAGGGAGGTCTCGACGAGCGGTACTGGGCCGACTGGCGGGCGGAGATCAGCGAAGTGCCGCTGGAGGTCTTCACCGAGGAGGAGGCCCGCGAACTGCTGCGGGCACGCGGGGTGACCGACCCCGACACGGTCGAGGTCATCCTGCGGCTGTCGGGCCGGCTGCCGGTCCTGGTCGACATGCTCGCCCACCCCCGGCCGTCCGCTCCCGGTGAGGTGCCCGACCCGGCCGAGACGGCCGTTGAACGGTTCCTGAAGTGGGAGACCGACCCCGACCGGCGGGCGGTCACCCTGGCCTGCGCCCTGCCGCTCCATCTGAACGAGGACATCTACCGGACCGTCGCCCCCGGGGCGGCAGCCGGCCAGTACGGCTGGCTGCGGGGACTGCCGTTCGTGGGAAGCCACGACGGCCGCTACCGATACCACGACACGGTCCGTACCCTCATGCTCCGCCACCAGCGCAACCACTTCCCCACCACCTGGTCCGAACAGCACATCGCCCTGGCCGGTTTCCACGCGTCCCGCCGGACGGCCATCGAGAACACCCTCACCCCGGACCGGGATCACGGCTACTGGGGCGATGCGGGCTGGCGCCAGTGCCGGGTGGACGAGACCTACCACCTGCTGTGCGCACACCCCGGGGCAGCCCTCACCGAGGTCCTGGCCGACACCGTCCACGCCTGCGAACGCGGACCGGGCGTCCAGCGGCAGTGGATCCACCTCCTGGACCAGGCGGCGGCGGACACCGGGGACGCCGGCCTGACCCGGTGGAGCGACCGGCTCACTTCCGCCGCCGGGGCCGCCGAGGCCGACGAGGCCGTCCTTGGCGTGGTGACGGCCCTGCTGACTGCTCCCGCGCTGGACCCGGCCACTCGTGCGGTGGCCCATGTCGCCCGTGGACGGGTGCACGAGCGCCGCGAGGAGTGGGACCGGGCGTTGACCGACTATGACGAAGCCGTCCGCCTCGCGCCGGACAGCGTTCTCGCCCGGTACCGGCGAGGAGAAGTCCGCAGGGTCACACGCCGGGACGATGACGCCCTCGCCGACTTCAGCCGCGTCATGGACATCGACCCCGGCCACAGTCGTGCCATCGCCAGCAGGGGCGAAATCCACCGGCGGGCCGGACGGTACGACCAGGCACTCACCGACCTCGACCACGCCACCGACATCGACCCCACCTACGCCTGGGCCATCGCCCTCCGGGGCGATGTCCACCGACGGGCCGGACGGTACGACCAGGCACTCACCGACCTCGACCACGCCACCGACATCGACCCCACCTACGCCTGGGCCATCACCGGCCGAGCCGAGATCCACCGCGAGGCCGGACGGTACGACCAGGCACTCACCGACCTCGACCGCGCCACCGACATCGACCCCACCTACGCCTGGGCCATCCTCCTCCGGGGCGATGTCCACCGACGGGCCGGACGGTACGACCAGGCACTCACCGACCTCGACCGCGCCATCGACATGAGTCCCGCCTACGTCTGGGCCATCACCGGCCGAGCCGAGATCCACCGCGAGATGGGGAAGTACGACCACGCACTCACCGACTACGACCACCTCATCCGGATCAACCCCGACGACGCCTCGGCCATCGCCGGCCGGGGCCATACCTGCCTGGCGGCGGGCCGGTACGAGGACGCCGTGCCGGCCTATGACGCGTTCTTCGCGCTGGAGCCGTCTTCGCGGCCGACGGGTGACAGTGCCGGTGGAAGTGTCTGGGTGCTGATCAAGCGCGGGGAAGCCCGCCTGCTCTCCGGCGCTGCCGAAGGTGCTCGTGGTGATCTGTCCCGGGCGCTGGCGGAGTCCCCCGGCACCGCCTGGGGGCATCTGATGCTGGCGCTGGTGGCCCGGCGGTTGGGCGAGGCCGAGGACGAACACTGGGATCGCGCCACCGCCCTCCTCGCCGCCGACGAGGACAAGGTGGCCATGGGCAACCTCTTCCTTCTGCACTGTCTGCGACCGGACGAGGCCGCCGCCGCGCGGGCGCTCGGTGACTTTCTGGCGCTGGGCCCCACGTTGTGGATGTTCGCCGAGTCGCTGAACATCCTCCACCGGTTCACCGCTGCCGGTCTGACGGATGCCGCGCTCATCGCCCCACTGCGGCAGCGCCTGCGGCAGGCGTACGAGGCGCGGCTGCCCGCCTCCGGTCCGTGAGCGGTCACTCCCGCCCCGCCCGGCCGAGGAGGAAGGCGCGTTCCTGCTCGTTACGGGCCAGGGCCACCGCGCGTTCGAACTCCGCGCGGGCTTCTTCCGTACGGCCCAGCCGCGCGAGCAGGTCGGCGCGGACGCTCGGCAACAGGCGGTAGTCGCGCAGGGGCGGGCCCGGCGGTGTCCGGCATGACGCCGGCGTTGGTGATCTCCTCCAGCAGCGCGCCCATGCGCTCGGTGACGTTCTGCTCATCGATGCGGATCAGGCTCATGAAACGGGGCATAGTGGATCCTCGGTGATGGTCGGGACAGGACGGGACGGGGTTTTTCCGTCTCTCACCACTTACGTCGAACGGGGACCGGCCGGATCGACAACGCGCCCGCGCTTTCCGGCCGGGGAAAACTTCTGGGCAGGGAAGAGGAGAGGGTGGTGTCCGTGGACGAGTTGCTCGGGGTCATCGCGGGGCCGGCGGCCGGGGTGGGCGGCGTGCTGGAGTGGCTGGGGGCGCGGCTCGGCGGGCAGGTGGCCGTGGTGGGCGGGGACGGTGCGGTCGAACGGGCCACGGACGGTTTTCCCGGTGCCGCGACAGCCGGGCTGGCGCCGCTCATCGGGCAGTTGGCCACCGGGCGGCTGGCCTCCGCCGCCACCGGGAGCGGCGGCTGGTGGCTGCGGCTGGAGCGGATCGGGGACCGGCCGCCGCACCGGGTGCTGGTGGTGGCCCGCGCCCTGCCGCCCCAGCCCCTGAGCCGCCCGGATTCGGCGCTCGCCTCGCAGGTGTGCGGGGTGCTGGATCTGCTGTTCCGGGCCGGGGAGACGGACGCGGTGCGGGCGGGCTATCAGCGCAAGGCCGGGCAGCTGCGGCTGGCGCTGTTCCAGGCGCTGATGGCGGGGAACACCGTACTGGCCCGGCGGATGTCGGCGGGCGACCCGGCGGCGGTGCTGGACAGCGACCGGGCGCGGATCCATCTGCTGCGCTGCGCGCCGGCGGACCGGGACCGGCTGGCGCGCTCGTACCAGGATCCGTCCGGCTTTCACGGCCGCGCGCTGATGGTGCGCTGCCCGGTGTACGACGAACATCTGATCTGTCTGATACCGGAGGGCGAGCCGCTGGCCGGCGAACTGCGCGACCTGGTCGGCGAGAACCGTACGTACACCCTGGGCATCAGCGGCGCCCAGCCGCTGGCCGCGACCGCCGAGGCGTACGAGCAGGCCCGGCACGCGCTGGCCGTGGCCCGCAACAGCCCGGACCGGATCGCCGGCTACGAGGGGCGCGAACCGCTGGCCCGGCTGCTGCCACCCGGCCCGGCGGGCCGCTGGGCCGCCGGGCTGCTGCGGCCCCTGGACGGCGTGCCACGGCTGGCCGTGGACATCACCGGGCTCGCGCTGGGGCTGCCCCGGGCGGGGGTGGCCCGGTTTCTGAACCTCAGCAGGACCACCGTCACCGCCCATCTGCGGCAGGTGGAGTCGGCGCTGGGGCTGGATCTGCGCGATGTACGGGACCGGGCCGTCCTGAATCTGGCACTCGCGGTCCGCCGCCCCGGGGACAGCGACCCCGGACCCGGTGCCGGACCCGACCCCGGACCCGACCCCGGACCCGGTGCCGCGCCCGGCCTCGACGAGTTGCTCGGCTCCGACGAGGCGCGGCGCTGGGCGCACACCTTCCTCAGCCCGCTGGCCGCCGACGGACACCAGCGGCTCCGTACCACTTTGCGCGCCTGGATCGACGCCAACGCCGACGCCCGCCGGGCGGCCGCGGCCCTGGGGATCAGCCGCGCCACGGTCACCGCCCATCTGCGGATCGTGGAACGGCTGCTGCACCGCGATCTGAGTGCGCAGGGCGCCGGGGTGCACGATCCGGTGCTGGCGCTGCTGATCACCGTGCCAGGGCGGGCGGCCGATTCTGGACACCGTGCGCGATGAGCGGCCCTTGTGTCCGGTACGGCCCGGGCGGTCTACTCGCATAGGTACAACGGGGGGCGAGGGGTCCGCGGCCACGCGTCGTTCAGCGCGGTCGCGGACCCCTCGGCCGACACTGCGGACGGCACTGCGGCCGCCCGCTCAGGGTGTCCCTCAGGACGCCCGGCGCAGCACCAGCGTCACAAAGCCCAGGGTCCGCCGGTAGCCGTGCAGCCAGGCGGTACGGTGCGCGGCGGCCGCCGCGGCGGCCTCCTTCGCCCGCGGGTGGCCGGGGTGGTCCAGCGCCCACTCGGTGAGCGAGCCGGTCCAGGACCACTCGTAGTCGTCCCACTCGTCCAGCGTGCTGGTGTGCCCGTAGACCGGGGCCCAGCCGGCGGCGATGACGCTGTCCACGGTGTCCGGCAGATCGGCGTAGTCCTCCGCTGCCACGCCGAGCTCCGCCAGGACGGTGGGGGACGGCTCGTACTCCCAGAAGCCGTCGCCGATCAGCGCCCGGCCGCCCGGGGCGAGGTGGGTGCGGGCCGCCTCCAGGGTGGCCGGCAGGCCGCCGAGGGCGTGGGTGGAGCCCACGCACAGCACCACGTCGAACGGCTCGGCGCTCGTATAGTCGGCCGCGCTCATCTCGTGCAGTTCCAGCCGGTCGGCGACGCCCAGCGCCCGCGCCTGCTCGGCGGCGCGGGCGAGGCCAGGGCCACTTATGTCGACGCCGACCGCCCGCAGCCCGGGGAAGTGCGCCAGCGCCTCCAGCAGCCAGCCGCCCTCGCCGCAGCCGAGGTCGAGGACGCGCAGGTCGGCGGTGTCGTCGTCGCCCAGGGCCCGTTCCAGCAGTTCCAGGACCGAGTGCGGGTGGAGCGGGGCCGCGATCGGGTGGCGGGCATGGGTGATCGCGTGTCTGTCGTATGGCTGCATCCGGCCAAGATCTCACCGCCCCCCTGCCCCGGCCAGCGAATTTCCGGTTGCGCGCGTGGCCTTCCCAGCTTCCGGGGCCGGTGCCAGGATGCGGGACATGAGCGATCTTGTGTCCCGGCTTGTGTCCCGGCTGCGGGCGGGTCTGCCGGCGGAGGCCGTGTTGACCGACGCCGATGTCATCGCCTCCTACGCCCACGACATGGCGAGCTTCTGCCCGGCCGGCGCCCCGGCGGTGGTGGTGCTGCCGCGCGAGACGGAGCAGGTACGGCATGTCCTGCGGGTCGCGAGCGAACTGCGGGTGCCCGTGGTGCCGCAGGGCGCCCGCTCCGGGCTGTCGGGGGCGGCCAACGCCGTGGACGGGTGCGTCCTGCTGTCACTGGTACGGATGAACCGCATCCTCGACATCGACCCGGTCAACCGGGTCGCGGTGGTGGAGCCCGGGGTGATCAACGCCGAGCTGTCCAAGGCGGCGGCCGGGCACGGGCTGACGTACCCACCGGATCCGTCCAGCTGGGAGCAGTGCACGATCGGCGGGAACATCGGTACCGGGGCCGGCGGCCTGTGCTGTGTGAAGTACGGGGTGACCGCCGAGTACGTCCTCGGGCTCGATGTGGTGCTGGCCGACGGCCGGCTGCTCTCCACCGGGCGGGCCACCGCCAAGGGGGTGGCCGGCTACGACCTGACCCGGCTGTTCGTCGGCTCGGAGGGCACGCTGGGGGTGGTGGTACGTGCGGTGCTGGGGCTGCGGCCCGCGCCGCCGCCCCGGCTGGTGCTGGCCGCCGAGTTCGGTTCGACGGCCGCCGCCGGGGACGCGGTGTGCCGGATCATGGCGGCCGGCCACACCCCGTCGCTGCTGGAACTCATGGACCGCACCTCCGTACAGGCCGTCAACCGGCTGATGCGGATGGGGCTGCCGGAGTCCACCGAGGCGCTGCTGCTGGCCGGTTTCGACACTCCGGAGCCGGGCCCGGAGCTGGCGGCGGTCGGCGAGCTGTGCCGGGCGGCCGGGGCCACCGAGGTCGTACCGGCGGAGGACGCCGCCGAGTCCGACATGCTCATGGCGGCGCGGCGGGCCGGTCTTTCGGCGCTGGAGGCGGTCAAGGGCACCACGATGATCGACGATGTGTGCGTGCCGCGCGCCCGGCTGGCGGACATGCTGGAAGGGGTGGCGGAGATCGCCGACCGCTACCGGCTGACCATCGGGGTGATCGCGCACGCGGGGGACGGCAATACCCATCCCACGGTGTGTTTCGACGCGGCGGACGAGGACGAGGCGCGGCGGGCGCGGGAGTCGTTCGACGCGATCATGGCGCTGGGGCTCGATCTGGGCGGCACGATCACCGGCGAGCACGGGGTGGGGGTGCTGAAGCGGGACTGGCTGGCCCGTGAACTGGGGCCGGATTCACTGGAGTTGCAGCGCGGGATCAAGGCGGTCTTCGACCCGCTGGGGATTCTCAATCCGGGGAAGGTGTTCTGATCCGCCGGCCGGCCCGGCGGACAGGAGTTGACTTCAAGCTTCCTTGAAGTATCAGCATGGCGATGCCCGGCCGAACCCGGCCGGGCCGGACTCCGGACCGCGTCCCCAGAACAGGACAGGACACGACATCGCCATGTTCAGCAGCCCCCACGATCCGCTCCAGCTCGCCATCATCGTCGGCAGCGTCCGGGCCGGCCGCACCGGACCCACCATCGCCCGCTGGTTCGCCGAACACGCCGCCGCCCGTACCGACATGACCGTCGATGTCATCGACCTCGCCGAGTACCCGCTGCCGTTCGACATGGCGGGCGACCGGACCCCCGGCGCCGAGCGGCTCGCCGAACGGCTGGCGGCGGCCGACGCGTTCACCGTCGTCACCCCCGAGTACAACCACAGCTTCCCCGCCGGGCTCAAGCACGCCATCGACCTGCACCACAAGGAATGGCACGCCAAGCCGGTCGGCTTCGTCTCCTACGGCGGCATCTCGGGCGGCCTGCGCGCCGTCGAACAGTTGCGGCAGGTCTTCGCCGAACTGCACGCCGTCTCCGTCCGCGACACCGTCAGCTTCCACGGGGTGTGGGGCAGCTTCGACGACACCGGGCGCCCGGTGGACCCGGAGGGCTGCGGCGGGGCGGCGAAGACGATGCTCGACCAACTCGCCTGGTGGGGATGCGCGTTGCGCGAGGCCCGCCGCGTGGCGCCGTACGGGGCCCGCTGATGAGCAGCGGACCGATAGCCGCGGCCGGGGGCGGGGCCGGAGCCGGAGCCGGGGGCGGGGCCACCACCACCGCCGCCGCCGCCGGGCCGGCCACTCCCCCGGCCGCGCCGCCACCACGGCTCGGCGCGCTCGCCACCGTCATCATCCTCGGCTCGGTGATGATCGTCCTCGACACCACCATCATCGCCATCGCGTACCCCACCCTCGCCGAGGAGTTCGGGGCCGCCATCACCACCGTGCAGTGGATCTCCTCCGGCTACACGCTGGCGCTGGCCGCCGTCATCCCCACCGCCGGCTGGGCGATGGCCCGGTTCGGCGCCCGCCGCGTCTACCTCACCGCCATCGCCGCCTTCACCCTCGGCTCCACGCTGGCCGGGCTGGCCTGGAACATGGAGTCGCTCATCGCCTTCCGGGTGCTCCAGGGGCTGGCCGGCGGGCTGGTGTCGCCGGTGGGCATGGCCGTAATGCTCCAGGCCGCGGCCCGCAGCGGCGACAACAACGGCAAGGTGATGAGCCTGCTCGGCATCCCCATCCTGATCGCCCCGCTCACCGGCCCGGTGCTGGGCGGGCTGCTCATCGACAGCTTCTCCTGGCGCTGGATGTTCCTCATGAATGTGCCGGTCGGCACGCTCGCCGTGCTGCTGGCGCTCCGGCTGCTGCCGCACACCGCGCCCCAGCCCGGGCGCCGCCTCGACCTGCCCGGGCTGCTGATGCTCTCCCCCGGCCTGGCCGCGCTCATCTACGGGCTCACCCGGGCCGCCGAGGGCGGGGCAGGACCGACCTCGGCGGAGGCCGTCGTCCCGGCCGCGGCCGGTCTGGTGCTGACCGTCTCCTTCGCGGTACGCGCCCTCCGTACGACCACACCGCTGGTGCACTTGCGCCTGCTGGGGCAGCGGCGACTCGCCGTCGGGGTGGCGACGGTATTCCTGTTCGCGACGGGTTACTTCGGCTCGATGATGCTGGCGCCGATCTACTTCCAGCAGGTGCGCGAGGCGTCCGTGCTGGCCGCCGGGCTGATGGCCGCGCCGCTGGCGCTGACCTCGGGCACGGTGATGCAGTTCGCGACCCGGCTGACCGACACGGTCGCCCCGCGTTACATCGTGGCGCCCGGAGTGCTGCTGGGCGGCGCCGGGTTCGCGAGCTTCGCGCTCCAGGCCGGGCCCGGCACCCCGTACTGGCGGCTGGCGATCTCGATGATCCTCATCGGCGCGGGCGGCGGCATGACCCTGATGCCCAGCATCGCCGCCGCCACCCGGGGGCTCCCCCCGGACCAGGCCCCGGCGGCGTCCACCCTGATCGCGATCTGCTCCCAGATCGCCGCCTCGCTGGGCGCGGCGGCGGTGTCCCTGCTGATGTCGCAACGGCTGACGGAGTCCTTCACGACAGCGGACCCCGCGACGATGACCGAGGCCCTGCGGCACGCCTACCTGTGGCCGGTGTCGGTGGTCCTGCTGGCCCTGGTTCCGGCACTGCTGGCCTCGCGCCGGCGGCCCGAACGGACCGGCTGACGGCCGACCGCCGACCGCCGACGGCTTCACCCGGAGGCTTCACCCGGCGCTGTTCTGCTTCTCCGTATCGGGCCCATGGAGGATGCCCGACAGATAGGCGCTCAGGAGTTCCTGCGGAGTGCGGGGGAACCGGCTGAAGCCCTCGTCCCGCAGGATGGCCGCCACCTGGTCGAGCGCTTCCCGGAAGCTCCGGCGGATTCTCTTCCGGGCCAGCAACAGGCCCACTCCCACCAGCGGGCGCCAGATGCCCCGGCCCCGCAGCCGTACGGTGATGTCCAGCAGCAAGTCGCCGTCCGCGCCCGGGCGTGGGGTGACCGTCGCGGTGGCGCGGGCCGGGCCGCCGGCGGCCTGCGCCGTCAGCGGCGGCGGGCCGTCCGCCCCGGTGGTCGCCGCCTGCCACCAGCGGGGCCAGTCCAGGTGCCCCTGGCCCGCCACCCGCCGTATCCAGCGGTTCACCACCCCTCGTCCCGACACCTCAAGGCGGCCCGGGTGCTCCGCGCTGCGGAACCTCACTTCCGCCGTGCCCTCGGGCCCGGCCATGTCGGGGCGGGCGGGTGCCAGTTCCAGCCGCAGCGCGCTCTCCGCCCGGCGGTCCCACGCCAGGACGGTGGTGGTCAGCGGGGCCACCCCGTCCAGCAGCGCCGTGAACCGCTCGCCCTGCCGCAGCCGCCGGGGCAGCGCCAGTTCGCCGCGTTCGGCGTACCGGCGGATCTCCTCGTCGGGCACCTCGTCGGCCTGGCACACCAGTTGGCTCTCGGCGATCTCGTGCACGGTCGGCAGCAGTCCTTCCCACTGCCTCCGGTCCATGGCCGGCAGGGTGATCGTATGGCGCAGACGTGTCATGTACGCCATCCTCCCGCAGCCGCAACCGCAACCGAACACGCCGCCGCCCGCCCGAATGGGGTATCCCCTGCTCGAAGAGCTTGGGGAGGGATCCGGGCGGGCGGCGGCGGCGTGACGTACGGGGGCGGGCGGCAGCCGCTACAGGCGGCTCAGTTCCCACAGCCGCCAGACGCCCGAGCTGCCCTGGAGGTGCTGGAGCCCGGTGATGTCCGGGGCGGCCACGACCAGCCGCTTCTCCTGCCAGATCGGCACGATCGTCGCGGCGTCCGCCGCCAGTTGGTGGATCGCGCGGAAGTTCTCATCGGTACGGCCCCGGTCGGACTCGGCCTGGGTCTCCTCGATCAGCCCGTAGATCTCGTCGTTGACGTACCCGGTCCGCATGCTGTCACCGGGGCCCAGCAGTGAGTCGGTGAACGTCGCCGGGTCCGGGTAGTCGGGGCGCCAGCCGATCAGATACGCCTCGAACTCCCCGGCGTTCTTCTTCTTGATGAACTCCTGCCATTCGAAGTACTGGAGCTCCACATCGAACAGCCCGTCGGCCTCCAGCTGCTGCTCGATCAGCTCGGCCTCCTCGTGGTTGGCCGCACCACGCGAGTAGGCGAGGGTGACGGGGATCGGCAGCTCGTAGCCGGCCGACTCCAGCCGGTCCGTCAGGTCCTGCGGGTCCGGGTCGTCGCCGTACAGGTCGTGGTACGGGGTGCCGTGCCCGGTGAAGCCCACGGGTATCAGGGAGTACAGCGGCTCCACCGTGTTGCGCTGCACCTGCCGGGCGATCGCCTGCCGGTCCAGGGTGGCCGCCGCCACCTGCCGCACCGTCTCGTCCGCCATCGGCGAGTCCGCGATGTGGGTGCTGAGCGTCATCACGCGGATCGAACCACCGGTGGACTCGTACACCCGGTAGTCGGGCGAGGCCGAGTTGATCTCGGCGACGACGTTGGGCGGCAGCTTGCCGTCCGCGACGTCGATCTCGCCCTTGTCCCACGCCTCCGCCAGCAGGTCCTCGGCCGAGGTGCCGTCCTCGTCCTGCACGAAGTACCGGATGTGGATGGGGAAGTCGGAGACCTGGTACGGGCCCTTGTAGTCCGGGTTGGGCACCAGTTCGGCGCTCACATCGGGGGTGAAGGACTTCAGCAGGTACGGCCCGGAGCCGTCCACCTTGCCGTCCGTGCGGACGTCCAGTTCCTCGTACTTCTCCCGGTCCACGATGGCGCCGGTCGTACCGGCCACGATGAACGGGAAGGTGGCGTCGGTGTGGCTCAGCTCGAAGATGATGTCCTGGCCGTCGACCCGGACCGCTTCCAGGCTGCTGAGCAGGGTGATCGGCCCGGAGTAGTTGAACTTGTCGTCCTCGGCGATGTTGTCGTCGTTCTCCTCGCGCGCGGCCCGGGCGCCCATGGCCAGGATCCGGTCGTAGGAGAACTTCACATCGTCCGGGGTGATCGTCCGCCCGTTGCTGAAGGTCAGGCCCTCGCGCAGGGTGCAGCGGTAGACGGTCAGTTCGGTGTCGGTGAACCCGCAGCTCTCGGCCGCGTCCGGCTCCGGCTCCTCCTTCCCCGGCACGAAGGTCAGCAGCGACTGGTACACATTGCTCATCAGATACCAGGCGGCGGCGTCGGTGGCCGCTCCCGGATCCACACTGGTGGGCGGGGATGTGCTGCCCACCACGATCGGGTCCTTGTTGCTCCCGCTCGGCCCGAACAGCAACCAACCGCCAAAGGCGCCCATGACCAGCACAGCTGCCAGCCCAATGCCTATGGCCCCTTTGGCTCTGATCCCTCGCACCCGCCGCGCCCTTCATCGGAAGACATGTCGCCGGCCAAGCCAATCACAGGGGCATATCCCTTGCACCACGCGGGAGACAACGGACCGGCCACAACTCGCCCCGTGATCAAGCGGCTACGGCCACCACATCTTCACATCCACCGCCCCCGCTACGGCGCCGCGGTGCCCGGCACATCGATCCGGAACTCCACCTCGACCGCCCGGCCGTCGAGGCTCACCGTAACGCTCTGCTGGCCCAGTTGGGGCGAGAACGCCGCCAGCAGATAGTCCCCCTCGGCGGGGGCGGTCACCCGGAAGCCGCCGTCCGCCGCGCTGCGGGTCTTCTCCAGCTGTCTGCCCCCGACCACGGCCAGCGTGACCACGGCCCGCGGCAGCGCCACCCCGAGCGAGTCGCGGACCGTGCCCCGGATGACCAGAGCGTCCCCCATGGCGGCCCCGGACTCCGATTTGCTCACTTTGCCCTCCTATGTCGATGCGCATCGTAGCTGTTGCGCACTCCATCTGTTCCCATGTCGTTATCCAAGACATCAGAGTGGGCCGAATAGTTGACCGACAGAAGAGGATGAGACGAAATTCGGACGGATGTCCGGTCCGGGCGCCGCCCCGCGAGCCGCTACGCGCCGGTCGCGGCCAGCTCGATGACCGTGATGTCCGGATCCGCCCCGACCCGTACCGGCGGGCCCCACGCCCCCGCGCCGCGCGACACATACAGCTGGGTGTCGCCGTACCGCTCCAGACCCGCCAGCGTCGGGTTGGCCAGATCCGCGAGGTAGGTCACCGGCCACATCTGCCCGCCGTGGGTGTGCCCCGACAACTGGAGATCGACGCCCGCGTCCACCGCGTCATGGATGAGCACCGGCTGGTGCGCCATCAGCACGCTCGCCCGCCGCTGATCCCGGTCGCCCAGCGCCGCCGCGAAGTCCGGGCCGCCGTGCGCCGTACCCTCGCCCTGGACGTCGTTCACCCCGGCGAGGTCGAAGAACGGCAGCTCCACCCGGGCGTTCTCCAGCGGGGTCATGCCCAGCTCCCGGACATGCTCCACCCACTGAAGGGTGTCCACGTAGTACTCGTGGTTCCCCGTGACGAAGTACGCGCCGTCCGTCGCCTCAAGCTCCGCGAGCGGGGCCGCCGCCGAGCGCAGATCGGACACCTCGGCGTCCACCATGTCGCCGACCACCGTGATCAGATCGGGCTGGGTGCGGTTGATGGCGTCCACGATCCGGCGGCTGTGCGAGCTGCCGAGTATCGCGCTGAGATGAATGTCACTGACCACCGCGATCCGGTAGCCGTGCGCGGCGCGCGGCAGCTTCGCCAGCGGGACCCGGACATGCTTGGTGGTCAGCTGCCGGAAGCGGTAGCTGCCGTAGCCGACCGTGCCGGCCGCCACCAGGCCGGCGCCGACCGCCACCGTACGGGCCACGAACTGCCTGCGGTCCGTCTCCGCCCGGTCCGGGGTGGTCGGCGCGTCAGAGGCATCAGAGGCATCAGAGGCGTCCGGGGTGCCGGAGGTGTCCGCCCGCTCCCGGGGCGCGTCGGGGAGCCCACCGGACCCCGCGCCCGCGCCCGTACCCGCGCCCGCCGCGACCGGCTCGCTCACCGGCTCGGCCTCGGTCTCCGCCCCGGTCCCGGTCCCGGCGCCGGCCCCGGCCCCGGCACCCGCCCGCCGCGCGTCGCGCCGCCGCAGCACCCGCAGCAACAGCGGACGCAGCACCTCACCCACCGCCAGCGCCAGCAGCAGGTACAGCAGCATCGCGATCCAGTAGCTGCCCGGCCAGGCCACCAGCCGCTTGACGGAGAACGGCACCCCCGCCGCACCGCCCCACTGGAACAGCACCGTGGTCACCGGCAGCAGCACGAGCGCTGCGGTGCCCACCCGCCGGTACACCCCGCCCGGGGCCGACACATCGGCGACGAGCCGTTTCCACAGATACCAGTGGACAGCGCTCAGCAGCAGCAGTCCGACAAGGGCCGCGACGATGGCCATGAAGAATCCAGATCCTCTCACTGACACAGGTTCATGAGTCAGGACGCAGAAACCGCCCGGAGCGATGACAGCCCCGACCCACGATCAGAACGATCTTCGCCCGGATGAACGTGCCGCCTCACCGGATCGGGCCCCCTGCACTCGCAGGCCCCGCACTCACTATGGGTAAGTTCACGGTGTGCCGATTCTGCGATCGCCCTCTTTTCCGATCATGGTCCGCCGTGGCCGCGTGCGCCGGGCGCTGGCGCTGCCGCTGACGGCCGCGCTGCTCCCGGCAGCCGCCCTGCTGCCCGCCGCCACCGCCACCGCCGCCGCCCCTGCCGCCCCCGCCACAACCGACGACAGCATCGTCATCGGCGGCGAACGGCTCGGCGCGAACGGCCCCCAGGTGTCCCTCGGGCCCGGCGCCCCCAAGCTGCCCGACGACATCTCCTCCCGGGCCTGGATCGTGGCCGACGCGGAGACCGGCGAGGTGCTGGCCGCCAAGAACGCGCACCACCGGCTCGCCCCGGCCTCCACCCTCAAAATGCTGTTCGCGGACACCCTCATCCCCAAGTTCGACGCGGGCGAGATCTACACCGCCGAACCCGAGCACTTCACGGGCATGGGCGAGGGCAGCAGCGCGGTGGGCATCGCCGACCACCAGACATACACCGTGGAGGACCTGTGGCACGGGGTCTTCCTCGCCTCCGGCAATGACGCCGTGCACGCCCTCACCGCCATGAACGGCGGCATGGACACCACCGTCGCCGAACTGAACGAGCGCGCCGCCGACCTCCAGGCCCTGGACACCCACGTGGTCTCCCCCGACGGCTACGACGCCGAGGGCCAGACCTCCTCCGCGTACGACCTCACCCTCATCGCCCGCGACGGCCTCAAGAACGACGACTTCCGCCGCTACGCCGCCACCGCCCGCACCGACTTCCCCGGCGGCGCCCCGGAGGAGGACGAGGACGGCAAGCCGGGCAAGCGCCAGTCGTACGCCATCCAGTCGACCAACCGGCTGCTGGTCGGCGACCGCGGTCTGGAGCCGTACGACGGGATCGCCGGGGTCAAGAACGGCTACACCACCAACGCCGGGCACACCTTCACCGGCGTCGCCGAGCGCGGCGACCGGGTGCTGCTGGTCACCTGCATGAACCCGTCCCAGGGCGACGGCCTCCAGGTGTACCGGGAGACCGCCGCCCTGTTCGACTGGGGCTTCGAGGCGGCCGGCTCCGTCGAGCCGGTCGGCGAGCTGGTGCCGCCGCTCAGCGAGATCGAGGCCGCCGCCCGCGAGGCGCAGCTCGCCGACGACGGCAAGAACGCCGGCAGCGGCACCCCCCTGGACGGCGACACCGCCGCCCACAGCGGCGCCCGCCCGGCGAGCATCGGCACCGTACTGGGCATCACGGGCGCGGCGCTGGTGCTGATGGCCGTCGCCGCCTACGTCTTTCACCGGCGCCACCCCCTGCCCACCATCGCGGGCCTGCCAGCACGTCTGCGCCGCTCCGCTCCTCCTCGCTGACCGCCGTCGCCGTCCAGGCGCAGCAGGCCAGCACCAGCCGGGCGATCAGGTTGATCCACACCAGCAGCGCGACCGGCGCCCCGAACGCGCCGTAGACGGTGCGGCCGGCGATGTGCAGCAGATAGCCGCCGAGCAGCAGCTTCAGCAGTTCGATGCCGACCGCGCCGACCAGGCAGGCGTCCAGCAGGGCGCGGCGCGGCGGCCGTACCCCGGGCAGCCACACCAGGACGTACAGCAGCAGGGCGAACGTCGAGGCGATGGCGAAGGCGTACGCGGCGGCCTGGAGCAGCGCCTGGGCGAGGCCGCCCTCGGTGACGCCGAGCCAGCCGGTGGCCCAGTGCACGGCGTTCATGGCGAGCGCGGAGGCGGTCAGCGAGACGATGACGACGGCGCCCAGGCCGGCCAGTACGCCGATGTCCTTGACCTTGCGCAGGATCGGGTTGCCGGCCGGGTCCGGGAGGTGCCACACGGTGCGCAGGCTGCCGCGCAGCGAGTCGATCCAGGAGGCGCCGGCGGGCAGCAGCAGAAGCAGCGCGGCGAGGCCCACGGCGCGGGCGCTGGTGAAGAACGACTGGAGGTCCAGTTGCTGGGAGATGCCGGGCACCTGGTCGGTGAACCAGTGTTCGACGCTGCTGACCTGGGAGTCGTTCAGGACGGTGGCGGCGATGGCGGCGGCCAGCGCGATCACCGGGAAGAGGGTGAGGAAGCTGGTGAAGGTGATGGCGGCGGCGAGCCGGGTCCAGGTGCGTTCCTCCAGGTGTTCCCACACCCGGTAGGCGCGGGAGGCGAACAGCGCGGCGAAGACCGGTCCTGCCCAGGGCAGCCGGGACAGCCGCTGCTCGATGGTGATGTCCCGCTCCCGTACGGTGCCGGGGTGCGCGCCGCCGATGCCGGTGGCGCCCGTCGCCGCCCTGGGGGTTTTCGGCCCTTTGCCCATGGTTGAGAACTGTAGGGCGGCGGGGCGGTGGGTCGGGCGGTTACACGGCGGTCTCGGGGGCGCGTTCCCGGGAGCCGGCGAAGTGGAACTCCCGCTGCAACCGCCAGGCGCCGTCCCGGCCCTGCTCGTACAGCGCGAACCCGGAGGCCGTCCAGGCCGCCTCGTACTCCGCCAGCTCACTCTCGGCGGCGTCCATCCGCTCCTCGGCGATGCCGTGCGCGATGGTCACATGCGGGTGGTACGGGAACTGGAGCTGGCGGGCCAGGGGACCCTGCGGGTCGCGGACCCGCTCCTGGAGCCAGCCGCACGCCGAGCCGCCCTCCACCACCTGGACGAACACCACCGGCGACAGCGGGCGGAACGTACCGGTGCCGTACAGCCGCATCGGGAAGGCGCGCCCGCCGGCCGCGATGGCCGCCAGATGCTCCTCGATCTCCGGGCGGGCCGCCGGCGCGACCGCGGTCGGCGGCAGCAGGGTGACATGGGTGGGGATCTTGGCGGCGGCGGCGTCACCGAAGTCCAGGCGGCAGCGCTGCAACCGACTGCCGTACGGCTCCGGTACCGCGATCGACACGCCCAGCGTGACGGTCCCCACAACCTGCTCCCTTCCTGCGGTGCCCGGCCGCCAGTGTGCCGGGGGGCGGGGTCCGTACGCGGCGGCCCGCCGTCCCTTTTCCGTCATCTTCCCAAGGTGCGCGCTCCCGAGGTGCGCGCGTGCGCGCGAGCGCGCGTGCGACGGCTCAGGACCGCAGCGGCAGGAACCCGACCCGGTCGTACGCGGTGGCCAGCGTGTCGGCCGCCACCGCGCGGGCCTTGGCGGCGCCCTTGGCGAGCACCGCGTCCAGCTCGGCCGGATCGGCGAGGTATTCCTGGGTGCGCTCCCGGAACGGCGTCACCCAGTCGGCGACGATCCCGGCGAGCTCCGTCTTGAGCGCACCGTACAGCTGTCCGGCGAACTTCTCCTCCAGCTCGGGCACGGTGGTGCCGGTCAGCGCCGAGTGGATGACCAGCAGATTGCTGATGCCGGGCTTCCCGGCCGGGTCGTAGCGGATCTCGGTGCCGGTGTCGGTGACCGCCGACCTGACCTTCTTCGCGGACGCCTTCGGCTCGTCGAGGAGGTTGATGATGCCCTTGGGCGAGGACGCCGACTTGCTCATCTTGGCGGTCGGGTGCTGGAGGTCGTAGATCTTCGCCGCGTCCTTGAGGATGTAGGCCGCCGGGATGGTGAAGGTCTGGCCGAACCGCCCGTTGAAGCGCTCGCCGACATCGCGGGTCAGCTCGATGTGCTGCCGCTGGTCCTCACCGACCGGCACCTGGTCGGCCTGGTAGAGGAGGATGTCGGCGGTCTGGAGCACCGGGTAGGTGAACAGCCCCACCGTGGTGGCCTCGGCGCCCTGCTTGGCGGACTTGTCCTTGAACTGCGTCATCCGCGACGCCTCGCCGAAGCCGGTGAGGCAGTTCATCACCCAGGCCAGCTGGGTGTGCTCGGGCACATGGCTCTGCACGAACAGGGTGCAGCGCTCCGGGTCGAGCCCGGCGGCCAGCAGCTGGGCGGCGGCCAGCCGGGTCGCGGCGCGCAGCTCGGCCGGATCCTGCGGGATGGTGATGGCGTGCAGATCGACCACCATGTAGAAGGCGTCGTGCGTGTCCTGGAGCGCTACCCACTGGCGGACGGCGCCGAGGTAGTTGCCGAGGTGGAACGAGCCCGAGGTCGGCTGGATTCCGGAGAGCACGCGGGGACGATCGGTTGCCATGCCGCCCATTGTCTCAGGCGTTCGCCGCTTCCTGTCCCGGGTGTACCAGGCGGTGCACGGTGTACCGCGGCTGTCCGCTGACCGGACGTTCGCCCGCGCTTTCTTCCGCGTCCCGGCCACCGGCGCCACAATCGGCGGCGGATGATCCCCGTCACAGCCGCCGGAAGATCACAGGAGAGCTGCCCATGATCGTGAAGCCGTCCAGGTCGTCAGCCGGACTGATCAGCGCCGCCGAGGCCCACAGCGCCCACAACTACGCCCCGCTGCCGGTGGTGATCGCCTCGGCGCGCGGCGCCTGGATGACGGATGTGGAGGGCCGCCGCTATCTGGATCTGCTGGCCGGCTACTCGGCGCTCAACTTCGGGCACGGGCACCCGCGGCTGATCGCCGAGGCCAGGGCGCAGCTGAGCCGGCTGACCCTCACCTCGCGGGCGTTCCACCACGAGCACTTCGCGGCGTTCTGTGCGGGGCTGGCCCAGCTGTGCGGGATGGAGCTGGTGCTGCCGATGAACACCGGGGCGGAGGCGGTGGAGACGGCGGTCAAGACGGCGCGGGCGTGGGGCTACCGGGTGAAGGGGGTGCGTCCGGGGCGGGCGAAGATCGTGGTCGCCGAGCAGAACTTCCACGGCCGGACGACGACGATCGTCAGTTTCTCGACGGACGAGGAGGCGCGGGCGGACTTCGGCCCGTACACCCCGGGGTTCGAGATCGTCCCGTACGGGGACCTGGCGGCGCTCGAAGCCGTCATCGACGAGGACGTGGTGGCGGTGCTGCTGGAGCCGATCCAGGGCGAGGCGGGGGTACGGGTGCCGCCGCCCGGCTATCTGGCGGGGGTGCGGGAGCTGACCCGGGCCAGGAACGTGCTCTTCCTGGCGGACGAGATCCAGTCCGGCCTGGGCCGTACCGGGGCGACGTTCGCGTGCGAGCACGAGCATGTGGTGCCGGACATGTACATCCTGGGCAAGGCGCTGGGCGGCGGGGTGCTGCCGGTGTCGGCGGTGGTGTCCTCGGCGGCGGTGCTCGGGGTGCTGCGGCCGGGCGAACACGGGTCGACGTTCGGCGGCAATCCGCTGGCGTGCGCGGTGGCGCTGGAGGTGATGGCGATGCTGCGGGAGGGCGAGCCGCAGCGCCGGGCGCGGGATCTGGGCGAGCAGTTGCACCACGAGCTGGCCGGGTGGGTGGGTGCCGGGGCGGTGACCGCGGTGCGCGGGCGCGGCCTGTGGGCCGGGGTGGATGTCGATCCGGCGCTCGGTACGGGGCGGGAGATCGCGGAGCGGCTGATGCGGCGGGGGGTGCTGGTGAAGGACACCCATGGCTCGACGATCCGGATTGCGCCTCCGCTGGTCATCTCGGAGCGGGATCTGGGGTGGGCGCTGGAGCAGTTGCGGGCGGAGCTGATGGGCTGACCCGGGCTGCCCGCGGCCCGGGGCGGGGCGGGCCGACCGGGGGCCGGGGCGGCCGGGGGCCGGGGCGGCCGGGGGCCGGGGCGGCCGGGGGCCCGGCCCGGCCCGGCCCGGCTACCGGGTCAGTCGCCGATCCGGGCGATGGACCCGGTGAGCAGCCGTACCAGGGCCGCGTTGTCCACGTCCGTCACGACCTCGACCGGCGGCGGCTCGGCCGCCGACTGGCCGGGCCGGTGCCGCAGCCGGCCGGGGGTCCAGCGGATGGACTTGCCACGGGTGAGCGAGCCGTGCAGCTCGATGCCCACCGCGTAGCGCCGGGTCCGTACCAGCGACGGCTCCAGGAGCAGCGCCACCGTCAGCGGGTCGTGCAGATAGCAGCCCGGCAGGCCGCGGGTGGCGGCCGAGTAGCCGATCCAGGCCCGCGCCCAGGGGCTGACCGCCGCCCGTACCCGGGGGTCGGTGGCGGCGTCGACCGCCGCCCAGTCGTCGAGGGTGAGCTGGGTGCGGGTGGTGACGTCCAGCGGGACGAGGGTGATGTTCGCGCCGCTGGTGAGCACCGCGTGGGCGGCCTCCGGATCGACCGCGAAGTTGGTGTCCACGGGCTGCCCGTCGACGTCGAAGGCGCCGCCCATGATGACGATCCGGCCCACCTCGGCGGCGAAGCCCGGGTGGAGCCGCATGGCGAGTGCCACGTTGGTCAGCGGGGCGATCGCGATCAGCGTGATCCGGCCGGGCTCGGCCCGTACCAGGTCCACCAGCGCCTGCGCCGCCGACGGCGCGGTGTCCGGGCGGAGGTACGCGCGGGGCGGGGGCACATCCTCGTAGAGCCGGGCCAGCTCGGGGTCGGTGACCGGCCGGTCGAGGTGGGCCCGCCAGTCGGGTCCTGACTCGGTGAGGGCCCGCTCGGCGCCGCCGTGGACGGGGATGTCCGCGCCGAGGTCGGCGAGCAGGGTACGAGCGGCGGCGTAGCCGACGTCGCGGTGGGTGTTGCCGGAGACGACGGTGACGGCGGCCAGGTCCAGGCGGTCGCGGGCGGCGACGGCGAGGGTCAGGGCGAGGGCGTCGTCGACGTTGGCGCCGGGGACGCCGTTGCCCGGGTCGCAGTCGATGACGAGCCGCTGCCGGGCACCGGGGGCGCTCGGGAGGGCGTTCGGGAGGGCGGTCACCGGGCGTCCGCCAGGGCGTTGAGGTCGCGGCCCCGGGTCTCGGGGGCGAGGAACGTGGTGCCGAAGCCGATCGATGCCATCAGCAGGAAGTATGCGGCGATGGGCCACCAGTGGCCACTCCAGGCGAGCAGGGCGGCGGCGATCATCGGGGCGGTGCCGCCGGAGAGGATGGCGCCGAGTTCCTTGGCGAGGGCCATCTTGGTGTAGCGGTTGCGGGCGCCGAACAGTTCGACGCCGTAGGCGGCCTGCACGCCGAAGATGCCGAGGGAGGCCAGGGCCATGCCGACGACGATGACGGTGAGCACGATCCACGGTTCGCGGCTCTCCAGGAGGGCGAAGGCGGGGATGGCGTAGATCATCAGGGCGAGGCAGAAGGCGCGGTAGGTGACGCGCCGGCCGAAGCGGTCGGAGGCCAGGCCGGCCAGCGGGATGACGGCGAAGCCGACGAAGGAGGCGACCAGGACGGCGGTGGTGGGCACCGACTTGTCGACGCCGAGGGCCTTGGCCACGTAGCCGATGAGGAAGCCCTGGGCGAGGTAGGAGGGGCCGTTCTCTCCGATGCGCAGCCCGAGCATGATGAAGAACGCCTTGTTGCGGGCGAGGAACGACGCGTGCGCCCGGCCCTGGTCGGCCTGCTCGGCCTGCTGAGCCCGTTCGGCCTGTTCGGCCTGTTCGGCCCGTTCGGCTTGTTCCGCGCGGGCGGCCCGGGTGGTCTGGGACGCCTCGGCGAGCGCGTCCTGGTGGGCCTGGAAGACCGGGCTCTCCTGGAGGTTGCGGCGGATGACGAGGGCGACGACGGTGATGAGGAAGGAGCCGAGGAACGGCAGCCGCCAGCCCCAGGACATCAGGTCCTCCTCGGGGAGGGTGAGCACGAGCAGCCAGACGCCGGAGGCCAGCAGGGTGCCGCTGTTGGAGCCCAGGCCGATGACGGAGGCGACCAGGCCGCGGCGCCTGGTGGGCGCGTACTCGGCGAGCATGACGGCACCCCCGGACAGTTCGGCGCCGGCGCCGAAGCCCTGGGCGAGCCGCATGAGGACGAGCAGGGCCGGGGCGAGGACGCCGATCTGCTCATAGGTCGGGATCAGCCCGATGAGGGTGGTGGAGACGCCCATCAGGGCGACCGTGGTGACGAGCACGATCTTCCGGCCGCGCCGGTCGCCGAGCCGGCCGAAGAAGACGGCGCCGACCGGCCGGGCGAGGAATCCGACGGCGTACGTGGCGAAGCCGAGCAGCAGGCCGACCGCGGCGGAGTCGCCGGGGAAGAAGACCTCGCCGAACACCAGTCCGGCGGCCAGGCCGTACAGGGCGAAGTCGACGTACTCCATGGTGGTGCCGAGCCAGATCGACAGGACGGCGCGGCGGAAGCGGGAGCGGCCTTCGGGGGTGTCGAGCTGGAGGTCGGCGGCGGCCTGGGGCGGGGGCGCCGCCGTGGTGCCGGGGTGGTTGAGGGTGGTGGTGTCCACGGGGATGGCTCAGATCTGTCGCAAGGGGGGAGCGGGGACGACAGTGGCCCCTCGGGGACGCCCAAGGTGGGGCAGAGAGCCACCAGTGCCGGGTAAGCCCTGGTGCTCGGCACGAGCCTCGGCGGCGACAGAAACCGGACAGTAAATTCCGGGCAAAGCGCCGGCGAAGAGATCGGCCGGCCCGTAGAGCGGCGGCGGGGCGCAGCGGGCCACCGTCCCTTGGGCGGGGGCCCGGGCGGGGGCTAGGGTGGGCCTGGGTATCTTGATGACGAGATATTGAGATCCCAGAACGACCCAGCCGGCCCGGAGGGACAGACCGTACCCATGGCAAAGATCAAGGTAGCCAACCCCGTCGTCGAACTCGACGGCGACGAGATGACCCGCATCATCTGGCAGTTCATCAAGGACAAGCTGATCCTTCCGTACCTCGACGTCGAGCTGAAGTACTACGACCTCGGCATCGAGCACCGCGACGCCACCAACGACCAGGTGACGATCGACGCGGCCGAGGCGATCAAGCAGTACGGGGTCGGCGTGAAGTGCGCCACCATCACCCCGGACGAGGCGCGGGTCGAGGAGTTCGGCCTCAAGAAGATGTACCGCTCGCCCAACGGCACCATCCGCAACATCCTGGGCGGTGTCATCTTCCGCGAGCCGATCATCATGGAGAACGTGCCGCGGCTCGTCCCCGGCTGGACCAAGCCGATCGTCGTCGGCCGTCACGCGTTCGGCGACCAGTACCGCGCCACCGACGTGAAGATCCCCGGCGAGGGCACCCTCACCCTGTCCTTCACCCCGAAGGACGGCTCCGAGCCGATCGAGCTGGAGGTCTACGACTTCCCCAGCTCCGGCGTCGCGCTGGCCATGTACAACCTGGACGACTCCATCCGCGACTTCGCCCGGTCCTCCTTCCGGTACGGCCTGGAGCGCAACTTCCCGGTCTACATGTCCACCAAGAACACGATCCTCAAGGCCTACGACGGCCGCTTCAAGGACCTGTTCCAGGAGGTCTTCGACGCCGAGTTCAAGGCCGAGTTCGACGCGCGCGGGCTCACCTACGAGCACCGGCTGATCGACGACATGGTCGCCGCCGCCCTGAAGTGGGAGGGCGGCTACGTGTGGGCCTGCAAGAACTACGACGGTGACGTGCAGTCCGACATCGTCGCCCAGGGCTTCGGCTCGCTGGGCCTGATGACCTCCGTGCTGATGACCCCCGACGGCAAGACCGTCGAGGCCGAGGCCGCGCACGGTACGGTCACCCGCCACTACCGGCAGCACCAGCAGGGCAAGGCGACCTCCACCAACCCGATCGCCTCGATCTTCGCGTGGACCCGGGGCCTGGCCCACCGTGGCAAGCTCGACAACACCCCCGAGGTGACCGAGTTCGCGCACAAGCTGGAGCAGGTCTGCATCGAGACCGTCGAGGCCGGTCAGATGACCAAGGACCTGGCGCTGCTCATCGGCAAGGACCAGCCGTGGCTGACCACCGAGGAGTTCCTCGCCGCCCTCGACGAGAACCTGAAGAAGAAGATCGCGGCGACCGCGTGACGCGATAGCGGCACGGCAGCACGGCAGTACGGCAGTACCGTGCGGGCCCCGGAACGGCACCGGGGCCCGCACGCGGGATTCCACCACCACACGGCAGGAAGCGGAGAAGGCCAGAGATGTCCCAGACCCCCGTCAACGTCACCGTCACCGGCGCGGCCGGCCAGATCGGCTACGCGCTGCTCTTCCGGATCGCCTCCGGCCAGCTGCTGGGCCCCGATGTCCCGGTCCGGCTGCGGCTGCTGGAGATCACCCCGGCGCTCAAGGCCGCCGAGGGCACCGCCATGGAGCTGGACGACTCGGCCTTCCCGCTGCTGTCCGGCATCGACATCACCGATGACCCGAACGTCGCCTTCGCCGGCACCAACGTCGCGCTGCTGGTCGGCGCCCGCCCCCGTACCAAGGGCATGGAGCGCGGTGATCTGCTGGAGGCCAACGGCGGGATCTTCAAGCCGCAGGGCAAGGCCATCAACGACCACGCGGCGGACGACATCAAGGTGCTGGTGGTCGGCAACCCGGCCAACACCAACGCGCTGATCGCCCAGGCGGCGGCCCCGGACGTCCCCGCCGAGCGCTTCACCGCGATGACCCGGCTCGACCACAACCGGGCGCTGACCCAGCTGGCCAAGAAGACCGGCACGCCGGTCTCCGAGATCCGCCGGCTGACGATCTGGGGCAACCACTCGGCGACCCAGTACCCCGACATCTTCCACGCGGAGCTGGCCGGGAAGAACGCCGCCGAAACCGTCAACGACGAGGCATGGCTGGCGGATGAATTCATTCCCACCGTCGCCAAGCGCGGCGCCGCCATCATCGAGGCGCGCGGCGCCTCGTCGGCCGCGTCGGCCGCCAACGCCGCCATCGACCACGTCCACACCTGGGTGAACGGCACCGCCGCCGGTGACTGGACCTCGATGGCGATCCCCTCGGACGGCTCGTACGGCGTTCCCGAGGGCCTGATCTCCTCGTTCCCGGTGACCACTTCGGGTGGTACGTACGAGATTGTCCAGGGGCTGGAGATCAACGAGTTCTCCCGTACCCGGATCGACGCCTCCGTCCAGGAGCTCGCGGACGAGCGAGAGGCCGTGCGCGCACTGGGCCTGATCTGACCGGTTGGGCATATCCTGCGGAATGCGGCCCGGCCCGATGGCGCCGGGCCGCACCGCCGCCCAGCTGAGAAGGCCGAAGGAACGGACACCATGCGGAAGAGCCGGCGCGTCCTGATCACGGGAGTCGCGGTGCTGGGCCTCACCCTGAGCGGCGGCGGCTGCGCTCTGCTGGACGAAGGGGTGGCCGGCGCCGGCGAGGGGCCCGAGACCCGGATCGCGATAGCCGTCCCCGACTGGCCGGGCGGGCAGGCGAACGCGGCGGTGGTGGCGTACGTCCTGGAGACCGAACTGGGCGTCGGCGTGGACCAGCTCCCGGTGGACCAGGCGCGGGCCTGGGACAGCCTGAACAACGGCACGGTGCAGGCGGTGCTTGAGGACTGGGGCGGGCTGCCGGAGAAGACGGAGCTGTACGTCCGGCAGAAGCGCAGCGTGGTGGACGCCGGCGATCTCGGGGTCACGGGCCACATAGGGTGGTTCGTGCCGAAACGGTTCTCCGACGCGCACCCCGAGGTCCTCGACTGGCAGAACCTCAACGACTTCGCCGACGCCTTCAACGGCGAACTCCTCCAGGCCGACCCCGCCTACGCCACCTTCGACGCGGCGATCATCGAGGAACTGGGCCTGAACCTCACCCCGGTCACGGCCGGCAGCGAGAACGCCCTGCTGAACACCATCACGGAGGCATCGGCCACCGGCAGCCCACTGCTGACCTACTGGTGGCAGCCGCACTGGCTGAACGCCGAGGTGGAGATGGCGGAGATACGCCTCCCCCGGCACACCCTGGGCTGCCAGAGCGACCCGGCCACCGTCGCCTGCGCCTACCCCGACCTGGCCCCTCGCAAATACCTCAACGCCACCTTCGCCCAGTCCGACACCCCGGCGGCGGACTTCCTGCGCGCCTTCCGCTGGACGACGGACGAACAGAACGAGGTCGCCCGCCTGATCGAGGCCGACGGCCTGTCCCCGATGGCGGCGGCCGAACGCTGGCTGACCGAGAACCCCGAGAAGCTGGCCGAATGGTTTCCGGAGCCGCAGGACTGACGTCGCGGGAGGGCGGCGCGGTCAACCGGGGCCGGGAACGCTACTGCACCTCACCCCCGACCCCCGACCGCCCGGCCGGCACCCCGACCAGTTCCACGATGACCCGTTCCCGTACCGGCTCCCCGTACACGGCGACCACCGCGTCCGTGATGGCGGCGATCAGCCGCCCGGTGGCATCGGGGTACTCCGGGTGCTGGAAGGCGCCCTCGCGCATGGTGAGCACGACGAACGGCTCGTTCTCGGTGGCGACCACCCCACCGACTCCCCGCCGCCCGGCCGGAATCCCGAACAGCTCGACCACGACCAGCGGCCGGAAGAACTCCCCGAACACCCCGATGACCGCTTCCGTAAGCTCCTTGATGAGCCGCGGCTCCGCCGTGCCGTCCAGTTGCGCCTCGTCGATGTGCACCTGGTAGTGCGGCATGGAGACTCCCTCGCATCAGAAATACCTTTGATGACAAAGCTAAAATCCGAGGTGCGCGATGTCAACCCACAACGATGAACCGGACGTGGACGAGGCCGTCAGAAAACTGCTGCTGCTGATGCCCCGGATGGTCGGCCGCGCCAAACGGATCCAGGTCCCCGCAGCGCTCCAGTCGATGGCCCTGGCCCCGCGCCATCTGTCACTGCTGTCCTACCTGCTGTTCGACGGCCCCATGACGGTCAACGACCTCGCCACCCGCCTGGAGGTGGCCCCCACCACGGTGAGCCTGATGGTCGGCGAACTGACCCGCAAGGACATCCTGGAACGCCGCCCCGACCCCACCGACCGCCGCCGCCGCATCATCAGCATCACCGACCCCATGCGCCCCGCCATCACCCAATGGCTCTCCCCCGGCGCCACCGCCTGGCGCAAGGCCCTGGCCCCCCTGACCCCCGACCAGCGCCAGCTGTTCGTCCACACCCTGCGCGCCTACGAAGCCGCCCTGACCTGGGAGGACGACGCGGCCGAAGCGCATCCCAAGGATTGATCGCGCTGGAACCGTTCCCGTACCGGTCGGCAGCCAAGGCGCGCATAGCGCTGTCGGCATGGCCTTGCGCGCCGCCTCAGCCGCAGGGGCGTACTCGATGCGATAGCCGCTCACGCGGCCTCCGAGCCGGCCTCATCGCCTGCGGGGAGGCAGCCGGAGTGATCCCCGACCTCCAGTCTGCGGCCACTGCGCATTCCTTCCATTCGGTGAATCCCCGCCGATGAACGGGCTTCGCGCGTACGTTTCCTATACGGCAGCTGATCATCGAAGCGGAAGACGGACAGCGCGACATGAGATTCGGCGGCGCTGTACCGGGCTTCGATGCCGTCCGTTCCGCGCAGTCTCCGCAAGTGCTCCAGCGAGATAATGAATCCGGGTGGACAGCGTGAGCGCGGTATCCTCCACCGCTTCGCGCCGTCGGGTGACGTCCGAGTCCGGGTCGCCGAGCAGAAAGCGGATCCGGACACCGGCCTGGGCCTTCTTCCGGAGGGCTGCGGAAAAGTTCGGATGGTCCAGCCACAGAAAGTAGTTGGTGTATCCGGCGAAGGTCAGTTCATGCCGCGCGTCCGAGATCAGCGACCGCCACACCGAGGACGGGCACGCGGACCGGTAAGGATAGACCGAGACGACCTCACGGTCCGGCCCCGTCTTCATCACTGCCTTCGCGGCGGCGGGCCACAGCACAGACTCCTCCACTCTCAGGCGTTCAGCCACCGCCACCCGCGTTCGCGGGTGGGGGACCCGCCCCTCATACAGCCACCGTTCACCTGTACGGTCCTCGACTTCGCAGGACCGCGCCAACTGGTGGGCGGACATTCCCGCTTCAGAGATCGCACGCCTTAGCGCCTCATTCAACGTCACTCCTTCGTCAGAACTGACACTTCTGAGGCTAGGGAGAAAGTGTCGGAACTGCCGCCGGAATGACGTGGTTCTGACCGGAAGGGTGAGAGAACGTCGGCCTTTCACGACGGAGCCCCGACGACGGATGGAGGCCGTCCCGGAGCGTGGTCAACGCTGAAAGGAGCGTCAACATGACGAAGGCCAAAGCGGGATCGACCGGAACGGCGGTGCTGGAGGTGCGTCGGCAGGCCGTGCTCACGGTGGCCCGGGAGAATCTCGCCGATGCGGAGGGGCTGCGGCTCGACTCGGCTTCCACCGAGGAACTCACGTACCACTTCTGCGTTCTCAAGCGCAGTCTGCGCGAGGTCCTCGCGGAGGTGACGCCGTGACGGCGCGGGTGGCCGTGCTTGTTCCGGTGGACGGGGAGGCGCGGACGGTGGTGCTGTCCGTGGTCGAGGCGGAGTTGCCGCACGCCCGGCTGTGCCACGCGCTCAGCGGGGAGCCGGTGCCCGGTGGGGCACCCGAGTGCCGGTTTGATCGCAAGCTTGATCCTCGGCGGCGGGCCTGGGCAGGCATGAGAAAGCCCCCGGGGCCGGTACGGGAGGGGACCGGCTCCGGGGGGATCTGAGGGGGTGGGTGGGTCAGGGGCGGCGGGGGGTGGTGGCCGCCGGGGTGCGGTCGGCTTCTTCCAGGGCCGCCATCGCCTCTTCGATCAGCCGCTCCTCCGTGCGGCGCCGCTCCGCCGCGAGGTACGCGGCCCGTTCGGCGCGGAACTGTTTCAGCGTGGCCACCGCCATCGCGATCATCACCAGGCTGAACGGCAGGGCGATGATGATCGCCACCGTCTGAAGGGTGGTCAGCGCGTCACTGCCCGCGGCCACCAGCAGGGCGATGGCCACCGTGCCCTCCACCAGCGACCAGAACACCCGGCTCCAGCGCGGCGGCACCGGGTCGCCGCCCGAGGCCAGCATGTCGACCACGTACGAGCCGGAGTCGGAGGAGGTGACGAAGAACAGCACGATCAGCAGCATCGTGATGCCCGCGACCAGCGCCCCGCCGGGGAAGTGGTCGAGCAGGGCGAACAGCGCGCTGTCCTTGTCCACACCGTCCGGGCCGACCATGCTGCCCGGCTCGGCGCGCTCCTGCTGGACGGCGGAGCCGCCGACCACCGAGAACCAGAAGAAGGTGAGCGCGCAGGGCACCAGCAGGACGCCGCCCACGAACTGCCGCACCGTGCGGCCCTTGGAGACCCGGGCGATGAAGATGCCGACGAACGGCGCCCAGGAGATCCACCAGCCCCAGTAGAAGACGGTCCAGCCGCTGACCCAGTTGCGGCCCTCCTCGCCGTGCGCGGCGCCGGTGTCGAAGCTGAGGGAGGGCAGCGACTGGAGGTAGTTGCCGATGTTCTCGGTGAAGTCCGAGAGCAGCAGGGTGGTGGAGCCGGCGATCAGCAGGAAGGCCATCAGGCCGAAGAACAGCACCATGTTGATGTTGGACAGCCACTTCATGCCCTTGCCGAGGCCGGACAGCACCGACAGCAGCGCCAGCATGGTGATGCCGACGATCAGCGCCACCTGGAGCGCCGTACCCGGGTTGTCCGCCCAGCCGAGGAAGTCGGCGCCGGCGGATATCTGGAGCACGCCGAAGCCCAGCGAGGTGGCGACCCCGAAGATGGTGCCGACCAGTGCGATGACGTCGATGACGTCGCCGGCCCGGCCCTTGACCCGGTCGCCCAGCAGTGGCTCAAGCGCCCAGCGGATGGACACCGGCCGGCCCTTGCGGTGCACGGCGTAGCCGACCGCCAGGCCGACCACGACGTAGATGGCCCAGGGGTGGATGCCCCAGTGCAGGAAGGTCTGTGAGAACGCCGCCTGTGCGGCCTCCGCCTCATCGCCGTTCACGCCGGGGCGGGGGGAGTCGTAGAAGGTCAGCGGCTCGGCGACGCCCCAGTAGACGAGGCCGATGCCCATGCCGGCGGCGAACAGCATCGCCAGCCAGGAGGCGGTGGAGAAGTCCGGCTTGTCGTCGTCCTTGCCGAGTTTGATGTCACCGAAGCGGCTGAGTCCGACCCAGATCACGAAGATCACGAAGAGTGAGACCAGCACCATGTAGTACCAGCCGAGGTTGCCGACCACGTCCGAGTTGAGGTTCTTCACCACGCGGTTGGCGGCGTCGTCCCAGATGATGGCCCACAGCACGAACACCCCGATGATCGCGATCGAGGGCCAGAAGACCCAGGGTGCGATCGTGTGGAACCACGGCTGTGGTTTCACCGGTGATGGTGGCGTGGGTTTCGGGTCCGACATGCGTTTCCCCTCTGGGCGGTGCGAAAGGCCGTGCGAACGGCCTGGTCAACGTGTCGCGCCTGCCCGAAGGCGAAAGATGTATGTGTCACGGTTCGGTTTCCGTGCGGAGACGAATCCCACACGGCGGACGTCAGAAGCCGCCGCCTCCCCCGTCCCCGCCGCCACCGCCACCGTCGCCACCGCCACCGCCGCCGTCACCGCCGGAGCCGTGGCCGGAGTCGGTCCCGGAGTCGGCGCCGGCCGCGTAACCGCCCCCGCCCCCGTCCGAGGAGTGGCCGCCCCGCCCCCGCGCACCGGTGGCCGCGCCGGCGGCCCCCATGCTCCGGATGACCAGGAACAGCACGGTGCCCGCGAACAGGACGATCACGAACGGAAGCACGATCGCGAAGATCCCGATCCACATGTGCGCCCCCCTTTCCCTGCCCCGTCTCTCCCCCGCCCACGAGCCCGCAAGCGGCCCGTCGTCGCCCTGTGACGGTGCTGTGACGGGTCCGGGACCGCTGTTGTCCGGTGTTATCCGGCCGAGAACCGCAGCACGTCGTTGAAGAACGGCACCTCAAGCCACGGCTTCGGCTGCGCCATCAGCGTCAGCAGCACGATCGTGGTGCCCAGCAGCCCGTACGTGACGATGTCGGTGGTCCGCGAGCGGACCGCGAGCATGCCCACCTCGGGCAGCCAGGCGCGCAGCACCGCGCCCGCCAGCACCGCCCCGCCGACGATCAGCAGCCCGACCCGGAAGTTGCTCAGGGTGACCAGCAGCCCGACGAGGGTGCCGCCACCCACCCCCACCAGCGGCCACTGCCGTATCGCCGCGGGCGCGCTGCCGGGCGCGGTGCGCCGGCCGCCCTCGGGACGGGCGGTGTCGCGGGGGCCGTACTTGTCGGACGGGGTGCCGCCGCCGCCCACGGTGGCGACCTTGCGGACCCGGCCGATCCAGCCCCGTACGGTACGGGGCAGCAGGGGTCGGGTCATGCGGCCGACCGCCGCTCCGCCGCCTCGACCACGTTGCGCAGCAGCATCGCGCGGGTCATGGGGCCGACGCCGCCGGGGTTCGGCGAGAGCCAGCCGGCCGCCTCCGCCACGCCCGGGTGGACGTCGCCGACGATCTTGCCGCTCTCGTCCCGGCTGACGCCGACGTCGAGGACGGCCGCGCCCGGCTTCACGTCCTCGGGCTTGATCAGGTGCGGCACCCCGGCCGCCGCCACGATGATGTCGGCGGCGCGCAGCTGTGCGGACAGGTCGCGGGTGCCGGTGTGGCACTGGGTCACGGTGGCGTTCTCGGTGCGCCGGGTGAGCAGCAGCGGCAGCGAGCGGCCCACGGTGATGCCGCGGCCGACGACGGCGACCTGGGCGCCGGCGATCTCCACGCCGTGCCGGCGCAGGAGTTCGATGATGCCGTTGGGGGTGCAGGGCAGCGGGGCGGGCTCGCCGAGCACCAGCCGGCCGAGGTTGACGGGGTGCAGGCCGTCGGCGTCCTTGTCGGGGTCCATGAGGGCGAGGACGCGATTGACGTCGATGCCGCGCGGCAGCGGGAGCTGCACGATGTAGCCGGTGCAGTCGGGGTCCTCGTTCAGTTCGCGGACGACGGCCTCGATCTCCTCCTGGGTGGCGGTGGCGGGCAGCTCGCGCTGGATGGACGCGATGCCGACGGCAGCGCAGTCGCGGTGCTTGCCGGCCACGTACTTCTGGCTGCCGGGGTCCTCGCCGACGAGTACGGTGCCGAGCCCGGCGGTGATGCCGCGCTCGCGGAGGGCCTGGACCCGGGTGGTGAGGTCGGACTTGATCGCCGCGGCGGTCGCCTTGCCATCGAGAATCTGCGCGCTCATGACCCCTATCCTCGCGGATGCGGGGCCGTGCCCTCCAATCGCCCGCCGGGAACCCTGGACAGGGGGCGGGTGGGCACGATCAAATGACGGGCGCCATTGTGTACAAAATGAAGATCCGAGAGGGTTGTTGACCGCATGAGCACTCCGGCTCCGGCTTCGCCGACGCCTTCGCAGATGCCCGGCCGTACGCGTTCCGCCCGCGGGGTCTCGTACGGGGTGGCCGCTGTCACCCTGCTGATGGCCCTGATCTCGCTCCAGGCCGGCTTCGGGGACGAGGAGACCCTGCGCGAGCTGGAGCTGACGGCCGGCCCGGTGATCACCCTCGGGCTGATCTTCCTGGCGTACGCGGCCACCGGCATCGCGCTGGCCGCCCGCTTCGCCCGGGGCGGGGCACGGGTGCGGATCGGCGGCATCGTGTGGGGCTCGGTGGGCGTGGTGCTGGGCTTCGGCACCGGGACGCTGGGCCTTGTGGTGCTCGCGGCGTCGGTGGTGGTCGTCGTGCTGCTGGTCATGGGGGACAGCCGCGCCTGGTTCGCCCGGCCCAGGGACTGACGCAACCCGCTGGGTGCGCGGGGGTGTTGGGCGGCGCGTTATCAACTCGCGTAGAAAAAGTCATGAGCACGTCATCTGAGCGCTCAACAATCTGTCAGGAACCCCCACATCCCTACGGGAGGCACCCTGATGGTTACCCGCGTCCGACGGCGCGCGGCAGTGCTCATCACCGCACTGTGTACCGCGCTGCTGTTCGTTCTCCTGGGCCAGCCGGCCACCGCCGCACCGCCCAACATCCCCTCCGCCGCCACCGCCCGCACCGAGCTGGCCGCCCTGCGCGTCGCCGCCGAGGGCTCCATGACCGGCTACTCCCGCGACCTCTTCCCGCACTGGACCTCCTCCGGCGGCTGCACCACCCGCCAGACCGTCCTCAAGCGGGACGGCTCCAACGTGGTCGTGGACGGCAACTGCCAGCCCACCTCCGGCACCTGGTACAGCCCGTACGACGGCATCACCGTCACCGCCGCCTCCGGCGTGGACATCGACCACATCGTGCCGCTCGCCGAAGCCTGGCGGTCCGGCGCCAGCACCTGGACCACCGACACCCGGCGGGCCTTCGCCAACGACCTGTCCAACCCGCAGCTGATCGCCGCCAGCGCCAGCTCCAACCGCTCCAAGGGTGACTCGGATCCGGCCAACTGGAAGCCGATGACCTCCTACCAGTGCACCTACGCGCGCATGTGGATACGCGCCAAGTACCGATGGGACCTGAGCGTGGATTCGGCCGAGAAGAGCGCCCTGACAAGCATGCTCAACACCTGCTGATCATGGTCAGATGTCGGGTATGAGTGATTCACCGAGCACCCAGAGCCAGGACAGCGAACGGTTCACGACCTTCAAGCCGCCGCGCGGCGGGGTCATGACCAAGGAAGTCGGGGCGATCAACGGCGAACTGGAGCTGCACACCAGAGCCGACGAGGACGGTGTCCTCCATCTCCGGATCCGCTACGCGGGCGCCAATGAGTGGTACACGCTGGAGGGCGCGCCGTACCAGCTGTACGACGCGCGCGACGCCGGTGTCCTGCACGACATCCTCATCGAACTGCTGCACCGCCCCCAGCCCTGACGGCCCGGCGACGGCGGACGGCCGCGCTTCCGAAGCGGAAGCGCGGCCGTCCGGCACAGAGCCGTTCCATCAGTGGAAGAAGTGCCGCGTTCCGGTGAAGTACATCGCCACCCCGGCCGCCCGGGCCGCCTCCATGACCTCGCCGTCCCGCTTCGAGCCACCGGGCTGCACCACCGCGCGAATCCCGGCCGCCGTCAGCACCTCCAGGCCATCGGCGAACGGGAAGAACGCGTCCGACGCCGCGTACGCGCCCGCCGCCCGGTCCTCGCCCGCCCGCTGCACCGCGAGCCGCGCCGAGTCCACCCGGTTGACCTGACCCATCCCCACGCCCACCGTGGCGCCGTCCTTGGCCAGCAGGATCGCGTTCGACTTCACCGCGCGCGACGCCCGCCACGCGAACGCCAGCTCGGCCAGCTCCGCCGCGTCCAGCGCCTCGCCCGCCACCAGCGTCCAGTTCGCCGGGTCGTCCCCGTCCGCCTGGAGCCGGTCGGCGACCTGGAGCAGCGTGCCGCCCTCCAGCGGCCGGTACTCGCCGGCCCCCGCCCCCGCCGGGGCCCCCGGGGCGCGCAGCACCCGGATGTTCTTCTTGCGGGCCAGTACGTCGACGGCGCCCGGCTCGTACCCCGGGGCCACGATCACCTCGGTGAAGATCTCCGCGACCTGCTCGGCCAGCGCCACCGACACCGGACGGTTGACGGCGATGACGCCGCCGTACGCCGACAGCGGGTCGCACGCGTGCGCCTTGCGGTGCGCCTGCGCCACATCGGCGCCGACCGCGATCCCGCACGGGTTGCTGTGCTTGATGATCGCCACGGCCGGCGCCTCGTGGTCGTACGCGGCGCGCCGGGCGGCCTCGGCGTCGATGTAGTTGTTGTAGCTCATCTCCTTGCCGTGCAGTTGCTCGGCGGCCGGCAGCCCGGTGCCGGAGCCGTCCGCGTACAGCGCGGCCCGCTGGTGCGGGTTCTCGCCGTAGCGCAGCACGCCCTGCCGGGTGAACGTCAGCTGGGCGGTGGCCGGGAAGTCCTCGGTGCCGCCGCCGGCCGCGTCCTCGCTCTGCCGCGCGAACCAGCCGGCCACCGCCGCGTCGTACTCGGCGGTGTGCGCGAACGCCTCCGCCGCCAGCGCGCGCCGCTGCGGCAGCGTGAAACCGCCCTCGGCGACGGCGGCCAGCGTGTCCGCGTACCGCTCCGGGTTGACGATCACGGCCACCGACGGGTGGTTCTTGGCGGCGCCGCGCACCATCGACGGGCCGCCGATGTCGATGAGCTCCACGCACTCGTCGAAGGACGCGCCGGAGGCGACCGTGTCCTGGAAGGGGTAGAGGTTCACGATGACCAGATCGAACGCCTCGATCTGAAGCTCCGACAGCTGCTGCCGGTGCTCGGGGCGGCGCAGATCGGCCAGAATCCCGGCGTGCACCCGCGGGTGCAGGGTCTTGACCCGGCCGTCCAGCATCTCGGGGAAGTTGGTGACCTCCTCGACCGGGGTCACCGGTACCCCGGCGGCGGCGATCGTCTTCGCGGTGGAGCCGGTGGAGACCAGCGCCACCCCGGCGGCGTGCAGGCCGCGGGCCAGCTCCTCCAGACCGGTCTTGTCGTACACGCTGACCAGCGCCCGGCTCACCGGGCGCTTCGTACCTTCTTCGGAGGTCACGGGATGGAAACCTTTCGTCCCTCGATGCGGTATCCCTCGCGGGCGAGACGGCCCACGGCGTCGACGAGCAGGGAGCGTTCGACTTCCTTGATCCGCTCGTGGAGCGACGCCTCGTCGTCCTCCTCGCGGATGTCCACGGCACCCTGGGCGATGATCGGGCCGGTGTCCACCCCGGCGTCGACGAAGTGCACCGTGCAGCCGGTCACCTTGACGCCGTGGGCGAGCGCGTCCCGTACGCCGTGGGCGCCGGGGAAGCTCGGCAGCAGCGCGGGATGGGTATTGATGAATCGCCCGCCGAACCGGGCGAGGAAGGCCGGCCCCACGATCTTCATGAAGCCGGCCGAGACGACGAGATCCGGCTGGTACGAGGCGACCTCGTCGGTGAGGGCGCGGTCCCAGTCGGCGCGGGTGGGGAAGTCGCGCAGCCGGCGCACGAACGCCGGCACCCCGGACCGCCCGGCGCGCCGCAGCCCCTCGATGCCGTCGCGGTCGGCGCCGACCGCGACCACCTGTGCTCCGTACCAGCGGGGGCCGAGGGCGGACTGGGCGTCCAGCAGGGCCTGGAGGTTGGTGCCGGAGCCGGATACCAGGACGACCAGGCGTGCGGGATCCTTCGGCTGCGGTGCTGGGGCCACGGCGGGAATCTTCCTTGAGCGGTGGGCAAAGCGCGACAGGGCCGTCGGCCACCGGTCACCATACCGGCATACCGGGCCTCCCCCGTGCGACGGGTGAGGCCGGTCCCAGGTACGGTCGTTGCCAGCGAACCGTGGACGAAGGGGACAGCCACACCATGACCGATCGACGGCGAGCCTCGGGGCGCCAGGACCGGCCCCGCGAGGAGCACAACCCCTTCGCGCCGCCGCCCGAGGGCCAGCCCGACCGGCCGTGGCAGTCCCGCCGTGACGAGGACGGGAACGGCGAGGGGAACGGCGAGGAGAAGAAGGACCCGGCACACGGGGACAGCGGGGCCAGCGGGGACAGCGAGGGCGGCGAGGAGAACCAGCGCTCGCGCTGGGGCAGCCAGTGGAGCCGGCGCCAGCCGGGCCGGGGCGGCCCCGGCTTCGGCGAGTCCCCGCGCCGCCCGGGCGGCAACGGCCGCGACGGCGGCCCCGGCCCGCTCGGCCCGCGCTGGGACCCGACCGACCCGGCGCAGCGGCACGCCCGGTACGCCGTGCTGGCCGGCATGTGGGGCATCTTCGCCGGTCTTTTCGGCTGGGAGTGGCTGGGGCTGCTGCTGGGCGCGCTGGCCCTGTACTGGGGCATCAGCGCGCTGCGCGGTGGCCCGAAGGACGAGAAGGAGTCCGCGAAGAAGCCCGGGGAGCAGGCTGAGGAAGCCCCGGAACACGCTCGCGCGACGGTCGCCCAGGTGGAGGGCGAGGCACCCGTACCCCCGCGTCCGGCGACCCCGCCGGCCACCGCACCGCCCGGCGCCCGCCGCTCGCCGATCGGCATGTCGATCGCCGGTGTGATCCTGGCGGGCATGGCCCTGCTGATCGTCTTCACCACGTACACGGTGCAGCTGGTCTACAAGGACTACTTCGACTGCTACCGGGACGCTCTGACCGCCCCCACCCGCGAGGCGTGCGAGACCCATCTGCCCAAGCAGCTCCGCCCGCTCCTGGGCGAGCGCGACTGACCCGCGCCGCCCGGGGCCGCCCGCCCCGTCAGCGGGTGTGGACGCGGATGCGGTAGCGCAGCCCGGACGACGCCGAGGACCGCCAGCCCCGGTCCTCGGCCACCCGCCACTCGGGGCCCGGGGCGGGGGCGTACGTGTCGCCCTCCACCACCGCGTCGATCTCGGTCACCGAGAGCGTGGTGGCGTACTCCAGGGCGGCCCGGTAGATCTCCCCGCCGCCGATCACCCACGGGGTGCCGGCGGCGTCGGGGCCCGCCGCGAGTTCCAGCGCGTGCGGGACGGACCCGGCCCGTTCCGCGCCGTCGGCGGCCCAGTGCGGATCACGGGTCACCACGATGTTGCGCCGGCCGGCCAGCGGGCGGAACCGCGCGGGCAGCGAATCCCAGGTCCGGCGCCCCATCACCACCGGATGCCCGAGGGTGGTGGCCTTGAAGTGGGCCATGTCCTCGGGCAGCCGCCAGGGGATCGCGTTGCCCGCGCCGATCACTCCGTCGAGGGTCTGCGCCCAGATCAGTCCGACGTTCACCCTCACACCGCCACCGGGGCCTTGATGGCCGGGTGGTGCCGGTAGTCGAGCACCTCCACGTCCTCGTAGGCGTAGTCGAACAGCGAGTCGGCGCGGCGCAGCCGCAGCCGGGGGAAGGCGAAGGGCTCGCGGGTCAGCTGCTCGGTCACCTGCTGGACGTGGTTGTCGTAGATGTGGCAGTCGCCGCCGGTCCAGATGAAGTCGCCCGCCTCCAGGCCGGCCTGCTGGGCCACCATGTGCGTGAGCAGGGCGTAGCTGGCGATGTTGAACGGGACGCCGAGGAACAGGTCGGCGCTGCGCTGGTAGAGCTGGCAGGAGAGCCGGCCGTCTGCCACGTAGAACTGGAAGAGGGCGTGGCACGGGGCCAGCGCCATCTTGGACAGGTCGGCGACGTTCCAGGCGGAGACGATCATCCGGCGGGAGTCCGGGTCGCGGCGCAGGGTGTCGAGGATCTCGCCGATCTGGTCGATGTGCCGGCCGTCCGGGGTGGGCCAGGAGCGCCACTGCACGCCGTAGACCGGGCCGAGTTCGCCGCGCTCGTCGGCCCATTCGTCCCAGATGGTGACGCCGTGCTCATGGAGCCGGGCGACGTTGGACTCGCCGCTGAGGAACCAGAGCAGTTCGTGCACGATGGATTTGAGGTGCACCTTCTTGGTCGTGACGAGCGGGAACCCCTGGGAGAGGTCGTAGCGCAGCTGGTGCCCGAACACGCTTCGGGTGCCGGTGCCCGTCCGGTCGGCCTTGGCCGTCCCCGACGTGAGCACCAGCCGCAGGAGGTCTTCGTACTGGGTGTCCGTCACGGGACTCGATTCTAGGCGGTGCCCGCCTCGAACGCCCGGGCCACGGCCAGGCTGTCCTCGTAGATGTGGTGGCGGGTGATCAGGCCGTCCGCCACGGTCAGGTGCAGGGCGAAGGCGGCGCGGTAGGGGCGGCCGGTGGGGCGGGCGGTCTGCCGGATCTCGCCGGTGACGACGGCGTCGGGGCCGTCCACCAGGATGCGCTCGACGACGGTGCCGTCCTCCTGCGGCACATGGTGCCGCGCCACCTCCCGGTAGTGCGCGGCGATGTCGGCGCGGGTGTGCCGGTGCCGGATCCAGGGGGTGGCCGTACGACCGTGCTCGGCTTCCGGCCAGTCCAGTTTCCAGTCGACGCGCTCCGCGTACAGTCCGGCGGTCTTCTCCGGGTCGCCGGCGGCGATGCGGGTCAGCAGCTCGCCGACGACGGCCCGGGTACTCGAACTTGTGTCCATGGCGGGGATTCTCACATGTCGCCCTCGGCGAGTTGGGAGAGGTCGGTCTCCTGGTCGAAGGGCACATCGGGGGTACGGGGCACCGCCGCCGGCGGTGCGGCGGGCGGCGGCTCCGGCCGGGTGCGGAGCCGCAGGCGGAGCCGGCCGATCGTGCCGGCCGCCTCGGGCGCCGTCCCCTCGGCACCGCGCCGGCGCGCGCGCCGCCACGGTCGTCGGCCGCCGGCCTTCGCCTGCTCCGGCTGCTCCGCCCCGTCCGCCCGGTCCGCCCGGTCCGCCCGCCGCCACAGCCGTGCCAGCCGTGCCAGCCGGACCGGCAGTTCCCGCAGCCCCGACGTCCGCAGCTGCCACCCCCGCAGCGCCAGCGCCAGCGGTACGCCCGCCAGCACGCCCCACCCGGCCGCCGCCAGGCCGGTCAGCCCCGGATCGGGGCCGAACTCCGCCAGCGCCCGGGTCCCCAGCGGCCCGCCCGCCAGCGCCGCCAGCGCGGCCAGCGCCACCCCGCACCCCACCGCCGCCAGCAGCGCGGTGAGCGCGGTGGCGCCCCAGCCGGACCCGGACCGTACGGCCCCCCGCGCCGTGAACCACGCCAGCACCCCCACCCCCGCCACCGGCACGACGGCCGCCACCGCCCACGCCGCCCAGCCCTCGCCCAGACCCACCGGGGCCACCGCCAGCAGTGGAAACGCGGGCAGCCGCGGTTCGCCACCGCCCGAGCCCGTCCCGGCCAGCGCGCTCACCGGCGCCACCACACTCCCGGCGCCCAGCGTGAACCCGGGACCGAGCCCGTACGCCGCCGCCCACACCGCCGCGTTCGGCGCCAGCGCCAGCCCGAGCAGCAGCACCGCGAACCGCCCCGACCAGGGCCCGGACAGCTGCCCGAACGTCCGCTGCGCCACCTCCGCGTGCAGCACCAGCGCCCCGGCCGCCAGCAGCGCGCCCGCCCCGACCACCGTCGCCGTCCCCGCCACCGCCGCCCGCCCGGCCGCCGCCAGCCGGTACGGGTCGGGCCACGAGGCAGGCCACCGCCCCGGCCACCCCAGTACCGACACGGCGGACGCCGCCGTCACCACCCCCGTCAGCAGCGGCAGCATCAGCAGCGCGCTCAGGGGGCGCGCGCTGATCGGCCCGCCCAGCGTGTACAGCACGGCGGGCACCGCCGCCAGCAGATACCCGGCGCTCACCCACAGCGCGGCGCGTGGCCCGACCGCCGGCTCGTCCTCACCGACGAGCGCCACCCGTACCGCCCGGTGCAACAGCCAGCACGGCAGCGCGGTGAGCAGCAGCGGGGTGAGTCCGATCGGCGCGGGTACGCCGCTGAGCGTCTCGGCGCGCACCAGCTCGGTGCCGTGCGCGAGCAGCCACAGCCCGGCGACGACGCGCAGCGCGCCGCCCGCTCCGCTGTCGGGATAGGGGGAGGTGGTCCACAGCACGAGGCCGGTCACGGCCAGCGCGCCGAAGCCGAGACCGGCCGCCACCAGGCCCTCGCCGAGCCATCTGGTGTGGGTGATTCGGCCGTCCGGGGCAAATCGCTGGATAAGGAGGCGCACGCCGCCATGCTGCCAATACCGCCCGGCAGGCTGAGGTATCGCCACGGTCGGGACCAGGAGGGAACAGCAGCCGGTGGAGACTCTGACCAGCACACCGAGCCGCACACGTACGCCCGTTCGGGGGGTGACGCCGGAGGCGGCGTTCGCGGCACTGTACGAGGCGCACGCGGCCGGGCTGGCGCGGCAGGCGTATCTGCTGTGCGGCGGCGACGCGCGGTTCGCGGCGCGGGCGATGGAGCGCGGGTTCCAGCGGAGCTGGGAGGAGTGGCCGGCGGTGGCGGCCGATCCGGATCCGCTGGTACGGGTGCGGGCGGCGGTCTACGGGTACGCGCTCTCGCCGTGGCACCGGCTGCGCCCGTGGGGGCGGCCGGCGCCCGTACTGCCGCCGCTGCTCGACCTGCCGCCGCACCGGCGCCGCACGGTGGTGCTGCACGACTGCGCCGGGGTGGGCCTGGCCGGCACGGCGGCGGAGACGGAGGCCACCGAGCCGGTGGCCCGCGCCCGGCTGGTGGCGGCCCGGGCGGCACTCCCCCCGGGCCTGCCACCGCTGGCGGCCCTGGCGGCGGCGGTCCCGGTCCGCCCCCGCCACCCCGACACGGTCCGCCACGCCGGCGAACGCACCACGGCCCGCCGCACCCGGGCCACCCTCCTCCTGACGGCGGCCACCCTCGCGGCGATGACGGCATCGGCCCTGACCGCCGTGCGCTGAACCCGGCGCGCGCCTCCCACCGCGGTTCCCGGGCCGCCGCGGCTCCGCCGGCGCGGCGGCACCCGGACTCAGCCCCGGCGGAGGCGACGGCCGCGGCGCAGACTCCGGCGATGGAGCCGAAGGCCGGCGTAATAGACCCGGGCCTCGGCCGTGTTGAGCAGGACGGCCGGGCCGGCCAGGGTCAGCAGCAGCGCACAGCCCAGGGCCTGGTAGAACACGATCAGCGCCAGCCCCAGCAGCCCGTAGCAGGCGGTGAACACCGTCGCGATCCAGCGCGCGGCGGCCGAACCGCGCCGCACGAGGCCTGCGATGAGAAAGTGCCCCAGGCTGACCGCGCCCCACAACCCGATCCACGGGCTCCAGCCGCGCAGCCCGTCCAGCATGTTGTCCTGGAGCAGCGCCATGAGCAGCAGCATCCCGGGGACGAAGGTCAGCACCCATCCCTGGTGGGTGAGGAGCGCGGCGGCCTGCACCACAGGTTCCGGTGCGCCGGGGATCGGGCGGCGCGGCGCGGTCAGTATGCCGCAGTGCGTGCGGACATCCCGGGTCAGCATGACGCCGATGGCGAAGACCGTGACCACCAGGCCGAAGAACACCACGGACAGGTCGGCGCCGGTGGCCCGCAGCAGCCCGATCTGGGCGATGAGCAGCAGGGCCAGCACCGCGACGGTGAGCGTCCAGCCCCGCCCGGAACCGCGCCGGACGGCGCGGCCGGTGACCGCGAGCAGCGCCGCGCACAGCAGGATCACGACGGCACACAGCCGCTGTCCGTCGCGGTCCCAGCCCGTGCCGCCGAAGAAGCCGTCCTCGTGGACGGTCAGCCCGGTCACGCCCAGGCCCAGGGCGACCGGGAGCATGACGAGGTAGAGGCAGCCGACGGCGGGGTCCGGGTCTCCCCCGGTGCCCGGCCACGCCCTGCGGTCCGTACCCGGCGTTCCGCTCATCCGCTGCCCTCTCCCCCGGCACCACGCCCCTGCGAGCAACAAAGCGCCGCCCGTCCGTGGTGTCAAGAGCGGCGCGGGAGCCGGCGCGGAGGCTCAGCGACGGCGAAGGGCGCCCCCGCCGTACGGTGTACGGCGGGGGTGCCCTCGGCGCAGCAGATCGCTCAGCTCGCGGCCAGCAGCTCGCGGGCCAGCAGCGCGGTCTCGGACGGGGTCTTGCCGACCTTCACGCCCGCGGCCTCCAGGGCCTCCTTCTTGGCCTGCGCCGTGCCGGAGGAGCCGGAGACGATGGCGCCGGCGTGGCCCATGGTCTTGCCCTCGGGCGCGGTGAAGCCCGCCACGTAGCCGACGACCGGCTTGGTGACGTTGGCCTTGATGAAGTCCGCGGCCCGCTCCTCGGCGTCGCCGCCGATCTCGCCGATCATCACGATCAGATCGGTGTCGGGGTCGGCCTCGAACGCCGCCAGGGCGTCGATGTGGGTGGTGCCGATGATCGGGTCACCGCCGATGCCGACCGCCGAGCTGAAGCCGATGTCGCGCAGCTCGTACATCATCTGGTAGGTCAGGGTGCCCGACTTCGACACCAGACCGATCCGGCCGGGCTTGGTGATGTCGGCCGGGATGATGCCCGCGTTGGACTGGCCCGGGGTGATCAGCCCGGGACAGTTGGGGCCGATGATGCGGGTCTTGTTGCCCTTCTGGCCGGCGTACGCCCAGAAGGCGGCGGTGTCGTGCACCGCGATGCCCTCGGTGATGACGACGGCCAGCGGGATCTCGGCGTCGATCGCCTCGATGACCGCGTCCTTGGTGAACTTCTCCGGTACGAAGATCACGGTGACGTCGGCGCCGGTGGCCTCGATGGCCTCCTTGACGCCGCCGAAGACCGGGATCTCGGTGCCGTCGAAGTCAACGGTGGTGCCCGCCTTGCGCGGGTTGACGCCGCCGACGATGGTGGTGCCGGAGGCCAGCATCCGCCGGGTGTGCTTCTGGCCCTCGGAGCCGGTCATCCCCTGGACGATGACCTTGCTTTCCTTGGTGAGAAAGATAGCCATGGTGTGTTCGGTGTCCTCGTCCGTCGTTACTTGGCGGCCAGCTCGGCGGCGCGGTCGGCCGCGCCGTCCATGGTGTCGACCTGCTCCACCAGCGGGTGGTTGGCGTCGGTCAGGATCTTCCGGCCCAGCTCGGCGTTGTTGCCGTCGAGACGGACGACGAGCGGCTTGGTGACGGCCTCGCCCTTGCTCGCCAGCAGGTCGAGCGCCTGGACGATGCCGTTGGCGACGGCGTCGCAGGCGGTGATGCCGCCGAAGACGTTGACGAAGACCGACGTGACGTCGGGGTCGCCCAGGATGATCTCCAGGCCGTTGGCCATCACCTCGGCGGACGCGCCGCCACCGATGTCGAGGAAGTTGGCCGGCTTGGCGCCGCCGTGGGCCTCGCCCGCGTACGCGACGACGTCCAGGGTGCTCATGACGAGCCCGGCGCCGTTGCCGATGATGCCGACGTTGCCGCCTTCGAGCTTGACGTAGTTGAGGCCCTTGGCCTTGGCCGCCGCCTCCAGGTGGTTGGCCGCGGCCTTGTCCTCCAGCTCGGCGTGGCCGGGCTGGCGGAACTCGGCGTTCGCGTCCAGGGAGACCTTGCCGTCCAGCGCGACGATCTTGCCCTCGCCGGTCTTGACCAGCGGGTTGACCTCGACCAGCAGGGCGTCTTCCTTGATGAAGACGTCCCACAGCCGCTGGAGGGTGGTGACGACCTGGTCGGCGATCTCGGCCGGGAACTTCGCCGCCTCGACGATCTCGCGCGCCTTGGCCTCGGTGACCCCGTCGATCGGGTTCACGGGGATCTTGGCGAGCGCCTCGGGGTTGGTGGCGGCGACCTCCTCGATCTCCACGCCGCCCTCGACGGAGGCCATGGCGAGGAAGGTGCGGTTGGTGCGGTCCAGGAGGAAGGAGACGTAGTACTCCTCCACGATGTCCGCGGTCTGGGCCAGCATCACCTTGTGGACGGTGTGGCCCTTGATGTCCATGCCCAGGATGGCGCGGGCCTTCTCCACCGCGTCCGCGGGGTCGGCGGCGAGCTTGACGCCGCCGGCCTTGCCACGGCCACCGACCTTCACCTGCGCCTTGACGACCGCGCGGCCACCGAGTCGCTCGGTCACCTCGCGCGCCGCCTCCGGCGTGTCGATGACTTCACCGGCCAGCACCGGTACGTCATGCTTGGCGAAGATGTCCCTCGCCTGATACTCGAACAGGTCCACGCGCGTCCGTCCCTCAATCAGTGGTCTCGCGGTTCGTACTTTCAGCGTGGGCGTGCCGGGTGGCCGCAGCGCATGCGATTCAGGCGGGCAAGCGAGCACGCGGCAGGTCCGCAGTGCAGCGTACCGGGGGGCTATTTGCCTATTTGAAATCCAGGTCACACCTGGGTGGTGACAAGGGTCACAAAACCGTACGGGCCTGCCGCGCCGGGGCCGGTCAGGCGGCCCGGATGTGCTCCCGCACCCAGGTCACGACGTCGCCGGTGGGCGCCCCGGGGGTGAAGATCGCCGATACTCCGGCGGCTTTCAGCGGGGGAATGTCCGCCTCCGGGATGATCCCTCCCCCGAAGACCTTGATATCGGCGGCGTCCCTTTCCTTCAGCAGTTCGATCACCCGCGCGAAGAGTGTGTTGTGCGCGCCGGACAGGACGGACAGGCCGATCGCGTCGGCGTCCTCCTGGATGGCGGTGTCCACGATCTGTTCGGGGGTCTGGTGCAGTCCGGTGTAGATGACCTCCATGCCCGCGTCGCGCAGGGCGCGCGCGATGACCTTCGCGCCGCGGTCGTGGCCGTCGAGCCCCGGCTTGGCGATAACGACCCGGATCGGTCCGGAAACACCCATCAGAAGCCTCCCGAGAACCTCCGGCGCCGATGCCGGAGTGAACGGACATTAACTTCAGCATCCCGCAATCGGCCAGGCTTACGCACGCGCCGCGAGGCAGATCACATGGCGGGTGGGGTCGGGCTCTCATTCGAACGAATATCGAACAAATCGTGTGGCACCGATGGTGCCGCTCCCGAATGGCGGCTGAATGCCCGATTCCTCAACTCGCGAAACCCCGCGAAAGATTGTCGCGGCCAGGAAACGACAGGTACAGTCGCGCTGCCGTACGCAGCCGCCGGGTCCCCACCCCAGCTCCTGTAGTCGAGCCGAAAGGCGTAGTCAGTGAGCGATCGTCACCCGTCGGGAGCCTTCTCTCCGACCGGACACACTGACGAGATCGGAAACCCCTCCTACGGGACGCTCTCGTACGACGGTTACGCGACGTACGACGGGTACCAGGCACAACCGCAGGCGCACGCACCGGCACCGACCCACACCCAGGGATACGACGGCTACCAGGGCGGTGGCTGGGACAGCGCCTACGGCTGGGAACAGCAGCAGGCCGCCGCCGGTACCGCCACGCTGGCGCCGGAGGCCGACGACCAGCAGACGTACGCCGGTTACGACGCGTACGAGACCTACGGCGCACCGGCCCCCGACACGTACGACACCCCCGTGCACGGAACCCCCCTGTACGAACAGGAGTCGCAGCCGGCGGAGGCGGAGGCGGAGGCAGCACCGGAGCGGGAACAGGACCCGCAGGCACCGCCGGAGCCGGAGCAGGAGCCGCAGCAGCGGTTCGCCGAGGCCGCCGAGACCGCCGGGGACGACGGCTGGCAGCCGGAGCCGTGGCAGCCCTCGGAAGGGCCGCAGGACGACTTCCCCGACGAGTGCGCCCCCGAACGCCCGGCGGGCCGCGGCCGGCGCCGCTGCGTCAAGCCCAAGCGCTCCGCCCTGCTGTCCGTCGCCGCGCCCTCCCTCGCCGTGCTGGGCATGACCGCCGTGGCCACCGCCGCCACCGTCTCCAGCTCGGACAGCGTGGAGGACGAGGCCCCGGTCGCCGCCCCCGACCCCGGCGAGGCCAAGCAGGTCGAGGCGAACAAGGAGTTCAACACCCAGCTGGAGAGCCTGTCCGCCGCCGCCGACGACTACGCCGACCGCGCCAACCGCACCCAGGGCCGGCTCGACCTGGAGGAACGGCTGGAGCAGGAACGGATCGCCGCCGAGGAGGAAGCCGCCAGGATCGAGGCAGCGCGCCCCAAGTTCGCGCTCCCGGTCGACCAGCACGGCCTCAGCGCCTACTACGGGCAGGCCGGCATCAACTGGCTTTCCCTGCACACCGGCATCGACTTCCCGGTCAGCTACGGCACCCCGGTGAAGGCCGTCACCGACGGCTCCATCCGCACCCAGTGGCACATCAGTTACGGCAACCTGCTGATCCTGACCGCGCCGGACGGCACCGAGACCTGGTACGCGCATCTGAGCAGCACCGCCTACCAGTCCGGGTACGTCCAGGCCGGCACGGTCATCGCGTACTCCGGCAACTCCGGCAACTCGACCGGTCCGCACCTGCACTTCGAGGTCCGCCCGGCGAGCGGCGGCACCCTCGACCCGCTGACCTGGCTGCGCAACAAGGGCCTGGAGCCCAACTGACATACGGCTGTCCGACCGCACGACAGCACGACCGCGCCACGGGGAACGGCAGGCCCGCCCCTTCGAGGGCGGGCCGCCGCGTCCGCGCAGCGCCGATCAGGCGGTGCGGTAGGCGTCGATGATGGTGACCTCGGTGAAGCCGCCGTCGGCGCCCGTCAGTTCGGCGCGCAGAGACACCGAGCCGTCGGCCGCCGGGTTGACGACCTGGATGGCGCCGGCCGTGACCACGGCCTCCTGCCAGGTCCCACCACGGTCGTAGGAGACGGCGACCACCAGCGTGTCCACGCCGGCTTCGGCCGCCGCGCCCTGAACCTCCAGGGGCACGGTGACGGTCGCCCCGGCCGGGAGGGTGCTGTCCAGCGCGGTCGCGGGGGCGAAGCGCACCATGGAGAGCGGCAGCCGTTCCTGATGCTCGGTACGGGCCGAGGTGAAGGTGTGCACGGCGTCGATCCTGGTGCTGACGGGGTACAGACCGGAACGGTCCATGGTCGTCTCCAGCCGGTACCCGGCCCGCTCGGCCGGAACCGGAATCCGCAGCCGGTCCATCGGGGCGCGCGCACCCGCGTACTCCTCGCCGTTGACGAACAGCGTGGTCCGCGCCGAGGTGAACGGCGTGTAGCCCTCGCCGCCCTCGCCGTCCGAGCCTTCGGCGAACGAGCCGGTGAGCACATCACCGTTCCGGAAGAGACCGACCGCCGGTACCCGCCCCCCTTCGCCTCCGTTGTCCACCATCGGCCCGAAGACCGCCGTGTTCATCGTGAGCCGGTACCGCGCACCGCCCGCGTAGGAGCGCCCCGGGCCCTTGATGCGCCACGTCTTGACGTGGGCCGGGTCGTCCAGATCGAGGCTGACCTTGCGGTTCGCCGGGACGAACACCCGCGCCGTGGTGGGTGCCACCACGGAGCTGCGGAAGGTCAGCCCGACATGGTGGTCGACCGTCAGGTCCAGCGCGGTGACGGGTTCTGGCGCACCCACCCGCACCTCAAGTTCCGCCATGTCCCGGGTGGCGAAACGACCCCGGAGACCGGTGGGGACGGCTCCCTCGACCTCGTCCACCGCGTAGTACTGGAGCAGTTGGTCCCGCGAGCGCAGCATGGCCTGGAAGACGGTCGTCAGCTCGGCGTTCCCGGGCAGCTCACCGACCTGGCCGACGCGCAGGTTGTTCTCGCCCGCACCGAGGTAGTGGAAGCCCCTGAAAGGGTTGCCCGCGATGGTCAGCTGAACGTCCGCCACCAGCTGCACGGGAAGAAATTCCGCCCCCTGGCCGGTGTTCTCCGGCAGGTCGTACCCGACATCGCCCGCGTCCTCGGCCGCGTAGCGCAGCGTGGTGTCCCCGGAGATGATCAGCCCCGGCTGGAACAGTCCGTCCGAGGTGAAGGTTTCGCCGGAGTCGTCCGAGCCGGTGTTCCCGAAGTCCGCGATGTAGTGGCCGGGGCGCAGTCGTACGGTGGCCGGCTCCCCCGTGGTGCCCCCCAGCACGTGGTCCGCCAGGTGATCCCGGTCGTGGAGGAAGAGCGTCCACGTCTCGGTGCCCGCTTCCCGGCCGTCCCGCCCCAGGGGAACGATGGTGACGTCGTACATCTCCGCCTCCCGCTCGACACCGGCCACCGCGCGTACCGTGCGGCCGTTGTGGTCGGTGGCGGTGAGGTAGGCGCTGTACGTGCCGTACACCTCGCCACCGATCCGGGTGTCGGCGGTGACGTCGACGGTGGCGGTACCGCCGGCCGGGACGGTGAGCCGGCCGGCGGAGAGGGTGTAGAAGCCTTCGGGTGCCGGATGGCCCTCGGGGTCGACGGCCGTCACATCGAGGGCGAGGGTCACTTCCTCACCGCTCAGGTTGCGATAGGTCAGCTCGCGGCTGACCGGGGCGGCGTCCTCGTGCGGATACCGGACGGTGCCCAGGTTGAGCGGGCCGTTCTCGGCGATGACGGCGACGTCGAGGGCGTCCGGCACACTGATCCGGCCGGTGCCCTGCTGGACCGGGGTGAGTCCTTCGCCGCCGAGGGCCGAGCCGGTGAGGGCGGCCTTGAGCTGCCGGCCGGTCCAGTCGGGGTGGGCCTGCTTCAGCAGCGCGGCGGCGCCCGATACGTGCGGGGTGGCCATGGAGGTGCCGGAGAGGGACACATAGCCGTCGGCCACCGGCGTTCCGTAGTCCCAGATCGCCGCGTCCGGTGCGCCCGCGGCGGCGATGTCCACTCCGGGGGCGGTGACGTCGGGCTTCAGCGCGCCGTCCCTGGAGCGCGGGCCGACGGATGAGAAGTCGGCGATCCGGTCCCGCTTGTCCACGGCACCGACGGTCAGGGCCGCGTCGGCCGTGCCGGGGGAGCCGATGCTTCCCTCGGTGGGGCCGGAGTTGCCGGCCGAGATGACGAACAGGGCGTCGGACGCGTCGGAGAGCCGGTTGACGGCCTCCTCCACCGGGTCGATCTCCGGTCCTGCCGAGCCGCCCAGGCTCATGGAGATGATGTCGGCGCCCTGGTCGACGGCCCACTCCATGCCGGCGATGATGTCCGACTCCCAGCCGAAGCCGTTGTCGTCGAGCACCTTGGCGGCGATGATGCCGGCGCCCGGCGCGACACCGGTGCGCTCGCCGTCCGAGTGCGCGCCGGTGCCCGCGACGGTGGACGCCACATGGGTACCGTGCCCGTCCCGGTCCACGGCGTCCGGGGAGTTGGAGAAGTTCTCGGCGGCGATGAGCTGTCCGGCCAGATCGGGGTGGTCCGCGCTGACTCCGGTGTCGACGACGGCGACCTTGACGCCCTCGCCGTCGTATCCCGCCGCCCACGCCTGCGGGGCGCCGATCTGCGGCACCGACTCGGCGAGCGTCTTCTCCATCATTCCGTCGAGTGCGATGGCCTCGATCCCGGGCGCGGCGGCCAGGGTCGCCGGTCCTCCGGCGCCGGGCCCGGTGAGCGCGTCCCAGACCCCCGCGGCCTGTTCCGCGCTGACCGTCATGGCCTCGCCGTTGATCGAATCCAGCCGGGTGCGATCGGTGGGGCCGTCCGCGACGGCTGTCCGGAAACGCGTGCCGTCGTAGCTGACGATCAGCGGCAGCCCACCGGCCCGTGCGTACGGCTCGGAGGCCAGCAGCCCGATGTCGAAGAGCCGCCGGTCGAGGGTGCCGGCCATCAGCAGCGGCTGGGCGTCCGCGGGGAGGACCAGGGTACGGCCGTCCACCGTCGTGGCGCGGAACGGCAAGGATTCCCGCCCCTGGGCCGGAACGATCGCGGTGACCTCGCCCTCGTGGTCCAGCAGGACCCGGTCACCGGTGATGAGCGTGATGGCGCTGGGCGCGCCGCCGTCCGAGGACCTGACGGGCAGGACGATCGGGTCCCCCGCGGACCCGCCGGACCCGCCGGGGTCGGCCGCGGCGGCGGCGGTGAATCCCGCCACCATACTGACCGCGATGGCTGCCGCCACGAGTGAACGTGGCACGTTGCGGCTCAATGTTCCTCCTGAGCTGGGCCGTGGATACGGATCGCGGGTGCACGGCGCACCGGATTCCGCGGTTCCGGATCATCCACGCGATGCGCGCGGCGATCCTTAAGCCCGACGGGAGGAAGCGTGGATGACCCGTGGCTCTTTCCACGAGTTGTCTGATTTCCGGTCAACTATCGGGTCGTGGGGACGGTCAGGACCCCGGACCTGGCTGAGCGGCCCGGCCGACGGCTTCACCGGCACCCGTACCCGCCCCACACACGAACGTCGGCCTCCAGGACCACGATCAGGTCCTGGAGGCCGACGTCACACGCCCGATCCGTGCACGGCGTCCCCGCGAAGGAGGCGGGCCGTCGCGGGGACGAGCCGGGTCAGTTCGAGCGCTCGCCCAACCGGTAGGCGACACCGAGCGCGGCGATCGGGGCCACGAAGACGAAGATCCAGTTGACCGCCTCGGCCCCTTCCTTCCAGGCGTCGAACACGTCGCCGAAATCACCGAAGAGGAAACCGAAGGCGCTCTTCTGCTCCAGACCGAACATGGCGGCCTCATCGGCGGAGAGTCCGCTGACCGTGTCGGCGAGGATGGCCGACAGCGCGAACAGCTCACCGAGGAACATCGACACCAGCGCGATCACCGCACCCGCCGCGTAGGCACCCCAGTTGCGCGGGGCCAGCTTGCCGATCGGCAGCGCGATCAGCGCACCGATGAGCAGTGCGGCGTAGGTGAACTGCGGGTACTCGCCGGACTCCTCGTCGAACATCGCGGCCACGATGTAGCCGTACGCGATGAGCAGCACGATCCCGATGCCCAGCGCCGCCAGGATCGCCAGCAGAACCTTGTTGCCGCCGCCCACCGGGGGCGGAGGCGGCGGGAAGCCGCCCTGCGGCGGGGCCCCGTACGGCTGCTGCGGGGGTACCGGCTGGCCGTAGCCGCCCGGGACACCGGGCGGCGGCTGCTGCGGGTAGCCGTAACCCGGCTGGGGCGGCTGCTGCTGCGGGGGTACGGGCTGGCCGTAGCCACCACCGCCCGGCGGGGGCTGGTGCGGCGGCGGCTGCTGGCCGTAACCGCCCGGCTGTTGCGGCTGCTGCCACGGCTGGCTCATGAAAATTCCCCCTGGGTGGAGAGAGTTGATCCCGTACTCCATGGTCGGAACAGCGAAGAGGAGCACGCAGAACTACGACGACGACAATGCCGGGCCATCTCATCTCGTCCGGGGGGACTTCACAAGGCTTTTATCCCGTCTGTGACAGGACAGCGACACATTTCCGGCCGACGGCGGCGCAGCGTCAGAGCTTCTCCACCGGGGCGTAACGAAGCAGCAGCCGCTTCGGCTTCTCGCCGCCGAAATCGATCGTCGCCTCCGCCCGGTCACCGCTGCCCTGCACCGAGACCACCCGGCCCAGGCCGAACGTGTCGTGGCTGACCCGGTCCCCGGCCGCCAGGGCGACGACCTGCCGCTCCGTACCTCCCCTGGCCGGGGCCCGGCCGGTCGCGAAGCCGCCGGTCAGGCCGGACGACGAGGAGGCGGTACGGCGGCTGCCGGGGGCGGTCGGCGGCGGCGCCGCCAGCGGTCCGGTGCGCCGCCACTCCAGGTGCTGCTCGGGGATCTCCTCCAGGAACCGCGACGGCGGGTTGTGCTGCGGCTGCCCCCAGGCGCTGCGCAGCGCGGCGCGCGTGACGTACAGCCGCTCGCGCGCCCGCGTGATGCCCACGTAGGCGAGCCGGCGCTCCTCCTCCAGTTCCTTGGTCTTGCCGAGCGAGCGCATGTGCGGGAAGACGCCGTCCTCCATGCCGCTGAGGAAGACCACCGGGAACTCCAGGCCCTTGGCGGTGTGCAGGGTCATGAGGGTGATCACCCCCTTGTCCTCGGCGTCCGCCTCGTCCGGGATCTCGTCGGAGTCGGCGACCAGCGCCACCCGCTCCAGGAACTCGGCGAGGGTGCCGGGGGATTCGTCCTCGCTCTCCCGCTGCTGCTCGAACTCCAGGGCGACGGAGGCCAGTTCCTGAAGGTTCTCCACCCGGGTCTCGTCCTGGGGATCGGTGGAGGACTGCAACTCGGCGAGATAGCCGGTCTGTTCGAGAACCGCCTCCAGTACGGTGGCGGGCCCGGCGCCCGACTCGGCGATGGTGCGCAGTTCCTCCAGCAGGACGTTGAAGCGCTTGACGGCGTTCATGGAGCGCGCCGCCATGCCGTACGCCTCCTCCACCCGCGCCAGCGCCTGCGCGAAGGAGATCTTCTCGCGCTGGGCGAGCGCGTCGATCATCGCCTCCGCGCGGTCGCCGATGCCGCGCTTGGGGACGTTGAGGATGCGGCGCAGCGGCACGGTGTCCTCGGGGTTGGCCAGCACCCGGAGGTACGCGAGGACGTCGCGGACCTCGCGGCGCTCGTAGAAGCGGACGCCGCCGACGACCTTGTAGGGCAGGCCGACCCGGATGAAGATCTCCTCGAAGACCCGGGACTGGGCGTTGGTGCGGTAGAAGACGGCGACATCGCCGGGCTTGGCGTCGCCCGCGTCCGTGAGCCGGTCGATCTCATCCGCCGCGAACTGGGCCTCGTCGTGCTCGGTGTCCGCGACATAGCCGATGATCCGGGCGCCGGCGCCGGCCTGGGTCCACAGGTTCTTGGGGCGGCGGCTCTCGTTGCGCTCGATGACGGCGTTGGCGGCGGACAGGATGGTCTGGGTGGAGCGGTAGTTCTGCTCCAGCAGCAGGGTGGTGGCCTGCGGGTAGTCCTCCTCGAACTGGAGGATGTTGCGGATGGTGGCGCCGCGGAAGGCGTAGATGGACTGGTCGGCGTCGCCCACCACGCACAGCTCGCCGGGGTCGTCGCCGGTGCCGACGAGTTCCCGGATGAGGGTGTACTGGGCGATGTTGGTGTCCTGGTACTCGTCGACCAGGATGTGCCGGAAGCGCCGCCGGTAGTGCTCGGCGATGTCGGGGAACGCCTGGAGCAGATGGACGGTGGTCATGATGATGTCGTCGAAGTCCAGCGCGTTGGCCTCGCGCAGCCGGGACTGGTAGAGGGCGTACGCCTCGGCCAGGGTCTTCTCGAACCCTCCCCCAGACTCCGTCTGGGAGGTGCCCCCTGTGGCCTGGGCGGCGAACGTCTCCTCGTCGATGAGTTCGTTCTTGAGGTTGGAGATCTTGGCGCTGAACGACTTCGGCGGGAACCGCTTGGGGTCCAGGTCCAGGTCGCGGCAGACCAGCGCCATCAGCCGCTTGGAGTCGGCGCCGTCGTAGATGGAGAAGCTGGAGGTGAACCCGAGGTGCTTGCTCTCGCGGCGCAGGATGCGTACGCAGGCGCTGTGGAAGGTCATCACCCACATCGCGGCGGCGCGCGGGCCGACCAGCTCGGCGACCCGCTCCTTCATCTCGCCGGCGGCCTTGTTGGTGAAGGTGATGGCGAGGATCTGCCCGGGGTGGGCGCCGCGCGCTGCCAGCAGATGGGCGATGCGGTGGGTGAGGACGCGGGTCTTGCCGGAGCCGGCGCCGGCCACGATGAGCAGCGGCGCGCCGCTGTGGGTGACGGCGGCGCGCTGTGCGTCGTTCAGGCCGTCGAGCAGCTGGGCGGGGTCGATGACGGGCTTGGGGGCGCCGTTGCGGTAGTAGAGGTCCCGCTCGGCCACCTCGGAGGACGCGGCGAAGAGGGCATGCGGGATCTCCTCCTCGTGCTCCTCGGGTGGGGGAGGCGGCGGCTCCGCACCGGGGGGTACGAGATCCGCCAGAACACTGTCGTCAAAGAGGCCGCTCATCGTCTCCCGAGTCTAGAACCCCGCCGCCGGGTGCGTTCCCCTATCCCGGAAGGGCACCGGATGGGCACCGGAGACTCCGGGAAACCCGAAACAGATCACAAATTGATTTCGGTCATATCGCACATCAGTCTTCACAAGTACCCCTCAAGGTGGCTAGCGTGCGACGGCAGGTGGCTCGCTCCCCTGCCCGCCGGCCCCGGCGGCACGAGCCGCCGGCCGCTGAGCCCGGGTGCGCCGTGGGGGCCACCTTCCCCCGGCAGGCGGACGAGGAAGAGGACACAGAAGGAGACCACCGGCCTTGGGTACTCACCGCAAGCCGCGTACCGGAATCCTGGAATCCCCCGCCGGCCGCCGGGGCGCCCTGGGCATGGGCGCCGCCGCGCTCGCCTCGGCCACCCTGCTGTCGTCCCAGACGGCCTACGCCGACGACATCGACGACCAGCGCGAACGCGCCGAGTCCGCGGCGGCCCGCGCCTCGGAGGTCAAGGACCGGGTCGACACGCTGTACCGCGAGGCGGGCAGCGCCACCCAGCACTACAACGCCGCGCAGGAGAACGTCACCGAGCAGCAGGCGCGCGTTGAGGAGCTGCTGCACGAGGCGGAACGGGCCACCGGCCAGGTCAACGAGGCCCGCCGCACGCTCGGCAGCTACGCCGCCGCCCAGTACCGCACGGGCGCCGGCTCCGCCATGCCGTCCACCCTCACCTTCATGCTGTCGGCGGACCCGCAGAGCTTCTTCGACCAGCGGTACGCGCTCTCCCGGCTCGGCGATCAGCAGCAGCAGGCGCTGGCCGACTACACCGAGCGGCAGACGGAGGCGACCGAGCAGCGCGAGGCGGCCACCGAGGCGCTGGACGAGCTGGTGGTGCGGGAGGACGAACTCCAGGCGCAGAAGGAGACGGTGCAGGGCAAGCTCGCCGAGGCGCGGCAGCTGCTGGAGCAGCTGACCGAGGAGGAGCAGAACGAACTGGCCGAGCTGGAGCGGCTGGAGCGCGAGGAGGCCGAGCGGATCGCGGAGCAGGAGCGGCTGGAGCGGGAGGCGGCGGAGCGGGAGGCGGCCCGGCTGGCGGCGGAAGCCGAGGCGGAGGCCGCGGCTGCGGCCGCGGCTGCGGCCGAAGCGGAGGCCGACGCCGGGGAGAACACCGGCGGCGGCTCGGGAAGCGACTCCGGCGGCGGGTACGCGACGAAGGCGGCGGCGGCGATCGCGTACGCCGAGGCCCAGCTGGGCAAGCCGTACGTGTGGGGCGCCACCGGCCCGAACTCGTTCGACTGCTCGGGGCTGACCCAGGCCGCCTGGCGCGAGGCCGGGGTACAGATCCCCCGGGTGACCTGGGACCAGGTGAACATCGGCACCAAGGTCGCCAAGTCCGACCTCCAGCCCGGCGATCTCGTCTTCTTCTACAGCGACATCAGCCACGTCGGCCTGTACATCGGGAACGGCCGGATGATCCACGCCCCGAAGCCGGGCGATGTGGTGAAGGTCGAGTCGATCGACTACATGCCCTGGCACAGCGCGGTCCGCCCGGCCTGACCCCCGCGGGCGCCCCGGCCCGCGAGCCTGTGAAGTTCCGGTGAAGCGCGCGTGGTCGCCGGTCCCCGGGGCGGGCGGACCCGCGTAGCGCAGATCACATTCGCACCTTCCCGCCCTGTTAGTGTTTCGCGGCCCGCTGCCCCCTCCCCCCACCGGATGCGGGGCGGCGGCGGACATCTGCGAAGACACACGGGGTTGGTCAATGAAGATTGCGACACGGGGAGCAAGGACGGCGGCGGCAGCGGCTGCGGCGGCCGGGATGGCGGCGATGCTGGCCCTGACCGCCTGCGGCGGCGACAGCGGCGGCGGCTCATCGCCGGACGGCCCGGGGAGCGGTGAGGGCGGCAGCACGTCCTCGGACACCGACACCCTCCCGCAGGACGCCGTCGCGGCGCTGGGCGGCGCGTCGTCCTTCCACGCCACGGGCACCTGGAACTACGCGCTGAGCCCCTTCGACGTCGACCTGCGCATGGACACCGACGGCACCTGCGCCGGCACCGTCACCGAAGGAGACCACGGCGGCTACGAGATCATCATCAGCGGCGAGACCGTCTGGCTCAAGCCGGACGCCGCGTACTGGGAGCGGCAGCACCGGCTCAGCCAGGCAGTGATCGCCGAGGTCGACGGCGCGTATCTGGTCCTCGACCGGGCCGACGCCCGCACCCTGGTGCTCGACATCTGCGACCCGGAACAGTACGTCCGCCAGGTCGACTCCTTCGTCACCATCAACCACCGGATCGCCGACATCGGGACCTCCACCCACCACGGCGTCCAGGTCCGCACCCTCCAGACGAGGGACGGCGAGATCAGCATGCGGATCGCCACCGGGGGCGAGCCGTATCCCATCCATCTCAAGGACCCGGGGTCCATGGCGATCGACCTGGGCTTCACCGCGTTCGGCGAGCCGGTCACCGCCGAGGAACCCGCCGCCGACTCGGTCATCACCGAGGACCGGCTCCAGCAGCTGACGTTCGCCCTCGGCTGACCGGACCTGGCGGCACCACTCAGGTGCCCGAGCCGCCGTAGTGCCGCAACTGGCCGCGCCACAGCAGATACGCGCCCGCGTACAGCAGTGGCCCGGCCAGGGGCGCGCCGTACGCCAGCCACGGGGCGATCTGGAGCCCGTCCGCCCGCTCCAGGAGCACCCCGGCCGGCAGATAGGCGACGAAGGCGACCGGCAGCAGATAGGTGAGGGCGAGCCGGGCGGCGTCCGGAAAGGCTTTCAGGGGATAGCCGCCGAAGGTGTTCATGATGTCGTCGACGAAGGTGCGCAGCGCCAGATTGGACAGCATGCGGAACGAGAAGGACGCGGCAGCCAGTTGCAGCGCCCCCTCGACCATCGCGCCGCCCGCCAGGGCCAGTACGAGATAGAGCAGCGCCCCCGGGCTCGGGGTGAAGCCGGCCGGCCCGGCGGCCAGCGCCAGCACGGCGACGCCGGTGGCCAGATCGCCGAGGGTGGGCAGATGTACCTGCCGGCACAGCAGTTGGGTGAGCACGCCGGCGGGGCGCACCAGATAGCGGTCGAACTCGCCGGTACGGATGGCCTGGTCGAGATGGTGCAGCTGACTGGTGGGCACCACCCACAGACCGTGCGCGGTGACCCGCATCCCGTACAGGAAGGCGATCTCGGCCATGCTCCAGCCGCCCAGCTCCCCGAACCGGGAGGTGATCACCCACAGGAAGAGCAGCCCGGTGCCCTGGTAGGCGGCCCCGCCCGCGAGGGTCAGCAGCAGGTTGCTCCGGTACTGGAGCTGGGCGCGGTAGGCGGCCCCGGCCAGCAGCAGATAGGTACGGAGCGCGCGCACGGCCCGGTCACCCGCCCTGCACGACGACCCGGCGCAGGGCTCGCGCCCACACCAGCCGCAGGGTCAGCCACAGCGCCACCGTCCACCCCAACTGCACGGCGAGCGCGGCCAGTACGGGCCCGGCGCCGTGGATCTGACCGAGGTAGAGGGCGATCGGCGTGTACGTGGTGGTCTGGAACGGCAGCACCTGCGCCAGCCAGGCCAGCCCCGGCGGCATGAACCACAGCGGCACCAGCGCGCCCGCGAAGAACTGCGCGACGACCCGGTGGATCATGAAGATGCCGGTGACCTCCAGGGTCCAGAAGCACACCATGGAGACGATCACCGCCAGCAGCAGCGCGTTGCACAGCGCCGGCAGCACACTGAGCGCGGCGGCCAGCGCGGCACCTGCCGATGGGGGCGGCTGGGCGCCTCCGACCAGCATGGCGAAGGGCAGGGCCAGCAGCGCGAGCGGGGCCTGGGCGGCGACCGCACCGGCCTGGCCGGCGAGCATCTGGGCCGGGAAGCCGATGGGCCGCACCAGGTCGAAGACCACGCTGCCCTCGCGCACCCGCTGCGGGATGGCGGTGGGGGCGAGCCCCGGCGGGTTGAACAGCCAGTTCTGGACGGCGGCGTAGGTGACGTACGCGAGTTGGGTCTCCAGTGGAATGGGCTGCCCGGCCGGGTAGATGGCGCGCCAGACGAGGGCGAGCAGCGTGACCTGGACCAGCAGGCCGAGCATCCGCAGCAGGAAGTCGCCCCGGTACATGAGCTGGCCGCGCAGGTGGCGGCCGGCCATGCCCCGGCAGGCGGCGTACTTCTGCCGCCGGGTCAGCACGGGCCGCCCTCACGGGCCGTGTAGATCCGGTGGACGACGCCTTCCAGGCCGGGCGCCGGCAGCGACAGATCGGTGACCGCGTGCCGGGCGACCACCGCCGCTATCACCTCGGCGGCCGGGGTACGGGCCGGGTCGAAGCGCACCGTGACCCGGCCCGGATCGGTGCCGGGTTCCGTGCCGACCCCGGGCAGTTCGACGCCGCGCCACCGGGTGCCCTCCCCCAGTTGGACGACGAGCCGGCGGCCCGGCGCGTACCGCTGTGTGAGCCGGGCGAGGTCCCCGTCGTACAGCACCTTCCCGCCGTCGATGAGGACGATCCGGCGGCACAGCCGCTCCACATCGTCCAGGTCGTGGGTGGTGAGGACGATGGTGGTGCCGTCCTCGCGGTTGCGGGTGGCGAGGAAGGCACGGATGCGTTCCCTGGCGACCACGTCCAGACCGATGGTCGGCTCGTCGAGGAAGAGCACGCGCGGCTCGGGCAGCATGGCGGCGGCCAGATCACCGCGCATCCGCTGGCCGAGGGAGAGTTGCCGCACCGGGGTGTCCAGGAACGGGCCAAGGCCCAGCAGTTCGGTGAACCGGGCGAGGGTGGCCCGGTGCCGGGCCGGTCCGACTCCGTACAGCCGGCCGATGAGGTCGAGGGAGTCGCGCAGCGGGAGATCCCACCACAGCTGGGTGCGCTGCCCGAAGACGACGCCGATGGTGCGGGCGTGGCGCTCGCGGTCCTGCCAGGGGACGATGCCGTTGACCCGGATCCGGCCGGCGGTGGGGCGCAGGATGCCCGTCATCATCTTGATGGTGGTGGATTTCCCGGCCCCGTTCGGACCGAGGTAGCCGGTGAACTCGCCCTGGGCGAGCGCGAAGGTTACCCCGTCCACCGCGCGGGTGGTGTCGTACCGGCGGGTGAGCAGCGTACGGACCCCGCCCAGCGGCCCCTCGACCCGCCGGGGCCGGCGAAACTCCTTGACCAGTCCCTCGACTTCGATCACGGGCGCCATGTCTAGCCGAACACGCGGGCCGCCCGCGACCGAATTTGCGGGTTGCGGGTGGCGGGTTCCTGGCACGATGGGGCGCATGGTGACGATCCTGCGCGGGGCACAGGTGACCCTGCGGCCGGCGGTGGCGGGGGATGTGGCCGCGCTGGCCGCGATCCGTGGCACCCCGGAGGTGTACGCGCGCTGGCGCGGCGGCCCGGACATGGTGACGGAGGTGCGGGACGATCTGGCGGATCCGGACGTCACCACACTGGTCATCGAGTACGCGGGGGCGGTGGCGGGGGCGATCCAGTGGCATGCCGAGACGGACCCGGAGTACCGGCACGCGGGCATCGACATCTATGTCGATCCGGCGGTGCACGGGCGCGGGGTGGGCACCGACGCGGTACGCACCCTGGCCCGGCACCTCATCACCGACCTCGGCCACCACCGCCTGGTGATCGACCCGGCGGCGGACAACGCGGCGGCCATCGCCTGCTACCGCAAGGTGGGTTTCCGGCCGGTGGGCATCATGCGGCAGTACGAGCGCGGGTCGGACGGCAGCTGGCACGACGGCCTGCTGATGGATCTGCTGGCGGCCGAGCTCAGCTAGCGGGGCGGCCTTCCTCCTCCTCGCCCCACTGCCGGTACTGCTTGTACGCGGGCCGCTGCATCAGGATGCGCTGCATCACGTGGATGGCGTCGATGACATCGGGGGTGTCGGAGGGGTGGATCTGCGGCAGGGCGAAGAACGCGGCGCCGGCCCTGGCCACCAGCAGCCAGGCGTCCGCCTCCTGTTCGGTGAAGCCGAGGCGCAGGACGCGGGCGCGGTCCCGCAGTTCGGCCTCGGTCCAGCCGGCGGTGGGGTCGGTCGCGGTGGCCGTGTCGGTGGGGGCCGGGGCCGGGGCCGGTGTCTCGGCGGCCTGGGCGGGAGCGGCGGCGGTGACGCCGACGGCTGAGGCACCCGCCACGGCGGCGGCGCCGCCGAAGAGGGTGCGCCGGGAAACAGGAGGTGTCATGATCCCAACAGTCCCAGAACCGTGCCCCCGTCACAAGACACGCCGTACCTTCCAGATCTCCTCCGTGGGCCACCGCCGCGCCCAGCCGGCCGGCACCGGGGTGTCGTGGCTGAACCACCGCGTACCGTCCTCGTCCTGCGGCGCGGCCAGTTCGATCAACTCCTCGACACCGAACCCGTTCGCCCGCAGCAGCCGGATCAACTCCCCGTGCGGAAGATTGAACTCGGTGGCCCGCGCCCACGCCAGCCGCCGCAGCCCGAACAGCGGGCGCAGCAACGCGGTATCCACCGGGCCGCGTTCGGGCAGACACATGGCGAACAGCGGCGACGGCCGCAGAAACACCAGTTGCCCACCGGGCGCCAGCAGCCGCGCCGCCTCCGGAATCCAGCGGTGGGGATCGCACCACAGGGAGGCCCCGTACTCGCTGATCGCGAAGTCGAACCCGCCGGCCCGGCACGGCACCCGCGCCGCGTCCCCCTGCACCAGCGGAAACCGGGCCCCGAACTCGGCCCGCAGCGCCCGCGCGGTCGCCAGCTGCTCGCCGGAGATGTCGATGCCCACCGGCCGCGCCCCGGCCCGCGCCAGCCACCAGGACACATAGCCGGTGCCGCAGCCCAGTTCGACCGCCCGCTTCCCGGCGATGTCCCCGGGGATCATCCCGACCCGCGACTCCGGTGTCCCCCACAGCCCCCACCGGGGCTCCGCCGCCGCCCAGTGCCCCCGGGCCACCGCCCGGTGGGCGTCGGCGCCGACCTCGTCCCAGTACCGCCGGTTCCGCCCCGCGTCCGTCTCCGCAGCAGTCGCCATGGGGCCATCCCACCGGCCGCGGCCCGCCCCCCGCAAGGGGATAAGGGTGCACACGCCGCCCCGGGAACGGCATCCGGGGGCCCGTAAAACCGGGGGAAGGCGGCGCGTACGCTGCACCGCATGGACGTACTCATCCATATATTCGTCGCCCTGCACATCATCGGCATCGCCGCCCTGCTCGGGGGTTTTCTCACCCAGCTGAAGGCCATGGGCGCCGGCGAGGCCCGGATCGTGCCCGGCATGCTGCACGGCGCCGCCACCATGCTGGTGACCGGCCTGGTGCTGGTCGGCCTGAACCAGGCCGACGACAACGAGGTCAACAACACCAAGCTCGCCGTGAAGCTGGCCCTGCTGCTGGTGCTCAGCGTCCTGGCCTACCTCAACCGCGACGAGGAGAAGCTCGCCACCCCCGTCTTCGCGACGATCGGCCTGCTCACCACGGCCAACATCTTCATCGCGACACTGTGGTGAGCGCGGGCCACGCCCGCCTCCGACACGCTGTCGCCGCCGCGCTGGCCGCCACCGCCGCGCTGCCCCTCACCGGCTGCCAGGGCGACGGCGGGTCGCGGGACGGGGAGTGGACGCAGGAGTGGAACGGCGACGTGGTCCAGAGCGCCTGCACCACGGCCGGCACCAGGATCACCGTCGGCGTCTCGGGCGAGGAGTTCACCGCCCCGGTCAACCACATGCTGATCACGGCGACCAACACCGGCACCGCGCCGTGCAGCGCCTACGAGGGTCCGCTCATCCGGTTCTCGGCGCACGCCGAGGCCACCGTGCCGTATCTGCCGGAGAGCAAGCCACGGGCCGTCGCGACGCTGCTGCCCGGTGGGTCCGGGTACGCGGCCGTCCTGCTCTCCGGCGGCGATTCGGACGCGGGCGGCACCACCGACTTCCTTGAGCTGGCCTTCTCGGCCGGCGAGCGGGTGCGGGTTCCGCTGCCCGAGGGCGGGGTGTGGGTCGACGCGGAGTACGCGCAGGTCACCTACTGGCAGACCGACCCCGCCGCCGCCCTCCTCTGGTAGCACCGGCGCGCACCGCGCCGGGCCGGGCCCGTACCCCCCTTGCCCGGGAACCCCCGCTTCCGCATTACGCTCGATCGCAAGCGTGTCGCGTCCTGTCCCCGGTCCCAGAAGGTTCTCCGATGCCGTCGTCCCGGCCCTCCAGCTCCGCCCGGCGCCCCGATCCGCGCCCGTACGCCGTGCGCAAGCGTCCGCTGACCTTCGCGGTGCTGGCGGGGGTGCTCGTGCTGGTACTGGTCTTCGGGGCGATGGCCGCGCTGTTCACCACCGGCGGCGGCAGCGGCAGCGGCGGCCGGGACACCGGTGCCCCGGCCGACGGCACGATCCAGCCGCTGCCCGAGGGGCACCCGGCGCTCGCCCTCGCCCGCCGTGCCACGGACGACCCGCTGGCGCTCGGCGCCGCCGACGCCCCGGTCGTCATGATCGAGTACAGCGACTTCCAGTCGGCGTTCAGCGGCATCCACGCCCGGGGCGTGCACCACCAGCTGATCGAGGAGTACGTGGACTCCGGCGCGCTGCGGATCGAGTTCCGCAACTTCCCCGTCTACGGTCCGGAGTCCGACGCCGCCTCCCGCGCCGCCTGGGCGGCCGGGCAGCAGGGACGGTTCTGGGAGTTCTACGACGCGGCCTTCGCGCAGGAGTTCCACCGCGACACCGGCCGGTTCTCCGAGGAGGGGCTGCGCGAGCTCGCCGCGGCGGCCCAGGTGCCGGACATCGACCGGCTGCTGGCCGACATGGAGTCCCCGGAGGCGGACGAGGCGGTCGCCACGGACGCCGAGGAGGGCGTCGAGCTGGGCGCCACCACCACCCCGGCCTTCCTTCTCAACGGTCACCCCATCGTGGGCGCGCAGTCGATCGACACCTTCCGCGACACCATCGACCAGTTGCTCGACGCCGCGTGACTTCCCTGCGGGGGCGAGCGCGAACTTCCGCGTGACGACCATCACACCCACCGCCAACACCGAACCGACCCGGCCAGATCACCGGGAGTGAAACGGTCACCATCGATCACCGATCGAGCGATTGCCGCCAATCCCGTTCCAGGGGCCCCGTACCGCCCCCCGCCCCGCCTACCGTCCTCAGCCATGGCCCAGCATCGCAAGCCCGGCTCCCCCAGCTACCCGTGGCGCAGACCCGCCACCACGGCCCCCACCGCCGGCACCCCCACCGCCCCGCTCCCCGCCGGCCACCGCCGGCCGCGCCCGGCCGGTGCCGTACGGACCACCGCGACCGCCACCCTCACGCTGGCCGGCGCGGCCTCGGCGGCGGTCGCCGGCGGCGGTACGGCGCTGGCCGAGCCGGAGCCCGGGCCCGAGCAGGTACGCGAGCAGATCGACACCCTGCACCACGAGGCGGAGGCGGCCACCGAGCGCTACCACGCCGCCAACGAGGCCGCCGCGCAGGCCGAACGCGACCTCGAACGGATCAGCCAGGCCGCCGACGGCAGCACCGACCGGCTCAACACCTACCGCCGGGCGCTGGGCTCGCACGCCGCCGCCCAGTACCGGGCCGCCGGGCTGCCCCCGGAGGTGCAGCTGGCGCTGTCCTCCCACCCCGACGACTACCTCGCCCGCGCCGCCACCATGGACCGCAGCGGCGACCGGCAGGCCGACGCGGTGCGCGGCGCCCAGGAGCAGCTGCGCGAACTGGAGCGGCTGCGGGCCGAGGCCACCGAGCTGGCCGACGAGCTGACCGACGCCCGCGAGGAGGCCGACGCCGAACGCGACACCGTGGAGACCAAGCTCGCCGAGGCCGAGGCGCTGCTGGAAACCCTCACCGCCCGCGAACGCCGGCAACTGCTCGCCCAGGAGGCGCACGGCGCCGACGCCACCCCGGCCACTTCGGCCACTTCGGCCACTTCGGCCCAGGCTCAGACCCCGGCCGCCGCCCCCGCCGCCGGCCCCCGCGCCCAGAGCGCCACCGCCTTCGCCCTCGCCCAGCTCGGCAAACCGTACGGCTGGGGCGCCACCGGGCCCGACGCGTACGACTGTTCCGGCCTCACCCAGGCCGCCTGGGCCGCCGCCGGGGTCTCCCTCCCCCGCACCAGCCAGAGCCAGGCGGGCGCCGGAACCCGGGTCAGCCGCGACCAACTCGCCCCCGGTGACCTGGTGTTCTATTACTCCGGGCTGACCCATGTCGGCATGTACATCGGCAACGGCCAGATCGTGCACGCCTCCCGCCCCGGCACCCCGGTCAGAACCGCCCCGGTGGACTCCATGCCGTTCGCCGCCGCCACCCGGCCCGCGTAAGCCGAACCACCCCGGATAGGGCAGAATTTCCCCTCCACAGTGCAGGGGGAGGGAACCCATCGTGTCCGTGCAGCCGGCCCCAGAAGGCGACTGCCCGCTCGGCGCCCGCGCAGGCTACCGGCGCGCCGTACGAGCCTTCCGCGCCGAACGGGAACGCCTCGCCGCCGGCCACGGCATACCCGAAGCCCTCACCTACTCCCCCGAGGCCACCCGGCAGTGGATCTCCGACGAACTCACCGCCGCCGCCCACACCGTCGCCGACCGCGCCCGCGCCGCCGGGCCGGCCTGGCTGCGGCTGCGCGCCCAGCGCACCACCATCGCCCTGTGGTCAGCCGTCATCGCCCTCCTCCTCGGCCAGGCCCTCACCGCGATCGGCGCCGGCTGGACCCTGCCCCGTAGCGCCGCGCTGCTCGCCGCCGTGCTGCTCGCCGCGCTGCTCACCCCGGTGGCCTGGCTGCACCGCGCCCGGGGCGGCGTGCTCGCGCCACTGATCGGCGCGGACAACCGCATCTCCACCTCCCGAACGGTCGCCGCCGGCTGGCTGCTGCTGGCCGCCTACGCCGTGCTCACCCTCGCCCTCACCCTGGCCGGCACCGACGACCGGGCCCACCGCGCCGCGCTGCGCGCCGGCCTCGACCTGCCGCACGGCGCCGGGCTGCTCACCGTCGTGGCACTGACCTGCGCCGTCGCCCTGTGGACCGGGCACGCCGTGGCGCACCGGGTGCGGCACTTCCGCGCCCAGAAGGTACGGGCGCACCGCCCCCGCGCCCTGGACCCGCTCACCGACGACTCCGGCGGCATCAGCTTCAGCGCCGCGCAGTACGTGCTGGTCAACGCCGCCGCGCTGGTCTTCGCCGCCGTACAACTGGCCCGCGACCCCTACCAACTGCCCAGCCCGCCCTGGTCGCTGGCCGCGCTGGTGGCGGTCTCCGGGATCGGCTACGCCGCCACCAAGCTCGCCGAGGGCGGGCGCCCGGTGATCCAGTCGGTGGTCCGGGTCCGCGAGCCGGGCGGGCCGCACTCCCCGATCCGGTACGGGGACGAACTGGAGATCCGCGGCTCCGGCTTCGTACCGGCCGGGGCCGAAGTCGCCGATCTGCTGGCCGGAACGATCGTCCGGATCGGCGACGTACTCGTGCCGGTGCCGCTGGTCCCGGTGCCGGGCGGCGGCTTCGCCAACCCCAGCGACACCGTGCTGCGGCTCCCGGTGCCGGCCGAACTCGACCCGGGCCCGGTCGACATCCAGGTCATCACGGCGGCCGGTACGGAGTCTGGCCGGTACCCGATCACGGTGGCAGACTGAACCACTCCGAACCGCCGGAGGGGGCGCCCGCCATGCCAGTGACGCACGATCTCGATCTGCGGCGCGACGGCGCCGCCCGGTACGCGCTGCTGCCGCTGCGCCTCTTCCTCGGCCTGACGTTCCTGTACGCGGGATGCGACAAGTACCTGGACGCCGGGCCGTTCTCGGCGTTCTCCCGGGAACACTCCATCGCGCTGCTGGAGTTCTCCCGCGACACCACCCCCATACCCTGGCTGGTCGATCTCGCCCTCGACCGGCCCACCCTCGTCGGCCACGGCGCGGCCGTCGCCGAAATCCTCGTCGGGTGCTGCGTGCTGGCCGGGCTGCTGACCCGGTACGCGGCCGGGCTCGGCGCGCTGCTGACGCTGCTGATGTGGCTGACCGTCTCCTGGAGCACGTCCCCGTACTACTTCGGCGCCGATCTGCCGTACCTCTTCGGCTTTGTCACCCTGCTGCTGGCCGGCGGCGGCCCGTACACGCTGGACGCCCGGCTGGCCCGCCGCGAACACCGCCGTGGCGCGCTGATCTTCGGCTAAGCCGTGTTCTCCCGGTCCTTGCGCTGCTGGCGGGAGCGCCGCACCGACTGCGTGATGATCGACACCGCGCCGGAGAGCAACAGCACCCAGGCGACGAGCGCGAGCAGCACCGCCACCGGCAGCCGCCCGTCGTGGGCCCACACCTGGACGAGGACCACCGCCGCCACACACAGCAGCGACAGCCCCAGCACCAGCCGGGCGGGCTCGAAACGGTGCCGGTCCATCCCTCGGTACTGACTCATCGCCCGCTACCGCCCTTCCAGCGACGCCGCCGCCGTGGTGTCCTGGTCCCAGCGCACCACTTCCACATGCCCCAGCCCCATGTCCAGATTCAGCTCGACGGTGCCCACCTGCCCCACCCCGGCGGACGGCGAGTAGCTGTCCGTCTGATCGTTGTTGATCCCGCCCCACACATGGTCCGGGCCGCCGTTGGTGTCGTAGCCGGGCACCTCGTTGTAGGTGTACGCGCCGGCGGTGATCCTGGTGTGCACGATCACCTCGGCGTTCCGCGGGACGATCACCCTGATCTGCCCGGCGCCGACCCGCACCGTGGTACTGACGCTCTCGCCGTCCGCCAGGACCAGGCCGCCGAGATCGAGCTCGGCCCGCCCGGTGCCCAGTTCGTACCGCTCCAGCACCTGGTCCGCCGCCACCGCCTCCCACGTCGTCTCCGACCAACTGGTGGTGATGTTCTTCGGCAGCACCGACGCGCCCGCCAGCAGGATGGCGGTGAGCACCACCACGATCACACTGCCCGCCCCGAGCCGTCCGAAGAACGCGCTCACCAGCCAGGCCAGCCCGTACACCGCCAGCACCACGCCGAAGGCGCACACCAGCACCGTGCCCAGCGGATACCGGAACCAGGTGACGGCCATCGTCAGCAGCCCCGAGACCACCGCCGCCAGGAAGACCAGGCCGCCCAGCCATGCCCCGCGCCGCGGCGGGGGCATCGGCATCGGCCGGGTCAGCGGGGTGCCCGGCGGCGGCGCCGCCCAGGGCCCGCCCGGCTTGGCGAGATCCACCGGCGGCGCCCCGTACCGCGCGTCCGCCGGCCCCCACAGATAGTGCCCCTGCCGTCCATACATCCGCATGCCCTCTCCCCCGATTCCCCCCGGGCCACCGGCCCCGGTGGACTCCCGCCACCACGACGCCACCGCCCTGGCCGGCGGCGCCTCTGCCTCCGGCGGCGCGGTGGCGGCCACCGCCCGCGCCGCCCCCGCGTCCCGCTCCCGGTGGTCCTCCCCGGCCAGCGCCCGGCGCCGCGACCAGTACGCCGCCCCGCCGACCGCGGCCACCAGCATCACCGTGAACGCCATCGTCGGCGAACGGGTGCTCACCGACGCCACATACAGCCCGGTGCCCACCAGCGTGAACAGCAGCGCGGTCAGCCCCGGCCCCTCCACCCGCCCGGACAGCAGCCGCCGGCCCTCGTTCTCCTCCTCGCCCTCGAACGGGATCAGCAGCCAGGCGATCCCGTACGCGATCAGGCCGAGCCCGCCGATGACCGACAGCACCGCCAGCGGCACCCGGAACAGCACCGGGTCAAGATGGAAGTACCGGCCCAGGCCACCACAGACCCCGCCGACCACCTTGTGCCGGCGGCTGCGCGTCAGCCGCGCCGTCGCCACCGCCGCTGCCGGGAGAGCCGGCTCGTCCACGCTCATGCCTCCATGGTGCGGCCTGCCACCGGCAGCGCGGATCCGGGGCCGCCCCCGAGGAATCCCTGAGATCCGGGACCGCCCGACCGGGGGTTCTCCCCACCCTTGATGGGGGGCACCCCTGATGTGCGAAACGGGCCGGTCGTGTGACGATCGGAGCATGACCACCGCCACCACGCCCGCGGGCGGCCCGCTGCCCGCGCCCGCGCCGCCGCCCGAGGAGGTGCCCGCGCGCAAGCTGTACCGCAGCGCCGAGGGCCGCTGGCTGGGCGGCGTGGCGCAGGGCCTGGCCGGGCATGTGGGGGTGCCGGTCTCCTGGGTGCGGGTCGTGCTGGCCGCCCTGGTGATGGCCAACGGTCTGGGCATCCTGGTGTATGGGGCGTTCTGGTTCGTGGTCCCGCTGGGCACCCCCAGCCAGAAGGCGGCCGTCCAGGCGCGGGCCCGGGCACGGCGCGGCCGGCGGCCCGCCAAGGGGCAGCTGGTCGCGTTCGTCGTGCTGGCCGCCGCGATGGGCGTGCTGGCCGCCAACCTCCAGTTCTCCGTCGGCGACGCCTATCTGTGGCCGCTGCTGATCATCGCGGTGGGCGCCGCGATGGTGTGGCGGCAGGCCGACAACGCGCGCCGCGAGCACTGGGCCGAGGTCACCCGCCGCACCCGCTGGCTGCCGCTGCTGCGCTCGGCGGCCGGCGCCGTGCTCGTCAGCCTCGGCGTCACCAGCTTCGTATGGCTGCGCTCCGCCACCGAGCCGGGCGAGAACCTGAGCACCGCCCTCCAGGCGGCCGTGGCCGTGGTGGTCGGCATAGCCCTGCTGGCCGGCCCGTATCTGGTGCGGATCATGCAGGACCTCTCCGAGGAGCGCACCATGCGCATCCGCGCCCAGGAGCGCGCCGAGGTCGCCGCCCACGTCCACGACTCGGTGCTGCACACCCTGACCCTGATCCAGCGCAACGCGGAGAACCCGCGCGAGGTGGCCAGGCTCGCCCGCGCCCAGGAGCGGGAGCTGCGCACCTGGCTGCACAAGTCGGCGGAGCACCCCGGCCGCGGGGTGGCGGCCGAGGAGGAGGCGCAGCCGCAGACCTTCGCCGAAGGGGTACGGGCCACGGCCGCCGAGGTGGAGGACCACCACGGGGTGCCGATCGAGGTGGTGTGCGTCGGCGACTGCCCGGTGGAGGAGGCGCTGTCCGCCCAGCTCCAGGCGGCCCGCGAGGCGATGGTGAACGCCGCCAAGTACGGTGGCGAGGGCGGTCCGGTGCGGGTGTTCGCGGAGGTGGAAGGGCGTACCGTCTTCGTATCGGTCCGCGACCGCGGCCCCGGCTTCGACCCGGAGGCGGTGCCGGCCGACCGGATGGGCGTCCGCGAGTCCATCATCGGCCGGATGGGGCGGCACGGCGGCACGGCGCGGGTGAAGTCCACGGCGGGCGAGGGGACAGAGGTGGAGCTGACGATGGAGCGATCGACATGACGGCGGCTGGGGCGGCGGCGAAGGAACGGCGCGCGCGGGTGGTCCTGGTGGACGACCACCGGATGTTCCGGGCGGGGGTGCGCGCGGAGATCGGCCGCACGGAGGAGACCGGCATCGAGGTCGTCGGCGAGGCGGGCGACGTCGATCAGGCGGTCACCGTCATCAGGGCGGCCCGCCCCGATGTGGTGCTGCTGGACGTCCACCTCCCGGGCGGCGGCGGCGTGGAGGTGCTGCGCCGCAGCGCGGGCCTGCTGTCCTCGGTGCGCTTCCTCGCCCTGTCGGTCTCCGACGCGGCGGAGGACGTCATCGGCGTGATCCGGGGCGGCGCGCGCGGCTACGTCACCAAGAACATCACCGGTACGGATCTGGTCGACGCGATCTTCCGCGTGGCGGACGGCGACGCGGTGTTCTCCCCCCGGCTGGCCGGCTTCGTCCTGGACGCTTTCGCGTCCTCCGACACCACCCCGGTCGACGAGGACCTGGACCGGCTGACCCAGCGCGAACGCGAGGTCCTCCGCCTGATCGCGCGCGGCTACGCGTACAAGGAAGTCGGCAAGGAACTCTTCATCTCGGTCAAGACGGTGGAGAGCCACGTCTCGGCGGTCCTGCGCAAACTCCAGCTCTCCAACCGCCACGAACTCACCCGCTGGGCCACGGCCCGCCGCCTGGTCTGACCGGCCCCGACGGGTTCCGCCGCCATCCACAGGAGTGGGTGGCGGCGCAACCGTTGACCGCTACGGGGCGGGGGCGGAAGTGAGAGTGCGGGTCACTCCCACTCGATGGTGCCCGGGGGCTTGCTGGTGATGTCCAGGGTGACGCGGTTGACGTCCGGGACCTCGTTGGTGATGCGGTTGGAGATCTTCGCCAGCAGGTCGTACGGCAGTCGCGACCAGTCCGCCGTCATGGCGTCCTCGGAGGAGACCGGGCGCAGCACGATCGGGTGGCCGTACGTGCGGCCGTCGCCCTGGACGCCCACGCTGCGGACGTCCGCCAGCAGGACCACCGGGCACTGCCAGATCTCCCGGTCCAGGCCCGCCGCCGTCAGCTCCTCGCGGACGATCGCGTCCGCCGCCCGCAGGATGGTCAGCCGCTCCCGCGTCACCTCGCCGACGATCCGGATGCCGAGCCCGGGACCGGGGAACGGCTGGCGGTGGACGATCGCCTCCGGCAGGCCCAGCTCCGCGCCGACCATCCGGACCTCGTCCTTGAAGAGCATCCGCAGCGGCTCGATCAGCTCGAACTCGATGTCGTCCGGCAGCCCGCCCACGTTGTGGTGCGACTTGATGTTCGCCGTGCCGGTGCCGCCGCCGGACTCCACCACGTCCGGGTAGAGCGTGCCCTGCACCAGGAACGCCACGTCCTCGCCCGCCGCGCCCGCCTCGGCGATCAGCTCGGCCTGCGCCTGCTCGAAGACCCGGATGAACTCCCGGCCGATGATCTTCCGCTTCTGCTCGGGGTCGCTCACCCCGGCCAGCGCGCCCAGGAACCGCTCGGAGGCGTCGACCACCCGCAGCTGGGCGCCGGTGGCGGCGACGAAGTCCTTCTCGACCTGCTCGCTCTCACCCTGCCGCATGAGCCCGTGGTCGACGTACACGCAGGTCAGCTGGTCCCCGATGGCCTTGACCACCAGCGCCGCGGCCACCGCCGAGTCCACCCCGCCGGAGAGCGCGCAGATCGCCCGCTTGCCGCCCACCCGGGCCTTGATCGCCGCGACCTGCTCCTCCACGATGCTGCCGGTGGTCCAGGTCGGGGCGAGCCCGGCGCCCCGGTAGAGGAAGTGCTCCAGCAGCTGCTGCCCGTGCGTGGAGTGCAGCACCTCCGGGTGGTGCTGCACGCCGTACAGCCGCCGCTCGTCGTTCTCGAACGCCGCCACCGTGACCACGTCCGTGGAGGCGGTCACCGTGAACCCCTCGGGCGCCGCCGAGCAGGCGTCGCCGTGCGACATCCACACCTGCTGCCGCTCGGGGGTGCCCGCGAAGAGCGTGGATCCCGGCCGGTCCACGGACAGTTCGGTACGGCCGTACTCGCGCGAACCCGTGTTGTCGACCGTGCCGCCCAGCTCGCGCGCCATCAGCTGGAAGCCGTAGCACAGGCCGAGCACCGGCACCCCGGCCTCGAAGAGCGCGCGGTCGATGCCGGGCGCGCCCTCCGCGTACACGGACGAGGGCCCGCCGGAGAGGATGATCGCCTTGGGGCGCTTGGCCAGCATCTCGGCCACCGGCATGGTGGACGGCACGATCTCGCTGTACACCCGGGCCTCTCGCACCCGGCGGGCGATGAGCTGGGCGTACTGGGCGCCGAAGTCGACGACGAGAACGGGGTCGGGCGCGGACGCGGGGGCGGGCGCGGTGGGAGACGCAGAAGCCACGGGGCGGCCTTTCGGCGGTGCGGTGGAGCGGGGGTCTTGGCGTCGAGTCTACCGAGACCGTACGGGCACCCCCGCTGGCCGGTTCGTACCGCCCGCTGGCATACTCGGCTGCATGCTTCGTCACGCGCGTCTGTTTACCTATGGCACCGGCCCGGCCGGCTGCCATGCGGCGAGCTGCGTTCAGCACTGAACTGACGACACAGCGACCACCAGGCGCCCCGGGCTCAACGGCCCGGGGCGCTTCGCGTGGTCGCCGGGTACGTGACCGGCCGGGGCTCCGTCCGTACCGAGGAGACCCAACGACATGACCACCACCCCCGCCGATACGGCCACCGCCCGCATCGCCGGCGCCCGGCAGCGGATCGACGAGCTCGACGCCCGTATCGTCGCGCTGATCAAGGAACGGATGAGCGCCTCGGACGAGATCCAGCAGATCCGTATCACCGACGGCGGGCGCCGGGTCGATCTGGCGCGTGAGATGGACATCCTGCGGCACTACGGGGACGCGCTGGGCCGCGAGCGGGGCACCCGGCTGGCGATGACGCTGCTTGAGCTGTGCCGGGGCACCGGCGGCTGATGTCCGTCCGCGCGCACGCGCGGCGCGTCACCCGTACGGCGCGTGACCGGCCCGCCCCACGGGTCGTTGAAGGTGGTGTCCCCGGAGCGATGAGACGCCTGAGCGTCGTGGGACCTCGCTCCGGTGCGGGTGGCCGGGCAGCAGGGGACAGCAGGCCGGTCACAACCCTGACGGCCGGTCCTCGGGACGCCGAGGACCGGCCGACTGGTGGGCGGACAGGTACGGGCCGGTACGGGCCGGGTACGCGTCCGGTACGGATTTCGGGCCGGGCTCTTGCCCGGAACGCCCCCCATCCCCCACCATGTCCGATACCGCGACCTGGTTGACCACTGGCATCCCCCTCGCCATTGGTCCGACCTCCGGCGGCGGCGCCCCTGGCGCCACCGCACCCAGCACCGGCGGCACCCGCCCGGCCGCCCGTGCTGATCGCAGAGGCCCTGGCCGCCGCTTCCCCAAGCCGGCGGCCAGGGCCTCTCCTTATGCCCAGCAACGCGCACCTCATTCCACTCATGCGCATCTCGTGTCCATTCCGTAACCGCGATGGGCACAACCGATCGAATGCGTGACCAGTCCAACCCGGTGTCATCATCGTTTCAACGAGAGGCACTTATGAATCTTCGCCGCGCCGCCGCGATCGCTGCCGTGACCGCCGTCATGGCCCCGGCCGCACTGCTTGCCGCCTCCCCCGCGCTCGCCGCCGACGGCGACCCGGCCGACGCTCCCGAGGTCGTCCAGGAGGACACCCTCACCACGGAGCCCGCGACCGGGGAGAACACGGAGGGGGACGACGCCGACGACGCCGGCGAGATCGCCACCCCCGACCCCGAGGACGAGAACTCCGGTAACTCCGGGGACTCCGAGGACACCGACGACGCCGACAACGGCTCGGACGACGGTTCGGACGACGGCTCGGACGACGGCTCCGGGGAGGGGAACGAGGAGGACGAGGAGGAAGAGGGCACCGACGACGGGGACAACGGCGACGACGAAGGTCTGCCGAACCCCGACGACGAGTGCGTCGACTGGGAGTTCGACGCCCCCATCAACGCCGAACTGATCGGCCTGCCCAGCCAGGTCGTCGCCGGTCAGTGGACCGAGTTCACCTACCGCATCAGCAACGAGTTCGACAAGCCCGTCGAAACCCTCTACGCCTACGCCGAGGTCTTCGGCTGGGACAACGACTTCAACGACATCGCGATCGACCTCCAGTGGCTGGTCGACGGTGCGTGGGAGAGCATCGAGGACCAGTACGGCTACTTCGGCGAGACCGACGTCCTTGCCCCCGGTGAGTACGTCGAGGCCCAGCTGCGCCTGAAGGTCGCCGCCGACGCCCCGGCCGGCTCCGGCTACGCGCTCAGCACCGGCGTCTACGTCTCCGCCGAGGGTGTCTGCCAGGAAGGCGAGTGGAACGTCTACGACTTCGAGATCGTCCCCGCCGGCACCACCCCTGACGACAAGCCCTCCACCGGCACCAAGGAGCAGGGCAACAAGCCTGCCCCGCAGGGCCAGTTCGAGAAGCTTCCGGTCGGCGGCGAGCTGGCCAGGACCGGCTCGTCGTCCACGCTGCCGATGTTCGCCCTCGCCGGTGCCACCGCGGTGGCCCTCGGCGCCGGCACCATGTTCGTCGTCCGCCGCCGCTCCGGTGCCACCATCGCCTGAGCCCGGCTGACGAGGTAACGGCCGCCTGACGGCCGACGCAGACCGAAGGGATCCGCCCCCATTCCCCCGGAGGGCGGGTCCCTTCGCCACGTCCGTCCTCCCTCGCCCCCTCGCCCCCTCGCCTCCTCCCGCCGGGTTCAGCGCACCCGCAGCACCTTCAGCACCCGCAACGCCCGCGACAGCACCGCCGCGTACCGCCGGTCATCCATCCCGAACGCCGGCCCCATCGGCACCAGCCGCTGCTGCGCCACCGTCTGCGACTCGGTGTACTTGGTGATCCCCTCCACCCCGTGGCGCCGCCCGACCCCCGAATCACCCCAGCCGCCCATCGGCGCGGCCACACTCCCGTACGCCGCCGCGAACCCCTCGTTGATGTTCACCGTCCCGGCGCGCAGCCGCCCCGCGACCCGGCGCCCGCGCCGCGCGCTGCCCGACCACACCGAGGCGTTGAGCCCGTACGGCGTGGCGTTCGCCCGCGCCACCGCGTCCGCCTCCTCCACGAACCGGTACACCGACACCACAGGACCGAACGTCTCCTCCTCGCACACCAGCATCGGCGGCCTTACCCCCTCCAGAATGGTCGGCTCGTAGAAGTACGGGCCCAGGTCCGGCCGCGCCCGGCCCCCCGCCCGCACCGTCGCGCCGCCCGCCACCGCGTCCGCGACATGGCGGGTGACGGCGTCCAGTTGGGCCTGGGAGGACAGGGACCCCATGTCCGCGCCGTAGTCGAGCCGCGCGCCCAGCCGCAGCCCACGGGCGAGTTCGGCGAACCGCGCCACGAACTCCTCGGCGATCGACTCGTGTACGTACAGCCGCTCGATCGACACGCACAGCTGCCCGGCGGAGGAGAAGCACGCCCGTACCGCCCCGGCCGCCGCCCGCTCGATGTCGGCGTCCGCGAGGACCAGCATGGCGTTCTTGCCGCCCAGTTCGAGGCTGGCGCCGATCAGCCGGCCCGCCGCGCCGCGCGCCACCTCCCGCCCGGTACGGGTGGAGCCGGTGAACGTCACATAGTCCGCCTCCCGGACCAGCTGCGGGCCCAGCACCGGACCCGGACCCAGTACGATCTGCCACACCTCCTCCGGCAGTCCGGCCTCGATCCCCAGCCGGCGCGCCCACAGGGCGGTGAGCGCGGTCTCGGTGTCGGGCTTCATCACCACCGCGTTGCCGGCCACCAGGGCGGGCAGCGCGTCGCCGACGCTGAGCTCCAGGGGGTAGTTCCAGGGCGAGATGTGCCCGATGACACCGCGCGGGTGCCGCAGTTCGCGCACCCGGGTCAGCAGCGGGAACGCGCCGGGGTGCCGCCGGGGGCGCAGATACCCCGGGGCCCTGCGCCCGTAGTGGCGGGCGGCGACCACCACCGCCTGCACCTCCTCGTGGGCGTGCAGCCGTGCCTTGCCGGTCTCCAGCTGAATGAGGTCCAGCACCTCGTCCTGCCGGGTGAGGAGCAGATCGTGAAAGCGCAGCAGGACGGCGGCCCGGCGGCGTACGGACCACTGCGCCCACGGATCCTGGGCGATCCGGGCGCGCTGGAAAGCCGCGCTCACCTCCGGCAGGGTGGCCTCGGGCAGCGTGGCCAGCGGCCGGCCGGTCAGCGCGCTGTGGCAGGCGGTACGGCCGCTGCCCGGCACTCCCTCGGTGAGCCGCGCGACCAAGTCGGCGGGCAGCTCGGCCGGCAGCTCGGCGGACGCTTCGGCTGACGCTTCGGCAGACAGCTCATCGGACGGCAATGTCGTCATAGCGGGAGGGTACGGCGGGGGTGCCGCCGTGCCTACCCATCAGTAGCGATAGCTGTCCGCCACCACGTCGAACACCTCGCCGATCTCGTCATCGGCGGCGGCCGGACCCCGTACCAGCACCACGTGGTAGCGGTCCCCCAGCTGCATCACCTGGTTGTGCGCGATCCACTCGGTGCCGTCCGCGCGCCAGCGGAAGTCGCCCTGCGCCATGACGGACGCGCCGACCCGGGTCTCGCGCAGCCCGCTGGAGGTGCCGTACGTGTCGGACCGGAAGCCGGTCAGCTCCCGCTGATGCTCCATCTGATAGTTCATCGGGCCCTGAGCGAAGTCGGCGGTGCCGTCCCGGCCGGGCACGACCACGATCTCGATGTCCCCGCCGGAGAACACGACCGCACCGTCAGCGGTGGTGGAGCGCTGCCAGCCCTCGGGCAGCGTCATGCTGAACCCCGCCGGGTCCTCCTGCCCGGCGTACCCCTGCGGAACGCCCCCGCCGCTCTGCCCGTCGGGGTTCGGCTCTGGCTCGTCGTCGGGGTCACCTCCGGGATCGCCGTCGGGGTCGCCGTCGGGCGGTGACGCGGGCGGTGCGGGCGAGGGGGACGGCGCCGGTGGCGCGCTGGTCTCGGGGGCGGGACCGGCCCGGTCCTGCGGATCCTCGGCGAGAAACAGCAGGATATAGCCGATCGAACCCGCCAGACCCAGCAGCGTGAGCGTCAGCAGCACCTTGCCGAGCCGACGCGGACGATCCCCGCGCCCCCGGCCACGCCGGCGCGGGCCGACCAGCTCACCACGGCGGCGCACGATCGGCAGCCGGCGCGGATCGGACGGCCGCCCCGGCTCCAGCGCGGGCAACGGCGTGGTGACCGTACGCCGCCCCACCTCGGGCTCCGGCGCGCTGCGCAGCAACGACCGCAGCCAGCCGCGCAGTTCCTCGGCGCTGGGCCGCTCGGTCGGATCCTGCCGCAGCAGCGACTCGACGATGGGGCGCAGCGCGCCGCACTCCTCGGCGAAGGCGGGCGGCTCGGCGCAGACCGCCTGCACGAGTTCGGCGGGGTGCTCCTCGGGGTACGGGGGGTGGCCCTGCACGGCGCGGAACAACAGGGCACCCAGCGCCCAGAAGTCGGCGGGCGGGCCGACCGGCGGCGCGAGCTGCCAGTGGTCGTGCACCGGGCCCGCCTGCTCCGGCGCCCAGCGCTCGGTGACGGCGCCCACCGTCATGATGCGCGCCTGCCGGGCGCGCTCGGCGGCGAGCGCGGTGTCCGGGCCCCGGTAGCGGGGCGTCGACGACGCCTCTATGGCCGCGTGGGCCGACGGGGGTCGCGGTGCGGGGTCCCACCCGGTACGTACGGCGCGGCTCTCCCGCCCCGGCGCGGGCAGCTCGGCCGGCCCGGAACCGCCCGCCGATCCGGCGGCGTGCGCCCCGGCCCTGGTGCCCGCCCGGTACGCGGCGATGGCCCCACTGCGCGCGGCCCGCTCCTCGGGGGACAGCCGGGCGCCCTCGCCGCCCTCGAAATCCCAGGCGGCGGGAAAGCCCTGCGAGCCGCCGCCACCACCCCACCGCCGATACCGATCGGCGGTATCCGCCCCCGGCCCGGCGTCGGTGTCGGTGTCGGCGTCGGTGTCCCACCGATCCGGAGCCACCCCCATGGGCCCGTGCCCCCCAGCAGCGGCAGGAGCCCACCGCTGCCCGCCGGCCCCTTGCGGCCCGGGCTGAGGCCCATGCGGCCCCGTCACGCCACCCCCCTGCCCCGGGACGAAGCCCAACGGCCCCGGTACACCGGGCTGCCCGTCCTGCGGGCCGGACCAGCCCGCAGATGCGCCCACCGGGCCCTGCCCGGCGTAGCCCTCGGCCCCGGCCGAACCATCGCCCTGCGCAACGGGCGCCCGCGCCCCCGGAAAGCCGTCCCCCGCGGCGGGCCAAGCGCCCTCCGGCGCGCCCTGCCCACCCGGAACGCCACCTTGCGGCCCGGCGCCGAACTGCCCACCGGACAACGCACCCGGTCCCTGCGCGGAGCCCAACGGGCCGTGCCCGCCCCAGCCCCCGGCCTGCGGACCACTCCCACCCGGCAGTGCAGGGCCGGCCTCCGGGGGCCGGCCCCGGCCGCCGCCCTCAGCCCCCACCGGGCCGTCCTGCGGCCCGTCCCACGCTTGAACCCCGCCCAACGGGCCATGCCCACCATGGGTCTCGGACCCGGCCGCGCCATCGCCCGGCCGACCGCTCCCACCCAGCAGTTCCGCACCCCCCGCACCGAAGGGGGCCGGGCCGGCCTCCGAGGGCCCGCCCTGGCCGCCGCCCAGTGCCTGCGCAGCCGCACCGGCGCCCGAGGCACCCGGGTGTCCGTCCTGCGGGCCGGACCAGCCCGCAGATGCGCCCACCGGGCCCTGCCCGGCGTAGCCCTCGGCCCCGGCCGAACCATCGCCCTGCGCGGCGGGCCAAGCGCCCTCCGGCGCGCCCGATGAACCGCCCGGCCCCTGGGCCGGGCCCTGCGAGCCATCCCCGCCAGGGCCCGCCCCGGCGCCGCCGTGCCAGTCCGACGCACCGGCCGGGGCCTGCTCGTTCGGGGTTTCCCAGCGCTGGTAGCGGTCCGCCGGCTGCGTATCAGCACCCTCGCCGCCGCTGCCGCTCGTCCACGGTGCTCCGGTGACCGGGGGCGCCCCCCAGGGCTCCGCGCCCTGCGGCCCGGGTACCTGACCCGCGCCCTGACCCGCGCCCTGACCCGCCGCCCCCGCCGCGCCGCTTCCCGCCGGCAGCGACTGCCGGCCCTGCGCCGGGGGTGCCGGCAGCGGGTCGTACCCGCACAGCACTTCCTCCGCCGCCCCCGACGCCAGCCCCGTCAGCAGCGCCCGACCGTCGTCGCAGATCAGCACCGTACGGGTGGTCACGTTCCGGTGCGTCCAGCCGTGCGCGTGCACGATCCGCAGCGCCGCCAGCAGATCCGCCGCGACCTCCGCCGCCCGGTACGGACCGAGCCGCGCCTCGGCCAGCACCGCCGCCAACGGCCGCGCCGACACCAACTCACTCACGATCCAGAGCCCATCGCCCTGGACGAACACATCAAAAACCTGATCGAGCCGCGGATGGTCCGGCAACTGCCCCGCCGCCGCAGCCGCCTCCAGCGCCCGCCGCACCACCGGATCCTCCGGTGAACGCGTCGCCCGGTCCCCAACCCCCCGCCGCACACCGGCCGGACCGACCCGGCCGCCGTCCTCGTCCACCATCTCGGCGTCCACGACCTCCGGCAACGGCACCTGCCGCACGAGCACTTCCTGCCCGCTCGCCGTGTCGAACGCCCGAGACTCGACCAGTTCGAACGCCTCGGACGGCGTCCTGGGAAGCCGATAGCGATCGGCCAGCAGCCGCCCCGCGTACGTATCCACGCCGCCTCCCCACCGCTTCCGTGACTCGGTCACTCACGATACTGGGCGTAGACATACCACGCCCACGATCCGTCAACTCCTGGCCAAGCCGGTCTGTGTCGGGACCGAGTCCTCAGGGCAGCGGCGTGAAGGTCCGGAACGCGGTGTCGCGCAGCGTGCGGCACTCCTCCTCGTCCCATGCCTCGACAGCGCACGTGATCATGATGGCGTAGCCACGGTTCGGGTCCACCTGGAAGCCCCGGTTGAGAATCCGTACCCGCTTGCCGCGCTCCGTACGCTCGAACTCCCAGTCCGCGACGGTCGGATAGCCGCGCCAGCCGACCGTTTCGATGCCGATCCGCTGGTAGGCGGTGCTGTTGTTCCGCACCGCCGGCTCCAGGTCGCGCCACGCGCCCGCGGCGTCATCCCCAGGGGTGGCGTTGAAGTCAACCTGCACCTTCGGAGGTCCCCCGTCCGGGGCGCTGAAGATGCCGCCGGAGTTCTGGCCGGCTATGCCGGTACGGCGCCAGCCCTCGGGCAGCGACATCCGGAACCGGAAGTCGTCGTCGGTCAGTTCGGCGTACCCCTGCGGGTTCTCTGGCAGGGTGCCGTCTCCGTCGTTCTCCGGCTGGGTGCCGGGCGCCCCGGAGGACTGGCCGGTCTCCGGCTCGCTGCCCGGGGGCGGCGGTACGGGGTCGGTACCGGGGTCGGTGCCCGGATCCGTCCCGGGGTCGGTCCCGGGGTCCGTACCCTGCTCCTGGCCGCCGTCCGAGGTGTCCGGATCGGTGCCGTCGCCGCCACCGGCATCGCCGGCCTCGCCGTCGTCCGTGGGCGGCGGCTGGTCGGTCGGTGCCGGTCCCTGTTCCTGGTCCTGCCCCTGGCCCTGGCCCTCCGTGTCATCGCCGCCGCGCAACAGCACCAGGGTGGTGCCGAGCACGGCCAGCACGGCGATCAGCGCCGCCGCGATGATCAGCGCACGCCGCCGCCCGGCCGCCGGATCCGGCCCGACCGCGGGCGCACCGTACGGGGGCGTCCGCTGCGGTACGGGCGGCGGCGGCCCGGCGGGCGCGGCCGGCGCCGCGCCGGCGGCGGGCAGGCCGACGACCATCGTCGCGTCGGCCGGACTGTCCGGCCCCGCCGCCAGCGCGGCGGTGAGCAGTTCCCGGGTACGCGGCTCGTCCAGCCGGTCAGCGGGTGCCTTCGCCAGCAGCCCGGTGATGACTTCGGCCAGCGGACCCGCCTGACGCGGGGGGCGCAGCGGGGAGTTCATGACGGCGGAGAGCGTGGCGATGGCGCCGCCCTCGTCGTACGGCGGGCGTCCCTCGACGCAGCAGTACAGCAGCGCGCCGAGCGACCACAGGTCGGCGGCCGGGCCGAGCGGCCCGCCGCGGGCCCGCTCGGGGGAGATGTACGAGGGGGCGCCGACCAGCATGCCGGTGGAGGTGATCGACGGGTCGCCCTCGACCTTGGCGATGCCGAAGTCGGTGAGAACGATCCGGCCGTCCTCGTCCGCGATGAGCACGTTGGACGGTTTCACGTCACGGTGCAGGATGCCCTTGTCGTGGGCGGCGCGCAGCACGGTGAGGATGGCGAGGCCGATCTCCGCCGCGCGGGCGGGCGGCATGGGGCCGTCCTCGCGGATGAGGTCGGCGAGGGAGCGGCCCTCGATCAGCTCCATCACGATCCACGGGCGGGAACCCTCGTCCACCACGTCGTAGATGGTGACCACGCCCTGGCTGCGGATGGTGGCGATGGCCTTGGCCTCGCGCAGCGTGCGGGTGATCAGGCGCTTGCGTTCCCCGTCGTCGATGCCGTTGGTGAGGCGGAGTTCCTTGACGGCGACCTGGCGGCCGAGGATCTCGTCGGTGGCCTCCCAGACGGTGCCCATGCCGCCGCGGCCGACGATGGAGATGAGCCGGTAACGGCCGCTCAGCAGCCGGCCGGGGGGTGGCGTGGTGAGCCCGGCGATCTCGCCGGCCCGCTTGCGGGCGGCGGCCTCGTCGGCGTCCACGGTCGCGGCCGGGCGCGGCTGGTCCGCAGCCGGCTCGGCGTCCTTCGCGGGAGCCGCGGCGGACCGCACCCCGGGCTGAGACGTTGCCTCCGGTTCGGGTTCCGGTTCGGGTTCCGGTGCGGGTTCCGGTGCGGGTTCCGGCTCGGACGCCGCCTCGGGGCCCGCCTCCGCCGGTTCCGACTCCGGCGGCGCTTGCGACCTGAGCGGCGCCTCCGGCGCGGACTCCGGTCGCCCGGCCTGCCCCTCGCCGCCGGCCGGCCGGCTCTCCTCGGCCGGTTCCGGGATCACGTCCACCGGGGCGGCGGCCTCCGCCGCCCGTTCCGGCTGCGCGGCGGTGTCCGCGTTCCGCTTCGGGTCGACTTCCGATTCCACGGCCAACTCCTCGTGGTCTCCAACGGCGGATCGCGGCGCGCCCACGGCCGCCCCCTGCACAGTCGCCGGTTCGGTGACCGGCTCCGGCCGGGCCTGCGCACCGGTCAGGCCGTCCGATGCTGCCGGTGCGCCGCCGCCGTCACCGGCGCGCGCAGACGCGCCGTGCGGTGCCGCCGTCACCGCCTCCGGGCCCGCGCCCACGTCCGTGTCCGTGTCCGTGTCCGTGTCCGTGTCCACCGACCTCGTCGGCCGACCGGCCGGCTTGCCGGCCCGCTCACCGGTCCGCGTTCCGGTGTCCCCGCTGTCCTGGCCCATGCGTCGTGTCCCCTCCGGCTTCCCGGGCCATTGTCACCCATGCCCGGGCCGCCCCGACCACGGACCTTCAGCTGAACGACGACGGCGGGGGCGGCTGAACCAGCCCCGACTGGTAGGCGATGACGACCATTTGGGCACGGTCCCTGGCATGCAGCTTGCCCATCGCCCGCTGCACGTGCGTCCGTACGGTCAGCGGGCTGACCACCAGTTCTTCGGCGATCTCGGCGTTCGACCTGCCCTCCGCCGCCAGCGCCATGACCTCCCGTTCGCGCGCCGTCAGAGTGGCCAGCCGCTCCGGCGGCGCCAACTGCGCTTCCGGGTCAGGGGTGGCCAGAAAACGGGCGATCAGTGTCCGGGTCGCCACCGGGGACAGCAGCGATTCGCCGGCCGCCACCGTACGGATTCCGGCCAGGAGTTCATCGACGCTGACGTCCTTGCCGAGGAAGCCGCTCGCCCCGGCCCGCAGCGCCTGCGCGACGTATTCATCGGTCTCGAAGGTGGTGAGGATCAGCACCCGGGTTTCCTCAAGTCCGGCGCCCTCGGCGCAGATCGCGGCCGTGGCGGCGAGTCCGTCCGTGCCGGGCATCCGGATGTCCATCACCACCACGTCCGGCCGGTGCCGTTGGGTGAGGTCGATGGCCTCCTGCCCGTCGGCTGCCTCCGCCACCACCTCCATGTCGGCGCTGGAGTCGATCAGGATCCGGAAGGTGGCGCGCAGCAGCGCCTGGTCGTCGGCGAGCAGAACACGGATGGTCATGTGGGGGCACTGTTCTCTTCGGGCCCCCGCGCTCGCAGGGGCAGTTCGGTGGTCACATCGAATCCTCCGCCGGGTCGGGGCCCGGCCCACAGCTGTCCGCCGACCGAGTGGGCGCGTTCCCGCATCCCGATCAGGCCGAAGCCACCGCCCCCCGGAGCCACAGCCGCCACCCCGCCCTCATTGGTGACACTGATCCGCAGCGACTCCCCCGCCCAGCTCAGCCGTACCCGCGCGCTCCGCACCGTCGCGTGCTTGGTGACATTGGTCAGCGCCTCCTGCACGATCCGGTACGCCGTCAGGTCCACCGCCGGCGAGAGTAGCCGCGCCGCGCCCTCCGTCACCACCTCCACCTCAAGCCCGGCCGCCGCGAATCCCCCGGTCAGCTCCGGCAACCGGCCAAGACCCGGCGCCGGTTCGAGCGTGTCCCGGTCATCGTCCTGGCGCAGCAGCCCCACCGTGGCCTTCAACTCCCGCAGCGCCGAAGCCGTCGTCCCGGCCAGATCGTCGAGGATCCGCCGGATCTGCTCCGGGTCCGTCCCGCCCCGCGCCAGATGGGCGGCGGTGCCCGCCTGGGCGTTGGCCAGCGCCAGATGGTGGGCGATCTCGTCGTGCAGTTCCCTGGCGATCCGCATCCGCTCCTCCGCCACCCGGTGCCGTGCCTCCTCCTCGCGGGTCCGCTCGGCGGTCTCCGCCCGGTCGTGCAGGGACTGGAGGTAGGCGCGCCGCAGCCGTACGGAGCTGCCCAGCACCGCCGACAGCGGCACCCAGGCGCTGGGGTTGATGGTCTTGAGGAGGATCAGATGGTTCAGCGGGGTGGGGATCGCGGTGGTGATGATGATCAGCACGGTGATGACGACGGCGTACCGGTTCGCCGTCCGCTGTTCGCCGCCGAGCGCCATCCAGAAGACGGTGAGCATGACGGGTGCCACCAGCAGCGGGGTGAGCAGGTAGCCCTGTACGGCCAGGCCGATGGCGCAGCCGGCCGTCACCACGCAGACGGTACGCAGGTGGTCGCGCCGCCACAGCAGCGCCAGGCAGCTGACCACCGCCAGTGGTACGGCGGGCACCCAGCTGATCTCATGCCCCGGCTCCATCGAGCCGAGCACCCCGCCGACGATGGTGCAGCCGAGCGTCACCAGCACCAGGACCGCGTCGACGGTGCGCGGGTGGGCGGCCAGCCGGCGCTGCCATCTGCTGCTGCGGCTCATCGGGTTGGTTCTCCTTTCGGACGCCGGTGCCTTGTCATGGTCGGGGACGCGGTGCCCGTTCCGGTGGCGGTACTCCGCCAGGGCCGCCCGTGTCCCGGTACGGGCGGCCCCGGGTTCACCCGGCGATCGGGGCGGTCAGACGTCGGCCGGCTCCCGTACCGCCGCCGCACCGGCACCCGAACCCGCACCCGCACCCGCACCCGCACCGGCGGCCCGCTGCCCCGGCGCCGCACCGTACCGCCGCCCGAGTGCCTCGCCCTCGACATCAACCCGGGGCAGCAGCCGGTCCAGCGGGCGCGGCATCCACCAGGCCGCCCGCCCGAGCAGCGCGAGAACCGCCGGGACCAGCGCCATCCGCACCACGAAGGCGTCGAAGAGCACCGCGATGGCCAGCCCGAAGCCGATCATCTTGATCATCGATTCCTTCGCGCCGACGAACCCGGAGAACACGGCGATCATGATCAGCGCGGCGGCCACCACCACCCGGGCGCTGTACCGGAACCCGCTGACGACGGCGTCCCGTGGCGCGTCCCCGTGGCTGTACGCCTCCCGCATCCGGGCGACGAGGAAGACCTCGTAGTCCATGGCGAGTCCGAAGACGATGCCCACCAGGAAGATCGGCATCAGGCTCATGATCGGCCCGGTCTGCTCCACCCCCAGCAGGTCGGCACCCCACCCCCACTGGAAGACGGCGACAACCGTGCCGAGCGCCGCCAGCACCGACAGCAGGAATCCGAAGGCGGCTTTCAGCGGCACCAGGACGGAGCGGAAGACCGCCATCAGCAGCAGGATGGCCAGGCCGACCACGACCACCAGGTACGGGAACAGCGCGCCCTGCACCTTCTGCGCGACGTCGATGTTCATCGCCGTGGTGCCGGTGACCTCGAAGGTGGCCCCGGTGCCGGCCTCGGTGGCGGGCCGGTCCTCGCGGATGGTGTGGACGAGGTCCTTGGTCTGCTTCTCGCTGGGCCCGGCGTCCGGCACGGCGGAGAACAGCGCGGTGTCACCGTCCGCGTTGAACTGCGGCGCCGACACCGACACCACCCCGTCGGTGGCGGCGATCGTGTCGTGGACGGCGGTGACGGCGGCCTGCGGGTCGGGGGCGCCCTGGGCGTCGACGACGACGGTCAGCGGGCCGTTGAAGCCGGGGCCGAAGCCGTCCGCGAGCGCGTCGTAGGCGCGCCGCTCGGTGGTGGAGGTGGGCTTGGCCTCGTCCCCCGGCATGCCCAGTTGCAGATCGAGCACCGGCATCGCGAGCACGCCGAGGCCGACCACCGAGGTGATGAGTACGGGGACGGGCCGGCGCAGCACGAACCGTGCCCAGCGGGAGCCGCCGTTGCGCTCGCCGCCCTCCTTGCTCCGGCCGCGCCTGCGGACGGACCTGGACAGTACGGCGCGCGGCCAGCAGCCGAGCAGCGCGGGGACGAGCGTGAGCGCGATGAGGACGGCGACGCCGACCGCGCCGGCCGCCGCCAGGCCCATCTTGGTGAGCACGGGGACGCCGACGACCGCGAGACCGGCCAGCGCGATGATGACGGTGAGGCCGGCGAAGACCACCGCCGATCCGGCCGTGCCGACCGCCATCCCGGCCGCCTCCTGGGGCGCGCGTCCCCTGGCGCGCTCCTCGCGGTAGCGGGAGACGATGAACACGGCGTAGTCGATGCCGCAGGCGAGGCCGAGCATGGTGGCCAGGGTGCCGGTGGTCATGGACAGGCCGAAGGTGCTGCCGAGGGCGAGGATCGCGGCCATGCTGACGCCGACCCCGATGATCGCGGTGAGCAGCGGGAGCCCGGCGGCGGCCAGTGATCCGAAGGTCATCAGCAGCACGACGGCCGCCAGGGCGATGCCGATCATCTCGGCCGAGCCGCCGGCCGCCGGCTGGGTGGCCAGCGCGGTGCCGCCGACCTCCACGGTCAGCCCGGCGTCGCGGGCCTGCTCGACGACGGCTTCCAGCCCGCCCTTGTCGGCCTCGGTCAGATCGCCGGCCGGCACCCGGTAGGTGACCGTCGCGTACGCCGTACCGCCGTCCGCGCTCACCGCCGCCGTACCCGCCTGGAAGGGGCTGACCACCTGGGCGACCTGGTCGCCGGCCGCCGCGCCGGCCACCGCCCGCTCGATCGCCGCCCGGGGGCCGTCGGCCGTGACCCGCTGCCCGTCCGGCGCGACGAACACGATCCGGGCGTCGGCCCCGTCGGCCTGGGCGCCGGGGAAGCGCTGCTCCATCAGGTCGAAGGCGCGCTGGGACTCGATGCCCGGCATCCCGCCGCCCTCGTCGGGGGCGGCGGGCGCGGTGGCGGCGCCGAAGCCGACGAGGGCCAGGACGGCGACCCACAGGAGGGCGACGTACCGGCGCCGCCGGAAGGCCAGCCGGCCGAGTCGGTAGAGAAGTACAGCCATGAGCAGGGTCTCCGCATCTGCGTTTCGGATACCTGCCCAGGCTCGCGTTCACGGCCGCCCGTGTCGTCGTGCGGCTGCCGACACCCGCGCTACTGAAATCGCAGTACGGGCGCCGCGCCGGAACCCTCCTGCGGTGCTACAGCGGCACGGTGTCGGGCGCGCCGAGCCGGGCCGCGTCCGCCGTCTGGTCGTCGGGCTGGAGCTGCGACTCGCGCTCCGCCTCGACCCGCTTCTCGTAGTGCTCGACCTCGCGCTCGATCTGCTGCTGGTCCCAGCCGAGCACGCTGGCCATCAGCTCGGCGCACTCGCGGGCGCTGCGGGTGCCCCGGTCGAAGGTCTCGATGGAGATCCGGGTGCGCCGGGTGAGCACGTCCTCCAGGTGCCTGGCCTGTTCGTGCGAGCAGGCGTAGACGATCTCGGCCTTGAGGTAGTCGTCGGCGGCCGGCAGTGGTTCGGCGAGCGCGGGGTCGGCCTCGATCAGCTCCAGGATCTCCTCGATCATCGAGCCGTAGCGGTTGAGCAGATGTTCCACCCGGGTGTGGTGCAGTCCGGTGCGGGCGGCGATCCGGGCCCGCCCGTTCCACAGCGCGTGGTAGCCCTCTGCCCCGGTGAGCTGGATCTCCTCGGTGCAGCAGGCGGCGACCCGCTGGTCCAGGCCGTGTACGGCGGCGTCCACCGCGTCCTTGGCCATCACCCGGTACGTGGTGTACTTGCCGCCCGCGACGACCACCAGGCCCGGTACGGGGTGGGCCACGGTGTGCTCGCGCGACAGCTGGCTGGTGGCGTCCGACTCGCCGGCCAGCAGCGGGCGCAGCCCGGCGTACACGCCCTGGACGTCGTCCCTGGTCAGCGGCACCGCCAGCACGGAGTTGACGTGTTCGAGCAGGTAGTCGATGTCGGCGCTGGAGGCCGCCGGGTGGGCCTTGTCCAGGTCCCAGGCGGTGTCGGTGGTGCCGACGATCCAGTGCCGGCCCCACGGGATGACGAACAGCACGCTCTTCTCGGTGCGCAGGATCAGCCCGGTGGAGGAGTGGATGCGGTCCTTGGGCACCACCAGGTGGATGCCCTTGGAGGCGGTGACGTGGAACTGGCCGCGTTCGGCGATCATGCCCTGGGTGTCGTCGGTCCAGACGCCGGTGGCGTTGACGACCTGCTTGGCGCGGATCTCGTACGCGCCGTTCTCCTCCAGGTCGAGGACCTTCACCCCGACCACCCGCTCGCCCTCGCGCAGGAATTCGGTGACCCGTGCCCGGTTGGCGGCCAGCGCCCCGTAGGAGGCGGCGGTACGGACCAGGGTGGCGACGTACCGCGCGTCGTCCATCTGGGCGTCGTAGTACTGGAGGGCGCCGACCAGCGCGTCCTTCTTGAGGCAGGGCGCGACCCGCAGGGCGTGCCGCCGGGTGAGGTGCCGGTGGTGCGGCAGGCCGCGGGCGTGTCCCGAGGACAGCGCCATGGTGTCGTACAGGGCGACGCCGGTGCCCGCGTACAGCCGCTCCCAGCCCCGGTGCTGGAGCGGGTAGAGGAACGGCACGGGCTTCACCAGGTGCGGGGCGATCCGGCCCAGCAGCAGGCCGCGTTCCTTGAGTGCCTCGCGGACCAGGGCGAAGTCCAGCATCTCCAGGTAGCGCAGCCCGCCGTGGATCAGCTTGCTGGAGCGGGAGGAGGTGCCGGCGGCCCAGTCCCTGGCCTCGACGATGCCGGTGTTGAGGCCGCGGGTCACGGCGTCCAGGGCGGTGCCGGTGCCGACCACTCCGCCGCCGACGACGAGGACGTCCAGTTCGCGCTCCGCCATCCGGGCGAGTGCCTCGGCCCGCTGTCCGGGCCCCAGGGTCGCTGTTCTCACCGTGCCGCCTCCTAGGTGGTTCGCCGCTTCTTCGCGTCCGGTCCCATCACTGTGCCGATATCACCGGGGACTTACCCCGCTTGTCGATGCTCTCCCATTTCCCCTTCCACCGCCCCCGCGCGGCACCCACCGTGCCAGGCTGACAATCCGCTATATATGTCATATATGTGCGTTCTTGCGCACCGGGACAGGGGAGAAGGGAACCCACCGCACATGCCCGCTGACCTCGCCGTCCTGGGACTGGGCCATCTGGGTCTGCCCGCCGCGCAAGCCGCCTCCGCCATCGGCGTCGGCACCGTCGGCTACACCGACGACCAGCACACCGCCGCCGAACTCAACGCCGGCCGCCCCCCGGCCGGCAGCACCCTCACCGCACCCGACCTGCGCCGCATGCTCGCCGCCGGCTTCCACGCCACCAGCGACCCCGCCGTCCTCACCCGGGTCCGCACCGCCCTCATCTGCGCCCCCACCCCACCGGCCGCCGACCACCGCACCCTCGACCTCACCGGCGTCCACGAGGCCGCCCGTACCCTCGCCCCCCGGCTGCGCCCCCGCACCCTCGTCGTCCTCGAATCCACTGTCCCCCCCGGCACCACCGAGGACCTCCTCGCCCCCGCCCTCGAAGCCGGCTCAGGACTGCGCGCCGGCCACGACTTCCACCTCGCCCACGCCCCCGGCCGGCTGGACCCCGGCAACCGCAGCTACGACTACGCCGGCACCCCCCGCGTCATCGGCGGCCTCACCCCCGCCTGTACCGAGGCCGCCGCCGCCTTCTACGGACGGCTCACCGACAAGGTGGTACGCGCCAAGGGCGTCAAGGAAGCCGAAACCGTCAAGGTCCTCGAAACCAACTACCGGCACGTCAACATCGCCCTCGTCAACGAGATGGCCGTGCTCTGCCACGAACTCGGCGTCGACCTGTGGGACGTGGTGCGCTGCGCCGAGACCAAACCCTTCGGCTTCCGCTCCTTCCGCCCCGGCCCCGGCGTCGGCGGCCACGCCGCCCCCATCGACATCGCCCCCGGCCGGCTGCGGATGGTCGAACTGGCCCAGGAGGTCAACTCCCGGATGCCCGGCTACGTCACCCAGCGCGCCGCCGCCCTCCTCAACGAGTACGGCAAGTCCGTGCGCGGCGCCCGGCTGCTGCTCCTCGGCGTCACCTACAAGCCCGACCTGCCCGACCAGCAGGGCGCCCCGGCCCGCGAGATCGCCCGCCGCCTCATCGAACTCGGCGGCCGGCTCAGCTTCCACGACCCCTACGTCACCCAGTGGCGGGCCGGCGACCAGCCCATCCCCCGCGCCGACTCCCTCTACGAGGCCGCCGCCGGCGCCGACCTGACGCTGCTGCTCCAGCACCACTCGGTCTACGACCTCCAGGGCCTCGCCGCCAAGGCCCAACTCCTCCTGGACACCAGAGGCGCCACCCCCACCGGAGCCGCCTACCGCCTGTGACGGGCACCGCGCGAAAAGGGCCCGATCCGCGCACCAGCACGGACCGGGCCCTCGTCAGCTCGTCAGCTCTCAGCAGCGGGTCAGCTCGACGCCGCGACCGTGACCTCCACGCGCTGGAATTCCTTCAGCTCCGAATAGCCCGTCGTCGCCATCGCCCGGCGCAGCGCGCCGAAGAAGTTCATCGAACCGTCCGGAATGTGCGAGGGGCCGGTCAGGATCTCGGCCGTCGAACCGACCGTGCCCAGCCGCACCTTCTTGCCGCGCGGCACATCCTCGTGCACCGCCTCCATGCCCCAGTGATTCCCGCGCCCCGGCGCGTCCGTGGCCCGCGCCAGCGGCGAACCCATCATCACCGCGTCCGCACCGCAGGCGATCGCCTTCGGCAGATCGCCGGACCAGCCGACCCCGCCGTCCGCGATCACATGCACATACCGGCCGCCCGACTCGTCCATGTAGTCCCGGCGCGCCGCCGCCACATCGGCCACCGCCGTCGCCATCGGCACCTGGATGCCCAGCACATTGCGCGTCGTGTGCGCCGCGCCCCCGCCGAAGCCCACCAGCACCCCGGCCGCACCGGTCCGCATCAGATGCAGCGCCGCCGTGTACGTGGCGCAGCCGCCGACGATCACCGGCACGTCCAGCTCGTAGATGAACTGCTTGAGGTTCAGCGGCTCGGCCGCGCCCGACACATGCTCGGCCGACACCGTGGTGCCACGGATCACGAACAGATCCACGCCCGCGTCCACCACCGCCTTGGAGAACTGCGCGGTGCGCTGCGGCGACAGCGCGGCGGCCGTGACGACGCCCGCGTCCCGTACCTCCTTGATGCGCTGCCCGATCAGCTCCTCGCGGATCGGCGCCGCGTAAATCTCCTGCAACCGCCGGTTGGCGCCCTCCTCCGACAGCTCGGCGATCTCCGCCAGCAGCGGCTCGGGGTCCTCGTAACGGGTCCACAGGCCCTCAAGGTTCAGCACCCCGAGCCCGCCCAGCTCACCGATCCGGATCGCGGTCGCCGGCGACACCACCGAGTCCATCGGCGCGGCCAGGAACGGCAGCTCGAAGCGGTAGGCGTCGATCTGCCAGGCGATCGAGACCTCCTTGGGGTCCCGGGTACGCCGGCTGGGCACCACCGCGATGTCATCGAACGCGTACGCCCGCCGCCCGCGCTTCCCGCGCCCGATCTCGATCTCCGTCACCTGAAGAGCCTTTCCGTGTACATTCGCCCGGCAGCCTCCCAGTATCCCCGAGCCGCCCGGTCATTCCTCCAGCAGGACCTGGGTGAAGTCCACAACGTGGATCACCAGCACCAGCAGCAGGCCGTCACTCACCACGTACTCGATCGCGATATTCGGGGTGAGCGCCAGCGATCTGGTGGCCTCGTCACCCGAGATCGGCACCGACATCTTCGGGCGCGGGTCCTGGGCCAGCACCGCCAGACCCCGCTCCAGCAGGGCCCGGCGGTCCGCGGGCAGGCCATCACGAGACCGCGCCGCCTCCTCGCTGAACTTCATCGCATAAAGCATGAGGCCCAGCTTAGGGGCTACTGACGCGTCAGCGCCGCGAGTAGTTCGGGGCCTCGGTCGTCATCTGGATGTCGTGCGGGTGGCTCTCCTTGAGGCCGGCCGCCGTGATCCGGACGAACCGGCCGCGCTCCTTGATCTCCGGCACGGTACGGCCGCCCAGGTAGTACATCGACTGGTGCAGCCCGCCCACCAGCTGGTGCACCACGGACGCCAGCGGCCCGCGGTAGGGCACCTGGCCCTCGATGCCCTCGGGGATCAGCTTGTCGTCGTCGCCGACCGCCTCCTGGAAGTACCGGTCCTTGGAGTACGAGCGCCGCTCACCGCGCGACTGCATCGCGCCCAGCGAGCCCATCCCCCGGTACGACTTGAACTGCTTGCCGTTGATGAACTGCATCTCGCCCGGCGACTCCTCGCAGCCGGCCAGCAGGCTGCCCAGCATCACGGTGTCCGCCCCGGCGACCAGCGCCTTGGCGATGTCACCGCTGTACTGGAGGCCGCCGTCGCCGATCACCGGGATGCCGGCCTCGCGCGCCGCCAGGGCCGCCTCGTAGATCGCCGTCACCTGCGGCACGCCGATGCCGGCCACCACCCGGGTGGTGCAGATCGAGCCGGGACCGACCCCGACCTTGATGCCGTCGACCCCGGCGTCCACCAGCGCCTTCGCGCCGTCCCTGGTGGCCACGTTGCCGGCCACCACATCGACCCGGTCGTAGTTCGACTTGATCTTGGCGGCCGTCTCCGGGACCAGCTTGGAGTGGCCGTGCGCGATGTCCACGACCACGAAGTCCACGCCCGCCTCGATCAGCGCCTGGGCGCGCTCGTACGCGTCCCCGGCGACCCCGACCGCCGCACCGACGATGAGCCGGCCCTCGGCGTCCTTGGCGGCGTTGGGGTACTTCTCCGCCTTCACGAAGTCCTTGACGGTGATCAGCCCGCCGAGCCGGCCCTCCGCGTCCACCAGCGGCAGCTTCTCGATCTTGTGCCGGCGCAGCAGTTCCATCGCCGCCTGGCCGGAGATCCCGACCTGGCCGGTGACCAGCGGCATCGGCGTCATGACCTCGCGCACCTGGCGGCTGCGGTCCGGCTCGAAGGCCATGTCACGGTTGGTGACGATGCCCAGCAGCTTCCCGGCGGCGTCGGTGACCGGCACCCCGCTGATCCGGAACCGCCCGCACAGCTCGTCGGCCTCGCGCAGCGACGCGTCGGGCCGGATGGTGATCGGGTCGGTGACCATGCCCGACTCGGAGCGCTTGACCCGGTCGACCTGGGCGGCCTGCTCCTCGATGGACAGATTGCGGTGCAGCACGCCCGCGCCGCCCTGCCGCGCCATGGCGATGGCCATCCGCGCCTCGGTGACCTTGTCCATGGCCGCCGACAGCAGGGGGACGTTGACCCGTACGTTGCGGGAGATGTACGAGGAGGTGTCGATGTCGCTCGGCGCCATGTCGGCGGCGCCCGGCAGCAGCAGCACATCGTCGAAGGTCAGGCCGAGCGCCGCGAACTTGTCCGGGATTCCCTCGGTGTGATCACTCATGTCTGCCCTCTCCACGCTCGCGGCTCACGCGCTGTCCGTCACGCACGCATCCATTCGGCCTACGCACCCTTGCCCAGCCTGGCTGTCCATGCTAAGCGGAACCGGCGGCGTCCTCTTACCGGCCGCTTATGCTCCGGCAGTGATCCTGGTGACGTACCGAACGTCTCAGCGCCCGGCGAGGGCCCGCAGCCGGCTGAGTGCCCGGTGCTGCGCCACCCGCACGGCCCCCGGCGACATACCCAGCTTCTGCCCGGTCTCCTCGGCGGTCAGTCCGATCGCGACCCGCAGCAGCACCAGCTCCCGCAGATGGTCGGGGAGGTTCGCCAGCAGCTTGCGCGCCCACTCGGCGTCGCTGCTGAGCAGCGCCCGCTCCTCGGGGCCGAGCGAGTCATCCGCCCGTTCGGGCATCTCGTCGGAGGGGACGACGGTGGATCCGGGCCCGCGCATCGCCGCCCGCTGGAGGTCGGCGACCTTGTGCTGGGCGATGGCCACCACGAACGCGTCGAAGGGCCGGCCGGTGTCACGGTAGCGGGGCAGCGCGTAGAGCACCGCCAGGCAGACTTCCTGTGCCAGATCGTCGACGAAGTGCCGGGCCTCGCCGGGCAGCCGGGCCAGCCGGGTGCGGCAGTAGCGCACCGCCAGTGGGTGCACGTGGGCCAGCAGGTCATGAGTCGCCTGGGCGTCGCCCTCGGCGGCCCGATGGACGAGGGCGCCGATCGCCGTGGTCTCGTCATCGCGCATCGGTCCATGGTGCACCGTCGCGGCGCGGTCCGGTGCACCGTGTGCGGAGTTGTGCACCGAAGCGTTATGTGAAGCGTGCTGAGATGTCTGCGAAACGTTCGAGGCGTTCGAGGTGTCCGGAGCGGGAGTGCCGCTGACCGTCATATCCCGCATATCCCGGGCCCTCCCCTCGCACCTGGCCGGCTCGTCCCCAAGGAGCGTCATGCTTCAAGCATGCGGCACCGGGGAAAGTTTCAGGCCCGCTCCGTGCCGGACGGGGCGACAGACACGGGCCGCCCCTCCCCGTCCGGTTCTTGTGGCCCGGCCGCCTCAGCGGACCAGGCCCCAGCGGAAACCCAAGGCCACGGCGTGTGCGCGGTCGGAGGCACCGAGCTTTTTGAACAGTCGGCGGGCGTGGGTCTTGACGGTGTCCTCGGAGAGAAAAAGCTCACGTCCGATCTCGGCGTTGGACCGTCCGTGGCTCATTCCCTCCAGCACCTGGATCTCCCGGGCGGTGAGGGTGGGGGCGGCGCCCATGTCGGAGGAGCGCAGCCGGCGCGGGGCGAGCCGCCAGGTCGGGTCGGCCAGCGCCTGGGTGACGGTGGCCCGCAGTTCGGCGCGCGAGGCGTCCTTGTGCAGATAGCCACGGGCACCGGCGGCGACGGCGAGGGCGACGCCGTCGAGGTCCTCGGCCACGGTCAGCATGATGATGCGGGCGCCGGGGTCGGCGGACAGCAGCCGGCGTACGGTCTCCACCCCCCCGAGCCCCGGCATCCGGACGTCCATCAGGATGAGATCGGACCGGTCGGCACCCCAGCGGCGGAGGACTTCCTCGCCGTTGGCCGCCGTGGTGACCCGCTCCACGCCGGGCACGGTGGCGACCGCGCGGCGCAGGGCTTCCCGGGCGAGCGGGGAGTCGTCGCAGACAAGAACGGACGTCATGGCCGGCCTCCGCAGCTGATGCGCATCACGTTGAGCCTCCAGGCTGTTGTGTGTCGTCACCTGTGCGATTGACAGCCCCGGACCTTCCTGGTCCGGGCGGTGGTCTCTTCCGTCAACCGCCTCCGCCCTCTCAACGACGGTCACCCGAAAGAGTTACGGCTTCCGTACTTCACCTTCGATCGCCCTTGGGCTATCGACCCCACAGCCTTCCGCACTCTACGTGACGGTTCCGTCACGCGATAGGCGCGCTTCGCCCAACACGCCGAACATTCGTTTTTGCCCTATTTAGACGCTCTTGCCCTTTTCAAGAGGTTTCCGGATATATTCGGCTGGTAGTCATATTTACATCTGCCCGACGGCGGCGGATGTGGACTGACCGGGTCACACCACACCGGGCCAGCACGACAGCTCGTATCCGATGGGACACTCTCATGGCAGATTTCTCCCGGCTTCCGGGCCCGAACGCCGATCTGTGGGACTGGCAGTTGCTCGCCGCCTGCCGAGGGGTGGACAGTTCCCTGTTCTTCCACCCCGAGGGCGAACGCGGCGCCGCCCGCAGCGCCCGCGAGACACAGGCGAAGGAAGTGTGCATGCGCTGCCCGGTGCGTTCGGAGTGCGCGGCGCACGCCCTGGCCGTACGTGAGCCGTACGGCGTGTGGGGCGGGCTGACCGAGGACGAACGCGAGGAGCTGATGGGCCGCGCCCGCCGCGGGCTTGTCGACGCGAACACGCCAACCCGCCGGGACTGACCGGAGCCGACCGGCTACCGTCTCCGCTTATGACAACTGCATTGGTGACGGGAGCCACCGCCGGGATCGGGGCCGCCTTCGCCCGGCGGCTGGCGCGCGACGGCCACAATCTGGTGCTGGTGGCGCGCGACGCGGAGCGGCTGCGGAGCACGGCGGCCGAATTGCACGATCTGCACGGGATCGAGGCCGCGGTGCTGGTCGCCGACCTGGCCGAGGACGAGGGGATCGCGGCGGTCGAGGAACGGCTCGGCGACCGCCGCCACCCCGTGGACCTGCTGGTCAACAACGCCGGATTCGGGCTCAAGGGGGTCTATCCGGACGTGCCCATGGCGGACGAGCTGCGGATGCTGAAGGTGCACTGCGAGGCGGTGCTGCGGCTGACCACGGCGGCCGTCACCACCATGCGGGCCAGGCGGCGCGGCGGGGTGGTGAACGTGGCCTCGGTGGCGGCGTTCGTACCGCGCGGGACGTACGGGGCGTCCAAGGCGTGGGTGGTGCAGTTCACCCAGGGCGCGGCCCGGGACATGGCGGGCAGCGGGGTGCGGCTGATGGCGCTGTGCCCGGGGTTCGTACGCACCGAGTTCCATCAGCGGGCCCGGATGGGCACCGGCGCCATTCCGGAGTGGATGTGGCTGGACGCCGACAAGGTGGTGGACGCGGGGCTGCGGGATCTGGCCCGCGGGCGGTCCGTGTCGATCCCCGATCCGCGCTACAAGGCGCTCATGGGGGCGGCGAAGCTGGTGCCGCGCGGGGCGCTGGGCGGGATCACCGGCCGGGCGGGGCGGAAGTACGGGCCGCGCCGGGAGGGACCGGGGGCCGGGACGGATACCCCTGGGGAGTAGCAGGAAATGATCACGCCCCCGGTTTTAGACTGACAGCGTGAGGTGAATGCACTCTCCCGAGGGAATCCACCATGACGTTCGTGCAGGTAATTGACCTCAAAACCAAAAAGGTCGGTGAGATGAACCGTCTCATGGACCGCTGGACCGAGGCGACCAGGGGAAAGCGTACGGCTACCCACTCGATCGTCGGCAAGGACCGGTCGGATTCCACTCATGTCGTGGAGATCGTGGAGTTTCCCTCGTACGAGGAGGCGATGAGCAATTCGAAGCTCCCGGAAACCGATCGGATATTCAAGGAGATGATGGAACTGTGCGACGACGTCCCACGGTTCACCGACCTGGATGTCGTCCGCGACGAGCAGCTCAACAAGCGCGCGGCACGCGCCTTCTTCGAGACCGTGATCAATGACCGGGACCTCGGCGCGGCGGACGGGCTCCTCAGCCCGGAGTACGCCGACCACGACCCCGGCAACGCGGCCGACCCCCTCGGGCTGCGGGAGTTCAAGGAGCAGGCGGGCATGTACATCAGTGCCTTCGAGCCGGTGTTCGTCATCGAACAGCAGATCGCGGAGGGCGATCTGGTGACGACCCGGTGGACGGTCACGGGGACCCACTCCGGTGAGTACCTCGGGCTCGAACCCACCGGCCGGCCGCTGACCATCACCGGCCACACCACTTTCCGCTTCGCGGGCGGGAAGATCGCCGAGGGCTGGTGGAACTGGGACCAGCTCGGTGTGATGAGCCAGCTCGGCCTGGTCGAGACCTGAACCTGACCGCGCCGTGGCGCCGCTGACGGGAGAAGGCCCCCACCCCGCCCGGGAAACGGGCGAGCCGGGGGCCTTCCGTACGCACTGACGCGTGGCGTCAGCGGCGCGATGGCCTCAGTGGCTGTGGCCGTGACCGCCGCCGGCGGCCTCCGGCTCCTCTTCCTTCTTCTCCACCACGAGGGTCTCGGTGGTGAGGAGGAGGGAGGCGATGGAGGCGGCGTTCTCCAGCGCGGAGCGGGTGACCTTGACCGGGTCGATGACGCCGGCCTTCACCAGGTCGCCGTACTCGCCGGTGGCGGCGTTGAAGCCCTCGCCCTTGTCCAGGTCCGCGACCTTGGAGGTGATGACGTAGCCTTCGAGGCCGGCGTTCTCGGCGATCCAGCGCAGCGGCTCGACGACGGCGCGGCGCACGACGGCGACACCGGTGGCCTCGTCGCCCTCCTTGTCCAGGCCGCCCTCCAGCACCTTGGCGGCGTGCACCAGCGAGGCGCCACCACCGGGGACGATGCCCTCCTCGACCGCGGCGCGGGTCGCGGAGATGGCGTCCTCCAGACGGTGCTTCTTCTCCTTCAGCTCCACCTCGGTGGCGGCGCCGACCCGGATCACGCACACGCCGCCGGCCAGCTTGGCGAGGCGCTCCTGGAGCTTCTCGCGGTCCCAGTCGGAGTCGGTGGACTCGATCTCGGCCTTGATCTGGTTGACCCGGCCGGTGACGTCGGCGGTGTCGCCGGCGCCGTCCACGATGGTGGTGTCGTCCTTGGTGATGGTGACCCGGCGGGCGGTGCCGAGCACATCGAGGCCGGACTGCTCCAGCTTGAGGCCGACCTCCTCGGAGATCACGGTGGCGTTGGTGAGGGTGGCGATGTCGCCGAGCATGGCCTTGCGGCGGTCACCGAAGCCGGGCGCCTTGACGGCCACCGCGTTGAAGGTGCCACGGATCTTGTTGACGACGAGGGTGGACAGCGCCTCGCCCTCGACGTCCTCGGCGATGATCAGCAGCGGCTTGGAGCCCCCGCCGGCCTGCATGATCTTCTCCAGCAGCGGGAGCAGATCCTGGATGGCGGAGATCTTGCCCTGGTGGATCAGGATGTACGGGTCGTCGAGGACGGCCTCCATACGCTCCTGGTCGGTGACGAAGTACGGGGACAGGTAGCCCTTGTCGAAGGCCATGCCCTCGGTGAAGTCCAGCTCCAGGCCGAAGGTCTGGGACTCCTCGACGGTGATGACACCGTCCTTGCCGACCTTGTCCATCGCCTGCGCGATGAGCTCGCCGACCTGCTTGTCCTGGGCGGACAGCGCGGCGACGGCGGCGATGTCCTCCTTGGAGTCGATCGGGCGGGCGGTGGCCAGCAGGTCGTCCGAGATGGCGCGGACCGCGGCGTCGATGCCCTTCTTCAGGGCGGCCGGGGAGGCACCGGCGGCGACGTTGCGCAGACCCTCGCGGACCAGCGCCTGGGCCAGGACGGTGGCGGTGGTGGTGCCGTCACCCGCGATGTCGTTGGTCTTGGTCGCCACCTCCTTCACCAGCTGGGCGCCGAGGTTCTCGTACGGGTCCTCGATCTCCACCTCACGGGCGATGGTGACGCCGTCGTTGGTGATGGTCGGGGCGCCGAACTTCTTGTCGATGACCACGTTGCGGCCCTTGGGGCCGATGGTCACCTTCACCGCGTCCGCGAGCTGGTTGACACCGCGTTCGAGGGCGCGCCGGGCGTCCTCGTCGAACTTCAGGATCTTCGCCATGACGTGCGCATCCCTCGTAAAAGTGTGTGGAAGCCGAAGCTGAAAGAAACAGCCGCGCCCCTCTCCCGGCTTGTCTGTGACGGGGAGCCGGGGCGCGGCCGGGTGAAGCGAAGCGCTGGGGCTTACTTCTCGATGATGGCGAGCACATCGCGGGCGGAGAGCACCAGGTACTCCTCGCCGTTGTACTTCACCTCGGTGCCGCCGTACTTGCTGTACAGCACGATGTCGCCGACCTTGACGTCGAGCGGCAGGCGGTCGCCGTTCTCGAAGCGGCCCGGGCCCACGGCGAGGACGGTGCCCTCCTGGGGCTTCTCCTTCGCGGTGTCCGGGATGACCAGGCCGGAGGCCGTGGTCTGCTCGGCATCGAGCGGCTGGACCACAATGCGGTCCTCAAGCGGCTTGATGGCAACCTTGGAACTGGTGGTGGCGGTCACGTCCGACCTCCCCCTTCGGAGAGCTCTTAAGGGTCTGCTGTCTTGTGATAGCGCCCTGGAGGACCCGTCGTCGCGGGTGCCGGATCCGCCCGTCGCGCATTGCTGGCACTCACCGGTGGAGAGTGCCAGCCTTGAGCGTAGGCGCCGATTAGCACTCAGTCAACCAGAGTGCCAACACGCGCCCCCTGCGCACCCCACGGGCAGGCCGGCCGACCGTTCAGTCCTCGGCGGTGCCCTCACAGAAGTCGGTCCCGCCGATCACCGGGATGTCCTCGCCGCAGGCGATGACGCTCCACGCCAGATCGAGGGTGAACGAGTGGCCGCCCGCCCGGTAATCGATCCAGGTATTGGCGATGTGCGCACCACTCTCGCCCACCTTGAGCTGGAGGAAGAGCTCGGTGAAGCCGTGCTCGATCTCCTTGACCTCCTCGCACTTCTGGCTCACCGGGTGACCGGGCCCGGCGGGAATGATGTCCCCGGCGAGGTCACCGTGGTCGAGATGCGGCAGCCGGCCGATTCCGCCGTACACGACGAGGTAGCCGTCGCTGTGCTCCTCCCAGTCCGGCGGAACGTCCTCGGCGTCAAGAACGCGGAACCTCCGTTCGATGGCCAGCGGTGCCACGGCGGTCTCGTGGCGGATGTCCTCGATCTCGATCTCGGATCCATCCGTGGAACACAGCACCATCCCGCCGAAAGCGACGTCCCAGGGCGTGGCCCGCGGCGCCCAGGCGCTGAGTTCCACCCCCACCGACTGCGCGGACAGCGGCCCGCCGCCCTCGGTGTGGGTAAGCCGCCGTGCTTCGGGCATCGAGCAGGCCCCCAGGCAAAGGGAAAGACCCACGATCACCGCCGGCGTCATTCTCATTCGACCCCCCCGGTCGTGAAAGACGGAGCGGGGGTGTCCCGGCCTGGCACGGCCCCCCGCCGCGTGCTGACTCTACGTCAGTGGTGTTTCACGGCGCATCACCCGGTTCTCAGAGGTAGTCCTCCAGGCGGGCGACGGCGAAGCCCTGGGAGGTGGCGGTGTTGAGGACCCGGCGGATCATGTCGGGCATCGTGCCCGCCCATTCCGAGGTGCCCCGGAAATGGGTGAGGATGATGTCGCCCGGGTGGAGTTTCTTGTCGGCGCGGCCCCAGTCGATGCGGTCGGGGAAGGCTTCCTCGGCCCACAGCGGGACCACCTCCACCCCGCAGGAGGCGGCGGCGCGCAGGGTGTCGCGGTCGTACGCCCCGTACGGGGGACGGAACATCGTGGGGCGTTCGCCGATCTCCTCCTCCAGGGTGTCCTGCTGGTCGCAGATCTCCGCGCGCTGTTCCTTGGCGGAGAGCCGGGGGAGTTCGCGGTGGTTGACGGTGTGGTTGTGGATGCCCCAGCCGTCGTCGCGGGCGGCGCGGAAGTAGTCGTAGTCGTCGCGGGCCACGTAGTCGGAGAGGAAGGCGCTGACCGGGACGTCGAGTTCGCGGAGCATGTCCAGCAGCTCGGGGTCCTTGTGGGCGCCGTCGTCGATGGTGAGGAAGACGACCTTGTCGTCCGTGGGGACCCGGGTGATGACGGCCGGCAGGCCCTTGCCGTCGATGTGGCCCGGCTCGGTCTCCGGGGTGAGTTTCTTCCGGGGCGGGGCCGGCGGGCGCAGCGGGGCCTTGCGCAGGCCCCAGCTCTTGGCGGCGGCGAGCCGCTTGGCCTCGGCCTTCACCAGGTCGGCGGCGTACGCGGTGAGCGCTTCGGCGGCGGTACGGGCCTGGGCGCGCTGCGGTGCGCCCAGCGCGGCGTCGGGGACGGGGGCTGCGCCGGTGGGGGCGGGGGCGGTGCCGCAGGAGAGCAGGCCGCACAGGGTGATGCCGGTGAGCCCGGTCCAGAGGAAAGACTTTTGTCTTACTTGTCCGATAATCCTCATGGAGCGGATGCTGGCACCGCCCACCAGGGACACGCGGCACGACGTACCGGCGCACCGGGGAGAATGACCCACGTGGCCGCATCCGATTCCCCCGCCCGATCCACCTTCGACGCCCTGCTGAGCCCCGAGGGCCGGCAGCTGCTCGCCGAACTGCGGGACTTCGACCCGGCGGACGAACTCACCCTCGCCACCCGGCTGCGCCGCGACCACCCCGCCGGCCTGGTCTCGGCCGCCATCGGCCAGGCCCGGCTGCGGCAGCGGGCGGCGGCCAAGTTCGGGCCGGCCGACGCGGCCCGCATGTACTTCACCCCGCACGGCGTCGAGCAGGCCACCCGTACGACGGTCGCCACCTGGCGCGCCCGGCGGATGGCGGACCTCGGCGTACGGCGGGTGGCCGATCTGTGCTGCGGCATCGGCGGCGACGCGATCGCGCTCGCCCGGGCCGGCATCGCCGTGCTCGCCGTCGACCGCGACCCGCTCACCTGCGCCGTGGCCGAGGCCAACGCCGCCGCACTGGGGCTGGGCGAGCTGATCGAGGTGCGGTGCGCGGACGTCACCGAGGTGGACCCGGCCGGGTTCGACGCGGTGTTCGTCGACCCCGCCCGGCGCGGCGGGCGGGGCCGGATCTTCGACCCCGAGGCGTACTCACCCCCGCTGTCCTGGGCGCTGGGCGCGGCGGCCCGCGCCCCGTACGCGGCGCTGAAGGTCGCCCCCGGCATCCCGCACGAGGCGATCCCGGCGGAGGCGGAGGCGGAGTGGGTCTCGGACCGCGGGGAGGTGAAGGAGGCGGTGCTGTGGTTCGGTACGGGCGGGGCGGGCGTGCGCCGGGCCACGCTGCTGCCGGGCGGCGAGAGTCTGACCGGCGCCACCGGACAGGCCCCGGCGGGGCCGCCGGGACGCTACCTGTACGAGCCGGACGGGGCGGTGATCCGCGCCCATCTGGTGGCGGAGGTGGCCGGGCGGCTGGACGGCCGGCTGCTGGATCCGACCATCGCCTACATCACGACGGACGCGCCGGCGCCCGCGACCGCCGCCGCGTACGCCAGCGGCTACGAGATCAGCGACGTACTGCCGTTCAACGTGAAACGACTGCGGGCCCTGCTGCGCGAGCGCGGCGTGGGCACGGTGACGGTCAAGAAGCGCGGCTCGGCCATCGACCCCGACGAGCTGCGCAAACGCCTCAAGCCGGCCGGACCGAACCGCGCCACGGTCATCGTGACCCGGCTGTCCGGCGCCCCGGTCATGCTGCTGGGCCGGCCGCTGGACCGCTCTCCGCGTCGTTCAGGGTGAGCAGGTCCGCCGCCAGGCCGGCGCACCGCTCGGGCCCCAGCGGCTCGACCAGGTGGCGGCGCAGCGCGCCGGCCAGCGCGCGGGCGGCGGCGGTGGCGGTGGTGGCGCCGTCCTCGGTGAGCACGGCGTAGACGACCCGGCGGTCCATACGGGAGGGGCGGCGGTCCACCAGCCCCTGGTGGGCGAGGCGGTCCACGACCTTGGTGGTGCCGGCGGTGGAGAAGCCGAGGGCCTGGGTCAGCTCGCGCATCGGCGCGGCGCGGCCGGGCGCGGTGACCAGGTGCCACAGCACCTGGAACGAGGACTCGGCCACCCCCGTCTCGGCGGCGACCTCGGCCAGCAGCCGGTCGGTCAGGCGGCGGAAGCCGGTCTGCATGGCGTGCCACTGCTGAAGCAGCTCGCGCTCGCCGCCCTGGGGGCAGTCCGGCCCACCCTCATCCGTCCGCATCCCCGTCCCTCCTCACTCTTGCGGAAGGATAACCGGCCTCGTTAATATCTCGCTAGTTACTTAATAGCCAGTAAGAGGATTGCCATGTCGACCGAACTGTCCGCCGAACTGACCCAGCTGACCGCCGGCCGCTGGGAGCTGGACGCCGCGGGCTCCACCGTGGAGTTCGCCCGCAAGAACTTCTGGGGGCTGGTCACCGTCACCGGCACCTTCGGGGAGCTCGGCGGCCACGCCGACCTGCTGAAGGACGGCACCGCGCGCGGCACCCTCACCATCGGCGCCGGCTCGCTCGACACCCGCAACGCCCCACGCGACCGGCATCTGCGGACCGCCGACTTCTTCGACGTCGAGAACCACCCGAAGATCCTCTTCGCCGCCGAACAGGTCACGGCCGAGGACGGCGCCCGGGTACGCGTCAGCGGCGAACTGACCGTCGCCGGCATCACCCGGCCGCTCACCCTCACCGCCAGCGCCACCGAGATCACCCCCCGTGCCGTCACCCTCCGCGCCGAGCCGGAGATCGACCCCGCCGACCACGGCATGACCTGGAACCGAGCCCGGATGATGAAGGGCCCCGCCAGGCTCACACTGACCGTGCGGTTCGTCCGCGCATGATCCGCGCATAACCCGCTCGGCACGGGGCACCCGGGGGTCTCTTCCCGGACAGCCGAAAGGACGTGACCACCGTGCGCGTCGCCTTCCTCATGGCGCCAGAAGGCGTGGAGCAGATCGAACTCACCGACCCCTGGGACGCCCTGCTCGCGGCCGGCGGCGAGCCCCGCCTGGTGTCCACCCACCACGGCCGCATCCAGGCCCGCCACCACCTCGACGCGGCCGACACCTTCGCCGTCGACGAAACCGTCTCCGACGCCTCGGTGGACGCGTACGACGGCCTCGTGCTGCCCGGCGGCGTCGCCAACCCCGACGCGCTGCGGCTCAACAGCCGAGCGCTGGCGTTCATCAATGGCTTCTTCGCCACCGGCCGCCCCATCGCCGCCATCTGCCACGCCCCCTGGACGCTGGTGGAGGCCGACGCGGTGCGCGGACGCACCCTCACCTCCTGGCCCAGCCTCAAGACCGACATCCGCAACGCGGGCGGCACCTGGGTCGACGAACCGGTCGTCATCGACGGCAACGGCCCCAACACCCTCATCACCAGCCGCAAACCGGGCGACCTGCCGGCGTTCGACGAGGCGTTCCTGGCGCAGTTCGCCGCCGCCGCGGCCTGAACCCGCCTCCGTACGCGCGGTCCACGTGCGCCCGCGCGCCACTGGCTGACATCCTCACCACCATGTTGACGGTCCGTACCGGCCCATAAGATCGTCGCTGGTACGCAACTCAACGAACACATGGGTGGGTGGGCAGCATGCGCGGCCGGAACATCACAGTCGCAGTCACCGTCGCGGTCGCCATCGCCGTCGGCGGCTGCATGGCCGTCGAGGAGGTCACCGAGGACTCGGCGGCCGAGACCGACCCGACAACCCCGGGCGACAACGCCCCGCCGCCCACCGACTTCATCGTCACGGCGCTCCCCGGGCTGCCCACCCCCGAGGACGCCCGCACCCAGCTCGGTGAGCTGACCATCGCCGAACAGCGGCCGATGACCGGCTACGACCGCGACAAGTTCCCGCACTGGTCCTCCCAGGACGGCTGCACGGCCCGCCAGCGGGTACTGCTGCGCGACGGCGAGAACGTCGTCACCGACGACAAGTGCAAGCCCACCTCCGGCACCTGGTACAGCGCCTACGACGGGGTGACGCTGAACGAGGCCAAGGACGTGGACATCGACCACATGGTCCCGCTGGCCAACGCCTGGCGCTCCGGCGCCGACACCTGGGACAACGACCGGCGCGCCGCGTTCGCCAACGATCTGACCCACCCCCAGCTGCTGGGCGTCAGCGCCGCCTCCAACCGCTCCAAGGGTGACCAGGGGCCCGAGGACTGGCAGCCGCCGCTGGAGGACTTCTGGTGCGAGTACGGGCTGGCCTGGACCCGCGTCAAGCACGAGTACGACCTGACGGTCACCCAGGACGAGCACGACGAACTCGGCGCCATGCTCAACACCTGCCCTGCCTGACACCTGACCTCCCCGAACTCCCCTACCTCGCCGAACTCGCCGCCGGCGCCCCGGTGCGCCGGCCGCACGGCGGGGAGGAGGCGGCCGTGTACGCGGTGGGCGACTCGCTCGCCGTACGCGTCGCCCCGCCGTGGCAGCCGCCGGAGCTGGTCCGCTGGTGCGCCGACCTGGCCCTGGCCGCCGCCACGGGCCCGCACGCGGTGCCGGAGGCGATCGCCCCACTGGACGTACGGACGGTCGACGGCCGCACCGTATCCGTATGGCCGCTGGTGACGGACGCGGAGCCGCCGGACCCGGACGCACCCGGGATGGCCGCACAGGCGGCGCGGCTGCTCGCCCGGCCGCACCGCGCGCCGGCGGACCACCGGCCGGCCACCCCGCGCCCGGCGGCGGCGTTCGCCGCCCAGCGGGGACCGGTGGAGGGCCTCGCCGACCCCGAGCTCGACGCGTGGCCGGCCGACTTCCCGCACACCTCACGGGCCGGACCGCAGCCGCTGCACGGCGACTACTGGAGCGGCAACACCCTGGCCAGGGACGGCCGGCTGGTGGCCGTACTGGACTGGGACGAGGCGTACATCGGCCCGCCGGCGGCCGATGCGGCGGCCGGGGCACTGGAGTGGGCGGACGAGTTCGGCACGGACCGCGCGGCGCGGCAGGAGTTCGCGGCACAGTACGCGGCGGCCGGCGGCCCGGCCGGGCTGGTCGATGAGGTGACGCTCGTTCAGCTGATGCGGCACCGGCTGCGCCGCGAGGCCGCCTACTTCACGCTGGCGCGGGACCGGGGCGCCACGCACGACGCGGAGGAGTGGGCGTACCACCGGCGGCGGACGGCGGCGTTCGCCGCGCTTCGGCCCTGAGCGGGCGATGGTGCGCAAGTCGGTGCGAACCACCGGCTCGTGGACGGTCAGGAGGGGCGGTAGTTCTCGGCCTTGTCGAGGATGGTGGTGAACTTCTGCCACCGCTCGGCGGCTTCGGCCGTGGGGCCCACCGTGAAATCCTCCGGGTCGAGGAAGTCCAGCCTCGCCCGGGTGGCCGGGTCCAGGTCCCGCCACGCCGCCTCGTCCTGTGGTGATCGAGCCACCGGGCGATGCTACCGCCCCGAACGGCCGGTGGCCCCGTACCGCGCGGTGCCGCGCCGTACGGGGCCACCAGGCCCGCTGGGTCAGCCCAGCCTGAGCAGCTTGCTGGTGAAGCCGGGCTCCGTCAGCTCGTGCTGGAGCGCCACCGGGACGGTGGTCTCGCTGCCGCCGGTGCCGTCGCCGACCGTGAGGGTGCCGACCTCGGTGCCGGCGTCGGCGGAGTGCGGCAGGGGTTCGCCGGTGCCGCCGTCACCGGCACCGTTCAGCTTCAGGCTGAGCTTCAGCCCGGGCCAGCCGGCCGCCTTGACGTCCTCGGTCACGATGACGGGCGTACGGCCGCCGAGACCGTCGTCCACGTACCCGACGACATCGCCGGCGCTGAGCACCGTCTCCTCGATCAGCTCCTGCTGTGCGAAGCGGATCAGCGCGTCGCCGGCGGTGAGCGCGCCGGTGAGGATGGACAGGTCCGAAGGGTGCGCGGGCTGGCGCAGCACGGCGCCGACGATCAGGCGGGTCTCGTCGCCGACGGTCTGTTCGGCGGCGAAGAGCAGGTTGCCCAGGGCGGTGGTGGTGGTGCCGGTCTTGATGCCGACCACACCGTTCATCGGGACCAGGTGATTCCAGTTGCCGTGCAGGTCACCGTTGCGGTCGGTGTAGCTGGGCAGCCGGACGATCTGCCGGAACACCGGGTCCTCCATGGCCGCCTTGCCGAGGATGACCTGGTCCTCGGCGGTGCTGACGGTGTCCGGGTTGAGGCCGGAGGGGTCGGTGTAGGTGGTGTTCTTCATGCCGAGTTCGGCGGCGGTCTCGTTCATCTTGGCGACGAAGTCGGCCTCGGAACCGGCATCCCAGCGGGCGAGCAGCCGGGCCACGTTGTTGGCGGAGGCGATCATGATCGCCTGCATGGCCTCGCGCTGGGTGAGGGTGTCGCCGTTGGCGACGCCGACCACCGACTCGTCGTCGGAGTCGCCGAGGGCCACGTCGTCCTCGGCCTGCTGATCGACGGGGATCTCGGCGCCGGTGGACTCCGGGTCGGGGTCCATGGGGTGGTCGCGCATGATGATGTACGCCGTCATGACCTTGGCGACCGAGGCGATCGGCACCGGCTCCTGATCGCCGGAGCTGCCGAACGAGCCGATGCCGTCCACGTCGAGGGCCGCCTGGCCGGATTCCGGCCAGGGTGCGGTGGGGGCGTCGCCGCCGAAGGTGAAGGTCTCGGCGGCGGTGAGGTGGAGGGTGGGGTCGGGGAGCGGCCGTACGGACTGGGCGACCGCGAGGATGATCAGGAGCAGGAGGACCAGGGGCGTCCAGATCTTGACCCGCCGCACGGCGTTGCGGAGCGGAGTGGGCGGCGGCGGAGGCGTGTTGGTGAGCGCGGCCAGCAGTTCGAGCGGCGCCCGCTCGGAGTCCGCCAACGGCGGCGGCCCGCCGGGCATCGGCGGAACATCCGGGCCGGAGCCCGGCTTCGGCGGTATGGACCCGCCGCCATCGGGCGCCGCGCCCGGCTGCGTCGGGGTGTTCCCCGGGAGCGTCGCGGGCGGGGCCGTGGGTCCGCCGTCGTGGTCCGCCGGCGGGGCGGGGACCTCTGTGGCGCCCGACGCGCCGGATGCGTCCGGCTTCGCCGGGGCTGGGGCGGCCGGGCCGCCGGTCGAGCCCCCGGGCGCAGGGTCCGGCCGCGACGAGGTGTCCCGGGCGGCTGCCGCCGCCGGGGAGAAGACCATCGTCGCGTCCGGTCCAACAGACGCACCGCCGTCCGCCCCACCGGCAGCAACCCCCGGCTTCGCGGGTGCCGGGGCGTCCGGGCCGTCGTCCGACCCGGCCGAGGCAGTACCGGCATTGGCGGGCGTCCCCGAAGCGTCCGAGGCATCGTCCGACCCCGCCGAAACGGCACCGGCACCGGCCGGCCCATCCGGTGGCGCGATCGGCCGGGCCGGGCTGTCGGTCGAGGCCCCGGGGGCGCCGGCCGGCTTCGCGGGGGTGTTCCCCGCGGGTGCCGGGTCCGGGTCGGCAGCCGCGGCGGCCCGCGGCTTCGCCTCATCGGAACCGGCGCCGTCGGACGACCCCGCGGCCGTCGCCGTGGAGAGCACCATCGTCCCGTCGGCACCAGCGGTCTCCCCGGAGTCGCCACCGGCGGCGGACCGCCCGGCCGGTGCCGCGTCCGAGCGGGCCGGAACCGTCCCCGCGCCATCGGACGGCCCAGCGGCTGCCCGGTCCGGCCGTGCCGGGATGCTCGCTCCGGCGCCGTCTTCCGTGGCCGAGGTGGCGGACCCTTCGGCGGCCGGCCGGCCGCTCGGCTTCGCCGGGACCGGGCCGGGGCCCTGGGACGGCTCCGCGCGGGGGTCCCGGGCAGCGGTCGGCGCCGTGGAGGGCGCCACCGTTCCGTCGCTGCCGGCGCTCTTGGCGGCGCTCTCGCCGCCGCTCCGCTCCGCCCCGGCCGCGTCCCCACCGGCCGCGTCCCCACCGGCGGCCGACCGCCCGGCCGATGCCGCGCCCTTGCCCTCGCCCTCGCCCTCGGGTGCGCCGTGCGACCGGGCCGGGGCCGGCTGGGTAGACGGGGTCGACGGGGTAGACGGGGCCGACGGGGTTGCGGGAACTGTTTCCGGGGGGCCGGACGTCCTTTCCCCTGACCGCTGCTGATCCCGATCCCGCTCCGCGATGTCCGGGGACTCGCCCGCCACCGTGCCTCCTAGCAACCTGATCTTCATACGTTCGCCGCTGCCTAACAGTCTGCCGGGTGCTGTGCACCGTGGCTGACCACTCCCGCGGTGGCGGAAATCCGCCCTCCTCCCCCTTTGACGGCCCCGACATATCTACGGGTTCCATCACAAATCAACCACGCACTCTCGACAGAGTCATGTGAGAGGCGTCACCCTGTCTTTCATCCACGCGGGGAGGCATGGATGAGCAGGAGTCGTAGGACCATTCCGGAGGAGCTGCTGCTGCTCGCTCTGGACCCGGCCACGGGTACCACCGCACAGCCGCAGTCACTCGACCTCGGTCTGGCCGGAGCCCAGCTAGTGGAGCTGGCGCTGGCAGGACGGATAGCCCCGGACGGGGACCGCATAGCCGTGGTGCTGCCACGGCCGACTGGAGATCCCACTTTGGACTCCGCCCTGGAGTTGCTGCGCCGCCGTGGCAGCCCCGTACGGGCGGTCAACTGGATCGGCGGGCCCCGGCTGGGGCTGCGCCAGACGTATCTCACCCATCTCGAACGCTGCGGCATGGTGCACGCGGTCGAGAACCAGATGTGCGGCGTGCTGCCCACCACCCGGTATCAGGCGACGGACACCGCCGTCAGCCGGCAGATCCGGGCGCGGCTGGACACCGCCATCCGCACCGGGACCCCACCGGATGCCCGTACCGCCGCGCTCGCGGCGCTCGCGCATGCCGTGGGTCTTGGGAAGCATCTGTATCCCGGGAACGAGGGGCGGTCATCCCGCTCCCGGTTGCGGGATCTGATCCGGCACGACCCGATGGGCGGGCTGGTGGCGCACGCGGTCATGGATGTGCAGAACGGGGTGGCCGGCCAGGCCGCCGCCCGGCGTCAGCAACAACAGCAGCAGCAACAGCAGACGGCGACGGAGCGGACCCCCGCCACCGTCGGCCCTGCGCCCGCCGCCGCTGCCACCGCCGGGGCCGGGGTGCGCGTACGTTCGCGTTCGCTCTCCCACTAGACCAACCGGGAGCCGCATCCGGCATGGGGTGCGGCCGGGGTGCCGATCCGCACCCCGGCCGTACCCCATGCCGGTGTTTTCCAGCGGGCATACCTCCGTAGATGGCAGGCTGCTGAGCACCAGTCATATTGATCTACGTTACGGAGGTGCATCGTCTGTGGCGGGTAATGTCAATCCCACTGTCCGGCGGCGCAGGCTCGGTCAGGAACTGCGGCGGCTCCGCGAGGACAAGGGCATGACGGCCGAGGAGGTCGCCGACCGGCTGCTGGTGTCGCAGTCGAAGATCAGCCGCCTGGAGAACGGTCGCCGCAGCATAAGCCAGCGCGATGTGCGCGACCTGTGCGGCGTCTATGACGTCGATGACAAGAAGCTGATCGAGTCCCTCATGCAGATGGCCCGGGAGTCGCGGCTTCAGGGCTGGTGGCACGCGTTCGCCGAACTGTCGCCCACCTACAGCGTGTACATCGGGCTGGAGATGGACGCGTCCTCGCTGCGCGTGTACGAGCCGCAGATCGTGCCTGGGCTGCTCCAGACGCACGATTACGCGGCGGCGGTGATCGCCGGGGCGCTGCCCGAGGTGGCGCTCGAAGAGGTGGACAGCCGCGTCCAGGTGCGGTTGCGGCGCCAGCACCGGATTCATGAGGACCGGGTGCCGCTGCGGCTGTGGGCGGTGGTGGACGAGGGCGCGCTCCGGCGCACGGTGGGTGGTGTGGAGACGATGCGCGGGCAGGTGGAGCAGTTGCTGGACTGTTCGCGGCTGCCGCACGTGACCTTGCAGGTGATGCCGTTCTCGGCGGGTGCGCATCCGGGGGTGAACGGCCAGTACACGATCATGGAGTTTCCGGAGAATTCGGATTCCACGGTGGTGTATCTGGAGGGCGTCACCAACGATCTGTATCTGGAGAAGCCGCACGATGTGCAGCATTACAGTGTGATGTACGAGCATTTGCGGGCGCAGGCGCTCAGTCCGGAGCAGACCAGGGAGTTCCTGGAGGGGCTGCTGGCGGAGTTCACCAAGCAGGCGTCGTAGGCCGTCACATCACACCCCGGCCCACCCCGGCCTCGAAAGTCGCAGATTGTAGGGTCAGATTCCTTTTCAGTAAAGAGAATTACGCGCTCATCATTCGGTCGGGTGAAGTTCTCCGTCAGGTGTCCGGCCGGACGAGTACGGTCGCTCCGACGCGCCGCCGAATGATCTCCAGCGGCGCCCCCACCCCCACCGGGAGAGAGAGCCGGAGCAGCCATGGCAGTGAAGCAGGGCACCACCCCCACCTGGACGAAGTCCTCATATTCGGGCGGAAATGGCGCCTGTATCGAGGTGAGGTCCGAGACACCCGCTCTGCTCACCGTCCGGGACTCCAAAGTCCCGGCCGGGCCGCGGCTCGGATTCGGCACGGCGCCCTGGACCACGTTCGTCGGCGCGGTGGGCCAGACCGGCTTGCAGCCGCGCTGAGCCGTACGCGTACGGGTGCCCGCCCGTTCTCTCCCACCACGCCGGGAGGGCACCCGTACCCGTACGCACTCCGCCCCGCTCAGCCGCGCGGGTACCGCTCCAGCCACGCCGCCGCCGACTCCCCCGGGCCGTGCAGCGCCGGCCCCTGCGTCATCTCCAGCGCGAAGTCGTCCGCCAGCTCGGCGATCACCGCCCGCCCCTCCAACTCCACCAGCCAGCCCGGCGGCAGCGCCGTCTCACCGTGCAGCGCGCCCAGCAGATTGCCGCACACCGACCCCGTGGAGTCCGAGTCACCGCCGTGATTGACCGCGAGCAGCAGCCCGTGCTCCATGTCCTCCGCGACCAGCGCGCAGTACACCCCGATCGCCAGCGCCTCCTCGGCCACCCACCCCTCCCCCAGCGACGCCACCCGCTCCGGGGACGGCAGCCCCTGCCGCACGGCGCCCAGCGCCCGCTTGAGAGCGTCCGTGGTCTCCTCGTGGTCCGGCCAGCTGCTCAGCTGCACCAGCGCCTTCTGTACGGCCGCGTCCAGCCCGTCGCCGCGCACCAGCCCGTGCGTGATCGCCGCGAACGCCCCCGCCGCCAGCCGCCCCGTGGGATGCCCGTGCGTCTGCGCCGCGCACTCCACGCCCAGCTGGAACACCAGCTGCGGCTCCCAGCCCACCAGCAGCCCGAACGGCGCCGACCGCATCACCGTGCCGCAGCCCTTCGAGCCGACGTTCTTGGGCTTCTCGACGGTGCCCATCACGTCGTCCGCCAGCCCGCTCAGACAGGCGTTGCCCGGCGCCCGCTGCGCGTACAGCCACTCCTGCCGGGCCAGCCAGCCGTCGCCCGCCCGCCGCTCGTCCGGCCCCCACTCGTGCTGGGTGCGGTACCAGCGGCGGTACGCGGCGTGCACATCGGTCGGCGGATGCCAGGCGCCGGTGTCCCGCCGCACATGGGCGCGGATCAGCCCGTCCACCGTGAACAGCGTCATCTGCGTGTCGTCGGTGATCGCGCCGCGCCGCCCGTACGCCTGCACGTAGTCGCGCACCCCCTGCGGACCGTACGTCTCGCGGATCGCCTCCAGCGAGTCGAACTCCACGCCCGCGCCCAGCGCGTCCCCGATCGCGCCGCCCAGCAGGCAGCCGCGCACGCGGGAGCGGAACTCCTGCTGCTCCGCGCGCCCCCATATCGCGCCGGCCACCGGCCCCGGCGCCGTCACCGGCCACCGCCGCTGGCGGTTCCGACCACCGGCAGCAGCGCCGGCAGCTTCCCGTCGGCCGCGTGCGCCGCCGCCGTACGCTCGGCGCCGACCGCCCCGTACAGCGTGGTCCGCAGCTTCGACGGCCGCCCGGCCGCCTCGGCGATCGCCCGCAGGTCGGCCACCGAGCGGTACGAGCCGTACGCCGAGCCGGCCATCCGGGAGATGGTCTCCTCCATGAGTGTGCCTCCGAGGTCATTGGCGCCCGATCGCAGCATCTCGGCGGCGCCCTCGGCCCCAAGTTTCACCCAGCTGGTCTGGATATTGGTGATGTAGGGGTGAAGGAGCAGCCGGGCCATCGCCGTCACCGCCCGGTTGTCGCGGGCGGTGGGGCCCGGGCGGGCGATGCCGGCCAGATAGACGGGGGCGTTGGTGTGGATGAAGGGAAGCGTCACGAACTCCGTGAAACCCGCGACACCCTTCTCCTGGTTGGCGCGCTGGATGCCGGCCAGCGTGCGGAAGTGGCCCAGCCAGTGCCGGGGGCTGTCCACATGCCCGTACATCATGGTGGAGGAGGACCGCAGCCCCACCTCGTGGGCGGTGGAGATCACCTCCACCCAGGTGTCGGCGGGCAGCTTGCCCTTGGTGAGGATCCAGCGCACCTCGTCGTCCAGGATCTCCGCCGCCGTGCCCGGGATCGAGTCCAGGCCCGCCTCCTTGGCCGCCGTCAGCCACTCGCGGATGGACAGCCCGGTGCGCGAGGCCCCGTTGATGACCTCCATCGGCGAGAACGCGTGCACATGGATGCCGGGCACCTTCTCCTTCACGGCGCGCACGATGTCGAAGTAGGCGTCGCCGGGCAGATCGGGGTGGATGCCGCCCTGCATGCACACCTCCACCGCGCCCACCTCCCACGCCTGCGCGGCGCGCTCGGCGACCTGGTCGAGGGAGAGGGTGTACGCGTCGGCGTCGGTGCGGCGCTGCGCGAAGGCGCAGAACCGGCAGCCGGTGTAGCAGATATTGGTGAAGTTGATGTTGCGGGTGACGATGTACGTGACCTCGTCGCCGACGACATCGCGCCGCAGATCGTCGGCGGTACGGCACAGGGCGTCCAGCGCCGGCCCGTCCGCGTGCAGCAGGGCGAGCGCCTGGGCGTCGGTCAGCCGCGTCGGGTCGCCGGCCGCCACCGACAGGGCCTCCCGTACGTCCGCCTCGATCCGCTCGGGCACCATGCCGGGCGCGGCGGCCTCGCGCAGCGCGGACCAGTCCCCGTACACCTCGTCGAAGTCGGTGCGGCGATCCCCGGTACGGCCCTCCGTATCGACTTCGCGGTGCAGGGCGGTGCGGCCGGAGGCGGTCAGCGGCTCGTCCGGCTCCTGCCAGGGCAGCCCGCGCGGGGCGGCGTCCGGGCGGGCCAGGCCGGTGTCCGGGTCGGCGAGCGCCCGTACGTGCGGCAGCACCCGCGGGTCCAGCCAGGGCTCGCCGCGCCGGATGAACTCCGGATAGATGGTCAGCCGCTCGCGCAGCTCGAACCCGGCGGCGGCGGTACGGGCGGCCAGCGCGTCGATCACCGGCCAGGGGCGCTCGGGGTTGACGTGGTCGGGGGTGAGCGGCGAGACGCCGCCCCAGTCGTCGATGCCGGCCCGGATGAGCAGGGCGTACTGCTCGTCGACGAGGTTCGGCGGCGCCTGGATGCGGGCGGCGGGGCCCAGCAGCAGCCGGGCCGTGGCGATGGTGGCGGCCAGCTCCGCCACCTCGGCGTCCGGGGTGGCGCGCATCGCCGTGTCCGGCTTGGCCCGGAAGTTCTGCACGATGACTTCCTGGATGCCGCCGTACGCGCGGGCGGTGCGGCGCAGCGCGAACAGCGCGTCCGCGCGCTCCGCGTACGTCTCGCCGATGCCGATCAGGATCCCGGTGGTGAACGGGACGTTGGAGCGGCCGGCGTCCTCCAGGACACGCAGCCGTACCGCCGGCTCCTTGTCGGGCGAGCCGTGGTGCGGGCCGCCCGGCTCGGACCACAGCCGGGTCGCGGTGGTCTCCAGCATCATGCCCATGGACGGGGCGACCGGCTTCAGCCGCTGGAAGTCGGTCCAGGTCAGCACGCCCGGGTTGAGATGCGGCAGCAGCCCGGTCTCCTCCAGGACCCGGATCGCCATCGCGCGGACATAGGCGAGCGTGTCGTCGTACCCCTCGGCCTCCAGCCACTCCCGGGCCTCCGGCCAGCGGTCCTCGGGGCGGTCGCCGAGCGTGAACAACGCCTCCTTGCAGCCGAGGGCCGCCCCCTGGCGGGCGATGTCCAGCACCTCGTCGGGAGACAGGAACATGCCGTGGCCCGCGCGGCGCAGCTTGCCGGGCACGGTGACGAAGGTGCAGTAGTGGCAGCGGTCCCGGCACAGCCGGGTGAGCGGAATGAAGACCTTCTTGGAGTAGGTGATGACCCCGGGGCGGCCGGCGGCCTCCAGGCCGGCGTCCCGTACCCGGCCCGCCGCCACCGCCAGTCGTTCGAGGTCATCGCCACGGGCTTGGAGCAGCACCTCCGCCTCGGCCGCGTCCAGCGCCACCCCGTCGCCGGCCCGGCGCAGCGCGCGCCGCATGGCGTTCTGTGTTGGTCCCTGCGCGCTTGTCGTCATTCTCCGAGCATACGAGCGGGACGGGAGCGCGCGGCCGGGAATGTCACTGTGCGGTGACACGATGTCTAACCCACTCTTTCTCGGGGAGAGTTCAGACCGATAGACTCCAACGTTCGGCAACGTTCGCCCCAGCAGCGTTTCAGAAGCGGTCGAGAAGCAGAGGACACTCATGGCCGAAGGCAAGGGGATCCCGGTGCGCAATGCCGCCTTGCGGTTCGCCGTACTCGGCCCGGTACGGGCCAGGGACGGCGAGACCGAACTGCCCACCGGAAGCCCCCAGCAGCGCGCCCTGCTGGCCGCGCTGCTGCTGCGCGGCGGAAGTACCGCCACGGCGCAGCAGCTGGTGGACGCGATATGGGGAGAACAGGCCCCGCAGCAGGCGGTCGCGGCGCTGCGCACGTACGCCTCGCGGATGCGCAAGTCGCTGGGCGCGCGGGCGGAGGACGTCTGGATCAGCGAACTCGGCGGGTACGCGCTGCGGCTCGGCCCGCACGACGAGCTGGACCTGGACCGGATGCGGCGGCTGGTCGGGCGGGCGGACGCGGCGGCCTCGGCCGGCGACCTCGACAAGGCGCTGGAGCTGTACGGGTCGGCGCTGGCGCTGTGGGACGGCGAGCCGCTGGCCGGGGTGCCGGGCCCGGACGCCGAACTGCACCGGGCACGGCTGGCCGAGGAGCAGGCGGCGCTGCTGGAGAACCGCCTCGATGTGGCGCTCCAGGCCGGGCTGCACGCCGAGTCGGTGTCGGAGCTGACCGCGCTGACCACGGTGCATCCGCTGCGGGAACGGCTGCGCGAGCTGCTGATGCTGGCGCTGTACCGCAGCGGCCGGCAGGCGGAGGCGCTCGCCGTGTACGCGGACGCGCGCCGCATCCTCATCGACGAACTCGGGGTCGAACCGCGCCACGAGCTGTCGGAGTTGCAGCAGCGGATCCTGAACGCCGACGCCACACTGGCGCACCCGACGGACGCCCCGGCGGCCGTGCCGGCACTGGTACGGCCGGCCCAACTCCCCGCCGCCGTACCCGACTTCACGGGGCGGGCGGCGTTCGTCGCCGAGCTGGGGCGGCAACTGGCCGCCTCCGGCGGGCGGGTGATGGCCGTCTCGGCGGTCGCCGGGATCGGGGGCGTCGGCAAGACGACGCTGGCGGTGCAGGTGGCGCACGAGGCGCGCGAGCAGTTCCCGGACGGCCAGCTGTACGTCGATCTCCAGGGCGCCGGGCCCTCCCCCAGCGACCCGGAGGCGGTACTCGGGGCGTTTCTGCGCGCGCTGGGCGTGGCCGACGCGGCGATCCCGGACGGGATCGCGGAGCGCTCCGGCCTCTTCCGGTCGCTGCTGGACGGGCGGCGGGTGCTGGCCCTGCTGGACAACGCGCGCGACGCGGCCCAGGTGCGTCCGCTGCTGCCGGGCACGCCGGGCTGCGCGGCGCTGGTGACCAGCCGGATCCGGATGGTGGACCTGGCCGGCGCCCACCTGGTGGACCTGGATGTGATGAGCCCCGAGGAGGCCCTGACGCTGTTCGCCCGCATCGTGGGGCGCGAACGGGTCAATGCCGAGCGGGACGCGGCGATGGACGTGGTCGCGGCGTGCGGCTTCCTGCCGCTGGCGATCCGGATCGCGGCGGCCCGGCTGGCGTCCCGGCGCACCTGGACGGTGTCGGTACTGGCCCGCAAGCTCAGCGACGAACGGCGCCGGCTGGACGAACTCCAGGCCGGCGACCAGGCGGTGGCGGCCACCTTCGAGCTGGGATACGGGCAGCTGGACGCGGAGCAGGCGCGGGCGTTCCGGCTGCTGGGCCTGGTCGAGGGCCCGGACATCTCGGTGACGGCGGCGGCCTCCCTCCTGGACCGGGAGGCGCACACCACCGAGGACCTGCTGGAGTCCCTGGTGGACACCTCCCTGCTGGAGTCGGCGGCCCCCGGCCGCTACCGCTTCCACGACCTGGTACGGCTGTTCGCCCGGGCCTGCGCCGAACGCGACGAACAGCCCCCGGCGGAACGGGAGGCGGCGCTGGCCCGGCTGCTGGACTTCTACCTGGCCACGAGCGCCAAGGTCTTCGCCCTGAAGCGCCCCGGCGGCCGGCTGGTGGAACACCTGGAGACCACGTACCAGCCTCCGGTGGACTTCGACAGCGACGAGCAGGCCCAGGACTGGCTGTTCGCCGAGGCGGGCGGCCTGCTGAGCGCCGCCCAGGCGGTCGCCATGTCCCGGAAGGTACGGACGGCCGCCGATCTGCTGCTGGTGGCCCGGGGGCTCGCCGAATCGGGGGCATACGCACGGCAGTTCATGCTGGCCTGCGAGGCAGTGCTGGGGGAAGCCCGACTGCGCGAGGATCCGCACGCCCAGGGCCGGGCCCATTTCGCACTGACGCTGGCCTACAGCCTCTCCGGCCGCTTCGAGCTGGCCGATGAACACGCCCAGCACGCCATGCTGCTGGGCGTCGCGGCCCAGGACTTGATGGTACAGACCCACGCGCTCAGCGAGCGGGGCATCATCGCGATCTACCAAGGCAACGACGAGGCGGCCGAGACCTACCTCAACGAGTCGTTGGCGGCCTACCGGGAGGAGGGTAACCATGCGGGGGAAGCCAACACCCTCAGCAACCTGTCCCGGGTCCTGGGCAACCTGGGACGTTTGGACGCAGCCGTCCAGGTGGCCCGCCAGGCGCTCTCGATCCACCGGAGAATGGGCTCCGTCCTGCGACTCGGCAACGGACATTACGCCCTCGGGGTCGCACTGAGCCGGGGTGGCGCGCACCAGGAGGCATTGCGTGAACTCGCCACGGCCCTGGGTATCTTCGAAAACCACCGGCAGCCGATGTGGGTCGGGATGACCCTGCTGCGGCAGGCCGAGGCGCTGCTGGAGACCGATGAAGCCGGTGAGGCCGCGGTGAAGGCCGAGGACGCCCTGACCCAGTTGCGGGACATCGGCGGCGACTGGCGCCGGGGCTTGGTGCTGACGGTGCTCGGCCGGGCGCTCGATGCCATCGGACACTCCGACCGGGCCCGGGCTTGCTGGGAGCAGGCCCTCAAGTTCTTCGAGGAGTCGGGAAGTCCCGAAGCGGAGGATGTCCGCAACCGTCTGGCAGCCGTCGGCGTCTGAATCAGACGAAACGGCCGCATCAACAGCACCGTCCGGGCGTTCAGCGAACATTTATCGCCGGCTGACATCTTCTGTCTCGGCAGCCGAATACGGGGGGTGCCGGGCAGGCCGCGCATACCGCAGGGGGGATGGCGGTGGCCTGCTCTCTAGAGCACGAATAGGGGAGTTCAACATGACCGACGTCAAGTCTCTGGATGACAACCGCGTTACGGGGGAGCTCACCGTCGGGGAGGACAGCAACGTCACCTCGGAGCCCAAGGGTGGCAAGGTGAAGCCGCAGGAGGACAGCAACGTCACCTCGGAGCCCACGGTGCTGGAGGACAGCAACGTCACCTCGGAGCCCGTCAAGTAGCGACAGCACCAGACCCAGGGACCGGCTGTGTCAGCTCTTCGCTCGCACAGCCGGTTCTTGCTGTGCGAAGCCGGGCACCTACCCATTACCGCCCTGTCCTCGGCATCGGAAGCCGTGGGTGGGGTTCTGACGGGGGATTCCTTCACTCTCGATATCAGGAGATACGTATGACGCGCACGAAAAAGGTCCTTTCGACTCTCGCCATCGCCGCCGCGGTCGTCGGAGGGACCGCGGCTCAGGCGCTGGCCGCCGACACGCACATGACGAACATCCCGACCGGTGCCGGCCTCGTGGTCGACGCTCCCGCCGAGGACGGCCACGTCACCGTGAAGCCGCTGGAGGACGACAACGTCACGGTGAAGCCGCTGGAGGACAGCCACGTCTCCGACATACGGCCGCTTGAGGACAGCCACATCTCCGACGTCCAGGGTGGCTGGGACTGGTAAGCGGATCGGTCGGCCGGCCGGCTGAACGGCCGGCCGGCTGAGCCGCTGAACGGTGGGGGCGGACCCGGGAGGGTCCGCCCCCTTCGCGTTTAGCGGTTGTTTATGGCGGGCTGTCATGCTCATCGTGTCCGGTCACACAGGGGTGCGTGACCGGTCTCCCAGGGGGGATCAGATCCGTTCAGCGACCGCGGGGGAGGCGCTGAACGGATCGGGGTCCGATCGGCCCGGGTGGCGTGGAGGGGGCGCCATCCGGGCCGTTCTGCTATGCCGTTCTGCTATGCCGTTCTGCTATTGCTACGGCACGTAGACGGTGGCGGCCGGCGGGCTGGTCTCCGCCGGGCCGAACTCCAGCAGCTCGCGGCCGAAGATCCGGGCCTCACCGGCCGGATGGAAGCCGTACTCCTCCGGCGAGGCGACCCCGGCAGGCGGCAGCGCCAGCACCTCCGCCTCCTCCCGCAGCAGCGCGCCCATCCCCGTACCGGCACCGACCCGCGACACCTCGCCATCGGTCAGGGTCACCGTCAGCACGGCGTAGGCCGGGCCGGCACCACGCTCGCTCACCGGCAGGCTGGTGAGGACCAGGGTGCCCGACTGGCGGCCGGCACCATCCGGTCCGTCCGCCGCCCACACCGCCTCGGCCGACAGCCGCCGCTCCAGCCACGCGGGAAGATCGAGGCCGCCGGAGGCGACGGTGCCGCGCGGCACACCGTGCAGGACGACCACATGCGCCCCCGACCCCTGGATCCCCGCCAGCACCTCGCCCGGCGGCACCCCGGCCACGTCCCAGTTGAGCACCCGGTACATGCCGCCCGCCGTGTCCACCGGCAGCGGATCGGCCGCCGGCCGCGCCGCCTCCGCCAGCGGCGGCACCGCCAGCAACACGCTCGCCGCCACCACCGGCCCGAACGGCCGCAGCAACCGGGCCGGCTGTACGGACTCCCACGCCACCCAGCCCAGCGCCAGCGCGCCGGCCACCACCAGCCACGGGCTGGGCACCAGCACCAGCGCGGCACCCACCCCGCAACCCGCCCCGGCCAGCGCCAGATCGACCGGCGCGCCGTACCCCGTGGCCGCCGTACGCCCCCAGGTGGTCAGCGCCCGGCGCAGCGCCTGCGGCAGCACGGCGAGCGCCAACAGCACCGCCGGGGCCGCCAGCGGCGACGGCAGCAGGGCGAACGTCACGGCGAGCGGCAGCGCGATCAGCACCCCGCGCGGCAGCGGTACGGACAGCGCCGCGACCCCGATCGCCGTGCCGAGAGTGATCCACACCCCGGCCAGCGTCACCGAAATCCCGGCCCAGACGGCGAGGAACGCCGGGGAACCCAGCACCGCGTACAGGCCCAGCGCCGGGCCGAGCAGCGCCACCTGGATGCCGCCGCCGGTGATGGGTGGCGGGGTGCCGAGGGCCGCCGCCCAGGCACCGGCGGCGAGCAGAACGGTCAGGAGCACCGCGAGGGAGCCACCGAGCAGGCCGCCGTGCAGCAGCGGATCCCACAGATCACCGAACAACCGCAGCGTCACATCGGCGGCCACGGCGAGCGCCACCGCCCGCGCCGCCCGCCCGGCACCGTCCTCGACGACGGCCGGCAGCCGGCGCACCACCAGCACCAGCGAGGCCAGCGCGACGGCGAGCGCCGCGCCGACGACCGGCCCGACCCGCAGCGGCTCCACCATCAGCACCGCCCACAGCACGGCGAGCACCCCCAGCGCGACCGGCAACGCGTACCGCGCCCCCAGCCACCACACCAACGGCCCGGCCAGGGCGGCGGCCATGACGGCCGGCAGGAGGAAGGGCAGATCGGATATGGAGGTACCGATAACGGTCCCGGCCAGCCGCAGCAGTTGCAGGGTGACCAGGGAAACCACAGCGGTGAGCAGCGTGAGCACGGTGGGCGTGGACCGTACGGCTACGGTCGGGATGGTCACCATGGCCGCTGACCCTAGCCGGTGGACCACCACAAGGATCAGCCGAGGTCGAACGCCCCAAGGTCACTCCGCTTGACGGCCCGGACGAACCCGGCCCAGGCGGCGGCCGGAACGACGATCACGGGCCCGGCGGCGGACTTGGAGTCCCGGAACGGCACCAGCTCGGGGAGGCCATCGGCGACCTCGACACAATCGGCGTTGTCCGAACCGCTGTAGGACGACTTGCGCCACGACAGCTCGCCCGACAGGTCCCGCTTCTCAGTCATCTTCGTACTCTTTCAGGTAGCGGCGGACAAGGGACAGGGAGTCGTCCTCCGGCAAGGCCATGGACCGCGCCACGTCAAACAGTTGCTGGAGTTCAGCGATCTTACTCGCGTCTGTCACCGGCTCACCGGACTTGAAGCTCTCCACAAGAGCCATCGTGGCGCCGTTCTTCATCGTCATCAAGGTCAGACCTCCTCCCAGCAAGGAATGACCTCCCTGCGCAAAAGGAAGCACCTGAACCGTGATGTGCGAGTGTGCAGCGGCCTCCAGCACATGGCGCAACTCCTCCGCCATCGTCGCCTTGCTACCCATTGGTCGCCTTATGGCGGCTTCGTCCACAATCGCCCAGTAGAAGGGTGGGTTCTCTCGACCGAAGATTTCCTTCCGTCGCATGCGGACCTCCACCCGCTGCGCCAGGTCGGCCTCGGAGAGCCCGGCGTTACCGATCCGGAAGAGTTCATGCGCGTAGGCCTCGGTTTGCAGTAGCCCCGGAATGACGCAGCTGGTGAACACCTGAATCCGCAGCGCGTGCGGCTCCTTCTTCACCAACTCCCGACTGTATTTGGCGATGAGCGACTCCCGGGCAAGGCCATACAGGTCCGACAGGGTTCCCTCCGTGCCGAAGAATGTGTCCAACGCGCCTACCAGTGCGTCGGAAGGCAACTGCTGTCCCTGCTCGACCCGGGCGATGTAGGAATGCGGATATCCCACCTGGTCCGCGAGCGCGCGGAGCGACAACTCTCGCCGCTCCCGCAGGCTCCGCACCCGCTTCCCCAGCCGCACTTGCAGCGCGGCCCTGTCGTCGTCGTTGTGCAACTCCATTCGAACGAACCTCCGTTCAGGAACCCGGTGTCACCAAAACGGAGTTGGTGACGACCGCACCCCACTCGGCCATTGCGGTGACACCATGACTACCGCAGGATGGCCATGTCCAGCAAGAACTCCCCCGGGAGGTACGACCCGCCGAAATCTTGACCGATTCTCAAACGCATGACAGGACGCAAAGAGGCGCGGCGTTCTCATTTACCTGTGTTCGATTGCCAAGGTGCAGCAATTCCACATTCGGCTTATGGTCGATAAATGGGTCGAGAACTGGTACGCAACGCATTCGCGGCCGTACTGGCCGTTCTCGGGGCGGCAGGCGCACTGCTCGGGGTTTTTCAGCACTGGTACGGCACCCGAACCGGCCGGTCGTTCCGGATCACCCAGTTGTTCACGACGACCGGAATCACGGGGGACAAGGCCGCGCTGTTCAACGGCCTCTTCCTGGTGATGCTGGTGGCCGCGATCATCACCGCGCTGGCGATTCTGCTGCGGTCGGGGTGGCTGGCGCTGCTCGCCGCCGTGTTGGTACTGGGCTTCACCATCCTGTGGATGGTGCGGCAGTACCAGGTCGCCCACAGCCTGACCTTCGGCGGCGGCGGCCTGGGGTGGGGCTGGGCGAGCACCTTGATCGGCGGCGTCCTGCTGCTCCTTTCAGCAGCCGCCATGACGGGCGGCGCCTCCACCTCAGCCATGCACGGGCGCCACGCCAAACCCCGCCGCGGACAGCGGCGCGAGGCGGAGCCGGAGCCGGCCGCAGCGCCGGAACCGAAGCCGGAGGAGGGGCCGGCGCAGGGGCCGGAACGGTCCCACGGCGAGGTCGTCGAGGGCCCCTGGGCGGCGGGCGACGCCCCCGACCGCAACGCCGCTCCCCCGCCCGGGCGGACGCGGCCTTCCGAAGAGGGCAAGGGCGGCAGTGACGGCGAAGGCCGCGAGGGCGGCGAGGGTGAAGGCGGCCGGGGGCGGGACGCGGCGTGAGCGGTCGCGGTCGCGGCTGGGGATGGCTGGGCGTGGTGGGTTGACCGGTGGTCAACCCACCGCGCCGGTCAACCCACCCGGATCAGGCTGTCGATCATGCCGCCCCATGCCTGGCCTTCCCAGTTGATGAACAGGCGGTTGCCCTCATCGTTGAGTTCCAGGGTGCCGCGTTCGCGGTCGGGGTTGTCGGTGGTGCAGGCGAGTTCGATGACCGGCTCGGGGGTGTCCGCGCCCGTTACCGTGCCGGGGCAGCTCAGCGGGCCGGTGGTTTCCAGCGTGTCGCCGGTGATGGTGAGGGTTTCGATGTCGTTGGCATCGTTGATGGCCTCCCACACACCGTCCAGGCCGTCCCCCTTGATCGAGCGGGCCTCGTCCTCCGCGATCCGGTCCTCGGCGCTCTGGTCCTCGCCGGCTGACTCGTCCTCGGTGTTCTGGTCCTGCGCGCCCTCGTCCTGCTGGTCCTGCTGCTTCGACGCGTCATCGCTGCCGCAGCCGCTCAGCAGCACAAGTGCCGCCACCGCTGCAGCTGCCGCCGCCGCTCGTCGCGCTGTTCCCCGTATCCGCATGGTTCTTCCTGCTTTTCTTTCCGGTTTTGTGCCGCTTGTGCGGTTCTCTGCTCAGCCCTGCCGTGTCCCCCGCGCCGCATCCAGCGCGTACACGCAGTGGTCCTTGCTGCACGCGAACACCACACCGCCCGAGACCGCCGGGCTGCCGGTGATGGCGCCGCCGGTCTCCAGTTTCCAGCTGAGGCGTCCGCTGCTCGCGTCCAGGGTGTACAGGCAGTGGTCCTCGGAGCCGAAGTGCACCCGGCCCTCGCTCACCACCGGGCTGCCCACGATCGAGTCGCCCGCCGCGAAGCGCCAGCGCGGGGTGCCGCTCACCGCGTCCAGGGTGTACATGGCGGTGCCGCTGCCCAGATGCACCAGGCCGTCGGCGACCACCACCGCCTCCGTGGACTGTCGCGCCTCGGTCGCGATCCGCCAGCGGTCGTCGCCGGTGGCCAGGTCCAGGGCGTAGACGGTGCCCAGGTAGTCCGTGAAGTAGATGCCGGCCGCCCGCGAGGACGGCGGTTCGTACGCCGGGGGCGCGAGGATGGCCGCCGGGGTGTCGAAGCGCCAGCGTTCCGCGCCGGTCGCCGCGTCCAGGGCCAGCACGCGGGAGCCGGCCGCCACGTACACCACCCCGTCGTCGGTGGGACATATCCGTACCGGCACGCCGCCGGTGGCGGTGGCGTCGCCCACCGGGTAGCGCCACAGCTCGCTGCCGGTGCGCGCCTCCAGGACGTACAGCTGGCCCTCGCCCCAGGCGTAGACCGCGCCGCCGTGGATGACGGGGGCGGTTTCGCGGGTCTCGAAGTCGGTGTGCGCCCCGGACAGCTCCCACAGCTGCTCGCCGGTGCCCGCCTCCCACACCTGGACGCCGCCGCCCCGGGTCGCGGTGAGCACGGTGCCACGGTCGGCGCGCAGGCCGTAGATCCAGCCCTCGGTGGGCACCCGCCAGCGGTCGGAGCCGTCGGTGGCGTCCAGCGCGTACAGGCTCGGGCCGTCCGAGGCGAGCACCCGGCCGCCGGTGACCGCCATCGACCAGGCGACCTCGCGGGTCTTGAACTGTCTGCGTCCGCTGGCCACGTCCAGCGCGTGCACCTCGAAGGAGGTGACGTACAGCAGGCCGTCACGGACCAGGGGGGTGCCCCACAGGTCGTTCGTCATCCGGAAGCGCCAGGGGCGCCAGTCCGGCGGCACCGTCACCGCCACCGGGGCCGGCGTCGGTGCGGGGGCCGGGGCGGGTGCGGGTGCGGGTGCCGGGACCGGTCTGGGGCCCGGGCCGATCGGGAGCTGGGAGCCGGCCAGCCGGACCGTGGCCTGTTCCTTGACCGGTTCCCTGACCGGTTCCCTCACCTGGACCTGGATCTGGGGTTCTTCCCGCGCCGGAGGCGGAGGCGGAGGTGGCAGCGGCGGCGGGGGCGTGGCGGCCGGCCGTGGTGCGGGCGGCCCGGGTGGCGGGGGCGTGCCGCGCCCGCGGTGCCGGCGTTCCTCGATCAGCGCGACCGCCCCGGCCGGCAGCCACGCGGACGCGGAGCCGCTGTCGTCGTCGGACGACGCGAACAGGTGCGGCGCCAGCTGTGCCTGGAGGTCGGCGGGGGTGGGCCGTTCCTCGGGCTTCTGGGTCATCAGGGAGTCGATGAGTGGCCGCAGCTCGTCGGGGAGCCCGGTCAGGTCGGGGCCTTCGCGCAGCAGCATGAACACCGTCTCCACCGGGTTCGCGCCGTGGTACGGGGCGTGCCCGGTGGCCGCGAACACCAGGGTGGAGGCGAGCGAGAACACATCGGAGGCCCCGGTCACCCCGCGTGAGTCCCGGGCCTGCTCGGGCGACATGTACGCGGGGGTGCCGACGGCGACGTTGGTGAGGGTCAGCCGGGTGTTGGAGACGCCGGAGGCGATCCCGAAGTCGATCACCCGGGGGCCGTCCTCGACGACCAGCACATTGGAAGGTTTCAGATCGCGATGTACCAGGCCGGCGCCGTGGATCGACTGGAGCGCCTCGGCGATACCGGCCGCCAGCCAGCGCACGGCCTGCGGCGGCAGCGGCCCGCACTCATTGACGATCTCTTCCAGGGACGGAGCGGGTACGTAGGCGGTGGCCAGCCACGGCACGGCGGCCCGCGGGTCGGCGTCGACGACGGCGGCGGTGTAGAAGCCGGACACGGCGCGGGCCGCCTCGACCTCGCGGGTGAAGCGCACCCGGAACAGCTGATCCTCGGCAAGCTCGGTGCGTACGGTCTTGATCGCCACCCGCCGCCCGGACGCCGAGCGGGCCAGGTAGACGAGCCCCATGCCGCCGGATCCGAGCCGCCCCAGCACCTCGAACGGCCCGATCCGCCGTGGATCGTGCTGCGTCAGCTGCTGCACCATCGTGCTGGACACCTCCCCGTCAGGACGCTCGTTCGTTCGTGCCGCCCCCCGAGCAGCATCTCATTGCTCCACACCACCGGTGGACCTTCGAGTCGATTCTTCCCCGCGCCACTGACAGTGGCGAACCCGGGGCCGCGTTTGCCCCACTACCACCCCGATACCCGTTCGGACGCGGCCGGATCGCGCCCTTCGGATACGTCGATAAGCTGACGGCATGACAGGACATGTAACGACTGTGGACGGCCGGGTGGCGGGCCGCCGCGGGCAGGCCACTCGGCAGAAGCTGCTGGACTGCCTGGGCAAGATGCTGGCCACTTCCCCGTACCGCGACGTCAAGGTCATCGATGTGGCCCGCAAGGCCGGCACCTCGCCGGCGACGTTCTACCAGTACTTTCCGGACGTCGAGGCGGCCGTACTGGAGATCGCCGAGGTCACGCTCCGCGATTCGGCGGCGCTGTCGGAGCTGGTAGTGGGCCGGTCCTGGACCGGGAAGGCGGGCCGGCAGACCGCGGAGGAACTGGTGGACGGCTTCCTGGCCTTCTGGCGCCGGCACGACGCGATCCTGCGGGTGATCGATCTGGGCGCGGCGGAGGGCGATCGCCGTTTCGTCCGTATCAGGACCCGGATCCAGGGCGCGATCGTCAAGCCGCTGGCCGAGTCGATCGACGGTCTTCAGGCCAAGGGCCGGGGCAGCGCGGCGATCTCCTCGGCCGCGTTGGCGGGTTCGCTGGTCGCCATGCTGGCGACGGTGTCGGCGCAGCCCAAGAGCCTTCAGTCGCTGGGCGCCAAGCAGACCGATCTCAAGCCGGCGCTGGCGCAGTTGGTGCATCTGGGTGTCACCGGCAAGAAGCCGGCTGCCTGACCCGCCCGATCCGGCTGAGCGGCGGGGGGCGTTGGGGATCGGTTCCTGTCTCCGTACGACCCGGTGTCCCCGCCGTCCGTTCTGCGTATCCTCAACGCCATGCCCACGCCCACGTCCGAACCACTCCCCCCGGTCCACGTCATAGGCGCGGGTCCCGGCGGGCTCGCCGCCGCCGCGGCGCTCAAGCAGCGCGGCATCCGCGCCGTCGTGGTCGACAAGGCCGGTGATGTCGGCGCTTCCTGGCGCGGGCACTACGACCGGCTGCATCTGCACACCACCCGCCGCTGGTCGTCGCTGCCGGGGCTGCCGATCCCGCGTTCCGCCGGGCGGTGGGTGGCCCGCGACGACTTCGTGCGGTATCTGGAGCGGTACGCGATCCATCATCAGCTGGATCTGGCGGCGGGGGTCGAGGTCTCCCGGGTGGAGCGGGAGACGGAGCACTCCGGCGGCTGGGTGCTGTCGGCCAACGGCGGGCGGAAGCTGCGGGCTTCGGCGGTCGTCGTCGCCACCGGCTTCAATCACACCCCGTTCGTGCCGGACTGGCCGGGCCGCGAGGGCTTCACCGGCGAGTTGCTGCACGCGCACCGCTACCGCAACCCGGGCCCGTACGCGGGCAAGGACGTGCTGGTGGTGGGCATCGGCAACACCGGCGCCGAGATAGCCGCCGATCTGGCGGGCAAGGGCGGGGCGGGACGGGTACGGCTCGCGGTGCGTACTCCGCCGCACATTCTGCGCCGCTCGACGCTGGGCTGGCCGGCGCAGGCCAATGGGGTGCTGATCCGGCGGCTGCCGGTGGCGGTCGTGGACCGGGCGGCGCGGCCGATGGCGCGGATGCTGCCCGATCTGACGCGGTACGGGCTGCCCCGGCCGGCCACCGGCCTGTACTCGCGGGTGCGGGAGGGGGCGATTCCGGTGCAGGATGTCGGGCTGATCCGGGCGGTACGGAAGGGGAAGGTCGAGATCACCGGCGCCGTGACGGGGTTCGAGGGGGACCGGGTGCTGCTGGCGGACGGCACCGCGATCACGCCTCAGGTGGTGATCGTCGCGACCGGCTACCGGCGCGGGCTGGAGCCGCTGGTGGGGCACCTGGGGCTGCTGGACGGTGCCGGCCGGCCGCTGGTGCACGGCAGGCACACCCATCCCGCGGCGCCGGGGCTGTACTTCACCGGCTTCACCAATCCCATCAGCGGGATGATCCGCGAACTGGCCAGGGACGCGCCGCGGATCGCTGCCGCGATAGCGCGTGGCCGGCGTTCCTGAGGCTGAGCGGGCCGGGTCTGACAAGCGGGCGGGGCCGTTCCGGCCACCGCGTGCCTGCCGGACCTGGCCGGATTCGTACGGCGGTGGTGCCCGGTGGCTCAGAGGCCGGCCGGGCAGTCCAGTTCGCACCACACTCGCTTGCCGGTCGGCTCGTGGTGCCAGCCCCACCGGTCGGCCAGCAGTTCGACCAGCTCCAGGCCGCGCCCGCAGGTGTCCTCCTGTTCGGCGCTGCGCGGCCGGGGCGCCAGGGCGCTGCGGTCGGCCACTTCCAGGCGTACCGGATGACAGCAGGACTGCCCTTCCGGCCCTTCCGGCCCTTCCGGCCCGTCGCGCCCGTCGCGCCCGTCGCGCCTGTCGCGCAGGGCCAGCCGCAGCACGGCGGGGCGCCCGGTGTGCACCACGGCGTTGGTCACCAGCTCGGAGACCAGCAGCGTGAGCGTGTCGATCTGATCCCCGGCCACGCCGGAGCCGGCCAGCCGCTCACGCAGCCAGTGCCGTGCGCGCCGTACCTCCGACGGCTCGGGGCCGACCTCCAGCTGGGTCCGTAGCACCTGATCCTGTACCTGCACCGTTCACACCATTCCGAACCGCCGGACAAACTCGGTGCAGCACAGCATGGTTGAGGGCGAGTCGGGCAACAAGCACTTCCCGCTTATTCCGACGCAAAGGAGTACGGGGTGCTTCTTCTGTACGAGATCCCCGCGTTTTTATCGCACACAGGGCCGCACACAGCCGCGCAGAACGCACCGGCAGCACACCGGCAACGCGCTCAGGCGGGCAGCGGCTCGGCCGTCGCGGACGCCAGATCGGGGTAGCAGTCGAAGAGCCGGCGCACCCCGAGGGCGGCCAGCACCCGGTTGACATGGGAGCCGTCCTCCGCGCCCCGGTCCGGCAGGATCAGCCGCAGCCGCCCGGCGCAGGACCGCATCAGCCGGCGCGCGGCGATCAGCACCCCGACCCCGGAGGAGTCGCAGAAGAGCACCTGCGACAGATCGAGCACCACGCTGCGGCGCCCGTCGGCGACCGCGTCATGGACGTGCTGGCGCACCACGGGCGAGGTGACCAGGTCGAGCTCGCCCGCGACCCGCAGCACCGCCCACTCGCCCCACAGCTCCGCATCCACCCTCAACGTCACGCCCGCGGCCTCTTCCCTCGGTCCTTCGGTCTTCGGTCGTCTCTTCTGCGCCCTTGCCCATTTTCCGGCGTCTCACGCGTCACACCCCTGCGCCCGCCGTCCACCCCAGGTCATCCAGCCATCCGACCCGGACCGGATCCGGCGCGAACACCCCCGTCCTGGAAAGAGCGGGCGCATACTGCCGTTCAGGGGCGCGCGGAAACAGTCCCTCGCACTACATTTGACGTACGCACGGGGTCGGAGGTTGTGCCGAGTGTGAGAACGCTTGGGGGCAGGGATGGCACATGAGACACCGCCGGAGTGGGATCGCGACATGCGCCGGCGGCTGGAGCGGGGCGAGGCCGCTGCCCTGTCCGAACTCTATGACCGCTTCGCCTCATTGGCGTACGGCATCGCGCAGCGGGTGCTGACCGACGAGGAGGACACCGGGCGGGTGACCCGTGAGGTGTTCGCCCGGATCTGGGCGGCGCCGGAGAGCTTCGACCCGGAGCAGGGGCCGATGCGGTCCTGGATCGCCGCCGAGGCGCACCGGCTGGCGGTGGCGCGGCTGCGCCGCCTGGAGGGTGCGGGGGCCGGGTCCGCCGAGCGGATTCGGATCGCGTCGACGGCCGCGCGGGCCGACTACATCGTGACGGCCATGCCGGCGCCGCTGCGCGAGGCGCTGGAGCTGGCCAGGGGCGGGCACGCCGACTACCGCGAGGTGGCGCGGCAGCTGGGGATCGCGGAGGCTGAGGCGCGGCGCAGGCTGCGGCTGGGGTTGCAGTTGCTGTCCTCCGCCGCTACCTATGCGGAGGGCGACGCGGGCGACGCGGGCAACGCGGGCGGGACGGGCCAGGCCGCCCCCGCGGGCGAGGCCGGCGGCGTGCGACGGGAGCTTCGCGGATGACGGCGGCGTGGCCCGGCGGCCGGCAGCCGGGGGAGCAGGAACCGGACGGCAGTGGTGGGAGTGGTGGGACGGGTGCCGGGTCCGCCGGTCCGGCCGGGGTGCCCCGGGTGCCCGCGCCGCGCGGCGGACAGCAGGGCAGCCATGGCAGCCCCGGAACCCCCGGCACCCCCGTACGCCGGGACTCCGCGCCACGGCGGCACGCCGGCCCGCCGCCGCGTACCCCTGTGACAGCACAAGCAGCACCGGGTCCGGAGGGAGAGGGGCGGCTGACGCATCAGGAACTCACCTCGCTGCTGGGCGTATGGGCGCTGGACGCCTGTTCCCCGCAGGAGACGGCATGGGTGGAGGCGCATCTGAGCGACTGCGCCGGCTGCGCCGGGGAGGCGCTGCGGCTGCGGGACGCGGTGACGCTGCTGGAGCCGCCGCGCGGTCTCGATCTCGATCCGCAGCTGCGGGCCCGGGTGCTGGAGAGCGCGCTCGCCCGGCGTCCGGCGGTGCGGCCGGTGCCCGCCTGGGCCGGCCCGTACGACGCCGAGGCGGCCCGGCTCGACACGCTGCTGCACGACATCAGCGCGGATGAGTGGGACATCCCGGTACGGGTGCACTGGTTCGCGGGGGATGAGCCGGCGGTGCGGTCGTTGACGATCGCGCGGGTGCTGGATCATCTGGTGGCCATGGACGGGCTGCTGGCCCGGGCGGTGGGGCTGCCCGATCCGCTGGGCGTGGACGCGGCGGCCGATCCGCTGGAGCGGACCGAGGCCCGCTGGCGGCAGGTGACGGCGGCCGGGGGTACGGCGGGGCCGGCCCGGGTGGTGGCGGCGCGGGCCTGGGCGCGGTGGCGGGAGCAGAGCCGGGAGCTGGTGCGGACGGCGGCGCGCCGTGGCGGCCGTACCGGGGAGGAGACGCTGCCGGTGCCGGACTGCGATCCGGGGCTTTTCCCGGGGCTCGGCGCGGCGGTGGAGCCACGGGTCGCGCTGTCGGACGCGTATTTGAACCGGGCGTTCGCGTGCTGGACGCATGCCGAGGACATCGCGCGGGCGGTGGAGTATCCGTACGAGTCGCCGCTGGGTTCGCATCTGCGGCTGCTGGTGGATCTCACGGCTCGCCGGCTGCCCGGTTCGATCGCGGGACGGCGGCGGGCCGGGCTGGCCACCACGCGGGCGCGGCTGACGACGGCGGGGATGCCGGGCCGTACCGTCCATCTGGAGATCGAGGGGGCGGGCGGCGGGGACTACTACATTCCGCTGGATTCGCCGACGGCCGCGGTGACGCGGGTGGCGGCGCGGGACGCGGTGGCGGAGATCGCGCTGGACGACGTGGAGTTCTGCCAGCTGGCGGCGGGGCGGCTGTCGCCGGCCGAGGCGGCGGCGGGCGGGGAGGGCGACCAGGCGGCGATCAGGGATGTGCTGAGCGCGCTGACCGCCCTCTCGCGGCTGTAGCTGCGGTGGTCCGGTGGTGCGGTGGTGCGGCGGCGTGGTGGCCGTCAGTCGAAGATCACCGTGCGGCTGCCGTTGAGGAGGACGCGGCGTTCGCTGTGCCACTGGACGGCGCGGGCCAGGGCCTGGCACTCGACGTCGCGGCCGATGGCCACCAACTGCTGCGGGGTGACGCCGTGGCCGACGCGGGCGACCTCCTGCTCGATGATGGGGCCCTCGTCCAGCTCGGCGGTGACGTAGTGGGCGGTGGCGCCGATGAGTTTCACGCCCCGGGCGTGCGCCTGGTGGTAGGGCTTGGCGCCCTTGAAGCTCGGCAGGAAGGAGTGATGGATGTTGATGATCCGCCCGGACAGCCGCTTGCACAGATCGTCCGAGATGACCTGCATGTAGCGGGCGAGGACCACCAGCTCGACGCCCTCCTCCTCGACGATCCGCAGCACCGCCGCCTCGGCCTCCGCCTTGGTGTCGGGGGTGACCGGGATGTGGTGGAACGGGACGCCGTAGGAGGCGGACAGCTCGGCGAAGTCGGTGTGGTTGGAGATCACGGCGGCGATCTCCACCGGGAGGGCGCCGATGCGGGCGCGGAAGAGCAGATCGTTCAGGCAGTGGCCGAACTTGCTGACCATCAGCACGATGCGCAGCTTCTGGTCGGCGCGGTGCAGCTGCCAGTCCATCTGGAACGAGTCGCCGATGGCGGCGAAGGAGGCGCGCAGCTTCTGCGGGGTGGAGGCGTTGCCCTCGGCGGTGAAGTGCACCCGCATGAAGAAGAGGCCGGTGTCGCGGTCGCCGAACTGCTGGCTGTCCTCGATGTTGCAGCCCGTCATGAAGAGGTAGCTGGAGACGGCGTGCACGATGCCCGGTTTGTCCGGGCAGGAGAGGGTCAGCACGTACTCATCGGGGGCAGCGGCGTTGGCGGCAGCGGGGGCGGCGGCGTTCATGCTGCCCAAGCGTGGCACATTCCGGAGGCTGGGCCGGACGGTGCTCAGACCGTGGTCACCGTCGCGGCCAGCTCGTCCAGGGAGGTCGGCGGGACGTCCGGGTTGTCGCCGTCGGCCGTGGCCAGCCGTACGTGCGCCTCGCGGGCCGCCCGTACCGCCTCCGGCCAGCCGTGGTGCTGGAGGTAGGCGGCCACCGGGGCGTCCGCGCCGACCTGGTGCATGATGCGCAGCACGCGCAGCACCGCCACATCGACGAGCGCGGCCTCCTGGGTGTCCCGGAAGACCGTGCCGATGTACTTCTCCGCCGACCAGTTGTCCAGCCAGGTGTCCTCGACCAGCCGGTAGACGGCGTCGGTGACGTCGCCGTAGCCGGGCAGGCCGGGGAGCCAGCGCTCCTGGTGGAACACCGGGTCCGAGAGCATATGCAGCGCCGAGCGCACATTGGCGCGCCAACGCCACCAGGGCATGTCGTTGAGCGGCATGCCGCCCATGGTGAAGGAACGACGGGTGCGGCGGGAAGGGGTTTCCATATCTGACACAGGAGTGATCGTATGTTTATGTGCGGGGGTGGGGCGTCGCGTCAGGCGGTGTCAGGCCGCATCAGGCCGCGTCCGGTCACGCGGCCACCGTCGGCTGGGGAATCCCGCGCCGCGTCATCCGGCGCCGGATGATGTCGCCGATCCCCGGCCGGTGCCCGGGCACCTCCGCGAACAGCAGAAGCAGCGACGGCGCCAGCTCACCGATCACCGGCGAGTCCTTCACCAGGCACCACTCGTGGTACGCCCGGTCCAGGCAGGCACGTATCTCGGCCGGATCCTCCCGCTGACCGCCGGCCAGCCGGTGCTGCGCGGCGGTCAGCCACAGCCGGCAGGCCCGCGCGTGCTCCCCGGCCAGCCGGGCCAGCACGGCCTGCACCTCCATCCAGTGCGTGGCCTGCGGCGACCCGACACCGTGCACCCGCAGGGCACTGGTCTCCAGGGCGCGGGCGATCCCGGCGGCCTCCCCGTGCAGGCCCGCGTGCGCGGTCCGCCAGATCAGCCCGTGCACCTCGTCGACCGCCGTCTCGTCCAAGGTGATGACCGGCCGGCTGATGAGCGCGGCGCTCGCGCTGTCCTGGGGCGACCGCAGGCCCTCCAGCTGCTTGGCCCGCCGCGCGTCGTCGACCACGACCACCGAGACCCCGGCCATGATCAGCGCCAGCCCGAGCCAGGCCAGCCCGGCCGGCACCTGCCCCAGCGCCAGCCACCCCAGGAACGCCGCGACCGGCGCCTCCAGCAGCAGCACCACACTCACCGTCGTCGCCGGCACCCGGCCCAGCGCGAAGTTCATCGACAGCAGGCCGAGCAACTGGGGAAAGACCAGCAACCCCAGCAGCGCCAGCACACTCACCGTGTCGAACCCGGTCGCCGACACCCCCGTCACCAGGCAGAGCAGCACCAGCTGCACCGAACAGACCAAAGAGCACAGCGTGGAGTGCACGGCGGTGCTCGCATGCTTGCGGGCCTTCTCGCTGAACGCCGTGTAGCCGGCCTGCGCCACGGCGGCGACCAGCGCCAGCAGATCGCCCAGCAGCGCCTTGCCGCTCCCGGAGGCGTCCCCACCGGTGGCCACGGCCGCGCCCGCGATGGCGATCGCCAGCCCCAGCCACACCACCCGGGTGAGCCGCGCCCCCTGAGCGGTGGAGATCAGCGCCTGCCAGACCGGCTGCGTGGACACCAGAGCGGTGGCCAGCGCCACCGAGGTGAGGGTGGCCGCGGACATGAACGCCGCGAAGTGCAGCGACAGGCAGGTACCGGCGGCCAGCCCGTACAGCAGCGTCTTGCGGCCCTGCCGGGACAGCAGCCGCTTGACCTCCGCGCGGCGCCGGTGCGCGACGACGGGGCCCAGGGTGGCGAAACCGAGGATGTTCCGGCCGGCGGCCATCGCCAGCGCGGGGGCCGTGGCGATGGCGGTGAGGGGCGCCGTGGCGGCAACGGCCACGACCATGACGGCCAGGGCGGCGACGGATACGGCATTCAGACGTGGGGGCACGAGTCTCGGGGACTTTCTGTGATCCGTGGTGGAACCTGTGCCCAAGTGATGCGCCGGGTAAGGGTTTTCGTTACAGGTCCCGGTGCCCTTTCCGGCCCGCGCCCCCGGCGGCCGACGCCGCCCCCGCTCGCCCGCCAGCCAGCCCGATGGCCCGTCGCCCGCCCGGTCGCCCGCCTGCCCGCTCGCCCGCCCGCTACAGCTGGCTGGCCTCCCGGGCGGGAAGCCCGTACTGGCCCGCCACCGGGTTCCACAGGCCCGCCGCGCGCTCCTTCGCGGAGGTGGCCTTGCCGCTGGACTGCTCCGCCTGGGAGGCGTTGTCGGTGTGCCGGGGGTTGCCGCCCCGGCACATGCGGCGGTTGTCCTTGAGTTCCTCGGCCCAGGCCGCGTAGGAGTAGTCGGCGTCGGCCGACGCCTGCCACGCCTCGCGCAGCGCGTCGGAGAGCGACTGGTGGTCGGGCAGCTGGTCCAGGGTCAGCCGGTCGAGCTGGCTGACCAGGCCGTTGCGCTGCTCGCCCGCCGCGCGCAGATCCTCGGCGGCCTCGCCGAGCTTGTCGCAGGACTTGATGTGGTCGACGGCGGCGATGACCGACTCGCGGCTGTCGCTGCTGGTGGCCAGGAGCGCCGACAGTTCCTCGGCCTGGCCCTTGGCGGGGTCCCCCGCGCCCCAGGGGGCGATGCTGCCGTCGCCGCCCTCCTCACCCTCCGCGTTCTCCTCGGCCCCGTCCTGCTGCTGCTCCGGTTCCTGCTGCTGCCGCTGCTGCTCCGTGCCGCCGCCGGGTGCGTCGTCGTCGGATCCGCCGTCGCCTCCGAGCAGCGCGCCGGCGGCCAGCCCGACGATCGCGCAGCCGATGACGACGATCGCGATGAGCAGGGCGGGAGAGTTACGCGCGGCAGGCCCGGGTCCGGCAGCCCGGCGCGCGGCGGCCCGTCCCGGGTGGCCGGGCCCGGCCGGGGTGGCCGGGCCCGCACGGTGACCGTGCGGTGCGGCCGGGGGCCGGGCGGCGGGGCCGGGCGGGTCGGTGATCGGCGGCATCATCTGGGTGGCCCCGAGGCCGGAGGCGGCCGGAGGGGCGGCGGCGTGCGCGCCGGGGGGCCGGCCGTGCCGCCCGCCCCCGGCGGGCTTGGCCACCGTGCGGAGCTGGGTGGTGGACTCCACGTCCTTGACCGGCGGTATGAGCTGGGTGGCGCCCTCCGGGTCCGCCGCGCCCGGCGGCAGCTGCCGCAGCCTGGCCGTGGACGGGTCCTCCCGCGCCGGCTGTACGGGCTGCACCGGCGGGATCAGCTGGGTGGCGGCGGCGTGCGCGTCATCGGCCACCGGTGGGATGAGCTGGGTGGCCGCCTCATGGTGCTGCGCGGGTGGCGGGGTGCCGTGGGTGATCTGCGGCACGAGCTGCGTCGCCGGGTGGTAGTCGTCGGTGATCGGCGGGATCAGCGCGGTGGCCGCCTCGTCGGGGCGGCTCGGCGGGGTGCTGGGCATCGGCGGGGTGGGCTGCTGCGGCAAGGCGGCGGCGTGCCGTCCGCCCCCGGGCGGGGGGCTGGTGGGCTGCGCGGGCTGGAACGACTGGGTGGGCTGGGTGGGCTGGGCGGTCACGGGGTTGCGCTGCTCGGGGCCCCACGGCTGTCCCCAGGGCTGCCCCACGGTCGGCGCCGTCACGGTCTCCGCACCCGGGTCGTCCCACGGCCCGCGGTGCGAGGGCAGCACCACGCCCTCGCGGGCTTCATCGTCCCGACCGTTGCGGCTGGTCACCTAGGAACTCCTGTTCGCTGAACGCCGATCGCCCGGTCACGCTACCGGTTCCGCGAGGCCGCCCACCACGATCCCGCCCCCGCAGCGGTCTGTTTGAGAAACCCGGGGGGTGACGTACCCCACGGAACCGCGCGGCGGGCGGCGGAGAGGTCGCGTACGGCGTCGTGTTCTGCTCATGAAGTGAAATCCGTGCGCGGCTGAAAAGCGTTGTTTATTCGGCAACGGCGACGGAGCGCTTACGCCGACGGGGAAGGTAATACGGCTATCGAGGCCATCGTGGCGCGCGATCTCCTACGGAACGTAGTGGCCAAAATTGCCATTGTTCCGGTCAGAAAATTCAAAATATTGTCACACCCGGAGATCGACCAGTCTCCAGGTTCCGTTTCCGGCAGAACCTTCACGTAGTGATGGGGAGTTGACCATGTCCCAGGAAATCGTGCTCGAACACCACAACGACACCTTCGAACTGAGCGCCCTCGACCTCGACGTCCAGATCTCCGACGCGGGCTCCGTCGCCCAGGGCGCGGCCTTCGGCTCCACCAAGAAGTCCGCCGCCCCGACCTCCCCCGACACCTGGGGTGTGCAGTCCCGCTGCTGGAAGTGCTGCCTCTGATCCCGGCCCACCCGGGCGCACGACCCGCTTGAACGCGGTTGAACCCGGCTGAACCCGGGGGGCGTGGCGGCCGGCCGCCACGCCCCCCGGCCCCGATGAACCACATCCGGAGCGAGGGCACGGAGCAACGGTGCGGAACGGCACAGACAGCGAGAACCACCTCTTCGATCCGGCCACCCCCCTGCTGGTGCGGATGGCCGCCGTCCCCCGCGGCACCCGGCCGCGCCCGGAGCCCGGCGTGGCGCCCGACTCGGCGGACGGCATCCGGCAGGCCGCCGCCGACCCCCGGCTGCGCGAGGCGATCCGGATCGCCGGCGACAGCCTCGCCGACCGCCTCGACCAACTCGACGCCGGCACCGAGCCGAACGCCAAGCGCCTCGCCCGCGCCGCGCGCTCCGTCACCCGGTACGCGCTGCGCTGGGGCGACCGGCCCACCCCCTTCGGACTGTTCGCCGGCGTCACCACCGCCGAACTCGCGCCCACCAGCACGGTCGCCGTGCGCGGACCGGGTGCCAAGGCGCTCCGGCTCGACGGCGAGTGGCTGAGCGAGCGGGTCCTCGACTGGCTGGAATCGCCCGACGTCCGGCGCCGCGTCCAGGTCGTCGCCAACGACCTCGGCCGGGTACGCGACGGACGGCTGGTCCTCCCCCGGGCCGGCCGCGAACTCTCGGTCCGCGCCACCGCGCCCGTCCACTGGGCCCACACCACCCTCGCCCGGCCCACCCCCTACCACTGGCTGCTCGCCGAGGCCACCCAGCGGTTCCCCGCCGCCCCCGCCGAACGGATCGACGCCCTGTTCGGCCAGCTCATCCGGCACGGCTTCCTGCTCACCTCGATCACCCCCCAGCTCATCGACGAGGACCTCCTCGACCGGATCGCCACCGCCATCACCCCACTGCCCGACGCCGCCGCCGGCCTCCGCGAGCTGCGCGCCGGGCTCGCCGCGTACCGTACGGCGGCACCCGGCGAAGGCGCCGCCGCCTGGCGCCGGCTGCGCCAACTCACCGACCCCGAGGGCGCACTGGGCCGGCCGGCCGTCCAGGTCGACCTCGCCGTCGACGCCGACCTCACCCTGCCGCACGGCGTGGCCGAGGAGGCCCGGCGCTACGCCGAGGCCATGTGGACCATCTCCCGCGAGTGGGACACCCACGCCCATATGCGCGACTACCACCTCCGGTTCGTCGAGCGCTACGGCACCGACGCCGCCGTCCCGCTGGCCGAACTCATCGACCCGCACCGGGGCATCGGCCTGCCCGACTTCCCCGGCACTTCCACCCCGGCCGGCCCGCCCGACCCGGCGGCCCGCCGCGACCGGCGGATCCTGACCGCCGAACTGGTCCAGGCCGCGCTGCTCACCGAAGCCCGCGAACTCGCCCTCACCGACGCGGACATCACCGCACTCGCCACCCCCGGGGAGGCCGAGCCACCGCGCTCCCTCGAACTGTGCTTCCAGCTCGTCGCCGACAGCGGCGCCGCCCTCGACCACGGCGACTTCCGGCTCATCGGCACCCCCAACTCCGGCTCGTGGACGGCCGGCGCCATCGCCGGACGCTTCACCCACCTCACCGGCACCGCCGACCGCCTCGCCCGACTGGCCGCCGCCGGCGGGCCACCCGACGCCATCCCCGCCCAGGTCGAGTTCCGGCCGCACACCAGCCGGGCGCTCCACCTGATCCAGGTGCCCCCGCTGCTGCCGCACCGGATTCCGGTGGGGGTCTTCGCCGACCAGGGCGACCCCGGCACCCTCGACTGGCGCCGGCTGCTGGTCACCGCCACCCCGGACGGCCTGCGCCTGCTGCGCCCCGACGACGGGCGGCAGGTGATCCCGGTGGTGCCGCACATGCTCGCCCTGGACCGGGAGGCGCCACCCGTGGTGCGGCTGATGGCCGACATCGTCCACGGCCACTCCCGTACCTGGACCGGCTGGGACTGGGAAGGGCTTGAGGCCCTTCCCGTGCTGCCCCGGGTGACATACGGCCGGGTCACCGTCTCGCCCATGCGCTGGACCCCGGACCGCCGCATGCGCGACGCCGCCCGGCGGCCCGCCGAGTGGGACGCGGCGGTACGGGCCTGGCGGGACCGCTACCGGGTGCCGGACCGGGTCCAGGTGGTGCGCTGGGACCGCTCGTACGGCATCGACCTGGCCGACCCCTGGCACCGCTCGCTGCTGCGCGACGAACTCGCCGCCTCAGACGGCAGGCTGATCCTCACCGAGGACCCGACGGCCGACGGGCGGGGGCTGGGCTGGGCCGAGGGCCACAGCACCGAGATCGTCATCCCCCTGACCCGCCACACACCGGTGACGGCACCGGAGGCAACAGCGGCAACGGCACGACAGACGCCACCGGCGCCCCTCTCCCGGCCGGTGCGCCATCTGCCGGGCGAACACTGGCTGTTCGCCAAGCTCTACGCCGAACCCGCCACCCACGACGCCCTGCTGCGCACCGCCCTGCCCGCGCTGCTGTGGGACCTCACCGGCGACCTCGACCACTGGCACTTCCTGCGCTACGCCGACCCGGAGCCCCATCTGCGGCTGCGGCTGCACGGCGCCCCCGACACGCTGCGCGGCACGGTACTGCCGGAACTCACCCGGCACATAAGCCGGATGCTGGACGACGGCACCATCCGCACCATGGTCCTCGACATCTACCAGCCCGAGGTGGACCGCTACGGCGGCCCCGAACTGCTGCCGTACGCCGAGCGGATGTTCCACCTCGACAGCCGGTCGGCGCTCGCCCAACTCGACGGCCGCGGCCTGCCCGACGAGGTGCGGGCCGCCCACAACCACGCCGTCCTGCTGGAGTCGCTGGGCGAGTGGGACTGGTGCGGCTGGGTGGACCGGGTCTTCCCCAAGGGGCCCGACCACACCACCTTCCAGCAGCACAGGGCCGTCGCCCTTGACCTCATCCGGCCCGGCGGCACGACCGAAACCCTGGAGCGGCACACCCCGGCCGCCGCCCAACTGTGGGCCGGCGCCACCGACCCGCGTGCCCTGGGGGAACTGGTGCTGCCCAGGGCGGACCGGGACCGGATCCTGCTCTCGCTGCTGCACATGCAGCACAACCGGCTGCTGGGCATCGACCGGGACCGGGAGAACCGCGGTTACGCCATCCTGCGGGGCACCGCCCGCGCCCACCTCGGCCGGCTCCGTACCCGGAACGAGGTGCCCGCATGACCGGCAGGACCGCCCCACTCCACCGCGACCGCGCGCTCGCCGTCGCCGCCGAACTCCGCGACCGGCTCGCCGACCCGGACACCACGGCCGCCGACACCGGCATCCCGGGGGCCACGGCGGCGCCCGGTGGCGACCAACTCCCGCTGTGGGTCGATCTGTCGCTCTCCAGCGGCTATCCCGGCCTCGCCCTGCTCTTCAGCGGCTCCGAGGCCGGCGGCCGGTCCAACGCGGCCCGCGCCCACGGCTACCTCGCCCGGGGCATGGCCGCCGCGGCCGGTGCCGAACACGAGGCCACCGGCGTCTACCACGGGCCCGGCGCCCTCGCCTTCGCCACCCTGATCGCCCACCGCGCCACCGGCGGCTACCGCTCCGCGCTCACGCGGCTCGACGCCTACCAGCGCGACCTCGTCCGCACCCGGTACCCGGCCCTGGCGCACACCACCGACGCGCCGGTGCACACCAACGGCGAGTTCGAGACCGTACGCGGCATGACCGGCGTCGGCCGCCATCTGCTGGCCGCCCGCAGCCGGGACGACGATCCCGAACTCGCCGCCGTACTGCGCTATCTGGTGGCGATGAGCCACGGCACCGTCGACCACCGGGGCCATGCCGTACCGCGCTGGTGGACGGTGGCCGCGCCACTGCTGGGACAGGAGGCCGAACTCCCCGACGGGCACCTCAACCTGGGCCTCTCGCACGGCATCGCGGGCCCGCTCGCGCTGCTCGCCCTCGCCTGGCGGGCGGGCGTCACCGTGCCGGGGCAGCGGGCGGCGATCGAGCACATCATGGCCCTGCTCACGGACTGGGCCGTCCCGGACGGCGAGGACGGCGCCGGCCTGCACTGGCCGGGCTTCCTCACCCTGGACCAGTGGGCCCAAGGCCCGGGCGCCCGAACCCCGTTGCCCGGCCGGCCGTCCTGGTGCTACGGCTCCCCCGGCATCAGCCGCGCCGTCCAGCTCGCCGCGCTCGCCCTGGACCGGGCCGACTGGCACCGGCTCGCGCACCGCTCACTGCTGCCGCTGCTCGCCACGCCGCCCGCGACCTGGGGCAACGACGACGCGAGCGTGTGCCACGGCTGGGCGGGGCTGCTGCACATCGTCGGCCTGCTCAAGGCGGACCTCGACGACGACCGGCTGACCCGCCTCCACGACGAGCTGGCTGCCCTCACCCTCGCGCACTTCCGCCCCGAGACCCGCTTCGGCTACCGCTTCACCCTCACCGACGCCCCCCACGGGGCCGACCGCCCCGCCTTCCTGGAAGGCACCGCCGGCGTGGCCCTGTCCCTGGACACCTACGCGACGGGCGGCGGCCCCGCCGCCCTGGGCTGGGACATGTCCCTCCTGGTGACGTAGGTCCACCCGAACGAGGCCAGGCCAAGCGGGGCGCGGGCCGCGGGCCGCGCGAAGCGGGCGCGGGTAGCCGGACGCGGGTCGCGCGGAACCGCGCGGAACCGGGCACGGCCAGGCACAGGCACGCGAAGCCAGGCGCGGGTCGCACGAAGCCAAGCGCCCCACCGCCCTGGCTGAGACATGTCCCCCCGGCGACGCAGATCCACCCGCGAAACCGGGCCAAGTCAGGTGCGGGGCACGCGAAGCCAGGCACCCCGCAGCCCTGGGCCGGGGCATGTCCCACCCGGCGACATAGGTCCACCCGAACAAGGCCACGCGAAGCCGGACGCGCGGAACCGGACGCGGCCGGGCGAAGCCAGGCACGGACACGCGAAGGCAGGCGAGTCGGTGCGCGGCCAGGCGCGGGTCGCACGAAGCCGAGCGCCCCACCGCCCTGGCTGAGACATGTCGCTCCCGGCGACGTAGATCCCCCCGAACAAGGCCACGCGAAGCCGGACGCGGCGCGCGGAGCGGGGGCCGGCGCGGGGGCCGGGTGCTTCGTCCCGTGCCGTGACGTGCCGCCAGCCGCGAGGCCCGCCTGCCGCCAAAGCCCGCCCGAATCCCCCGGGTGGGCGGGCGGTTAGCCGGCCAGGTCCCAGCGGAGGGTGAAGTCCCGTACCTTCGGGTCGTGTTGGTACGGGTCCAGCCGCGTGCGGAAGTCTTCGAAGTAGGTGGCTCCCCGGCCCGAGCGCAGGGTCGACAGGGTGCTCACCGCCTGGTCCGCCGTCGCGCAGGCCGCCTCAAGCTCGCCCTCCTGCAAGTGGCCGGTGGCCAGCAGCACCAGCCCGATCGCCCGCCTGCGGGCCCTGCTCTCCGGGTGCGCGGCAAGCGCCGCCGTGGCCCGCTCCCGCAGCCTGGCGCCCTGCCCCAGGTCGCGATGGCAGTGGGCCAGTTCGTCCGCCAGATAGGCCGCGTCGAAGTGCCGGATCCACTGCGGTTCGGTCTCCGGTTCGGCGTCATCCGCGCGCTCCAGCGCGGCCTGCGCCGCGCTCGCCGCCCGCTCGCTGCCGATCGCGTCGCCCAACTGCGCGTACCCGCGCGCCTCCGCCGCCAGGAACATGGCCTCGGCGCGCGCCCCGCACCGCCCCCGGGTGCCCTCCTGCGCCGCCCGTGCCAGCTGGATCACCTCGCGCGGATTGCCCAGTTCGGCCGCCAGATGGCTCATCCCGGCCGCCAGCACGTACCCCCCGAAGCCCCGGTCCCCGGCCGCCTGGGACAGCCGCAGCGCCTGGATGTAGTACCGCTGGGCCAGCCCCGGCAGCCCGCTGTCCACCGCCATGTAGCCGGCCAGCTCCGTCAACCGGGCGGCGGCGGCGAAGAGTTCGCGGCCCACCGACTCCCGGTACGAGCCGGCCAGCAGCCCGGACACCACGCTGTTCAGATAGTGCACCACCACCGGGCGCACATGCCCGGCGCCCCACCGCCGGTCCAGCTCCACCAGGGCGGCCGTGGTGGCGGCCACCGCCGCCACGTCCGAACTGCCCACCCGTGGCCCGTTCGCCCGTGCCACCTCCGGGTCGGCCGGGGTGATCAGCCAGTCCCGGCTGGGCTCCACCAGCGCGGAGGGCGCGACATGCGCGCCCCCCGCCCCGTACGCGCCCCCCGGTCCCCCCGGGCCGCCGGAGCCGCCCGCGCCGACGCTCTCCCGGCGCGCCACGTCCGAGCGCCACAGCTCGGCCGCCTGCTCCACGCCCTCCGCCAGCCCGGTGGCGAAGTGCAGCCCGACCGCCGAGGCGAGTTGCCGGGCCGTCCCCATGCCGATCTCATCGACCGTCACCGTCCGCCCCAGCTTGCGCCCGATCGCCTCCGCGATGATGTCGGGTGCCCGGCCGCGCGGCTGCTGGCCCCTGATCCAGCGCGCCACCGACGTTTTGTCGTAGCGGAAATCGAGGCCGCGCTCGGCGGCGCACACGTTCACCCGGCGTGCCAACCCCGCGTTGGAGCACCCCGCTTCGCGGATCAGCGACAGCAGACGCTCATTCGGCTGCCGTGAATGGGGCAACCCTGGGGTCAGTCCGGGGGACACTGTTCTGGCAGTCATGACGTGGCTCCCTCACTGGCCTGCACCCTGCACCAGGGAAGATCAATGCCCGGCCCCCGCCGGGTCCATCCCGTACGCCCCCACTGATGCTCCGATGCGCCCCACATGCGGACGGCATCGACCACCCAGGGTTGCTGCCCGGTCACGGGGAGCCCGTTACCCCCCGTGGAGAAGGTAAGTTGTGATCAACGTGGAAGAAAAGATCAGCGTTACTTCAGCAGTTGGCGTTCCGCAGCAGCGTGGCGGCTCGATGCTCGATCACGCCGTCCAGTACGCGGACGAGCGGCACTGGGACGTCCTGCCGGGCACCTGGCTCGACTACACCGACGGGGTCACGCGCTGCTCGTGCGCCGTCCCCGCCTGTGATGCGCCGGGGGCGCACGCCACGCGCCCCAACTGGGTGGGCCATGCCACCGGCAGCGCCACCTCCGCCCGCCGCATGTGGGCGAAGGAGCCGCGCGCGTCCGTCCTGCTGCCCACCGGCCGCACCTTCGACATCGTCGAGGTGTCCGAGACGGCCGGCTGCCTGGCGCTGGCCCGCATGGAGCGGATGGGCACCGGCCTCGGGCCGGTGGCGAGCACCCCGCTGGGCCGGATGTACTTCTTCGTGCTGGCCGGCAACACCGCCAAGGTGCCCACCCTGGTGCGGCAGCACGGCTGGTCCCCGGAGGCGATCGACCTGATCCCGCACGGGGAGGGCAGCTACGTACCGGCGCCGCCGACCCGGATCGGCGCGCGCGGCTCGGTGCAGTGGGTACGCCGGCCCACCGAGGCCAACCGCTGGCTGCCGGACGTGGATGAACTGATGCCGCAGCTCGCCTACGCCTGCGGACAGGAGAGCAGGTCACGCCGGTAACGCCGGGGAGGGGCGGGTTCGTCCCGCCCCTTAGGGTGGGGTTCATGACAGACACGGGGAATGGGGAGGCCGCGGTCCGGGTCCGGGGGCTGTGGAAAAGCTTCGGGGAGCAGGTCGCGGTCTCCGGGATAGACCTGGACCTGCCCGCGGGGCGGTTCATCGGCCTGGTCGGCCCGAACGGGGCGGGCAAGACCACCACACTGTCCATGATCACCGGCCTGCTGCGGCCGGACGCGGGCACCGTGGAGATCGTGGGCCGCGATGTGTGGCGGGACCCGGTGGACGTGAAGTCCAGGATCGGAGTCCTGCCCGAGGGGCTGCGGCTGTTCGAGCGGCTGACGGGGCGCGAGCTGCTCGGCTATCTGGGCCGGCTGCGGGGCATCCCGGCCACCGAGGTGGAGCGGCGCGCCGACCAGCTCCTGAACGTCCTGGACCTGGCCGGCGCGCAGCACAAGCTGATCGTCGACTACTCCACGGGCATGCGGAAGAAGATCGGCCTTGCGGCGGCGCTGCTGCACAACCCGGAAGTGCTGTTCCTGGACGAGCCGTTCGAGGGCGTGGACCCGGTCTCGGCGCAGATCATCCGGGGCGTGCTGGAGCGGTACACCGCCTCGGGCGCCACGGTGATCTTCTCCAGCCATGTGATGGAGCTGGTGGAGTCGCTGTGCGACTGGGTCGCGGTGCTGGCCACCGGCCGGATCCGGGCGCACGGCCCGCTGACGGAGGTACGGGGCGAGGCCGAGTCGTTGCAGAGCGCGTTCCTCGAACTGGTGGGGGTACGGGCCGGGGACGGCGCGGACGACCGGCTCGACTGGCTGGGCGGGGACCGTAACCGATGAGTACGGCAACCGAGCGGCCGGCCGCTTCCGCCTCCGGTGCCGCCGGGACGGAGCCGCGCGGCACGTACGGCAACACCGCCGTGATCACCGCGACCTTCGTCCGGCTCAAGCTGTCCCTCATCCGCAACGGGCTGCGGCAGACCACGGGGCGCAAGGCGGGGTTCATCTCCTCCGCGATCACCGCCGCGGTCTTCGGCGGGTTCGGGCTGGCCGGGCTGCTGGCGCTGAGCGGCACCACCCATATCGCGGCGCTGAGCACCGTCCTGGTCGCGATCATCGCGCTGGCCTGGGCCTTTGTGCCGATGTTCCTGGGCGCGAGCGACGAGACCCTTGACCCGGGCCGGCTGGTGATGCTGCCGCTGCGACCGCGCTCGCTGCTGACGGCGCAGGTGGTGGCCTCGGTGGTGGGGGTCGGCCCGATCTTCACCGTCATGCTGGTGGCGGGCGCCGCGCTGGCCACGGCGCGCGGCGCGGTCGGTTACGCGGTGGCGGTGGCCGCGATCGTACTGATCCTGCTGACCTGCACCGTCGCGTCGCGGGCGGTCGCCACCGCCAACGCCCGGCTGCTGACCAGCCGCAGGGGCCGCGATCTGGCGATCCTGTCCGGTGTGGTGATCGCCCTGGGCATCCAGGGCGTCAATCTGCTGGTCCAGAAGCTGGCCGGGGACGGCGGCAGCGGGCCGCTGCACACCATGGCCGATGTGCTGCGCCTGCTGCCGCCGGCCAGCGCGATCGAGGCGGTACGGGCGGCCTCGGCCGGCTCGTACGGCGTGGCGGTGGCGGGGCTGGCCGGCACCGTGGCGGCCCTTGGGCTGCTGCTGTGGTGGTGGCTGCGGACGCTGACCGCCCTGATGACCTCGCCGGACGGCTCCACGATCATGGAAGCCGGTGAGGGTGGCGAGGAGCGGAAGGGCGGTGGCGCGGCGATGGCCGGGCTGGCCCGGCTGCTGCCGGCCGACCGCAGCGGGGCGGTGGCGCAGCGGTCGCTGCGCTACGCCTGGCGGGATCCGAAGGCCAAGATGAGCTGGGCGGTGGCGCTCGGCATGGGGGTGACGTTCCCGTTCATCTGGGCGGCCCAGGGCGGTGCCACGGTCTATCACGCGTGCTGGGGCGCGGCGCTGCTCGGGATGCAGATGTACAACCAGTTCGGGATGGACTACAGCGGTTTCTGGCTGGTGGCGCAGACCATCCACTCCAAGCGGGACGCCTATCTGGAGCTGCGCGGGCGGCTGCTGGCGATCGCGCTGATCGGGGTGCCGTTCACGCTGGTGGTGGTGCTGGTGTCGGCGGCGGTGCTGGACGACTGGGCCCGGATGCCGGACGCGCTGGGGCTTTCGCTGGCGCTGCTCGGCACGTTGCTTGGCGGTGGCGCGGTGTCCTCGGTGCGCTTCCCGTACTCGATCCCGGTGGACAACGCGATGCGCAATGTGGCCGCCGGGCAGTTGTCGATGGTCTGGTACGGGGTGATCGGCGGGGTGCTGGCGAGCGCGGTGCTGTGCGGGCCGCTGATCGGGCTGACGATCTGGCTGAACGTCTCGTCCGCGATGGCCGGGTGGACGTGGGTCGTGCTGCCGCTGGGCGCGGGGCACGGGGTGCTGATGGCCTGGGCCGGCCTGCGCTGGGCGGCACCGCGGGCGGCGGACCGGCTGCCGGAGATCCTGACGGCGGTCAGCAAGGCGTGAGGCGGGAGGGCGGCGGGCGCGGCGGCATCCGTCGTGCGTCGGGGGCCGCCGCCGGCCGGCTCAGAATGGCTCAGAAGGTGCCGCCCCCGGTGCGGTTGCGCATGCTGTCGGGATCGAGGATGCGGCGGGCCGACGGCTCCTTGATCTCGACGGGGGTGTTGAAGTCGCTCATCGAGAACCCCGTGGACTTGCCGTTCTCCGTTTCGCCCGCGTACATCAGGTAGGGCTCGCCCACGGTGGCGATCAGCATGGTGGCCTTCGTGGTCCGGCCGGGAGTGGGCGCTTCTTCCAGGGTGATCACGGGAACCCCCAGGTGGGTGGTCCGCTCACCCTTGACGACCTCGTCAGGTTTGATGTTCTCCGCTCCCGTGGCGTCGCTGATCATGTCCGCGAATTCACAGATCTCGGACATCTTGCCGAATTCCGGATCGTCGACGGTGCCGTGAAGGTACATGCCCTCGACCTGGGCCGCCTGTGCGCCGGTGGCGCCGGCGTACTGCCAGAAATCCGCGTCCGGCCCGTACCACACCTCCTCGCCACGCCTGAGGAGTTCGAGAGACCCTTGACCCTCCAAGGCAACGGTGCCCGCGCAGTTCCCCGCGATGTCCATCAGTAGGTCGATCTCCATCAGACCACGAGCCTCGTCGATGGTGCCGGACAGTCGCATCGATTCCACTCCTTCCATCGCGTACGCCGTGCGGACGAAGATCTCATCGGCCGGCAGGTCGGCAACGCCGTTGCCGAGGACCGAGGGCCAGTCCTGGTCGGAGCCGGAGCCACACCCCGTGAGCACCAGCGCCCCAGCCATCGCCGCCGCAACCGGCAGGACCGCCTTGCGCTTACCGCTTCTCATCCGCCAACCCCCAATTGTGTTCACATAATTTGCTTGTGTACACGGATGGGACGCAGCGGTCAGACGTACAGTTCCCCGAAGAGGTCGAAGAGTACGTCCTCCGGCCCGTACACGAGATGCTCCGGCGGTGCCTGGACGTCCACCGGGACATTGAAATCGCTGTACGACGCCTCGACGAGGCCCTCACTGTCCGAGTCGAAGAGCACATGGCGCAGATAGGGCTCGCCCTCGGTCGCCACCAGGGCGGTCATCGACGCGTCGGCGCCCTGGGCCTCGATGGTAATGACCTCGACCCCCTCATGGGTGGTCAGTTCTCCCCTCTCCAGCCGCGCGCCGCCCAGGTCCCCGAGGTCCGCCATGTCCTCGATGGTGAAGAGGTCGTTTTCCTGACAGACCGTCAGAATTTCCTCGGCGCCGGGTTCATCCGCCGTCACATGCCAGTACTTGCCCTCGATCTGCCGGATCAGCAGCCGGCTGTCCGGGTCGTCGCCGATCGCGCTCTCCAGGTACGCGGTGTCGAAGGTGATCCAGCCCTCCCCCTCGGCGATGATCATCTCCGTGCTGCCGTAGCCCGGCTCGTCTATCCCGATCACACAACGCCCGGCACGGTCGACGTGGACATCCATTTCGAGCAGGCCGTCCTCGTCGTCCAGGACCATGGATATCCGTACGGTCTCCAGCTCGGCGAGCGTCTCCACCCCGAGGCGGTAGATCTCCTCGGCCGGCCGGTCCACCAGCGGGAGGTCGTCCCGCTCCGGCTCGTCCTCGGCCGCCTCCTGGTCCGCCTCCGACCGCATCACCGTGTCGTCCGCCGGGCGGTCCTCGCGGGCCTGCGCCTTGAAAAGCGGGGTCTGCGCGCACCCCGTCAGCAGCACCCCCGCCACCGACGCCGCGAGTGCGGCGTGCCAACTGCCCTGCTTCATGTGCCCCCCACATGTCCCACATCATCGAAAAGAGATTCGGAAAGTCTAGTGTTCGACTTCAGGATCCATCGTTCGAGTGACGCACGAGCGGGCTTGGCCGGTCAGCGCACCGGGGAGACACAGAGCGTAAGAAACGACCCTGAGAGCTCGGGGCTCCGGGTCGTCACGGGGGGGGTGTGGGTGATGGGCCGCCCGCCGGGGCGGGCGGCCCATCCGCCTCGCACCTCCCGCTCCGGATCAGGCGCGGCCGGCCGGGGCCACGAACACATGCATGGCCACCTCCGCCGACAGTTCGGCGGCCTCGCCGCCGCTGCCGACCTGCACCCCACCGCCCGCGCCCGGGGTCACACTGACCGACGCGCCCGGCTGCACCCCGGCCCGGCGCAGCGTGTGCATCACACCGGTGTCCGTCTGGATCGGCTCCCCGATCCGCCGGACGATCACCGTCTTGCCGCCGTTCGTCTCCATGTCGGTGAGCGCCACCAGCCCGCTGCCGAGGAACGCGTCCGGCTCGCTCACCTTCTCCCCCAGCTCGGCCAGCGCCGGGATCGGATTGCCGTACGGCGACTCCGTCGGGTGGTTCAGCAGCTCCAGCACACGGCGCTCGACCGCGTCACTCATCACGTGCTCCCAGCGGCACGCCTCCGCGTGCACCTGCTCCCACTCCAGGCCGATCACATCGACCAGCAGACACTCGGCGATGCGGTGCTTGCGCATGACCCGCTCGGCGAGCAGCCGCCCCTCCCCGGTCAGCTCCAGATGGCGGTCGCTGGCCACGGACAGCAGGCCGTCCCGCTCCATCCGGGCGACGGTCTGGCTGACGGTCGGGCCGCTCTGCTCCAGTCGCTCGGCGATACGGGCACGCATCGGGACCACGTTCTCTTCCTCCAGCTCCAAAATGGTGCGGAGGTACATCTCGGTGGTGTCGATGAGTCCGGACATAAGTGCCCCTCGATAGCTCGTGCGGTGGCCCTGCAACCAATTCTGACGTATGGCGCCGACAATCGAGCCCGCTGCGCGTTACCGCAGCCCTACAAGACCGCTGCCGCCGTATTGACACGGGCGTGCACATGACCTCACCGTGACGCGTGACCGGCACCCACCCGTAAATGTACATCGTACGCATACGCGGTACCGGCCTCTTCCGGCCACGGAAAATCGCACCCACGAGGGGACAGCGCAGATGAGCCAGCAGCAGGCAGGGCGGCAGGACGCACAGGATGCCGAGATAGCCGGAAGCGGCGGGAACGGCGGGAACGGCGGGAACGGCAGCGGCAACAGCGGCCCCACACTCGGTGACCAGTACTTCGAAGCCGCCGTCCGGCTGCTGCGCCGCGTCCAGGACGAGGAACGCGCCGCCATCGGGCGGGCCGGCGAGCTGATCGCCGACACCATCACGGCCGGCGGGAAACTCTTCGCGTACGGCGCCGGGCACTCCGCGCTGCCCGCCCAGGACATCGTCTACCGCGCGGGCGGCCTGGCCCTGGTCAATCTGCTCGCCGTCCCCGGTACGACCGGAGTCAACGTGAACCCGGCGCTGCTCGGCAGCGCCCTGGAGCGGGTCAGCGGCCTCGCCCAGGCCACCCTGGACGCGAGCCCGGCGCACGCCGGCGATCTGCTGATCGTCGTCTCGCTCTCCGGCCGCAACAGCCTGCCGGTGGAGATGGCCGCCCACGCCAGAACCCGCGGACTGCGGGTCATCGGCGTCACCTCGCTCGCGTACACCGAGCACACCGAGCCCCGGCACCCGTCCGGCACCTTCCTCAAGGACCACTGCGACCTGGTCCTGGACAGCAAGATCCCGGTCGGCGACGCCGAGCTGACCAGCCACCGCATCGGCGCCCCCTTCGCGCCGGCGTCGACCGTCGTGGTGTCCGCGCTGCTCCAGGCCGTGATGGCGGACACCGCCGGGAAGCTCACCGAGCAGGGCATCGAGCCGCCGCTGCTGCGCTCGGCCAATGTGGACGGCGGGCAGGAGTGGAACGAGTCGGTGTTCGCCACGCACGCCGACCGCATCCTGTGGCGCCGCTGAGCGGGCACCCATCGGCAGCCGGGGCGCCGATAAAAAACATTTGCCGCCGCCGGGAGCCGGTATTACCTTCGCAGGTACACAGAAGGGAGGTGGTTCGGCAGATGTATCAGATCCGGACGCGTGAGGTGACTGCGGCCTAGGGCCGTTGTCCCACGGAAACGTGGCGCCGGCACCATGTCGGCCAATCCCAAGCAGTCACCCGACCCGCGAGCCGCCGGTAACCGTCCGGCCGGCTCCCCGAGACGCCCCGAGCGGCGCCGAGGGGACCCAGGCTCGCGGGTCGTTCCGCGTCTCCGGACGATTGCGTACGGTTACGGGCAGAGCCGTTCGATACTCCAGCCGGCCCCCGCGCGTACGTAGCGCAGCCGGTCGTGCAGCCGGTTCTCCCGTCCTTGCCAGAACTCCACGGTCTCCGGCACCACCCGGTACCCGCCCCACTGCGGCGGCGCCGGCACATCCGCACCCTCCGGATAGCGCTCGGCCAGCCCCGCGTACAGCTGATCCAGCTCGGCCCGCGAGGCCACCTTCGAGGACTGCTCACTCGCCCACGCCCCCAGCTGCGAGCCGTGCGGGCGGGTCCGGAAGTACGCGACGGTCTCGTCCCGCGCGGTGCGCTCGGCCAGGCCGTTGATGATGACCTGCCGGGCGATGCCGTGCCAGGGGAAGAGCAGCGAGACCCGCGGGTTCGCCTCGATCTCGCGGCCCTTGCGGGAGCCGTAGTTGGTGAAGAAGACAAAGCCGCGTTCGTCGAACTTCTTCAGCAGGACGGTACGGGAGCTGGGCCACCCCGCCGGGTCGGCGGTGGACAGGATCATGGCGTTCGGCTCGTGCAACCCGCTCTCGGCGGCCTGCCCGAACCACGCGAGGAACTGCGCGAACGGGTCGGCGGCGCTGTCCTTCTCCTCAAGCCCGGCCGCCCGGTACCGGGCCCGCATGGCGGCGGGGTCGAGCGGGGTGACGTCATCAGCATGGGACACCCGCCATATATTGCAGCATCCCACCGACACCCGTGTCCTGCTCCGGCGTATCGCGCCGGGGGCGCGCTCCGGGAGCATCGCCGCTGACAGCGGCAGCGGACGGACCCCTGTAGCGTACAAACGCATGAGCGAACAGCAATCGGAGAACGTATCCGGCCTCGTACGGGCCTGGGTCGCCGGGTACGGGCTCTCCCGGGGGGTGCCGCCGGCGGTGGAGGAGCCGTGGGGGCTGCGGCTGGATGTCGGGCTGCCGCATCAGCTGGCGCGGCATGTGCTGCCGGACGCCGACGAGGTCACGGTCCGCAAGGCGGCCGGGCACATCGAGGACGCCGGACAGCCGTGCGTCTGGCTGAAGACCTGCCTGCCGGACGACACGGTGGCAGGCTGGCTGGGCGCGGGGTGGACCAGCAACAGCCCGGGGATTCTGATGAGCGTGAGTCTGGGGGCGGATGAGGCGGGCGGCACCCGCACGCCCCTCGTACCGGCCGGGTACGCGCTGGTCAGCGGGACGCAGCGCGGGGTGACCGAGGTGCGGATCGTCACCCAGGACGGCACGGTCGCGGCACACGGCCAGGTCGCGCTGGGGCGGGGCGACACGATCGCCGTGGTGGACAAGATCGAGACCGACCCGGACCACCGGCGCCGCGGCCTGGGCTCGGTGGTGGTCCGCACCCTGACCGCCACGGCCGCGGCGGCCGGGGCCACCGGGGCCGTGCTGAGCGCGAGTGCCGAGGGCCGGGCGCTGTACGAGGCGCTGGGCTGGCGCGCCCGGGCACCGTTCACCAGCTTCATCCACCGCGCGCTGTAGCCGCCCCCGGGCGGGGTTCACGGCGGTGCTTGTCACGTCACGTCATGTCATGTCATGTCACGGGGCGAGCACCTCCGTGTTCTGGCAGGCGACCAGGCGCCATCGCCCGTCCTCCTTGGCCATCACGTAGAGCGGGCTCCCCGGGTTCCCCATCGGCTCCCGGGCCGGCGTCCAGTACTGGGCGCGCGCCTTGACCGCAGCGACGTCGGGGCGGATGAACAGCACGTCCGTCACCTCGTACGTGACGGTGGAGTCCTTCATCGCGCCGGGCAGCACCTGGTGGGTGAAGGCCGAGATCTCGTCGCGGCCGGCCAGGTACTTGCCGTGGCCCGTGGTCCAGATCGCGTCGGCCCGGAACAGGCCGACGAACTCCTCGGGCAACTCGTTCCGCTGGGAGTGTTCAAGCGTGGCGATCACCCGCTTGATCGCTTCGATGTCTGTCGCTTCGATGTCTGTCGCTTCCCTGCCCGTCTTTGCCATGTCGATCATCATGGAACTTCAACCAAACGTGAGGTCAAGGCCCGGCCTGTCGGCCGTGGACGAGACGAAAGTGACCCGGGACCGTACCTTCGGCCACTGCCGCCGGCGGTCGGCCGGTGCCTAGCCTGACCGGCGTGAACGAGACGACGACGACGGAGCTGGGGTTTCCGCGCGCGGAACTGCTGCTGATGCTGCTGGGGTTCCCGGCGCTGGGTCTGGTGCTGGCCTGGGTGCTGCCCGGTGTCGCGCACTGGGCGACCACGACGCTGTCCTGGCTGCCGTTCGAGGGCCCGCTGACCTTCGTCGCCGGCCTCGACCAGCTGTGGCAGCGCGGGCTCTTCCTCGCGGTCGGGCTGGCGGCGGGGCTGTTCGTGGCGTTCATGGCGGTCGCCGAGTCGATGAGGCTGACCCTGACCGACGACGAGCTGACCGTCGAACTGAACGACACCACCCGCCGGTTCGCCCGCTCCGGCATCTCGGCGGTCTTCCCGGACGGGAAGGAGCTGGTGGTCCTTGACCGCACCAGCCGGGTGCTCGTCCGGGGCGAGTACCAGGCACCCCGTACGGCGGTGGCCGCCGCGTTCCAGCGGCACGGTTACCCCTGGTCGAAGACCGATCCGCACGCCGCCGCGTTCCGCAGCTGGGTGCCGCACGCGCCCGAACTGCCCGCCGAGGTCCATGTCGTCCTCGCCGCCCGCAAGGACGCCCGGCGCCGTGGCGCGGACGAGGAGATCCGCGATCTGACGGAGACGCTGTCGCAGTTGGGGTACGTCGTACGGGACGGGGACGGGGACGGCGACGGCAACCGCGCCAAGCAGCGGCAGCACTGGCGGCCCGTCACCGGGTGACCGGCCGGGCCGGGCCGTGCCGTGCCGTGCCGTGCCAGACTCCGCCCCATGCCCTTCGACCACAACGACCACTACCACCGGCTGCTGCTGCGGAAGATACCCGGGCAGGCCGGCGGCGGCGCCGCCCTGGACGTCGGCTGCGGTACGGGCGGCTTCGCCCGGAAGCTGGCGGCGGCCGGGTTCACGGTGGACGGCGTCGACCCCTCGGCGGAGGTCATCACGGTCGCCCGCGCCGCGACGGACGGCGCCAACCCGCGCTTCCGGCAGGCGGACATCACCACGGCCGACCTCCCCCAGGGCCACTACGCCGTGATCACCGCTCTCGCCGCCATCCACCACGTACCGTTCGACACGGTCGCGAAGCTGCGCGACGCCCTCGCCCCCGGAGGCACCCTGCTGATCCTGGGCTGCGCCCCGGAGACCACGGCGCTGGACTACGCGTACGCCCTCGCCTCCGTCCCCCTCAACGCCGCCGCCCGGCTCGCCGTCCGGGCCCGTGAACGCGCGACCGGCCACCGCCCGCCCCCGAAGCCCCCGGTCAAGGCCCCGACCCTGCCGCTCCCCGACATCCGGCGCCAGGCGGCCGAACTCCTCCCCGGCGCGACGATCCACCGCAAACTCTTCTGGCGCTACCTCCTCATCTACCGGCACCCGCCCACCCTCACCGAGCCCGTCGCATAGGCGACGACGACGGCCCGAGCCCGGTCACGCGGGCGGAGCTGGGAGAGGCCCGGGCCACGTACGTCGTGACCGGGACCCGGGCGCTTTCCTCCACACCCAGGGGGCGCGGCCGTCCAGCTCGACGATTCAGCTGCCGGCTCTCCTTCAGCACCCGCAATCCCGGCGTCAACCGTGGCGACAACCCCCCGCACCACTCCGGCGTCGCGAGCACCCACACATGCCGGCAGGACAGACAGCGAACTACCCGCTCATGCGCGGGATCACCGGCCCCGACACCGCCGCACCATGGGCACTCACGCACGGATCCTCCTGGGCCGACAGGTCGGACTCCCCCGGCTTGGCACCGCACGGGAAGTCGGTCACTCCGCAGCTGAGCACTCCATGGTCTGCCCGTCCGTGAATGGCGGACCGCAACCCTTTCAGGGACATGGGTCGCCACGTCGACGCAGCGGGGGTCATTGTTGTCGTAGGTGCACGCACGCGCGTTCCGGCCCATCCGGCGGCGGGGCGTGCAGCGGCCGGCACGCGAGCGATGGGGCGCGGGCCGGTCGGTGTGGGCCGGTCGGTGTGGGCCGGTCGGTGTGGGCGGATGACACGGAGGGCCGGTCCCTCGCCACCGGTACCGCCACCCCCGTCATGCTGCTGACCCGCACCGCCTTCACCGGCTCCGGCGCGGTGATCGAGATCAATGAGATGGTCCTCGACTCGGCGTCGTACATCCTGGAGTACGACTTCGACGCCCGACGACCACCTCACACCTGGAGCCCGCATGCCTCGTGAACTGGCCGACCTTCCGTACGCCGGCTATCTCCAGCCCTTCGACGGGGCGCTGGAGCGGGAGGCCAACATCGACACCGTTCATCTCGACGGGGTGACCTTCGAGGACACGGACGCGGGCGGCAGCCGGTTCACCGAATCGGCGCTCAGCTCGGTGACCTTCACCGAAGGGCGGCTGCGGCGGGCGCGGTTCGCGGATGTGTGGATGGACACGGTGCGCTGGATGGGCACCGATCTGGCCGAGAGCAATTGGCTGGACGTGGAGGTGAACGCCGGTTCGCTGGCCGGTCTTCAGGTGTTCGGCGCGCAACTGCGCCGGGTGGAGTTCCACCACTGCAAGCTGGACTCGGTGAACCTGCGGGCAGCGGCGCTGCACGAGGTGTCGTTCGTCGACTGTGTGCTGCGTGATGTCGACTTCGGCGGCGCCACGCTGCACGGCGTCACCTTCCCCGGGACCGTCCTGGACGGCGTCCGGTTCGGGAAGGCGCAGCTGAAGAAGGTGGATCTGCGGCAGGCGAAGCGGCTGGACATCACCGAGGGCTTCGACTCCCTCGGCGGCGCCACTGTCTCCTCCCTCCAGCTGATGGAACTGGCCCCGGCGCTGGCCCAGTCGCTCGGCATCACTGTCAAGGACCGCTGACCCGGGCCGGGACGGTGTACGGCACGCAGGCGGTGGTGATCCCCGCGTCGCAGGCCAGGAACAGTACGGGCCGCCCGCCGTCGATCCGGCCGTCCGCCGTGCCCTGGTCGTAGGCGAGGGTCAGGGCGGAGGACAGCGGGTCGAGCCCGAACCCGGCCGGGGTGAGGATCTGGTCCGGGCGCAGCCCGGTGCGGTCGGCGAGCCGGTCCGGGAAGTCGGGCGCGGGGCGGGTGGTGACGATCAGCGTCTCGGCCGGGTCCAGTCGCTGTTCGCGCAGGCAGTCCAGGGCCAGCCGGGCGGACTGCTCCACGGTGCGCCCGATCAGATCGTCCGCCTGTACGACGGTGATGCTGTGCCGCCCCGAGACGCCCGCGCGGTGGAGATCGACGTAACTCCGTACCCCCGGCTCCGCATCCCGGTCGTGGGCGAACCGGACCGCGCCGAAACCCGTACCCGCCGGCCCGCGTTCGAGGAGCATCGCCGCCCCCGACGCGGCGTACGGGAAGTCCGGGCGTGGAACGCGCGACGGATGGCCGTCCGAGGACACCACCAGCATGCGCTGCCCGGGCGTGAGGAGCGACTGCGCCAGCAGTACGGCGGTGAGCAGGCCGCACGCGCCGTTGAGGAGGTCGAAGGAGAGCGTGGTACGCGCGCTGCGTTCGGCCATGTAGTCCAGGTGCAGCCCGATCCGCTGCTGGACGACGGCGGCCTGGGCGGGCTCGGCGCAGTTCTCGTCGCGGTAGACGCCGGTGTTCACCAGGTACTCCACATGACCGGAGTCCCCGGCCCGCTCCAGGCAGGCGCGCGCCGCGGCGGCGGCCGAGTCGACCGTACCGGCCATGGCCGGGGCCGCCGCCACGGCGGCAATGGAGATCGCCACTTCGGTCACACCTTCACCGTGGTCAGGGACGCCGACAGAAACCCGGTGACGATCCCGGAGGCGCCCGCCATCAGCAGCACCTTCCCGCCCGGCGCGTGCCGGCCGGAGCGCAACTCGTCGTGGAGCACCAGGAAGTGGGAGGTGGTGGCGGTGTTGCCGAGATGCTCCAGCACGGTGGGCGAGCGCGGCATCGGCACCCCCAGCACGCTCTCCCCGAGCCGGTCGAGCGCCGCGACCGTGTCGGCGGAGATCTGGTGCTGCACGATCGTGTCGTACCCCTCCGTCTGGAACGACCGGCCCGAGCGGGTCAGCACATCGCCGAGGTACGTCGGCAGCATCTCCAGCCGGTCCCGGTGCTGCTGCCGGGGGTTGGTGTACATGGCCATGCCGTGCCCCTTGTCGCTGGGCTTGCCGATGCACAGCCCGGCGTACGCGGCGGAGGTCTGGAGGTGCACCTCGTGGATGCGGTCCGCCTCGCTCTCGGAGACGTCGAGGAGGATGGCGAGGCCGGAGTCCCCGACCGTGAGGGAGGCGAACTGCGGATCGCGGACCCCACCGACCTCCCGGGTGGCGGTACGGCTGATCTCGGTGGCGTTCTCCCCGCTGACGATCAGTGCGCGCCGTACCGTACCCGAACGGATCAGGCCGTCCGCGACGAGAATGCCGGTCATCGTGCCGGCGCAGGCGTTGCCCACGTCGAAGGTGAGGGCCCGGTGCGCGCCGATCTCGCGGGCGACCTGCTCGGCGAAGGTGGGGACGTACGTGTAGCGGCCGTCGCGGCTCTTGACGATCGATGTGACGATCAGCAGATCGAGATCGGCGGCGGAGTACCGGGACCGGCTCAGACACTCGGTGGTCGCCCGCACCGCCAGCCAGAACGAGTCCTCACCGGCCCCCGGGTCACACACCCGGCGGCTGTCGACCCCGGTCACCCGGTGCACGATGTTCTCGGGCAGCCCGGCGCAGTTGGCGGTCAGTTCGCGCGAACTCACCTCCGCCGAGGGCAGATGCACCCCGAGGGACTCGATCCTGCTGTGGATCACGGGGGGCTCCCTGTACGGACGTGGGCGAGGGGACGCTCGGGCGATGCGGCTTCACCGGAGGAACGAGCCGGTGCCGGGTCCGGTTACGGAAGCCGGCCCGTGGGGGCGGGTGCGGTGGTGGGGCTCGGGTGCCGCTGCGGTGGCAGGCCGAGGGTGAGGTGCGGGGCGAGCGCGCGCAGGAAGTCCGGCGCGTCGAAGATCTCGCCGGCCGAGGCGACGCCGAGGGTCCTGGTGCGGCCGGTCAGCACGCGTACGAGGGCCTCGGCGACGAGGGGGGCGGTGACGGCGTAGATGTCCTGGCCGGCGGCCGTGGCCCGGCGCTCGGTTCCGCCCGCGCGCACGACGGCGTCGACGAGGAACGTCTGTCCCGAGCGCCCGCTCTCGTCGGTGGCGGCAGGGGCGGGGGTGTGCGGGGCGGCGATGTCACGTACCGCCTCGGTGGTCATATAGGTGGTGACATCCGGGATGGACAGATGCTGGGGGACGGTGACGACGTCCGCCATCGTGAACTCCCCGATCACCTGCCGTGGCCCGATCGGATCCGGAAAGGTCCACTCCAGGGCGGGCGCGGCGTCGGTGCGGCGCTCCCACCGCCCGGCCCGGTAGCGCAGCCGGACATCACCACGGCGCTCGCGGGAGACCGCGCCCGACCGGCGGGTGCCGGCGGTGGGGTGCCAGCTGCTGAGCGCGTACGCGATGTGGGCCTCGTCGGCCTCGGTCCACTCGCCCATGGCGGCGGTGACCAGCAGGTCACCGAGACCGCCGAAGAACGCCATGGCCGGGACGATCACCGCCCCCGCTTCCCGGGCCCGCTCGCGGTAGTGGGCGAAGGTGTCGAGGTTCGCCTCCAGCTCGGCGGCCACGTCCAGGTACGGGATCTTCGCGCGGAGCGCGGCCTCGATCACCGGGCCGGTGGTCGAGGCGAAGGGGCCGGCGCAGTTGATGACCGCCACCGTGCCCGCCAGGGCCCGGTCCAGGGAGGCCGGGTCCTCGGCCGACGCCACCCGGGCCGCGAGCCCGTGCCCCAGCCGGTGCTCGGCGGCCAGCTCCTCCAGGGCCCGCGCGTCACGTCCGGACGGCACCGGTACGAAGCCACGCGCGGCCAGCTCCGCGACCACGAACCGCCCCGTGTGACCGTACGCGCCGAAGACCGCCACCAGCTGACCTGATCCCATGAGACCGCTCCCCTCGAAAGACCAACGCCCGCCGCGACGCCGATCCGCCGCGGCCCAGCACCTCCATCCTGTCGGCGTGGCAGCACCCGCCGCGAGCGTCGGAAACGACATGGCACGTACAGTTTCGGACATGCCCACCGTCGCGCTGGCCGTCACCGACGGCATGCTCCACTACGAACTGTCCGTGGCCATCGAGATCTTCGGCACCGACCTGACCCACCTCGTCGACCCCTGGTACGACTTCATCCTCTGCGCGAACGGCCCGGTGCGCGTCAACCGCTTCCTGCGTCTGGAACCCGACCACGGACTCGACCACCTCGCGTCCGCGGACACCGTGATCGTCCCCGGCTGGGACGACCCGGATCGTGAACCGCCCGCCGCACTGACCGAGGCGGTGCGCGCCGCGCACCGGGCCGGTGCCCGCGTGGCCTCCCTGTGCACGGGCGCCTTCGTCCTGGGCGCGGCAGGACTGCTCGACGGCAGACGCGCCACCACCCACTGGGCCCACACGGGAGAACTCGCCCGGCGCCACCCGGCGGCCACCATCGACCCGGACGTGCTCTACGTCGACAACGGCGACATCCTCACCTCCGCCGGCAAGGCCGCCGCCATGGACCTGTGCCTGCACCTGGTCCGCCTCGACCACGGCTCGGCCAACGCCAACAAGATCGCCCGCCGCCTGGTCATCCCACCGCACCGCGACGGCGGCCAGGCCCAATTCATCGCCACCCCGGTGCCCGCCCCGGGCAACCACCCCCTCGGGGAACTCTTTCCCTGGGCGCTGGAGCGGCTGGACCAACCGCTCACCGTGGAGGACCTGGCCCGTCAGGCCCGCATGAGCTCACGCCACCTCGGCCGGCACTTCAGGCACCTCACCGGCACCACACCGCTCCAGTGGCTCCACGCACAGCGCATCCGGCACGCCCAGGAACTCCTGGAGACCACCAACGCCACGGTGGACGCCATCGCCGCGGCCACCGGCATGGGCACCGCCACCACCCTGCGCCGCCACTTCCACCGCAGCGTCGGCGTCCCGCCCGACACCTATCGCCGCACCTTCCGCCCGTGAGCGACGGCCGCCACGGGGATTGTCAGTCCCCTCCGGTAGCTTCGCGGCCATGAACGATGTGGTGCGGCTGGTGCCCTGGGGCACCGGGGATTTCTGGCTGCTGGAGCGATGCAACACGCCCGCGATGACCACTGCTCTCGGTGGCCCCGAGAGCGCGGAGAAGCTGGCCGACCGGCATAGGCGGTACGTCGGCATGTCGGAGCCGGAGTCGGGCCCCGGGCAGGTGTACCGGGTGGAACTGGCCGCGACCGGGGAGACCGTCGGGTCGATCGGGTACTGGGAGCACGGACAGGACGACGGCGAGACCGTGTGGGAGACGGGGTGGGCCGTACTGCCCGAGTTCCAGGGGCGCGGGCTGGCAGCGGCGGCGGCCCGGGCCGTCGTCGAGGTCCTCCGGGCCCTCGACGGCCCGCACCGTACGCTGCACGCCTACCCCAGGCCGGCCAACGCCGCCTCGAACGGGGTGTGCCGCAAGGCCGGGTTCCAGCTCGCCGGGACGGTGAGCATGGAGTACCCCAAGGGCCACTGGGCGACCTCCAACGACTGGCGGGTGAGCCTCCGCCCGGGGGCCGGCACGGCATGAACGGTCGCGGCGCCGGTCGCGGTCGCGGCCGGGGCCGGGGCCGCTCGTGATGGCTGGGTGCGGTGGGTTGAGCCGCGGGGTGGGCCGGCCATCGTTGGCTGGCCGTTGTCGGGCGTGCGGGGGGGCGCGGGGGCGCTCCGGACGTCAGTCGGGTCAGGAGCGCGGGGTGGTCCGCCAGGTGGAGGGCAAGGTCGATCCCGGCCGACACACCGGCGGCGGTGAGCACGGCACCGTCGCGGACCCAGCGTTCGGCGACGGGCGTCGCGCCGAACCTGGGCAGCGGGTGGCGGAATCCCCCGTGGGTGGCGGCCCGGCGGCCCTCCAGCGGGCCGGCGGGCCACCACGCACGGGTGGGACGCGGATGGGCTGGCCTCGGCAGCGGCTTCAAGATGGCGGAAGCACTCCGCCGGGCGTTCGTGGGCCGCTACGGGACACCGCCCTCGCGCTACCGGTTGAGGTCGGCCGGTCAGCCGGTCAGCCGGCGCAGTACGGCCAGCAGGTAGTCCTTTCTGTTCAGCGGGTTGTGGTCGGTGCGGTCGCGGGTCGGGGGTGGGCCGGCCACCGGCCGGTGGTGGTCGAAGGTGGCCTCCAGGGTGGCTTCGCCCCGGGTGAGGCCGGGGAGCTGCTGTTCCAGCCGGTGGACGGCCGCCGCCGGGATGATCCCGTCCAGGACGCACACCGCGCCGTGCGTCGCCGGCGTGCCGGGGATGGCGCGCAGCCGGGTCAGGGCGTTCACGACCGGGCCGAAGGTGTCGGCGGGCAGTTCGAGGGTGAAGCGGTGCATGGGTTCGTGCACCTGGGTGCCGGCCCGCCGCAGGGCCGCCATCAGCACGAGCGGGGTGAGCCCCCGGAAGTCCGCGCCCGTACTCGACATGCTCTTGTCGAACGTGGCGTGCGCGTGGCTCTGGCGCGGGGAGTAGCCGGAGTGGGTCATGGTGACCACGCAGTCGGGGATCTCCCAGCCGTGCGGGCCCTCCCGCAGGGTGGCGCGTACGGTGTCCTCCACGGCGGCCATGAACGCGTAGGGCATGGAGCCGAGTTCGACGCCGAGGCGATAGGTGACCCCGCTGCCGGCCGGGGCCGGTTCGACGCGCAGGCCGACGGTGGCGAGGAAGGGGTTGCCGTCCTTCTTGTTGTACTCCACGGCCTCCCCGGTGCCCGTCACCCGCTCCACGCAGATCGTCGTCGTCTCGCGGAAGGTGGCCGCCACCCCGTACTCGTCCGCCAGGGTGGCCTGGATGACCTCCTTCTGCACCTCTCCGTAGAGCGAGACGGCGATCTCGCGGCGCAGGTCGTCCTGGCGGAGGTTGATGAGGGGGTCCTGTTCGGCGAGCTGGGTGAGCGCGGCGTGCAGGGTGCCCTTGTCGTTCGGGTGGTACGGCTCGACGACGGTCTCCAGGCTGGGGGGCGGGAAGTGGCGTTCGCGCGCCCCCGGGGGCGGGGTGCCGATCGGGTCGCCGACCCGTACCGTGCTCAGGCCCCACAGTTTCGCGATCTCGCCCGCGACCGCCCTCTCGCGGCTTACCGCCGTGCCGCGTTCCCGGTCGAAGACGGCGATCGCCGTCACCTTCTCCTCCGAGCCGGGCAGCCGATCGCGCACCGCGAGGGTGCCGGCGAACAGCCGGGCGTACGCGATCCGCTCCCCGGCCGGTCCGCGTTCGACCTTGAAGACGCTGCCGGAGAGGGGGGCGCCCCGGTCGCCCGCGCGGGCCGGGAGGTACGCGCGGATGCCGTCGAGCAGCGCGTCCGTACCGGCTCCGGTGATGGCCGAGCCGGTGTACACCGGGTGGGTACGGGCGCGGCGGGTCTGGGCGGCGAGTTCGGCGCGCAGCTGGGCGGGCGGGAGCGGGCCGGCCGCGTCGAGGTAGGCGGCGAGGAGGCGGTCGTCCTGTTCGGCGAGCAGTTCGGTGAGCTGGTCCGGCGGCGCGCCGGGCGGGGTCATGGCCGGGGTGAGGCGCGTCCGCAGCTCGTCGAGGACGGCGGCCGGGCGGGCGCCGGCGCGGTCGGTCTTGTTGATGAAGACGAGGGTGGGGATGCGCAGCCGGCGCAGGGTGCGCATCAGGACCCGGGTCTGGGCCTGGACGCCTTCCACGGCGGAGACGACGAGCACGGCGCCGTCGAGCACGCTGAGGACCCGTTCCACCTCGGCGATGAAGTCCGGGTGTCCGGGGGTGTCGATGAGATTGACCGTGGTGCCGGCGTCGAGGGCGAAGGAGACGACGGCGGACTTGATGGTGATGCCGCGCTGCCGTTCGAGCGACAGGGAGTCGGTCTGGGTGTTGCCGTCATCGACGCTGCCGATCGCGTCGATGACTCCGGCGGCGTACAGCAGCCGCTCGGTCAGGCTGGTCTTTCCGGCGTCAACATGGGCGAGAATCCCCAGGTTCAACGTACGCACTGAGCGTCATGTCCTCCGAATAGGCGGTGATTACCTGCTGGGGCATGCGCGTTGTCCTCATGGTGGTCTCCCTCGTGGCGTGGGCCGATGTGTGTCGGTGCAGTGCAGCAGACGCCCGTCGGCCGGGCAACCGGTTTACGGGCGGCGGCGGAGCAGCTTGCCGCCGGTCCAGAGCAGGTCGGCGACGAGGAGGTACGTCCAGATCCTGCCCGCTCCGTAGAACCAGGCGGCGGTGTCGTCGAGGGGGCGGTCGCCGCCGCTGAGGGTGGTGAGCGGATCCTCGGTGAACAGGTCCCGGATCCAGGACAGGTCCAGGACGAGGAGGGCGAGCTGGGCTGCGGCGAACACCACGACGCGGGCCGCCAGGGCCCGGGCGGGGCGTGTCGGGCCGGGGGCCGGGCCGGGGGCCGGGGCCGGGGCCGCGGCCGGCAACGGCTTCGACGCGGGTACGGGCCCGGTCTCAGATACCGGCGCGGCGGGCACCGGTGGCGGGATGTCCCGCACGCCCATCCGGCGCACCGCGGCGGGGGCGATCACCGCCCCGGACAGCAGGATGCCCGCCGCGACCAGACAGCAGGCCGCCCAGCTGGCCCGGTCGTACAGCACACCGGCCGCGAGCGCGCCGAGCAGGGCGCCGGACAGGCCCGCCGACTCGTACACCCCCATGCCGCGCCCGATCCGCGCGCCGGACACCTCGGCGATCACCGCCTGCTGGATCGGCATGACGGCGGCCCAGGACAGACCGCTGAGGATCCACAGGCCGGCGATGACGTAGGGGTTCGGGGCCCAGGCGAGGCCGATGGCAAAGGCGGTGCCGCACAAGGAGGCCGCCGAGAGGACGCGGGCGCGGCCGAACCGGACCACATAGGTGTGCATGCGCTCGGCGGCCAGGCTCATGGCGATGGCGCCGGGGAGGAAGACGAGGGCGATACCGGTGATGTCCAGCCCGTACTCGCGCTGGAGCAGAAGCAGCAGAAGCAGCGACAGGGCGGCCTCGGCGGTCATGGTGAGCGCGACGGCGAGCAGCATGGGGCGCAGCCGGCGACCGATCGCCGTGATCCCGGCGGTGTCCGCCGGGTCGCCGGCGGGCGCGGGTGGCGGGCCGTCCGGGGCACGCAGCAGGAGGACGGCGGCCGTGGCGCAGGCCGCCGCGCACAGCAGGAAGACGCCGGTGTAGTCGATCCTGACGAGCAGGACGAATCCGGTGATGAAGGCGATCCAGGCACCGGTCTCCTGGGCGGCGAGCAGGCGGGGGAAGACGGCGGAGTCGGCGGCGAGGCGTTCGCCGATGATGGCGCGTACCGCGACCCACAGCAGGGCGCCGCCGATGCCGCCGAGCGCGGCGGCGAGGTAGGCGGGGGCGGGGCCGGTGGCGAGGGCGTAGCCGGTGGCGGAGGCGGCGTACAGCAGGGCGCCGGTGGCGGCGACGCGGCGGCGGTCGTGGGCGTCGGCGAGGATGCCGGCCAGCGGACGGGCGGCGAGTGAGCACAGCATTTCGACGGCGAGCAGGATGCCGGTCTCGGTGGCGCTGAGGCCGAGGGCGGAGCCGGCCCACAGGGGGAGGAGGAAGTCGAGGAGTTCGGTGGGGCCGTTGGTGAGGGTGGCCGCGAGGAGGGTGCGGCGTTCGCGGCGGTGTCCCCGCGTGGGTGAGCCGTCCGCCGCGTGCGGTGAGGTGTCCGTGGTCATGGCCGCTGTCCCTGCCCTCCGGGGTACGCCGGGATACTCCGAACAATGTTCGCCGATATTACGCCGAACGGTAGCCTGAACGTCGAGATGAGTGCGAAGGACAACCAGCGGCGCATCCTGGGGCTGCTCTGGAACGACCCCGCCACCCAGCCGCGCGGAGCCCGGGGGCCCGAGCGGGGGCTGACACCGGACCAGATCGTGGCCGCCGCGATCGAGCTGGTGACGGCGGAGGGCCTTCCGGCCCTGTCCATGCGCCGGGTCGCGGCCGAACTCGGCGTGGGAACGGCCTCGCTGTACACCTATCTGCGCGGCAAGGCGGAGCTTGAGGCGCTCATGCTGGACGCGGTCGCGGTCGGCGGAACCCTGCCGCACGAGTGGCCGGGCGACTGGCGGGCGAAGCTTGAGGCATGGGCCATGGACGACTGGGAGGCGATCCGCCGCCACCCGTGGGCGCTGCGGCTGCACGGCGCCGACCGGGTGCCCGGGCCGAACCAGCTGCGCTGGCTCGACTCCATGCTGCGGGTCTTCGAGGGCACGGGCCTGACGGAGCCGGAGAAGCTGGCCGCGATCGAGTCGCTGGACGCCTACAGCCGGGGCCTTGGCCTGCTGCGCGCGCAGATCGAGGACCCGGCCGACGCCTATGACGCGGCGGACCGCAACGCGGCGCTGCGCGAACTGGTGGACTTCACCCAGTACCCCGCCCTCCTGGCCGCCCTCCGCGCCGGCGCCGCCCCGTACGCCACCGACCAGTACACGTTCGGCCTCCACCGCCTCCTGGACGGCATCGAATCCCTCATCGCCTCCCGCCACCACACGAAGGACTAGGGTCGCGCCCACGGTGTGGCTCCCCCGGCCGGCCTTCGGCGCCAACGCCGGTGCCGACCCCGACGCCGACGCCGACGCCTATGGAAACGAGGCTCCGCACATGCCCGCTGACTCGGCTGAACAGACCACGCGGCTGGTGCTCGCGGACGCCAATCGTGCCCACCACACCGGCTTCGAGCTGGTCCGCCCACTGACCGGCGGCATGCAGTCCGCCACCTGGCTGCTGCGCGGGCCGGATCGCGGCGGGCGGGCGGTGCTCAAGTGGTCAAGGCGGCCGGTCCGGGCCGCCGGAGCGGTGGTACGGGCCCGGGCCGCCGGTGGACGGGTGGGCGGGGCCGGGGTTCTCGGGCACTGCTTCGGGTGGGCGGTGCTGGATCTGATGGCGTTCGTGCTGTGGCGGAATCCGGGGCGGCTGCCGGTGATCATCGGGTCGCTGGTGGAGCGGGCCGAGGCGGTCGAGGGATGGGTGGGCCGAATCGGGCGGTGAGTGATCACGGATGCCTCTGGCCTGTTCTGTGGCAATCATTTGCTGTCGGTTTGCACGGGTTTGGTGCATCTCGTGAGGTGACGGGACGTTCTTCCGGTGTGCCGGCCCGACGGAGGACGGTGGTTCAGCCGAAGGAAAGTGGAGAAGCGCACGCGCAAGAGCTGTCAGCGGGCCCTGGTTCTCGTCGTCACGGGATTCGCCCTGGTGGGGGCCACGGGGGCGCCGGCCGTCGCCACCACCCAGGCCACGCAGGCCACGCAGGCCACGCAGGGTGCCCAGGTCGCCGAGGCGGCCACCATGGCGACCGGCAACATCACCACCTGGATTCAGGGCGATGTCCGCAAGGGCGCGTCCACCAGCTACGACGTCGCGTATCCGGTCGCGGCGAACCAGCAGCTGATGGGGATGTGCCGGCTCACCGGCGGAACGGTGGACGCCAAGGGGATCAGCCACAACAAGTGGGTGAAGCTGTCGGACGGCAACTACATCTGGGGCGGGCCGCTGAAGGGTGACAAGACGGGTGGGATCACCAAGAAGTGCTGAGTCTGAGCCCGGCCCCGCAGGGGCGTGAGGGGTGGGCGGTGCGCTTGCTCTTTCGGGTGATGTTCTTGGGGCTTCGGGCGGGGCGGGTGGCGGTGCGGGTCTTATGGGGTGTGACGTCTCGTCGCTTCGCAGAGGAGAGCTTCATGCGCATGCGCACCGCTATCACTGCCACCGTTCTGGCCGGGGCCGCCGTTTTCGGGGGCGCCGGGGTCGCCGTCGCCGGTTCGGGGGCGCAGGGGGTGGCCGCGGGATCGCCGGGTGTGCTGTCCGGCAATGTCATCCAGGTGCCCATCTCCATCAACATCAACATCTGTGGGAACACCGTCAACTTCGGCGGCGCGCTCAACCCCGCCATCGGCAACGTCTGCATCAGCGGCTGACGACCCCGGCCCCCGCGACCGCGTCCGCCCGTTCCCCTGCGCCGGGGAGCGGGCGGGCGCGCCCTCGATCAGGTGAATGCGCGGGAAATGCTCATGGCGGACGGTCTGATCGGTGCTGACGTTCTGCGTCGTTCGTTCCATCCGTTTCCTTACTGGAGAGAACATGCGTATTCGCACCGCCATCGCCGCCACCGCCCTGGCCGGCGTCAGTGTCCTGGGTGCCGCCGGGGTCGCCTCCGCCGACGCCAGCGCCAAGGGCTTCGCCGTTGGCTCGCCGGGTGTGCTGTCCGGCAACGTCATCCAGGTGCCGGTCGAGGTCGGCCTGAACCTGTGTGGCAACTCCATCAACGTCGTCGGGATCCTCAACCCGGCGTTCGGCAACGTCTGCGTCATTCACTGACGTTCCGCGCCACGCACAAGCCGCCCGCACCCTCCGGGGTGCGGGCGGCTTCGCGTTCCGGTTACGGCCTACGCCACCAGGGCCGCCTTCCGCTTCCGCGCGTTGCGGATCCGGTTCATCGTGGTCAGCACGATCGCGCCCGCCAGCAGCGTGTACAGCGTCACCGCGATCCCGCTGTCGAACAGGATCGCCACATCGCCCTCGCTCACCGCCAGCGCCCGCCGCAGCTCGGTCTCGGCCAGCGGGCCCAGGATGACCGCGATCAGCACCGGCGCCAGCGGCAGCTCGTACCGCCGCATCATGAAGCCCAGCAGGCCGATCCCCAGCAGCAGCATCAGGTCGAACGCCGACGCCGAGGTGGCGTAGATGCCCAGGCCGCAGAAGACCGTGATGCCCGCGTACAGGTAGTGGCGCGGCACCAGCAGCAGCTTGGCCCACATCGGGGCGAACGGCAGGTTGATGATCAGCAGCACGATCATGCCGATGAACAGCGACGCCAGCAGCGTCCACACCAGCTCGGTGTTCCGCTCGAACAGCAGCGGCCCCGGCTGCATCCCGTACTGCTGGAACGCCGCCAGCATGATCGCCGCCGTCGCCGACGTGGGCAGGCCAAGCGCCAGCAGCGCGCCCATCGCCGAGCCGGCCGTGGCGTTGCCCGCCGCCTCCGGTCCGGCCACGCCCTGGATGGCGCCCTTGCCGAACATCTGCTTCTTGCGCCGCTTGTCCAGCTTCTTCTCCGTCGCGTAGGACAGGAAGGTGGGCACCTCGGAGCCGCCGACCGGGATTACGCCGAACGGTACGCCGAAGCCCGCCCCGCGCAGCCACGCCGGCCAGGCCAGCTTCACGTCGCCCCGGCTCAGCCACGGCCGCCCGGTGAAGGCGACGCGCGGCGCGGGCGGGTCGCGGTGGATGCGGGAGGCCACGAACAGCACCTCGCCCAGCGCCAGCAGGCCGACCGTGATGACGACGATCGACACCCCGTCGAAGAGCGGCGGCAGATCCATCGTGAAGCGCGAGGCCCCCGACGAGCTGTCGATGCCGATCAGCGCCAGCGACAGGCCGATGATCAGCGAGATCGACCCCTTGATGACGGAGTCGGCGACCACCGTCGCGGTCGCCGCGAAGGCGAACACGGCGAGCGCGAAGTATTCGGCGGGGCCGAAGAGTCCGGCCAGGTCGGCCAGGCGCGGGGCGAAGAACACCACCAGGGTGGTGGCGATCATGCCGCCGATGAACGCGCCGATGGCGGAGGTGGCCAGCGCCTGCGGGGCGCGGCCGGCCTTGGCCATCTTGTGGCCTTCGAAGGTGGTGGCGATCGCCGAGCTGTTGCCGGGGGTGTTGAGCAGGATGCCGGTGGTCGAGTCGCCGAACAGACCGCCGTAGTAGACGCCGGCGAACATGATGAACGCGCCGGTCGGGTCCAGGCTGAAGGTGACCGGCAGCAGCAGCGCCACCGCCATGGCCGAGCCCAGGCCGGGCAGTACGCCGACCGCCGTGCCGAGCATGGCGCCGACGACGACCCACAGCAGGTTCATCGGGGTGAAGGCCCCGGCGAAGCCGTCGAGGAGATGGGAGATCGGATCCATGGTCAGATCACCCCGCCCAGGATGCCGGCCGGCAGGTTGAGGCCGAGGCCGGCGGAGAACGCGAGCTGCACGATCGCGGAGACGCCGAGCGACAGGCTGGCGTCGAAGACGGGCCGCTTGCCGTCCAGGGCGTAGGCCACGCCGAAGAACAGCAGCGCGGCGGAGAGCAGCCAGCCGACCGGCTCAAGCGCGATCGTGAAGAGGAGGAAGGTGCCGATGATGATGCCGACGCTGCGCCAGTCGGTGTGGGTACGGTACGGCTGCGGCTGGGGCTGGGGCTGGGGCTGGGGCGCCGACTGCGATGCGTCGGTCGGCTCCGCCGCCTCCACGCCCGGGGGCAGCGGCGGGGTGCTCGGGTGGCGGATGATCTGCCACGTCAGCACGGCGGCGAGTACGTACGCCAGCACCGTGATGATCCACGGGAAGAACTGCGGCCCGGGTGAGCCGGCGGTCGGCGGCACCGTCATCGTGAGGGTGCCGTGGGTGAGGAAGACGGCGAGCGCCAGCAGCACGGCGACGACGATGAATTCGCTGCGGCCCTTCCAGAAGGAGGGCTTGTGCTCCTCCTGCTCCGGCCCGGCGGTTGGTTTCTCGGTCGTGGTGGTCACAGTCCCAGCTCCTCCACGATCTGGTCGATGCGGGCGGTCTCGGTGGCGAGGAACTCCTCGAACTCCGCGCCCACCATGAAGGTGTTCTTCCAGCGGTTGCGGCTGACGGCGTCGGTCCACTGCTCGGTCTCCACCATCTCGGTGACGATGTCGCGCAGTTCCTGGACCTCCTCCTCCGTCAGTCCGGGCGGGGCGACCACGCCGCGCCAGTTGGGCAGCGCCACGCCGACGCCCTGCTCGATGAAGGTGGGCACGTCGATGCCGTTGACCGGCTCCTCCGCCGACAGCCCCAGGGCGCGGAACCGCCCGGTGGTGATCTGGTCGGAGAAGTCGTTGTAGCCGCTGATCCCGGCGTTGACGGTGTGCGAGAGCAGCGCGGTGGTGACCTCGCCGCCGCCGGAGTAGGCGATGTAGTTGAGCTGCCCGGGGTCGATGCCGGACTCGCGGGCGAGCAGGCCGGCCAGCAGGTGGTCGGAGCCGCCGAGCGAGCCGCCGCCGATCGCCGTACCGCTGGGGTTCTGCCGCCATGCCTCCAGCAGGTCCTCCATCGTCTGGAACGGGGAGTCCGAGGGCACGACCACCACGAGGTAGTCGTCGGCGAGGCGGGCGATGGGGGTGACGTCGGCCATGGTGTGGTCGGAGCCGGTGACGTTGATGGCGCCGAGCATGACGGTGCCGGTGACCATCAGCAGCGACTCGTCGCCCTTGCGGCCCACGGTCTGGCTCAGGCCGATGGTGCCGCCGGCGCCGGGGACGTTCACGACCTGGACGTTGTTGACGACGCCGGAGGAGCGCATCGCCTGCTGGGATTCGCGGGCCGCGAGGTCCCAGCCGCCGCCGGGGGCGGCCGGGGCCATGAGGGTGAGGTTGGTACGGGCGCTGCCGCCGCCGGCGTGGGAGGAGGCGTCGACGACGGCCAGGGCCACCAGGGCGAGGACGACGACCCCGTACAGGCCGGCGAACACCGGCCGCTTGGGGCGGCGGATGCCCAGCCGGTCTGCCCGGCCCTGCCACACCTCCCTCGCGGCGCTGCGCGGGTGGTGTTCCGGATTGCTCATGTGCACCTCAGACAGAAGTTCTACGCATCGCCGTCCCGCGGTCCCGTTGGCGGGTGCGGCGTAAGCGGTCATGGTGGCCCGGGGTGCGGGCCGCTGTCTGCGGTCTTGCGGGTTAGGTCAGTTAGTGAGGGTTTTGGTCTTTGTGTTAGGCGGCTCGTCCGGGTCCGGGCCCGGGCCTGGGTCCGGGCCTGGGTCCGGGTCCGGGCCTGGGTCCGGGTCCGGGCCTGGGTCCGGGTCCGGGTCGGCGGTCAGGGAGTCGAGCAGTTCGTCGCGATCCGCGCTGCGTTCGGGGCGCAGCCAGCCGACGACGACGTACAGGATGAGAGAAGTCGCCAACGGGAGGCCGACGATCGCGGACTGGGTGGCGTCCTCCAGCACGTACTTCACGACGTACCACACGCCGAGGCCGCCCGCCCACGAGGTGATCGCGGCGGTGGGGCCGACCCGGCGGAACCAGGGCAGCAGGCCGAGCATGAGGGGGATGGAGATCGGCCCCATGGTGGCGGCGACCAGTTGCACGACGGTGTTCAGGACGAAGCCCTCGCCGCCGGTGGTGATGGCGATGGTCATGCTGAGCGAGACGAACAGCACGGTGGTGACGCGGGCCATCACCAGCTGCGCGGCCTCGCCCAACCGCCGCACCTTGGGGACGAGTACGGGGGCGATGTCGCGGGTGATGACGGCGGTGATGACGTTGCAGTCGGAGCCGACCATCGCCATGGTGTGGGAGAAGAACCCGGCGAGCATCAGGCCGATCAGCCCGGCCGGGAGGAGTTCGACGGCGAGCGCGACGTACGACTCCTCGCCGTTGGTCAGGCCCGGCACGATGAGCGGGGCGGCGAACATCGGCAGGAAGAGGATGAACGGCCACACCAGCCACAGCGCGCTGGAGAGCAGGGCGGAGCGGCGGGCGGCGGAGCCGGAGGGGGAGGCCATGTAGCGCTGGGCCAGGTTCCACATGCCGCCGTTGTACTCGAACGTCTTGACCAGCAGGAACGCCAGCACGAGGGTGGTGGTGACGGGCCCGGCGATGGGGTCGCCGTGGCCGTCGGGGAGGTCGCCCCACATGGCCCAGGGGTAGTCGAAGCCGAGCCGGGCGCCGACCGCGACGAGCATGACGAGGCCGGCGACGGCCTGGATGACGAACTGCCCCATGTCGGTGAGGACATCGGCCCAGATGCCGCCGACCGTGACGTACGCCATGGTGCCGAGCCCGGCGATGATGATGCCCCAGGCGAGCGGGATGTCGGCGAAGCCCTGCAACAGGACGGAGATCGCGACCCACTTGGCGGCGATGTCGACGACCTTGAGGGCGGCGCCGCTGTAGGCGAGGACCTGCTGGGTGGGGAGGTTGTAGCGGCGGGCGAGGTATTCGAGGGGGGAATTGACGCCGTGCTTGGCGCGCAGCCGGTTCCAGCGGGGGGCGAAGAGGAACGCGCCGATGCCGATGCCGAGTCCGATGGTGAGCGCCCACCAGACGTAGACCGTGAAGCCGTAGTCGTAGGCGACGGCGGCGAAGGCGACGAACATGACGGCGCTGTAGCCGGACATGTGGTGCGAGATGCCGGACAGCCACCAGGGGATGCGGCCCCGCGCGGTGAAGAAGTCGGCCACGTCGTGGACGCGGCGTTTGGACCACCAGCCGATGGCGACGATGACGAGGAAGTACGCGGCCACCACGGCCCAGTCGAGAACGGACATCGCTCGGGTCTCCCTTCTCTGATCTCTGACTACCAGTGGGCGACGCGGGGGCGGTGCTCCGGGTCGAAGCGCCGGAGGTACGCGGTGTCGTCGCGCCGTCGGATGCCGCACTTCTCGTAGTTCTCGCGCATCACGGCCAGGGCGTCCCGGTCGAGTTCGATGCCGAGTCCCGGTCCGTCCGGGAGGGCCACGGCGCCGCCGCTGATGCGCAGCGCGCCGGGGGCGATGACGTCCTGGCCGTCCTGCCAGGGGGTGTGGGTGTCGCAGGAGTGGCCGAGGTTGGGGGTGGCGGCGGCCAGGTGGGTCATGGCGGCGAGGGAGATGCCGAGGTGGCTGTTGGAGTGCATGGACAGGGCGATGCCGAAGGTGTCGCAGAGGGCGGCGACTTGGGTGGAGCGGCGCAGGCCGCCCCAGTAGTGGTGGTCGAGGAGGAGTACGCCGATGGCGCGGGCGGCGATCGCGGGCGGCAGGTGGTCGTGGGTGACGACGCACATGTTGGTGGCGAGCGGCATGGGGACGCGGGCGGCGACCTCGGCCATGCCGTCGATGCCGGGGGTGGGGTCCTCCAGGTATGCGAGGACGCCGGCGAGTTCGGTGCCGACCCGGATGGAGGTGGCCGGGGTCCAGGCGGCGTTGGGGTCGATACGGAGGGGGTGGTGGGGGAAGGCGGCGCGCAGGGCGTGGACGGTGTCGGTCTCGCGGTCCGGGGGCAGGACGCCGCCCTTGAGTTTGAGGGAGGTGAAGCCGTAGCGGTCGATCATCCAGTGGGCCTGGGCGACGATGGCGTCCGGGGTGAGCGCTTCGCCGAAGGGGTCGGCGGGGGCGCCGGGGTGGGCGGCCCACTTGTAGAAGAGGTAGGCGCTGTACGGGACGGTGGTACGGACCGGGCCGCCGAGCAGGTCGGCGACGCGCAGGCCGGTGGCTTTGCCGAGGATGTCGAGGCAGGCGACTTCGAAGGGGGAGTGGACGGCGTCGGCGGTTTTCTGGCCGGGGCCGGCGCCGGTGAGGGTGTGCTGGTCGGCGGTCGCCTTGGTGCCGAGGCTCGCGGTGACGGCGGTGTAGTGGGCGTGGTGGTCGTGGACGGGCAGGCCGATGAGGTGCTGGGCGGCGGCGTGTAATCGGTCGAGGTGGGTCTGGTCGCCGTAGGTCTCGCCGAGTCCGGTGAGGCCGTCGTCGGTGACGATCTCGACGATGGTGCGCAGCGCCCAGGGTTCGTGGATGCCGGTGGCGTTGAGGAGGGGTGGGTCGCGGAAGGCGACGGGGGTGAGGTGGATCTCGCGGATGTGCATGTGACGGACTCCGGCCCCTTCACACATTCACGGATATAAACACGGGACATTCCGCTGAACGGAACGGATCGCGCAAACCGTAGTGCGTGACGGGGCCGGTGAGAACCCCTCGCGCGCGGCCGTCTGTTACCGGCCGTCCGAGCCGTCCGAGCCGTCCAGGCCGTCCAGGCCGTCCAGGCCGTCCGCGAGGAGTTCGGCGAGATGGCGGGCGGTGCGGCCGGTCAGCTGGTCGAGCTGGGTACGGCAGGAGTAGCCGTCCGCCAGCAGTTCGGCGCCGGCCGGGGCGTTGCGCACGGCCGGCAGCAGCTGATCCTCGGCGCAGGCCACCGACACCTCGTAATGGCCTTTCTCGAAGCCGAAGTTCCCGGCGAGCCCGCAGCAGCCCGCCGTCAACTCGCCACTCAGACCGGCGCGTTCACGCAGTCGCCGGTCGGCGCCGTCCCCCAGGACCGCACTCTGGTGGCAGTGCGTCTGCCCGGCCACCGGACGGTCCAGGCGCGGCGGCTGCCAGTGCGGGGCCCGCTCCTCCAACGTCTCGGCGAAGGTCCTTACCGCGCCGGCCAGTTGCGCCGCGCGCGGGTCGTCGGGCAGCAGCTCGGGGATGTCGGTGCGCATCGCGGCGGCGCACGGCGGCTCCAGGACGGTCACCGGCAGCCCGGCGTCCAGCGCCGGCGCCAGCTGATCCAGGGTGCGCCGCATCACCTTGCGGGCGGTGTCCAGCTGGCCGGTGGTGACGTACGTCAGCCCGCAGCACACCCGCCTCGGCGGCACCGTCACGTCCAGTCCGGCCGCGTCGAAGACCCGTACCGCCGCCCGGCCGGCCTCCGGCGCCAGGTAGTTGGTGAAGCTGTCGGGGAACAGCACGATCCGCTCCCGGCCGCTCCTGTCGGGCCGCCGGCCCTGTCCCCGCCACCAGCGGGTGAACGGTTCGGCGGCGATCGGCGGGATCGGCCGCTCGGGCGCGATGCCGCCCAGCCGCTTGGCGAGCGCCGCCAGCGGCGGGACCTTCGCCCCGGCGTTGGCCAGCGGCGCCACCCGCAGCGCCGCCGCCAGCCGCAGCCACTGCGGCAGCCGCCCCATCGCGTAGTGCGCGGCCGGCCGGCGCCGCCCCCGGTAACGCTGGTGCAGAAACTCCGCCTTGTAGGTGGCCATGTCCACCTCCACCGGGCAGTCGCCCCGGCAGCCCTTGCAGGACAGACACAGATCCAGCGCCTCGGCCACCTCCTCCGACTGCCAGCCGTCCGTGATCACCTCCCCCACCAGCATCTCGTGCAGCAGCCGCGCCCGGCCCCGGGTGGAATGCCGCTCCTCGCCGGTGGCACGGAACGACGGGCACATCACCTGGCTGCCGCTCGCCCTGCTCTCCCGGCACTTGGCGACGCCGACGCAGCGCCGTACCGCCGCCGTGAAGTCCCCGCCGTCGTGCGGGTATCCGAACGCCACCGGCACCGGGGACTTCGGCAGCCCGGCGAACCGCAGATGATCGTCCAGCCGGTCCGGGCGGGCCAGTACGCCGGGGTTGAGGCCGCCGTCCGGGTCCAGCAGATCCTTGAACCGGTGGAACACACCGACCAGTTCGGGCCCGTACATGGTGGGCAGCAGCTCGGCGCGGGCCAGCCCGTCGCCGTGCTCCCCGGACAGCGAACCGCCGTGCGCGGTCACCAGCCGGGCCAACTCCCCGCTGAACTCCCGGAACCGGGCGATCCCCGGCGCGGTCAGCAGATCGAAGTCGATCCGCACATGGATACAGCCGTCACCGAAGTGCCCGTACGGCAGCCCGCGCAGCCCGTAGTCGCGCAACAGGGAGCGGAACTCCCGCAGATAGCCGGCCAGTCGGGCGGGCGGTACGGCGCAGTCCTCCCAGCCCGGCCACGCCTCGCCGCCGTCGGGCAGCCGGGTGGCGGTGCCGGAGGCGTCCTCGCGGATCCGCCACAGCGCGCGCTGCCCGGCCGCATCGGTGAGCAGGGCGTGGCCGGTGGCGCCGTCCGCGATCGCCGCCGCGATCAGTCGGCGGGCGGCGGCCTCCGCCTCGGCGCGGGTCGCGCCGCCCAGCTCCACGAACAGCCAGGCCCCGCCGCGCGGCAGCGCGGCCCTGGCGGCCGGGTCGGCGACCAGGTCGCCCGCCATGCCCTCCACGGTGAGCGGCTGGTGCGGCAGCAGGCCGGGGGCCGCCTCGGCCGCGCGGGACTCGTCGGGGTAGCCGAGCACGGCCAGTACGCGGGCGGCGGGGGCCGCCACCAGCCGAACGGTCGCCTCGGTGAGCACGGCCAGGGTGCCCTCGCTGCCGGTGAGGGCGCGCGCCCAGTCCCGGCCGCGTTCGGGCAGCAGCTCGTCCAGGGCGTAGCCGGAGATTCGGCGCGGCAGCTCGGGGAAGCCGGTGCGCAGCAGGGCCAGTTCGCGGTTGACGAGATCTTCGGCGGCGGCGCGCAGGGCGGGCGGCAGGTCGCGCCCGCCGCGGGTGAGTGGCAGCCGGTCGCCCCGGTAGGTGAGGGCGTCCAGGGCGTGGACGTTGTCGGCGGTGGTGCCCCAGGCGACGGAGTGGGAGCCGCAGGAGTTGTTGCCGATCATGCCGCCGATGGTGCAGCGGGAGTGGGTGGAGGGGTCGGGCCCGAAGGTCAGCCCGTGCGGAGCGGCGGCGTCGCGCAGCGCGTCGCAGATGACGCCGGGCTGGACGACGGCGGTACGGGCCTTGGGGTCCAGCGACACGATGCGGTTCATGTGCCGGGTGAAGTCCATGACGACGCCGACGCCGGTCGCCTGCCCGGCGATGGAGGTGCCGCCGCCGCGCGCGACGACGGGCACGCCGTGTTCGCGGCACACGGCGAGCGCGGCGGCCACGTCGTCCGCGTCGTACGGGGCGACCACCCCGACCGGGACGCGCCGGTAGTTGGAGGCGTCCATGGTGGCCAGCGCCCGGGAGGCGGCATCGAACTCCACCTCACCCCGCATCACCGCCCTTAGCCCCGCCGCGAGTTCCGTACTCCCCGTGCTCCCCGTACCGCGCTGCTGTCCCATACCCCCAGCCTGCACGGTCCGGCCGCCGGCCGGGAACCGCCGCACCGGCCTGGGCGGACGAAACGGGCGGGGCGCCCGCCGTGCGAGGGATCGCGCGACGGGCGGCCCGGGGTGAGGACGGGCTCAGCACTTCTTGGACGGGTTGCGGAGCTTCTTCCAGGTGTTGGGGCCGACGACGCCGTCATCGGCCAGACCGTTCTTCTGCTGGAAGCGCACGATGGCCCCACGAGTGTTGGGGCCGTAGATTCCGTCGGCCGCACCAGGGTTGCATCCCCAGCCGGCCAGCATGCACTGCGCCTCCGCGACCGTCTTGCCGGAGCTTCCGGAGCCGACGATCGCGGTCATGGTGTTGCTGTACCGGGCGGTCCACCCCACGACTCCGCCGGCCAGCTGCTCGTACACGTAGAAATCGCAGGAGTACGCCGTCACCGCCGGCGCCTGGGACGTGCGGTCCGTACTGGCGACCGCCGCCGGTGCCGTCATGAGCCCGGCCCCCAGCACCATGGCCGTCGCGAGGGTGGTCAGTGTCTTCCGTGAACGCATCGGGTTCCCTCCCCTTGTGGTGCGACACCCTGGTCGGCGGGTGCGCCTCGGGGACAGAGCTTTCCCGGGCGGGGCGGATTTGTGGATGGCGATGCGCGCCAGGTGATGGGCAATGCGCGCCAGGTCGGTTCGGGTTCTATCGGTTGCCGGAGGCTCCGGGCAGGAGCAGGGTCTTGCCCAGGGTGGTGCGGTTCTCCATCGCCGCGTGGGCCTCGGCCGCCCGCTCCAGGGGGTAGGTCCGGCCGATGACCGGGCACAGCTCGCCGGCTGCCGCCTTGGTCATCATGGTTTCCGCCCAGCGGTGCAGGTGCGGGCCGAAGGCCGCGAGTTGGTCGATGGGGATGACCTCCACGCCGCGCCGGCGGGCCTCCGTCGCGTCGATGGCCGTGACCTCGCCGGCCGCCGCGCCGTGGACGGAGAACCGGCCGCCGCGTGCCGTCACCTCGAACGCCTCCCGCCCGATCCGGCCGCCGACCCCGTCGAAGACGAGGTCGGGGCCGGTGCCGCCGGTCGCTTCGCGGGCCCAGTGCGTCCAGTCGGGCTCGGTGTAGTCGACCACCGCGTCCGCGCCCAGCCGCCGGGCCAGCGCCAGTTTGCGTTCGCCCCGGGCGGCGCCGATGACGTGCGCGCCCGCCGCGCGGGCGAGTTGCACCAGCAGGCTGCCGACCCCACCGGCCGCCGCCTCGACGAGCACCCACTCACCGGGGCGGATCCCGGCGCGTTCGGCCAGGCCCTGGGCCGTGGCGCCGTCGCTGTACAGGGCGGTGGCCCCCGGCAGCCCCAGGCCGTCCGGCACCGGGAAGAGGTCCGCCTCCGCCGCCACCGCGCGCTCGGCGAAGCCGCCGGTCTCCCCCGTGCCGGCCAGCACCCGGCGACCCAGCCATCCCGCGTCCGCCCCGTCGCCCACCGCGCCGACCCGGCCGGCCACCAGGCCGCCGGGTACGTAGGGCAGCACCGGCCTGGGGTGCCACGGGTCGGTGCCGCGCCGGATCTGGGTCTCGACGTACGTCATGCCCGCCACCGCCACCTCGACCATCACCTGGCCGGGCCCGGGCACCGGGTCCGGGGCCTCGCCCGGAACCAGCACCTCGGGGCCGCCGTACCTGGCCACCCGCACCACACGCATCGCGCTCGCTCCCTCTCCACAGGTCAACACCGGGAGCATGTGACTTCAAGTGCGGTTGAGGTCAACCCGGCGCATCGAGCCGGGTTGGCATATACCTGTGCCCGGTGATCAAGATCGATTGATTTCCGGGCAGAGGGCAGCCCCAAAAGGATGCGGAACTCTCCTATAGTGTTCCGCAATTGATCGCAGTGGCCTTCACCCCACGGCCACCCCGCACCGCACAACACCACCCCGCACCGCACCGCACCACCCCGATGCCCGACTCGCCCGCTCCGCATCTGTCCGAGGTCTTCGATTGATGACTGCGACTGCGCATTCCCCCACCGCGCGCCCCGGGACGGAGCGTTCCCCGCTGCGGCAGGCGCTGCTGGTCCTGCTGATCGGCAGCATCGTGCTCGGTGCGCTCTTCACCACCGGCTGGCTGCTGTTCGCCGACTTCTTCGGCAAACCCCGCACCTGGATCGAGATAGCCATCGCGGCCGGGCTGATCATCGCCGCGACCCTCGCCACCCACGCCCGCGCCACCACCACCCTGCTCCGCGCCGACCTCGCCGAACGTGACCGGCGCGCCCGGCACTTCGCCCGCGAGACCGTCCCCGCGCTGACCGCCCGGCTGCGTACCGGCACCTCCGCCGCCACCGCGCTGGCCACCGCCGAGACCCCCGCCGACGAGCCGCACCAGCGCGTACTCAAGCTGCTCGCCGAGGAGATCAGCCGCAGCGAGACCAGCAAGGCCGCCGCCATGGCCGCCTGCGCCAACGCCGCCGGCCGCATGCAGGCGCTGTCCACCTCCATGCTCGCCGACCTGCGCGAGATGGAGCACCGGCACACCGACGAGACCATGCTCGGCGACCTGCTCCACCTGGACCACCGCACCGCCCAGGCCGGGCGGCTCGCCGACTCCATCGCCGTGCTCACCGGCGCCCGCTCCGGCCGCCGCTGGGCCAAGCCCATCGTCATGGAGTCGATCCTGCGCGGCGCCATGGGCCGGATCGGCGGCTATCAGCGGGTACGGCTGCACTCCACCAGCCAGCTGTCCGTCGCCGGGCACGCCGCCGAGGGCGTCATGCACGCGCTCGCCGAACTCCTCGACAACGCCGCGAACTTCTCCCCGCCCACCGCCGAAGTCCACGTGTACGTCGAAGAGGTGCCGGCCGGGGTCATCATCACCGTCGAGGACTCCGGCCTGGTGATGAGCGAGGTCGCGCTGCGCCGCGCCGAACGAGCAGTTTCCGCCGCCCCGTTGGACCTGACCGCACTGTCCGGTACGCGCCTTGGGCTGGCCGTGGTCGGCGCGCTCGCCCGCAAGCACGGCATGTCGGTGTCCTTCCGGCCGTCCGCGCGCGGCGGCACCGGGGCGCTCATGATGGTCCCGCAGGAGCTGATCTCCCGCCCCAAGCCGGAGGCCACCCCGGCCGCCGCACCGCCCGAGCCGGCCGGCGCCACCGCGCTGCGTACCGAACGGTCCGAACGGTCCGGACGGTCCGGACGGTCCGAACGCCCCGCGCTGCGCGAGGTCACCGCCCCGGCCCCCACCCCCGCCCCGGCTCCGGCTCCGGCCGCGACCGCCGAGCACGCCCCGGCCGAACCCGACGACGCCCCCCGGACCCCCGACGCGACCGACGACTCCACCGAGTACGGCGAGAGCGGCCTGCCCAAGCGGCGCCGCGGCCGTACCCTCGCCGCCGCGCACGCCGACCACGACCCGCCCACCCGCAAACTGCGGCCCCGGGCCAACCACTCCCCCGCCGAATCGGCGGCCCGCTTCGGCACCTTCCGCCGCGCCGTGCGCGGCGAGAAGGACGCCGGCAAGGACGCCGGCCGGGGCCGGGACGCCCCGGTCACCGACACCCCGGCCGACCGGCCGGCGGACGAGAACTCATGACCGCACCCGCCACGGAGGAACGAGCACCGATGCCCGGCAGTAGTACCGCAGTCGCATCAGGAGACGACGAGCTGAACTGGCTGCTGGTCAGCCTCCAGGAGCGCACCCCCGGCGCCCGGCACGCCCTCGTACTCTCCCGCGACGGCCTCAAGCTGTTCCACACCCCGGAACTCACCGAGGACCAGGCCGACCAGCTCGCCGCCATCGCCTCCGGCATCCAGAGCCTGTCGCACGGCGCGTCCATCGAGTTCGGCGACGGCAACGGCGGCGTGCGGCAGTCGATGACCGAGTTCCACGGCGGCATCCTGTTCATCGTCGAGGCCGGTGACGGCGCCCATCTCGCCGTCGTCGCCACCGAGCACGCCGATGTCGGCCTGATCGGGCACAACATGAACGAACTGGTCGAGCAACTCGGCGACCACCTCAGCACACCACCACGCGAACAGTCCGGCGCCGGCGGCGGGCAGGCATGAGCCGCCCGGGCCGGGACGAGGACCCCGACCGGCTCTACACCCTCACCGGAGGGCGCAGCCGGGCGGGCTCCGCCGCCGCGTTCGACCTGGTCACGCTGGTGGTGAGCGAGAGCGAGCCGACCGCGGGGATGCAGTCGGAACACGCCACCATCCTGCGGCTGTGCGCGTTCCCGACGGCCGTGGTGGAGATCGCCGCCGAACTGCGGCTGCCCATCAGCATCGTGAAGATCCTGCTGTGCGACCTCCTCGACCAGGGCCACATCACCGCCCGCCACCCGCGTACCGTGTCGGCCGCGCCCCCCGGCCGGGGCGCGGGCCCCGGCCCGGCCCGTACCGCCGCCGCCACAGCCACCGCCACCGCGCACGCCGCCGCCCCCCTACCCGACCCTCATCTCCTTGAGCAGGTGCTCGTTGGACTCCGCAACCTCTGACCCGTCGCCGCTGCCCGAGCTTCCGGAGCGGCGCGAGCGGCGCATCCCGCTGGGCGGCAGCGCCGACAACGGGCTGAAGATCGTGATCGTGGGCGGCTTCGGGGTGGGCAAGACCACCATGGTCCGCTCGGTCAGCGACATCCGGCCGCTGAACACCGAGGAGGTCATGACCCAGGCCGGCGCCGGGGTCGACGACCTGTCCGCCGTGCGCGGCAAGACCTCCACCACCGTCGCCTTCGACTTCGGCCGGATCTCCCTCACCGAGCAGACGATCCTGTACCTGTTCGGTGCCCCCGGCCAGGAGCGGTTCTGGTTCCTGTGGGACCGGCTGTTCGCCGGCACCCTCGGCGCGGTCGTCCTCGTCGACACCCGGCGGCTCGCCGACTCCTGGTACGCGATCGACCGCCTGGAGCAGCACGGCACCCCCTTCATCGTGGCCCGCAACGACTTCGGCGGCCCGCCGCACACCCAGCAGCAGATCAGGGACGCCCTGGACCTGCCCGCGCACATCCCGCTCGTCGACTGCGACGCCCGCTCCCGGGCGTCCAGCAAGCAGGTCCTGATCACGCTCGTCGAACATCTGCACGCCCTGTCCACCACCGGCCGGCCGGTTCAGGAGACGACCCAACCGTGACCTCACCCCACCACCCGCCCACCGCCCCGGGCCCCGGCGGCGGCACCCCGCCGCCCGGCTGCCCCGCACACGCCGGGGCCGTACCGCTGTCCGGGCCCCGGTTCCAGACCGAACCCGCCCAGCTGTACGGGGAGATGCGGCGCGACCACGGCGCGGTCGCGCCCGTGACCCTGCCCGGTGACGTACCCGCCTGGCTGGCGCTCGGCTACCGCGAACTGCACCAGATCTACAGCGACCCGGTGCTGTTCAGCCGCGACTCACGGCACTGGCGGCAATGGCCCGCCATCCCCGCCGACTGGCCGCTGCGCCCGATGGTCGACTACAACTTCACCTCCGTGCTGTGGACGGTCGGCGAGGAGCACGCGCGCCGCATCGCGATGACCGAGGACGCCCTCGACGCGGTGGACAGCTTCGAACTGCGCAAGGCCGCCGAGGAGATCGCCGACCGGCTGATCGACGCCTTCTGCGGCCAGGGCGAGGCCGAACTCATCAAGCACTACGCCACCTTGCTGCCGGCCCTCACCCTGGTGCGGGTGTGCGGCTACCCGGAGGACGAGGGCCCCGGGCTCGCGCACGCCATCAACACCTTCCTGGACGGCGGGGAGGACGCGCTGGCCGCCATGGGCCACTTCCACGCCGCCTCGCAGCGGCTGGTGGACGCCCGGGTCCGGACGCCCGGGCCCGACGTGGTCTCCCGGATGCTCACCCACGCCGGCGCCTTCACCCCGGCGGACGTGATGCAGGACCTGGTGGTCGTCATCGTCTCCGGGCAGCAGCCCACCGCCGACTGGATCGGCAACTCGCTGCGGCTCATGCTCACCGACGACCGGTTCGCCGCCTCGCTCACCGGTGGCCGGCACTCGGTCAACGAGGCCATGAACGAAGTGCTCTGGGAAGACGCGCCGTTGCAGAACTCGGTGGCCCGGTTCGCCACCCGTGACGTGCAGTTGGGCGGGCAGCACATCCGGGCCGGCGACATGGTGGTCCTCGGCCTGGCCTCCGCCCACCACGACCCGCAGATCCGCACCGCCGGCGGCTCGTTCACCGGCGGCAACAACGCCAACTTCGCGTTCGGGCACGGCGAACACCGCTGCCCGTACCCCGCGCAGGAGATCGGCGAGACCATCGCCCGTACCGGCATCGAGGTGCTGCTCGACCGGCTGCCCGATGTCGAACTGTCCGTCCCCGAGGCCGCCCTGGTGTGGCGGCCCTCGGTGTGGATGCGCGGCCTCACCGCGCTGCCGGTGCGCTTCACCCCGGCACCCGCACAGCGCTCGTACAGATGAGAGGTACCCCCGTGAGACCTGACTCAGTGAGAGGCTCCAGATAGATGACCTGCCCCGTGCCGCACAACGGCTCCGCCGCCGCCCCCTTCGTACTCGACCCCTACGTCAAGGACCGGCTCGGGGAGGGCGAGCGGCTGCGTGCCGCAGGGCCCCTCGTACGAGTTGAGCTGCCCGGCGGCGTCACCGCCTGGGCCGTCACCCACCTTGCCGAGGCCCGCAAGCTGCTGACCGACGCCCGGCTGGTGAAGGACGTCAGCCAGTGGGGGCCGTGGCAGCGCGGCGAGATCGGCGCCAACTGGCCGCTGCGCGCCCTGGTCGACCCGGGCCCCAGCATGCTGGTGGTGGACGACGAGGAGCACCGGCGGCTGCGTACCCCCGTCTCGCAGGCGTTCACGCCGCGCCGGGTGGAGGAGATGCGGCCGAAGGTGGCCCGCATCACCGAGCAGCTGATCGAGGAGCTGGCGGCCAAGGACAACGGGGAGCCGGTCGATCTCAAGCCGGCGTTCGCGTACGAGCTGCCGATGCGGGTCATCAGCGAGCTGATGGGCCTCCAGGCGGCCGGCGACAACCGGCTGCGTGAGCTGTTCGACTCGCTCTTCTCCAGCTTCACCCCGCCCGAGGGGCTGCCGGCCGTGCTGGAGGAGCTGTCCACCCGCTTCACGGCGATGGTCGCCGAGAAGAAGCTGAACCCGGCCGACGACCTGTCCAGCGCGCTGCTGAACGCCGCCGAGGAGGGCGTGGCGCCGCTCACCGACGCGGAGGTCGTCGCCACCATCCAGGTGATCATCGCCGCCGGGCACGAGACCACCATCTCGCTGCTGCTCCAGGCGGTGCGCGGGCTGCTCACCCACCCCGAGCAGCTGGCGCTGGCCGTCTCCGGCGAGATCGGCTGGGACGCGGTGGTGGAGGAGGCGCTGCGCTGGTCGCCGCCCATCACGCATGTACTCATGCGGTTCGCGGCCGAGGATGTGGAGATCGGCGGCACGGTGATCGAGAAGGGCGAGGGCCTGGTGCTCTCGCTCGGGCCGATGGGCATGGACGAGGCGCAGTTCGGGCCCACGGCACGCGAGTTCGACATCACGCGGGAGCAGCCGATCCGGCATCTGTCGTTCGGGCACGGCACGCATGTGTGCCCGGGCGCGCCGCTGTCGCGGCTTGAGGCGGAGCTGGCGCTGCCGGCGCTGTTCGAGCGGTTCCCGGACATGACGCTGGCGGTGCCGGCCGAGGAGCTGCGCAACAACCCGTCGGTGACGCAGAACGATCTGGCGGCGCTGCCGGTGCTGCTGTCGAAGCGGAGCGACTGAACCGATCGGGTCCGGCCCGGGACCGTCCCGGGTCCGGCCCGGGTCCGGCCCGGGTCCGGCCCGGGGTCGCCTCGGGGCCGTCAACCCGCCGCGTACCGCCCTCACCCCCGCGACCTGCGGCGGTGAGGGTGGAACGCGCGCGTACGAGGGCTCGCGGACCGTCCGCCTGATGAGGATTTCCGTCTCACCGGACGGACATGGTTCGGAGCCGCCCCCCGGACGGACTACGCTCCGTTCGTGGCCGACATCGAGATTCCCGCTGACATCAAGCCCGCCGACGGCCGGTTCGGCGCTGGCCCCTCAAAGGTGCGCACCGAGGCGCTGAACGCCCTGGCGGCGACCGGCAGCTCGCTGCTGGGCACCTCACACCGGCAGGCTCCGGTGAAGCGCCTGGTGGGGCGCGTACGGGAGGGCGTGAGCGAGCTGTTCTCGCTCCCCGAGGGGTACGAGGTGGTGCTCGGCAACGGCGGCTCCACCGCCTTCTGGGACATCGCCACGCACGGGCTGATCGAGGCGAAGTCGCAGCATCTGTCGTTCGGCGAGTTCTCGTCGAAGTTCGCCAAGGCGGCGCGGCTCGCGCCGTGGCTGGACGAGCCGACCGTGATCAGTTCCCAGCCCGGTACGCACCCGGCGCCGCGAGCGGAGCGGGGCGCGGACGCGTACGCGCTGACCCACAACGAGACCTCGACGGGGGTCGCGGCGCCGATCCGCCGGGTGGCGGGGGCGGACGAGGGTTCGCTGGTGCTGGTCGACGCCACCTCGGGCGCGGGCGGGCTGCCGGTGGACATCGCCGAGACGGACGTCTACTACTTCGCGCCGCAGAAATCGTTCGCGGCGGACGGCGGCCTGTGGCTGGCGGTGTTCTCGCCGGCCGCGCTGGAGCGCGCCGAGCGGATCGCGGCCTCCGGCCGGCACATTCCGGAGTTCTTCTCGCTGCCGACCGCGATCGACAACTCGCGCAAGGACCAGACGTACAACACCCCGGCGCTGGCCACGCTGTTCCTGCTCGCCGAGCAGCTGGAGTGGATCAACGGCCAGGGCGGCCTGGCCTGGTCCACCGCCCGCACCGCCGACTCGGCGGGCCGGCTGTACGGCTGGGCGGACAAGTCGGACCACGCGACCCCGTTCGTGACCGACCCGGCGCAGCGCTCGCAGGTCATCGGCACCATCGACTTCGCAGACGGCATCGACGCGGCGGCGATCGCCAAGGCGCTGCGGGCCAACGGCATCGTGGACACGGAGCCGTACCGCAAGCTGGGCCGCAACCAGCTGCGGATCGCGATGTTCCCGGCCATCGACCCGGCGGACGTCGAGGCCCTGACGGCGTGCGTCGACTACGTGATCGAACGCCTCTGAAGGCACGAGGGCCCGCGAACCGCGGGCCCTCGTACGCATCAACCCCCACCCCGCCCGACGACGACCCGATGCCACAACCGTCCGAGGGCGGTCCGGGGCCGCCGGTACCGGCCACGCCGGTACGTGATGGGGGCGGGCCGGTCCGGTTCGTCGGCCGCGATGTACAGCGGAATACGGATCCCGGAGCCATCGGTGGGCGCGTCCAGCATGGCCTCGGCGTAGTCGATGATCGTGTGGTGCAACCGGTCCACGCACGGCTCGCAGACGTAGAGCTGCGCGTAGTGCCCGGTCGTTGAGGCCGACCCCAGCCACAGCACCCAGGTGTGCCGGTTCCCGCACCACAACCAGCAGCGCCCGAGCACCCATTCCGACCCATCACCCGGCCGGGGCGGCAGCGGCCGGGTGTCGGCCCAGGTGAGGTTCAAGGTCACCGCCCCCGCCGCCGACAGGCCCGCCCGGGCGGCTCGCTCACCCGGGTAGCGGTGATCCGCGACCGCGCGTGCAACGTCAGGGCCTCCCCCGTGGCGAACTCCAACCGCCGCCCACCCCGGGTCGTGACGATCAGATCCACGACGGTGAACGACCGCCCACCCACCTGGACCACGTCACCGACCAACACGGTATCGGCCGTGATCTCCACCGCCCGGTGCCAGTTGATCACGCCCCCGCCTCCGGCCGCGTATACCCAATCGCCACCAACCAGTCCCGCGCGGCGGCAATCACGACGGCGGCCTCATCAACCGCCTCCTCCGGCGGCGAGTCCGACGTCGGAACGCAGTCGGGCGGTTCGGACCGGTCGGGAGTAACGGTGCTCATGGGGGTCACCTGCCACTACTAGGCCCCGAGCTGCCCGGGGCGATGTGCATCTTTCCGTAACCACACCACCACAGAACGCCTATACTGGGGAGGACTTGAGCAAGGACCCGCAAGTCACGCTTGCGCCCGCCTGGCGCCGTTGGCTTGCATCAGTGGAGGTCACGGGCTTGAACGAGGAAGCAGCAGATGAGTACTTGACCCCGGCTCAGCGATTCGGCAGGGAAGTCAGAGAGGTGCGGCTGGGCCGCAAGCTGACGCAGAAGAACCTGGGCCTTGGCACCGGGTACTCCGAGGGGTACGTCAGCAAGGTGGAAGCGGGCAAACAACAGCCCAGCACCGATTTCATCTCCGGGTGCGACAAGGTATTCGCCACCGGGAGGCTCTTCAGCCGACTGCACGCCAGCCTCCAAGAGGGTGGCTCGCCGAGCTGGTTCGAGCCATATCTGGCCCTTGAGCGCCGCGCCCTTTGGATACTGGACTACTCGGTTTCGTGCGTCATGGGGTTGCTGCAAACCGAGGACTACGCGCGGGCGATCTTTCGCGCGGGGCATCCTCGCACGGATCCGGCGGTGATTGAGGGCAAGGTCGAGGCACGGATGCGCCGACGCCAGGTACTCGACTCGGCAGACCTCACGGTCTGGGCGGTCCTGAACGAAGGGTGCCTGCACACCACCGTGGGGGGAGACACCGTGATGCGGGGCCAGCTCGACCATCTGGTCGACGTGGCATCCCGCCCCAACGTCGACTTGCAAGTACTGCCGTTCACAGCGGGTGCGGCTGCCGCCCATACGCTCTCGTTCACGCTGCTGGGGTTCGCTGACTCCCAGCCCGTACTTTGGACGGACGACGCCAACGGTGGCAGGCTCTTTCAGACGGCATCAACGGTCCAGTTCCAGCAGGCTACCTATGATCGCCTGCGAGCACACGCGCTACCACCGGACGAGTCACTGGCCCTGATTCGAACGGCACGAATGAAGGAGTAACGGTCCATGACCGACCTCACCACGGCACAGTGGGTCACGTCGTCCTACAGCGGGTCGAACGGCGGACAGTGCGTGGAAGTGGCGCGCGTGGGCAGCCTAGTTGCGGCGCGGGACACCAAGCGGGCGGGCGCCGGGCCCGTACTCGTCGTCCCGGCCACCGCGTGGGCGGCCTTCGTCACGGATCTGCGCCGTTGGTGAGTGACGGGCAGTGGGTGCATCTGTCCGCGCCCTATGTGGGGGCTCAGGGGGCGGGCGATGTCTGGGCCCAGCAGGCTGCGACTCAGGGGCGCAGCGGGACGCAGCGCATTGTGTGGGCTGGGGAAGCCGCCGCGCCGGATGACGTGGCCGGGGCGCTCGGCCTCGTGGCCGGGACGACCGTTGTCGCGCGGCATCGGGAGATCCTCCTGGACGGGCGTGCCGTCGAGCTGACGCGGACGTACTACCCGGTGGGCATCGCGCGCGGGACCGGGCTGGCTGGGACCCGCAAGATCCGCGGGGGCGCCGTCGCGCTCCTCGCGGAGCTCGGGTATGCCGCCCATCTGGTGCGGGAGGAGGTTCTGGCCCGGATGCCGGACGAGGCGGAGCGTGCTGCCCTGGAGCTGGGGCCGCGTGATCCCGTTCTGCGGCTGATGCGGCAGACGCTGGACGTCGACGGCCACCCGTTCCAGGTGGATGTGTCGGTCTTCGCCGCTCCCACCCAGCGGCTGCGCTACGAGATGCGGGTCGGGTGACGCTCCCGCCCGCGACGTGAGGTGGGTCACAACTTGTCGCGCGGTGCCGGCGGGCGGTGTCTTGTGCCTGAATACGCCGCGCGATCGCCAAGCACATCATGCGGGTGCAAGCGAACCCATCGCGTTCTTTTCACCGGCTTGAGTGATGGATGTTGACGACATCATCGCTCTGAACTGCGCATATACCCATGCCGCCGGAGGAATTGCGTTGTCGGCCCTGGGGCATCGACTGCCTCATTGGGCAGATGAGCACATCGAAGACTTCACCATCGGTCCGGCCGGGGGCCGTCCCGGAGATGGTTCTTGCCCCTGGCCGTCAGGCGCAGGCCGACGAAGGGCTGACGACGTGGGGCCTGGCGCGGCGGGTGCCAACCACGGTGCTACAGGCGGCTCGGCTGGGTTGGCGTACCGACCGGGCGGCGGTCATGGCGGTGGGCGCTGCGCAGGTCGCCGGTGCGGTGTGTACGGCCATCGCCCTGGCGGCCACCGCTGTCGTGCTGGGCACGGTGTTCGCCGGTGATGGCGTGGCGGAGGGGCTGCGCGGCGCGACCGTTGCGCTGATGACGGCGGCGGCGGGCACCGTCGGCCGGTACCTGGCGGAGGCGGGCGCGGCGGCGGCCGTGGCGCGGCTGGCACCGACCGTGGTGCGGGAGGCGGACCTGGCGGTGATCCGGGCGTCCACGGCGGCGGAGCTGGTGGCGCACGAGAACCCGGATTTCGCCGACGCGCACGACGCGGCGGCGGACGGCGCGCACGCCACCGGGGATCTGATCGAGGATGCGCAAGCACTCACTGCGGCCGGTGCGCAGTTGGTCGCCGCTGCGGCGGTGGTCACGGTGCTGCATCCGGTGTTGCTGCCGCTGCTGCTGGCGGCGGTGGCGCCCCGGGCGTGGGGGGCGGTACGGGCGGCCCGGATCGGACACGCAACGCACCGCCGGACGGTCGCCGACCGCCGGTTGCGGCAGACGTTCCGCGACTACACCACGGACCGGGGAACAGCTGATGAAGTACGGGCAGGGACGATGGCCCCGTACCTGACGGAGCAGTACGCGGGTATCTCTCGACGCCTGGAGCGGGAGCAGTTGGCGGCGGCGCGGCGGGCGCTGCTGGTGCGGGGCGCCGGGGATTCGGTGGCAGCGGCGGCGATGGTGGCGTGTTGGGCGGCCCTGGTCATGCTGGCTGTCACTGGGCACATCGCGGGGGCTGCTGCCGGGGCGGCCGCGCTGGCTGTACGAACGGCCGCGGCCGGGCTTGCGGCCGGTGTTCGGGCGGCGGCCGGACTGTTCCGTACTTCGCTGTCCCTGGCCGACTGGAGTGGGTTCCTGGCGACGGCGGACCGGTTCGCGGCGCGGCGCGGCACGGCCCGCGTGGCGGAGGCCGGGCCGGGTGTCATCACGGTGCGGGGGGCGTCGTTCGCCTATCCGGGGGCCGGTCGCCCGGCGTTGGACAACATTGGTCTGACGATCCAGCGCGGTGAGGTGATCGCGCTGGTGGGCGAGAACGGCTCGGGAAAGTCCACGCTGGCCCGCCTGCTCACCGGGCTGTACCTGCCCACAAAGGGGACGGTCGCCTGGGACGGTGTGGATCTGGCGGGCGCTGACCCGGACTCGGTGATGGCCCGGGTGTCGATCGTGCCGCAGGACTACACCCGCTGGCCGCTGGCCGCAAGGGAGAACATCAGCCTGGGTCAGCCCCGTCCTGGTGGGGATGAGGCGGTGCACGCCGCTGCGGTGGCGGCCGGCGCCGATGCCGTCATCGCGTCCCTGCCCCATGGGCTGGATACCTCGCTGGCGCGCAGTTGGTGGGGCGGCCACGATCTGAGCGGTGGACAGTGGCAGCGCATCGCGATCGCCCGCGCGTTCCACCGGGACGCCCCGGTTCTGGTGATGGACGAGCCCACGGCCGCGCTGGATGCGCGGGCGGAGCACGCGGTGTTCTCCCGATTGCGGGAACTGGCCGAGGGACGTACCACGGTGTTCATCACGCACCGGCTCGCGAACACTCGCTTGGCGGATCGCATCATCGTGCTGGAGTCGGGCAGCATCGTGCAGGAGGGCCGGTTCGAGGAACTGACTGTCAGCCCGGGGCCGTTCGCGGAGATGCTGAAACTCCAGGAGGGCTGAGCGGGCCCGCAGGCGGTTGGTGCCCGCCCCCGGTTCCGTCGGGGGCGGGCGCCAACCTTTGTTTCACACCTGCGCGTTGCAGTTGGCACAGCGGCGTTCGCCGCTGGGGTGCTCCACGATCAGCGGGTTGTCGCAGCATTCACCCATGACGGTTTACCTCCTTTCACGTGGTGGTCGCGGCGCCGCCGGCGGACGTGCCGGGGGCGTCCTGGCGCGCGGTGCTCGCAGTTCCCGCGCGGGAGTTTTCGGCGGGGGAGGTCACACGGTCAGCACGGTGATCCAGGGCTGGTCCGCGGCGCCCTGTTCGTCCCGGCCGGCCACTGCGCCAGGTGTCTCGGTCCAGGCGTGTGCGGCGTGGGGAAGGAAGCGGGCGCCGAGAACCCAGCGGGCCCGACAGCCGGTGAGGGCACAGGCCAGGACCGTGGCCAGGGACGTCTCCAGACAGGCGATCCGGCCGGGCCACCACGGGGGCCGTACCTGGATTACCGCCGCATGCAGGGCGGTCAGCCTGGTAGGGGACGCGTCGGGGAGGCGGGCGGCCAGGCGCACCAGGCGGATCCGCCGGCGCAGCGGGACGTGTCCGGCCAGCAGCGCGAGGGCCAGCGCGGGTAGGGCGACCAGGCGCCAGCGCAGCGGGGCCCGTTCGGCGGGGGCGGGGACCATCATGCTCACCGCGACCACCCCTGCCAGCGCCGGCGCCGGTGGCGCGGTGCGGTCTGCGACTCGGCCAGCAGGCCGCCCGCCGTCAGTCCCGCGACGAAACGGGCGATGGTGTCGTGGACATCGGCCAGGTCGAGGCCGGCCGGTACGGCGATCTCCTCCGCCAGCCCGGCGAGGTCACTGCGGGCGATGACCGCCCGCCAGATGCGGGACCCGTCCTGGTCGAGCATCACCCAACGGCCGGTGGGCACATGCAGGATGGCGGTGCCTTCGTCGGTGGAGGCGTGGTGAACGCCGGGTGCGGGAGTCAGCATGGCAGCTCCCGTGCCCGGGGTGGGGCGGTGGGCGCCTGGAGCCACCAACAAGTGACGAGCAAGTGGTGCAGCGCGGCCAGTCCGGTAGCCCGACGTCCGGCGGCGGTGGCGTCGAGGTCGGCGATGGCGGCGGCCGGATCGATCAGCCCGGCTTCCGCGAGCGGCGACGCGGTGATCAGGTCGTGGAGAAGGAGCCGGTGTGCGCGGAGTCCGGCGATGCGGTGTGGGGTGAACGATCCTTTCGAGCGTCGGCCGGTCAGCCAGGACGGCAGGGACGGAACACCGGCGGCAAGGAGGGGTTTGTAGCTGGTGGTGCTCAGACGTTCGATGCCGGGGATGGCGAACGCCGCCCGAACCACGGTGTTGTCGAGGTACGGGTGCACCGGACGGATGCCGAGGGCAGCCATCAACGGTGCCTCGGCGCGGGTGTCGGCACCCACGGTCGCAGGGCCGACCACTCGTCGAACGTGTCGGCGCGAACCTCTTGAGCCCCCGCAGCCGCGTTGCCCAGCATGGCGGCAATGGCCTGGCGGCCATCCCTCGTCAACCACCGCGTACCGGCACCGAACTGCACCCATGACCATCCCGGGGCCACCGGCGACAGAGCCGAGTTGGTGAGAGCGGCGGCGGCGTCGGCCAGAGCCTGCGGATAACCCATGCTCGCCTGGTGTTTGATGTGCCGCCACACCACGCCCGGAGCGGTTCTCCGAAGGCGCGCGGCGGCGACCACCACCCGGTGCGCCCGGCGGCGCTGCCCGGCCTGAACCATGGCGACCCAGCAGGCGGAAGAGCCATCGAGGACGATGTCACCACCGTGCCCCGTAAGGTGGCAGCGCAGCCCCGCCACCGGCGCAAGGTAGGCGGCATCCATTGCGGCGTTCGCGAACTCCAGTGCCGGCTCGTCCCCGGCCGGAGCCCCGGCCGGGAAGCCGAAGGACAGCGCCCGCGCGGAACCAGCGGCCACCCGGTGCTCCACCGAGGCGTGTCGGGCCACCCGTTCGGCGAACTCGGTGTCTTCCCGGCCGGTATAGGTATCGCGGTAGGTGACAGCGCGCACTTCGCTATGGGGCGCGGCCAGCAGCACCGCGGTGGAGGAGTCCAGCCCCCCGGAGAGGTCGGCACCGATCGGGCCCTCGCCGCAGGCCCGCAGGGCAACAGCTTGGGTAAGGGCACGGCCGAACGGCGCGGCTCCGGTGGCCATGGACCGCTCGGTGAGGGGCCCTGTGACGTCCACCAGGCGCGCCGGCCGGCCGGGGGTCAGCAGTAGCCCGGTGCCGCCAGGGACAGCTCGCACCCCGGCGTGCGGGGACCGGTGCGGCCAATGGTGGGCGCCGACCGCGATGCGGGCGGCCAACAGCGGCAGGTCCACGGTGCCCCCGGCATGACCGGCGAGCAGGCCCGGACGGGTCGCCCACCGCACCCTTCCGTCCCGGCCCCGGGCATAGAAAATACCGCGATCACCAGCGAGGTCACCACAGACCAGCCGTTCATCTTCCCGGTCCGCGATCACCCAGTAGGAACCGGCCCACTGCGTCAGATCGCGCCAGCGTCCCGCACGCACGGCTTCCAGCCCCGCCCGCAGCCGCACCTCATCTGCGGCACACAGGCCGGCGACCGTCAGGCGCGCTCCGATGGCTTCGACGGTCCGCACGTTTACCCTTCCGGCTGCTACCCGTTGCGCGGGAACCGCGTCCGGGAAGGTGCCGGCCAACCACTCGGTTTTCTCGTTGCGCATCTGTGACCCCTCCTTCGTCCGTTGTCGCTGGTGGGACCGGGGTCCGGGCAGAATGCCCGGACCCCGGTGGAGCACAGACCTCACCGGGTGAGGTGTGAGGTCACTTCGAGGATTCGAAGTAGTTCGACTTGTCGGAGTCGTTGAAGTTCTGCCGGCCCAGCGTCAGCTGGTCGGCGTCGTGCTCGGTGACGGTCGGGGCGAAGATCTTGTTCTCCATCTCGGGCTCCTTCGGAGTCTGTCCTCCAGCTCGGTGGCCGGCCGCATTCATCACACCGCCGGATACGGTCGCGATCACAGACACCGCCCGGGCGCGAAAGGTCGCGCTGTCATCCGCCACCGCCGGTCGCGCGCCGCCGCGAAGCAGCCCGCTCAGCGTCGCGAATCGTTGCGAACGGGCGTGCACCCATCACCGATCGACGGCGACGGCCATATCCTGGACTGTCGGAGAACCGTGCACCCAGAGAGGGGCCCGCCCATGGCGGACCGCGGCCGGAACGACGCATTCGCCCACTGGGTGGCCCGTGCTCAGGCCAGCTACTCGGAACTGGCCACCGAGCTACGACGTACCGCTGAGCGGGCCGGCCACCGCGACATCACCCCGGGCAAGTCCCGAGTCGGGCGGTGGATCAACGAGGGGGAGCAGCCACGCCCGCCGCTCCCGGAGCTACTGGCGGCCACCCTCACCCGGATGTGCCGTCTGCCCCGACCGCTCACCCCCGCCGATCTCGGGTTCACCCAGCAACCCCGCACTCCCGTGCCCTCTGGTGGCTGGCTTCCCCATGCCGTCGTAGCGTCCATCCTCACCACGACCCGGAGTGACGCCGTGACCGACGACGACACACCCAGCAGCACCCCGCTGTTGACCGCCCGCGAACTGCGCGACGCCGTACAGCCCTGGCTCCACCTGCCCGATCCCGACCTGCCACCACCCGCTCACGCAGGCCGGATCGGCATGTCTGATGTGGTGGCCATCCAGCGCACCACCGACGCATTCCGCACGCTCGACAACGCGCACGGAGGCGGCCTGTCGCGACGGGCGGTGGTAGGCCAGCTCCACCACGTCACCGAGTTACTGCACCAGGGCCGGACGACCGACGAGGTCGGGCGCTTCCTCTTCGTCGCTGTCGCCGACCTCGCATCCGTCGCCGGGTGGATGACCCACGATGTCGGACGTCACGCCGAAGCCCAGAACTACATGCTGCTCGGCCTCCAGGCCGCGAAGTCCGCCGGGCCGGCCGGTGCTGGCATCGCCGGCCATCTCCTCAACTGTCTGTCCCGTCAGGCCAATCACCTGGGTCGCCACGAGGACGCCCTCGATCTGGTACAAGCCGCCCAGTACGGCACCCGGAAACTGCCACCCGGCCGACTGCGCGCGCTGCTGTCCACCCTCGAAGCCCGATGCCAGGCGACCCTCGGCCAACTGCCGGAAGCCCGCCGCTCTCTGGCCTCCGCCGACGACGCCCTGGCGGCCGACGATACCGACAGCACCCCGACATGGGCCCGCTGGTTCGACCGTGCAGAGCACGGTGTCACCGTGGGCGTGTGCGAACTCATCGCCTCCGGCCACGATCCGAGCCGCGCCACTCATGCCGTGCGGCAGATCAGCAACGGCACCGCCCACCGCCCGGCCGATCGCACCCGTTCCCGGGCCTTCGACCAGGTCGCACTGGCGCGAGCACATATCCGTACCGGCGAACTGGAAGCTGTCGGTCTGGCAACCGCTACTGCCCTTGACCTGTTCGGTCATGTCACGTCCGCCAGGGTCGCCGACCGGCTCCGCGAGCTGGATGGTGAACTCGCTGGTGCTGCGAGCACGCGATGGGGCAAAGATACTCGGGAGCGCATCCATACCGCCCTCGCCAGACCATGAGGACCGGCTGAGCGAGCCGGCCCGTTCTGCGGCTGATGCGGCAGACGCTGGACGTCGACGGCCACCCGTTCCAGGTGGATGTGTCGGTCTTCGCCGCTCCCACCCAGCGGCTGCGCTACGAGATGCGGGTCGGGTGACGCTCCCGCCCGCGAAGTGAGGTGGGTCACAGCTTGTCACGGGGGATCGGTGGGCGGTGTCTTGTGCCTGAATCCGATGGGATGAGGGAGAGACCGTGACTGGGAAGAGCGTCAAGGTGGTCGTGATCGGCGGCGGGTATGCCGGGGTCATGGCGGCGAATCGGCTGATGCGGCGGGATGGGGTGGGGGTGACCCTGGTCAATCCGCGGGCCGGCTTCGTGGAGCGGATTCGGCTGCATCAGTTGGTGGGTGGGTCCGATGACGCCGTCGTGGAGTACCGGGAGGTGCTGCGGGAGGGGGTTGAGCTGGTGGTTGACAGCGTCAGCCGGATTGACGCTCCAGCGCGCTCCCTGGCGCTGGTGTCCGGTGGCAGCGTGGGGTACGACTATCTCGTGTATGCCGTGGGGAGTGGCAGCGCCGACCCGGGGGTGCCGGGGGCGGCCGAGTTCGGGTATCCGATCGCTGATCTCGAACAAGCGCGGCGGCTGCGGGGCGTTCTCGGTGCCGCGTCCGCCTCCGCCGCCGTCACCGTGGTGGGGGCCGGGCCCACCGGGATCGAGACCGCCGCCGAGCTGGCGGAGGCGGGCCGGGCCGTCACCCTGGTCTGCGGCGGGGTGCTCGGCCCGTACCTGCATGCCCGGGGCCGGCGTTCGGTCGGCAGGCGGCTGGCCAAGCTCGGGGTGACCGTCGTCGAGGGCCCCGGCACGAAGGTGACGGCCGTGGCGCGCGACGCCGTGCGGCTCGCCGACGGCCGCGAGGTGCCGGGCGAGGTGACCGTCTGGACCGCCGGGTTCGGCGTGCCGGACCTGGCCGCCCGCAGCGGCCTGACCACCGACGCGCTGGGCCGGCTGCTCACCGACGAGACGCTGACCAGCGTGGACGACGACCGCATTGTCGCCGCCGGCGACTCGGCCGCGCCCTCCGGCCTGCCGCTGCGGATGAGCTGTCAGGCCGCGATGCCGCTGGGCGCGCGGGCGGCCGACACCGTGCTCAGCCGGATCGCGGGCGAGGAGCCGGCGCCGCTGAACCAGGTGTTCGCCGGCCAGTGCATCAGCCTGGGCCGCCGGGCCGGGATCTTCCAGTTCGCGCACAGGTACGACGTGGCGCTGTGGTTCCACCTCGCCGGCCGTCCCGGCGCGAGGCTCAAGGAGGTGGTGTGCCGGGGCACCGTCAGGCATCTCGCCGACGAGGCGGGCGACCCCGGCTCGTACCGGCTGCACCGCGTCTCGGGTGGTCCCCGGCGCGGGGAGCTGCTGGCGGGCGGCCGGCGGTCGTGAACGATCCGGCGACGGAGACGTTCGTCGCGCACCGCAATCTGCTCTTCACCGTCGCGTACGAGCTGCTGGGCTCGGCGGCCGACGCCGAGGACGTACTCCAGGAGACCTGGCTGCGCTGGGTCAAGGTCGATCTGGCGCAGGTCCAGGACCGGCGCGCCTATCTGGTGCGGATCACCACCCGGCAGTCGCTCAACCGGCTGCGGGCGGCGAGCCGGCGGCGGGAGGCGTACGTCGGGTCGTGGCTGCCGGAGCCGATGCTCACGGCGCCGGACGTGGCCGAGGATGTCGAGCTGGCCGAGAGTGTGTCGATGGCGATGCTGCTGGTCATGGAGACGCTGTCGCCGACCGAGCGGGCCGTGTTCGTCCTGCGCGAGGTCTTCGAGGTCGGTTACGACGAGATCGCCGCCGCCGTGGGCAGGACCCCGGCGGCCGTCCGGCAGATCGCCCGCCGGGCGCGGCTGCACGTCGATGCCCGGCGACCCCGCAAGGTGGTCTCGCAGCGCGAGGCGCGGGCGGCGCTGGAGTCGTTCCAGCGGGTGCTGGAGTCCGGCGACCCGCAGGACCTGCTCGACGTACTCGCCCCGGAGGTTGTCCTGATGGCGGACGGCGGCGGCGTCAAGCGGGCGGTGCTGCGGCCGGTGGCCGGCGCCGCGAAGGTGGCCCAGCTCCTGGTCGGCGGGCTCAGCAAGAACAAACTGCCGTTGACGGTGGCCCCGACCGTGGTGAACGGTGCCCCGGCGCTGCTCGTCCACCTGGCCGGGGAGTTGGACGGCGTCATGGCGATCCGGGTCGAGGACGCCCGGATCACCGGTCTCTACTACGTTCGCAACCCGGCCAAACTCGGCCATGTCGCCGCCGGGACCCCGCTCACGCTGCGCTGAGCGCCGGTGGCGGGGTCCGGTCGGCCGGTCGGCCGGTCGGCCGGTCGGCTTCTCAGCCGGCGGCGAGGAGTTCCAGCGTGTCGATCACGCGGTTCGAGAAGCCCCACTCGTTGTCGTACCAGGCGACCACCTTGATGTGCCGCCCGTCGACCCGGGTGAGGGCCGAGTCGAAGATCGACGAGGCGGGGTTGCCGGTGATGTCGGACGACACGAGCGCGTCCTCCGAGTACTCAAGGACCCCGGCGAGCGGCCCGTCCGCCGCCGCGCGGTAGGCCGCCAGTACGTCCTCGCGCGTCACGTCGCGGGCGACGGTGGTGTTGAGTTCGACGATCGAGCCGACCGGCACGGGTACCCGGATGGAGTCGCCGGACAGCTTGCCGTCGAGGTTCGGCAGCACCAGGCCGATCGCCTTGGCGGCGCCGGTCGTGGTCGGCACGATGTTGACGCCGGCGGCGCGGGCCCGGCGGGCGTCGCGGTGCGGGCCGTCCTGGAGGTTCTGCTCCTGCGTGTACGCGTGCACCGTCGTCATGAACCCGTGCTCGATACCGGCGAGCCGGTCGAGGACCAGGGCGAGCGGCGCGAGCGCGTTGGTGGTGCAGGAGGCGTTCGAGACGATGGTGTGCAGGTCCGGGTCGTAGGCGTCGGTGTTGACCCCGAACGCGAGCGTGACGTCGGCGCCGTCCGACGGCGCGCTGACGAGTACCTTCCGCGCGCCCGCGTCGAGGTGCGCCCGGGCGGCCTTGGCCGAGGTGAAGCGGCCGGTGGCCTCCAGGACGACGTCGACGCCGAGTTCGGCCCACGGCAGCTGCGCGGGGTCGCGTTCGGCCAGTACGGTGATCCGCCGGCCGTCCACGACGAGGGTGTTCCCGTCGACGGTCACCGGGCGGCCGAGCCGGCCGGCCGTGCTGTCGAAGGCGAGCAGCCGGGCGAGGGCGGCGGGCTCCGTCAGGTCGTTGACGGCGACGATCTCCAGGGCGCTGTCGCGCTCCAGCAGCGCGCGCAGCACGTTGCGTCCGATGCGGCCGAATCCATTGATGGCGATGCGAGTCATGAGTGGGGTCCCTTCCCTTCGCCACCAGGGTCACTCGCCGCCGTCGCCGCTGACAGTGGCGGGATCGCCATGGTTCACAAGGATTTCGCCATCGCTACTCGCCCCGGGTGAAGGTGCGCCGGTACTCGCTCGGCGTGGTGCCCAGGATGCGCTGGAAGTGCAGCCGCAGATTGGCGCCGGTGCCGAGCCCGACGTCGGCGGCGATCTGTTCCACGGCGCGCTGCGAGCGCTCCAGCAGTTCGCGGGCGAGGTCGACGCGGGCGCGCATCACCCACTGCATCGGCGTGTAGCCGGTCTCCTCGACGAACCGCCGGGAGAACGTACGCGGCGACACCTCCGCCTGCCGCGCCAGCGTCTCCAGGGTGAGCGGTTCGCCGAGCCGGTGCAGCGCCCACTCGCGGGTGGCGGCGAACCGCTCGCCCAGCGGCTCGGGGACGCCGCGCGGCACGTACTGGGCCTGGCCGCCGCTGCGGTAGGGGGCGGCGACCAGCCGCCGGGCGGCGTGGTTGGACGCGGCCACGCCGAGGTCGCCGCGCAGGATGTGCAGGCACAGGTCGATGCCGGAGGCGGCGCCGGCCGAGGTGAGCACGCTGCCCTCGTCGACGAACAGCACGTTCTCGTCGACCCGGACCAGCGGATACCGGGCGGCCAGCGCCCGCGTGTAGTGCCAGTGCGTGGTGGCGCGCCGGCCGTCGAGCAGGCCCGTGGCGGCGAGCGCGAAGGCGCCCGTGGAGATGGCGGCGAGCCGCGCGCCCCGGTCGTGGGCGGCGATCAGCGCCTCGACGACGGCCGGCGGCGGGTCCTCGCGGTCCGGGAACCGGTAGCCGGGGACGAAGACGATGTCGGCCCAGGCGAGCGCGCCGAGGCCGTGGGCGACGTCGTAGGCGAGGCCGTCGCCGCCGGCCACCAGCCCGGGTGCCGCCCCGCACACCCGGACCTCGTACGGCATGCTCGCGCGGGTGGTGAAGACCTGCGCGGGGATGCCGACATCGAGCGGCTTGGCGCCGTCGAGCACCAGAACGGCGACGCGATGCGGGCGGGAGGGCGGCACAGGACGAGGTTACGCGCGCGCCCGCCGTCAGCGGGACAGGTGCTGGTAGGTGCGGACGGCCAGCGGGAGGACGACCGCCGTGAGCAGCAGGGGCCAGACCACGGACATCAGCAGGGCGTGGGTCTCGATCCAGCTGCCGCCGCTGGGGGCCGGGTTGCCGAAGAGTTCGCGGATGGCGCCGGCGGTGGAGGAGACCGGGTTCCACATCGCGATGGCGCCCAGCCAGTCCGGCATCAGGGAGGGCGGGGTGAACACCGAGGAGATCATCCCGACGGGGAAGGCGACGGCGAACAGGTTGCCGGCCGCCTCCACGCTGGGGGACAGCAGGCCGAGCAGGACGCCGACCCAGATCAGCGCGAACCGCAGCAGGAGCAGCAGCCCGAAGGCGGCGACGGTGGCGGGGAGGCCGCCGTCCGGGCGCCAGCCGATGGCGAGGGCGATGAGGGCGAGGACCATCAGGTCGAGCGCGGCGTGCAGGACGTCGGAGACGCCGCGTCCGGTGACGACGGCGGAGGGCGCCATCGGCATGGAGCGGAACCGGTCGATGATGCCCTTGTCCTTCTCCACGGCGACCGCCACGGCGGTGTTCATGAAGCCGAAGGCCATGGTCATGGCGAACATGCCGGGCATGGCGTACGAGACGTAGTCCGCGCCGCCGCCGACGTCCATGGCGCTGCCGAAGACGTACACGTACAGCAGCACGGAGACGATGGGGAAGCCCAGCTGCCAGGCGATGACGGACGGCTGCCGCACGATGTGGGACAGCTCGCGCCGCACCAGGGTCCAGCAGTCGCGGACGGCCCACAGGGCGCGGGGGCCGGTGGTGTCGGTGGTGGTGCTCATGCGGCGTTGGTCTCCTTCTGATCCTGGCCGTCGGTGAGCCGCAGATACACCTCGTCGAGGGTGGGGCGGCGCAGGCCGATGTCGGTGACGGTGATGCCCCGGTCCTGGAGGGTGCGGGCCACCTCGGTGAGGGCGGCCACCCCGTCGCGTACGGGGGCGGTGACGCTGAGCCGCTCGGCGTCCGCTTCGGGCTCGGCGCCGGTACGGGCCAGGGCCTCGATCGCGGCGGGCAGGTCGCCGGGGGTGGCCACCACGACCTCAAGGCGGTCGCCGCCGAAGGCGCGTTTGAGGCCGGCCGGGGTGTCCTCGGTGATCTTGCGGCCGTCCTTCATGACGACGATCCGGTCGGAGAGCCGGTCGGCCTCGTCCAGGTAGTGGGTGGTGAGCAGCACGGTGGTGCCGGTGGCGGTGAGCAGGCGGACGGCGTCCCACACCTCGCCCCGGCCGCGCGGGTCGAGTCCGGTGGTGGGCTCGTCGAGGAAGAGCACCTGGGGCGCCAGCACGAGGGAGGCGGCCAGGTCGAGGCGGCGGCGCATGCCGCCGCTGTAGGTCTTGGCGGGGCGGTCGGCGGACTCGGTGAGGCTGAACTGTTCGAGCAGTTCCTCCGTACGCCGACGGGCCGCCGTCGCGTCGAGGTGGTACAGGCGGGCGAACATCCGCAGGTTCTGCCGGGCGGAGAGGATCTCGTCCACGGCGGGGTGCTGGCCGGTGAGCCCGATGCGGCGGCGGACGGCGCGCGGGTCGCGGCGTACGTCGAGGCCGGCGACCTCGGCGCGCCCGGCGTCGGGGCGCAGCAGGGTGGTGAGGATGCGGACGGCGGTGGTCTTGCCCGCCCCGTTGGGGCCGAGCAGTCCGCAGACGGTGCCGCGCGGCACGGTCAGGTCGAGGCCGTCCAGGGCGGGCCTGCCCTGCTTGCCGAATGTTTTGCGCAGTCCTTCCGCGCGGATGGCGACCATGATTCCCCCTTTACTGGGTACAGTGTACGCACAATAGCGTACGCCGTACCCAGTAAGGGGGGCAGTGATTAAATGGGCCTCACCATGAGCACGGCACACAGCGGCGGCAGCGAAGAGATCACGCGCAGCCTGCGCCTGATGTGGGAGGGCCGCGAGGTTCCCAACCGGGGGCCACGCCCCGGACTCACCCTCGACGGCATCGTCACCGCCGCCATCGAACTCGCCGACCGCGACGGGCTCACCGCCCTGTCCATGCGCAAGGTCGCCGCCGAACTCGGCGTCGGCGCCATGAGCCTGTACCGCTACGTCCCCGGCAAGGAAGAACTGCTCGACCTGATGCTCGACCGGGTCAACGGCCCCGGCCCGGACCAGGACATGAGCCAGGACATGAGCCAGGACATGAGCCAGGACATGGAGCCCGCCCCCGGCACCGGCTGGCGCGAACGCCTCGAACAGGTCGCCCGCGACTCGTACACCACCTACCTGCGGCACCCCTGGCTGCTCCAGGTCAACCAGTCACGGCCGCTGCTGGGCCCCAACGCCCTGCTCGGTTTCGAGTTCGCCCTCACCGGGCTGCGCGGCCTGCCACTCACCGGCCAGGAGAAGATCGCGGTCATCTCCACCCTCGACTCGTACGTCACCGGGCTCGCCCGCGCCCACGTGCTGGCGCGCCAACTGTCCGAGCAGACCGGCATGACGGACCAGGAGTTCTGGGACACCCAGGCGCCGCTCATGGACACCGCGCTGCGCTCCGGGTCCTACCCGGAGGTGTTCGCGCTCGACGCGGACAGCTTCGAGATCAGCGGCGACGAGATCTTCGCCTTCGGCCTGGCCCGGGTCCTGGACGGCCTGGCCGCCTACATCACCCGTCGGACCGACGCCGGCTGAACAGCAGCCTGCGCAGCGCCACCACCAGCAACGTACCGGCGGCGAAGCCCACCAGCAGGCGGGTGAAGGTGTCCGACTCCTCCACCGTCTCCACGGGGGTGCCGCTCCCCGCCGGGTCGTTGCCCTGGGCCGGGGGTACGTCCGCCGGCTCCTGGTCCGCCTCCTGGTCCGCCTCCTCGTCCGCCTCCGCGTCCCCCGCGTCCCCCTCCTCCCGGAGGCTGTCCGGCAGCAGTTCCCCCTTCAGCTCCACCGGCACCACCTCGCTGCGCACCCCCTCCGAGCCGTACATCAGATACCGCCCGTCCGGCGTGAACGTCACCGACTCCCCCTGCGGCTGCACCGGAATGATCAGCTGCCGGTTGACCTGCTCGCCGAGCCCGTCCTCCGTCCACCGGTACATCCGGGCGGTGAAGTAGCCGCGCAGCACCAGCCGGCTGCCGTCCGGCGAGAACGCCCCGTCCGTCATCCACAGATCGATGTCCGCGACCCGCTCGAAGAGGTTCACCCCGGTCGTCGACAGCGTCTCGGGCCCCGCGTACAGCGCGCCCGGCTCCTTGCGCTTCTTGCTGGCGATGTAGACCCGCCCCGTCTGCGGATGCACCATGAGCGACTCCGCGTCACGCGGCCCGTCGTCGTACCGCACCCGGTAGATGTCCGGCACCACCGTCGCGTCCGCCAGCACCGCCGGCTCGGGCACCCGGTAGATCCACACCTCCTCCCAGCCGCCGTCGAAGTTGTCCCCGATGTCCCCGACATACAGCGCGCCGTCCGGGCCGAAGTGGATCGCCTCCACATCGCGCATCGTGGCGCCCTGGAGGGTGAGGGTGGCCACGGTCTGCCCGGTGGTCCCGTCCACGGCGTAGATCTGCGGGCCGTACCCGCTGTCGTTGTGCGTCCAGTACACGCCCGGGTGCTGCCGGCTGGCCGCCAGGCCGCTGGACTCCGCGATCCGTTCGTCCTCGATGGTGAACGCCCGCGGCGGCTCGTACCCCTCGGGCTCCCCCGGCGCCCCCGCCAGCAGGACCGCGCTCATCACCCCGGCAGCCGTACCCCAGACCGTCATGCGCCCAAGACTGCCAGAACATCCCCGGCTCATCCTTGCCTGGAGCGTGCTCGAAGGCGTTGAGTAGCGATCATGAAGTACACACAGCTGGGCCGCACCGGCCTCAAGGTCAGCCGTCTCGTGCTGGGCACCATGAACTTCGGCCCGTACACCGATGAAGCGGGCTCGCACGCCATCATGGACGCCGCGCTGGACAACGGGATCAACTTCTTCGACACGGCCAATGTGTACGGATGGGGCGAGAACAAGGGCCGCACCGAGGAGATCGTCGGCTCCTGGTTCGGGCTCGGCGGCGGCCGGCGCGAGAAGACCGTGCTGGCCACCAAGGTGTACGGCTCGATGAGCGCCGAGGGCGACCCGTGGCCCAACGAGGACCGGCTGTCCGCCCTCAACATCCGGCGCGCCGTCGACGCCAGCCTCAAGCGGCTCAACACCGACCACATCGACCTCTACCAGTTCCACCACGTGGACCGGCACACCCCGTGGGAGGAGATCTGGCAGGCCATGGACGTCCTCGTCCAGCAGGGCAAGATCCTGTACGCCGGCTCCAGCAACCACGCCGGCTGGCACATCGCGCAGGCCAACGAGACCGCCGCGCGGCGCGGTTCGCTCGGCCTGGTCAGCGAACAGTGCCTGTACAACCTGATCGAGCGGCGCGCCGAGATGGAGGTGATCCCGGCCGCCGAAAGCTACGGCCTGGGCGTGATCCCGTGGTCCCCGCTGGGCGGCGGGCTGCTGGGCGGCGCGCTGCGCAAGGAGCGCGAGGGCGGCGGGGCGCGCAGTACGGGCGCGGGCCGGGCCGCCGACGCGCTGGCCGATCCGGCGCGGCGGGCGCAGGTGCAGGCGTACGAGGATCTGCTGGCCGAGCAGGGTCTGGACCCGGGCGAGGTGGGGCTGGCCTGGCTGCTGACCCGGCCCGCCGTCACCGGTCCGATCGTCGGCCCGCGGGTGCCGGAGCAGTTGGAGTCGGCGGTGCGGGCGGTGGAGCTTGAGCTGAGCGCGGAGCTGCTGGCGAAGCTGGACGAGATCTTCCCGGGCCCCGGCCCGTCGCCGGAAGCCTTCGCCTGGTAGCTCCCGGGGCGTCCGTCGCTCAGCCGAAGATCGCGGACAGGGCCACCACGGCCAGGATGAGGACGAGCGCGCCGCTGACGATGCGGGTTCTGGTCTTGGTGTTCACGCGCTCCAAGGTAGCTCAGCCGCCGGCGGCGCCGCCCAGCGGCCAGGACGCCTCGATGGTGTAGCGGGAGCCGTCCGGGCCGCTCTCGCTGCGGACCAGGGCCAGCCGGCCGGCGGGCCACGGGCGGCCCTCGAAGGCGGCCAGCCGTGCGGCGTACGGGGCCAGCGGGGTCCGTACCGGGCCGCGCCGGCTGAGGGCGACGGTCAGGTGGGGTACGTACTCGGGGTGCTCGCCGGGCAGCAGGCCCATGCCACGTCCGGTGTCGGCGGTGGCCGCCGCCAGCCCGGCCAGCGCCTCGGTGTCGCCGGCCACCCCGGCCCACAGGGCCCGGTCCCCGAACCGGCCGCCGCCGGCCAGCGACAGCGCGAACCCGGGGCGGCCGGCGGCCACCGCCGCGAGGCGCTGCCGCAGTTCGGGGACGAGTTCGTCGGGGGTCTCGCCGTAGAAGGCCAGCGTGACGTGCCACCCCGCCACCGGGGTCCAGCGCAGGCCGGCGCCGGCTTCGGCCCGCCGCAGCGCGCGCACCTCCGCCGCCAGGTCCTGTACCGCCTCGTCCGCCGGGAACAGCGCGGTGAAAAGCCTCATGGGTCGGGTTTCCCCCCTGGTTAGGATCGGCGGCATGAAGATCCGATCGGGTGGCAGTGACGATATTCCCCTGATACTCGGCATGCTGGACAGCGCCGTGGAGTGGCTGGCGGCGCGCGGGCGGACCGGGCAGTGGGGCAGCGAGCCGTGGTCGGCGCGGCCCAAGGCGGTGGCCCGGGTCGGGGAGATCGTGGCCCAGGGCGCGCCGTGGATCGCCGAGATCGACGGGGAGCCGGCCGGGTCGCTGACGCTCACCCCGGGCCCGACCCCGTACATCGCGCCCGTGGACGAGCCGGAGGTGTACGTCCATCTGCTGGTGACCGACCGGCGCTTCGCGGGGCACGGGGTGGGCGCGGCGCTGCTGGCGCACGCCGTGGCCGAGGCGCGGCGGCAGGACATCTCGCTGCTGCGCGTGGACTGCTACGCGGGGGACGACGGGCGGCTGGTCGAGTACTACCGCTCGCAGGGTTTTGAGCTGGTGGAGCACTTCACCGCCAACGGCGACTGGCCGGGCGCGCTGCTGGCCCAGCGGGTCTGATCCGGTCCGCGCGCGGGGGTGCCGCCCCCACGCGCGGGCCGGCTCAGGCCGTGGTCGTCAGCGGCTGCGGGTCGCGCGGGACCAGCGCCACCGCGCGCCGCCCGGCCCGCAGGTCGATGCGCAGCCGCAGGCCGCCGATTCTGGCCAGCACCAGCGCCAGCGCCGCCGAGGCCAGCAGGCAGACCGCGCCGCCGGTGGCCATGCCGACGCGGGGGCCGAAGGTGTCGGTCACCCAGCCCACCACCGGGGCCCCGATCGGGGTGCCGCCCATGAACACCATCATGAACAGGCTGATCACCCGGCCGCGCATCTCGGGGTCGCTGTTGAGCTGGATACCGGCGTTGGCCGTGACCTGGAAGCTCATCGCCACCAGCCCCAGCGGGATCATGAACATGGCGTACACCCAGAAGAACGGGGCCGCCGACGCCAGCATCAGCAGCACCGAGAACACCGCCGCCGCCCCGAAGGTGAACCGCATCCGCCGGCTGCCGCGCCGGGCGGCCAGCAGCGCGCCGATCACCGAGCCGCCGCCCATCAGGGAGTTCAGCAGGCCGTAGCTGCCGGCCCCGGCGTCGAAGACGCCGTCCGTGAAGGCGATGGCCCACACCGGGAAGTTGAACCCGAAGGTGCCGATGAAGCCGACCAGGACGATCGGCCACAGCAGTTCGGGGCGGCTGCCCACGTACCGCAGGCCCTCGCGCAGTTGCCCCTTCTTGCGCGGGGCGCGGCGCGGCGGGCTCAGCTCGGCGGTGCGCATCAGCAGCAGGCCGACGATGGGGGCGGCGAACGACAGGCCGTTGAAGATGAACGCCCAGCCACCCCCGACCGCCGTGATCATCACACCGGCGACGGCGGGGCCGATGAGCCGGGCGGAGTGGAAGTTGGCGGAGTTCAGGGAGACGGCGTTGGGCAGCAGGCGCGGGCCGACCATGTCGGCCACGAAGGTCTGCCGGGTGGGGTTGTCGACCACCGTGACGACGCCGACGACGAAGGCCAGCGCGTACACGTGGTACACGTTCACGTGCCCGCTGATGGTCAGTGCGCCGAGCAGCAGTCCGGTGAGGCCGAGGGAGGACTGCGTGACGAACAGCAGCCGCCGCTTGTCGAAGCGGTCGGCGAGGACTCCGCCGTAGAGGCCGAACATCAGCATCGGCAGGAATTGCAGCGCGGTGGTGATGCCGACGGCGGCGGCGGATCCGGTCAGCTCGTGCACGAGCCAGTCCTGGGCGATGCGCTGCATCCAGGTGCCGATGTTCGATATCGAGGACCCGAAGAAGAACATCCGGTAGTTGCGGACGGCCAGCGAGCTGAACGTGCTGAGTGGGGTGTCGTGGGGGTCGGTCGGTGCGGGTGCGGAGTCTGCTCCGGGTCCCGAACTCAAGAGAACACTCCTTTGTGCGGTGTTGCGGGTATTACGGGTCGTGCGGATCGTGCCGGTCGTGCGGCGGCCCCGTACCCGAGGGGTACGGGGCCGGGGCTACAGGTGCGCGAGCTTGTGCAGTACGGGGGCGGCCTCGCGCAGCACCGCCCACTCCTCCTCGTCCAGCTCTTCGGCGAGCTGGGTGAGCCAGGCGTTGCGCTGGCCGCGGCTCGCCTCCAGCACCGCCTCGGCCTCGTCGGTGGCGGCGACCAGCTTCTGCCGCCGGTCCTCGGGGTGCGGCTCCAGGCGGACCAGGCCGCGGTCCACGAGCAGCGCGATGATGCGGGTCATGGACGGCGGCTGGACGTGTTCCTTGCGGGCCAGCTCGCCGGGGGTCATCGATCCGCAGCGGGCGAGGGTGCCGAGCGCCGACATCTCGGCGAGGCTGAGGGTGCGGTCCACGCGCAGGTGGCGCAGCCGGCGGGAGAGCCGCAGGACGGCGATGCGCAGGGTGTTGACCGCTTCGGCATCGTCGGCGCGGTCGGCGGCGGCCGGCGTCACGTTGGGCATGTACACCACCATAGCTCATTAGCTTGCCTAACGAAATATACCCGCACGCCACGCCGCCGCGCACCCGGAATACCGCCCAAGCTCACCCTTTCGAGTGAGGGAACAGCGAAACCCTTGCGCCCCCGCCACGTCCTGGGGTCCGCCGCACCGAAGGCCGTACGGAACTCCGCACGGTTCGCAACGGCTCTCCGCATCCCGCCCTGTCACCGGCCCCGGTTACGCTGAGAAGCGCCACCTCGGGGACGGCACCGGAACGGGATTGGACGGGAAGGCAGCGGCATGCGGCTGGGCAATTGGACCGACGGCAAACGGGTGGCACCGGAGCCCCTGGAGGGCAATGTGGTGGCGACCATCGCGGTCGGCACCATCATCTGGGCCGCCCTCTTCGTGGTCCAGGTCCCCTTCTACGGCTGGTTCAGCGACCACGATCACACGTGGTGGGTGTGGACCTGCCTGGCCGGAGCCGGTCTCGGACTGCTGGGGCTGTGGATCGTACGGCGGCGCGAAGCCGCCCTGTACGCTGCCCGGAACAGCGGCGGGGACACGTCCGGACCCTCCGCCGACGGCGGGCCCAGTGAGCAGCCCGCCCCTTAGAGGACGGAAGCCATGAGTCAAGGGGCAGGCGGGGGCCGTACTCCCGTCACGCGTATCGCGGACGGCGAGCCGGGGGGCGACAGCGCGGGGGACGGCCGGGCCACCGGTCTCACCACCGCCGAGGTCGCCGAGCGGGTCGCACGCGGCGAGGTCAACGACGTACCGGTACGGGCGTCCCGATCCGTCGCCGAGATCGTCCGCGGCAATGTATTCACACTCTTCAACGGCATCATGGGCGTGCTGTTCGCCGTCATCCTGGTGGTCGGGCCGCTCAAGGACGGCCTGTTCGGCTTCGTCGTCCTCTTCAACGCGCTGATCGGCATCGTCCAGGAGCTGCGCGCCAAGAAGACCCTCGACAGCCTGGCCGTCATCGGCGAGGCCAAGCCCGCCGTGCGGCGCGACGGCCGCTCCCAGGAGATCCCCACCGGCGACATCGTGCTGGGCGACCTCATCGAGCTGGGCCCCGGCGACAAGGTCGTGGTCGACGGCGTCGTCACCGAGGCCGAGGGCCTGGAGATCGACGAGTCGCTGCTGACCGGCGAGGCCGACCCGGTGGTCAAGCAGCCGGGCGATGCCGTGATGTCCGGCAGCTTCGTGGTGGCCGGCGGCGGCGCGTTCACCGCCACCAAGGTGGGACGGCAGGCGTACGCGGCCCAGCTGGCCGAGGAGGCGTCCCGCTTCACGCTGGTCAACTCCGAGCTGCGCAACGGCATCGGCAAGATCCTCAAGTTCTGCATCATGCTGATGATCCCGGCCTCCATCGGCCTGATGATCAGCCAGCTGCTGGTGGAGCGGGCCGACACCTTCGAGGCGATCCGCCGCACCGTCGCCGGCATCGTGGTGATGGTGCCCGAGGGTCTGGTGCTGATCACCTCGGTCGCCTTCGCCATCGGCGTGATCCGGCTGGGGCAGAAGCAGTGCCTGGTGCAGGAGCTGCCCGCCATCGAGGGCCTGGCCCGGGTGGACGTGGTCTGCCTGGACAAGACCGGCACCCTCACCGAGGGCGGCATGGACGTCACCGACCTGCGCGTCCTCGGTGACGGCGGTACGGGCGGCGCGGGCGGCGCGGGCGGCCCGGACGGCCCGGACGGCCCGGACGGCCCGGACGGCCCGGACGGCCCGGACGGCCCGGACGAGGCGTACGTGCGGAAGGTCCTCGCCACGCTCGGCGCCAGCGACTCACGCCCCAACGCCTCCCTCGCCGCGATCATCGACGCCTACCCGGCGGGCTCCGCCGGGGACGGCTGGGGCCACGGCGAGACGCTGCCGTTCTCCTCCGCCCGCAAGTACAGCGGCGCCGAGCTGACCGAGCCGGGCGGCGCCCGGCACACCTGGCTGCTGGGCGCCCCCGATGTGCTGCTGCCGCCCGGCGACCCGCAGCTCGCCGCCGTCGACGAGCTGAACACCCAGGGCCTGCGGGTCCTGCTGCTGGCCCGCGCGGACGGCCCGCTGGAGACCGTACGGGCCTCGGCCGCACCCGAGTCGCTCACCCCGGCCGCGCTGGTGATCCTGGAGCAGCGGCTGCGCCGCGAGGCGCCGGACACGCTGCGGTACTTCGCCGAGCAGGGCGTGGACGCCAAGGTGATCTCCGGCGACAACGCGGTGTCGGTGGGCGCGGTGGCCGGCAAGCTCGGGCTGCGCGGCGCGGACGCCCCGGTGGACGCCCGGCAGCTGCCGGACGACCGGGAGCGGATGGCCGAGGCCGTCGAGAGCGGCGCGGTGTTCGGCCGGGTCTCCCCGCAGCAGAAGCGGGAGATGGTCGGCGCGCTCCAGTCCAAGGGCCACAACGTGGCGATGACGGGCGACGGCGTCAACGACGTACTGGCCCTCAAGGACGCCGACATCGGCGTGTCGATGGGGTCGGGCTCGGAGGCCACCCGGGCGGTGGCGCAGATCGTGCTGCTGAACAACAGCTTCGCGACGCTGCCGGACGTGGTGGCCGAGGGCCGCCGAGTGATCGGCAACATCGAGCGGGTCGCCAACCTCTTCCTGACGAAGACGGTCTACTCGGTGTTCATGGCGTTCGCGGTGATCGCGGCCCAGGTGCCCTACCCCTTCCTGCCGCGCCACTCGACGCTGCTGTCGGCGCTGACCATCGGTATCCCGGCGTTCTTCCTGGCGCTGGCGCCGAACAAGGAGCGGGCCCGGCCGTACTTCGTGCGCAGGGTGCTGCGGCTGGCGATCCCCTTCGGCCTGCTGGCGGGCGCGGCCACCTTCGGCACGTATCTGCTGGCGCGGGCCCACTACGGCGGGACCGAGGCCACCCGCGAGGCGGAGACCAGCGCGGCGACGCTGACGCTGTTCCTGATCGCGCTGTGGGTGCTGGCGATCATCGCCCGGCCGCTGACGTGGTGGCGGGTCGGCCTGATCGCCACCATGGCCACCGGCTTCGTCCTGGCGATCAGCGTCCCGTTCGCGCAGGACTTCTTCGAACTGCGCCTGGTGGGCACCCAGCTGCCGCTGACAGCCGTCGGCATGGCGGTGGCGGCGGGCGTGATCCTGGAAGTGGTGGCCCGGATCGCCCCGAAGAAGGTCCCCGACCTTCCGCCATCGGTGACGGCGACCACCTGAGCCGGCCCCGTACCAGCGGCTCACCCCCGTGGCCCGCACCGGCATCCGCCGGTGCGGGCCACGGCCGTTGTGCCCCCGGACCCCGGACCCCGGACCCCGGACCCCGGACCCCGGGCCCCGGCCCCGGCCCCGGACTCCCCGACGCTCCAACTCCCCGACCGTCGCACCGCTGCCCCCGGCCGTCGCGGGTGACGGCCGGGGGCAGCGGCAGGAGCGAGTGACCGCGGGTCAGCAGGTCTGGCGCCAGGCGTCCAGGTCCCAGTTCTTCAGCAGCGAGCTGAAGCCCAGCGGCTGGGTGATCGGGCAGAACTGGGCCGTCGTCATCTCGTACTCGACATGGAAGACCGCCTTGCCGGCCTCGATGAACGGGGTCATCTTGCCGCACTCGCGGTAGTAGGCGCACTCCTCGTTGACCGCGAAGTCGAAGTGGTCGACCAGCTGCGGGACCTGGTCCACGGCGTTCTTCAGGCCGACCGACAGGCCCCGCTCATGGGCCAGGTCGGCGATCATCCGGTTGTACGCGAGCTGGTGGTCCTTCGTCAGCGGGAAGCCGGGGTTGTTGATGTAGCCGTCCATGTTGTCCGGCTCCACGGCGTCGAAGCCCTTCGCCGCGCACATGTCGAAGCGGGCCCCCATCAGCGGGCGCAGCACGTCCAGCTGGCGGATGTCCAGCCACTGCTCGCCGTCCCAGCCGTCCAGCGGGTTGCCCAGCACGCTGCGGGGGAAGTCCGCGGCGTCGGGGCGCCAGTCCTCCCAGGACCCGACGCTGATGTAACAGATGACCTTGCGGCCCTGGCCGTGCAGCGTGTTCACGACCGAGGCGGAGTTGTCGAAGCCGTCGATGTCGTAGACGGGGACGTTCACCGAGGTGTCCACCCGGCCGGTGAGCTGCCACTGCCAGTCGGTGCCCGGGGCCGGGGTCCAGAACTCCGCCGTCTGCGGGCTCGTCTCCGCGCTCGTCTCCCCCTCGTCGGTCTGCGGGGCCCGCGGCGTGCGGTCCTCGTTCGCGGTCGCCGTCGAGCAGGCGCCCAGCATCAGCAGCGCGGCGGCCGAGGCGGCCAGTGCGGTGAGCGGCTTGCGGGATATCCATCGGCGCATCAGTCGAACCACCTTGCGGTCGCCAATTCATCGGAACGGGACGGATCTTCCAGCAGGGCGGCGAGCTCGAAGCGGCGCTGCCACTGGCCGGTGGCCCAGGAGAGTCCGGCCGCCAGCCCTTCGACGGTGGAGGCGTGCACCAGGGTGTCCGTCCCCTCCGTCGGGTAGCGCCACGTCACTTCCGTGCCATCGATCACCAGTTCATTGTGTTCGACATAGGTGCGCGGTGTCTCCGGCCCCAGGAGGGTTTGCGCCACTTCCGGAACCTCCCGTTCCGCTCCGCCCTCCGGCGGGCGCGCGGTCAGCACCGCGCTCAATGCGGGCACATCCAGCACCGCCGCCAGCGCGGCAGCCCTGGCCGGCGGCACCGGCAGCAGCGCCCGTCCGGTCGCCAGCGGCAGCAGATCGGGCGCGTCCGCCACCACCGCGTCGGCGGCGTGCACCACTTGCGGTACGTCGTCCACCACCGCCCGCAGCTCCTCCGGCAGCGTCACCTCGTCCGGATCCAGCTCCGCCAGCAGGGCGTAAAGCCGCACCAACCGGGCGGCCGTGACCGTACTCTCCGGATCCGCCAGCCGGGCCAGCAGCTCGGCGGCGCCACCCGGCTCGCCCAGCAGCGCCCGGGCGGTGGTCCGTACCCCCAGCGCGCGCAGGATCTCCTCGTCCGCGTCCGCCACCTGGGCCGCCTCGTACAGGCCGGCCAGCAGCGGATCGGCGTCGGCGGCCCGCAGCCCCGCCGGACGGCGCCCGTCCAGCACCGGCGCGCCGCGCAGCCACCACGCGGTGTACGGACGGGCCGTGGTCACCGTGCCGTCCGGCAGCCGGATCTGTACGGGCGCGGTCAGCGCCTCCCGCCACGGCTGCCGCGACAGCAGCTGAAGCGCCTGCGGCCAGCATGCCTCGTCGATCAGCTCCAGATCGCGGACCGCGACCAGCTCCAGCGCGACCGGCGGCAGATCGGTGTCGGGCAGCGCGTCCAGCACGTCCTCGCACCACACATCGACGGCGTCCAGCACGCCCGCGTCGTCCGGCTCGGGGAAGTCGGTGTCGCGCGGCTCCAGCTCGTCCGGGTCCAGCACCACATCGGTGGCCCGTACCAGCGCGAACGTCGCCTGCACCCCCACGGCGGTCAGCGGCTGCTCACCCCAGCGGGCGGCCAGCTCCGCGTCGCAGGCGGCCAGCTCGCCGGGGCGGATCAGCCGCTGGAACGCGCTGTCCGGATACACCAGCTCGCCGGCCGGGGCCAGTTCGCCGTCCTCGTCGCGCAGCGCCAGCGCCGCCAGCCACGGCTCATCGCCCGGCGCCAGATCGGCGTCCCGCACCAGCGACAGCACCAGCTCGGCCAGCTCGGTGGCGGGCAGCGCGTCCTCGTGCCACAGGTCGAAGTCGGCGGAGGCCGCGACCGCGCCGCGCACCTGCGAGGTGCCGAGCACCGCGCGCGGCGTCGCCGGGTTGGCCCCGAGCTTCTCCAGCAGCGGATGCGCCGCGTCCGGGTGCGTGATCCGCAGCCCGAGCCGGCCCAGCCCGGCCGCCTCCGTACCCGGCACCGGCAGCAGTACGCGGCGCGGGCCGATCGTCGTACGGCCGTCGGCAAGCGGCACCGGCAGCCCGGACAGCAGCTCCGGGTCCACCCCCGCGAGTGAGTCGTACAGCCGCCACCACCAGGCGGCCGGGCGCTCGACGCCGGCCAGCCGGTCGATCATCTCGCCCAGCGGGACCCGGCTCACCTCCAGGATGCGCAGCTCGGCGCGGCGCTCAAGACCGGCCGGCAGCAGGGTGGGGAACAGCTCGGCGAGCACGGCGACGGTGTCGGCGCCGGCCCGCTCCAGCAGCTCCGCCTGGTCGGGGCGCAGCGCCTCGGGCGGCGCCTGCGCACCGTCCTCCCCCGCCGGCTCGGGCGCCACGGCGAGCGGCAGGAACGCGGTGCCCGGCAGCCGCTCCAGCAGCAGGGCGCGCAGCGCGCCGTCCAGTTCGCCGCGCGCCAGCGGCCCGGGGACGAGGTCGAGGATGCCGGCGGTCACCGGGCGCCAGTCGGCGAGCAGTTCGGCGTACAGATCGGCGGCGCGGTGCAGCAGATGGTCCGTCAGCGGGCCGGGCGCGACGTGGCGGCGGGTGGGTTCGAGCGGGAACGTGGCGATGAGCAGGGCCGGCAGGCCCAGCGCCTCGTCGGTGGGGGTCGGTGCGTGCAGCACCGGCGGGCTGACCGGCGGCGCCGGGGCGCCCTCGGCGTCGACGGGCACGGCCCAGGTGACGGCCCAGCGCGGCCGGTGCCGCTCCTCGATCGGCCGGTCGGCGAGCAGTTCGGGGGCGGCCTCGCCCTCGGCGGTCGCCACCCGCCAGCGGGTGGAGCGCACCGCGCTGCCGGCCGGACCCGGCTCCTCGGTGATCTGGGTGTACGGGCCGAACTGCCGGTGGGTGAGGGTGCGGGTGCCGCCGGGGGTCTCCACCGTGATCTCGGTGAGGCCGGGGAGCGCGAGCAGCAGGGTGTCGTCGACGGCGTCCAGCAGCCGGATGACCAGATCCTCGGCGGCGGCGTCGCGCAGCGGCAGCACGACGGCGGTGTCGTACCCCTCGGGCACGGCGGCGGTCAGGGGGTCGTCGGCGGCGGCGGAGAGCGGGAACGGCAGCCGCAGCAGCGGCACGGCATGCCGCCCGCCGGCCCGCTGCGCCAGCTCGTCGGCCAGCTCGGGGTTGCCCTCGGCGGCCTCGGCGGCAAGCGCGCCGGCGTCGGCGAGCGACCAGCGCACGCCACGGGCCCGCCCGGCCGCGTCCTCCGGGCCCACGCTCACGATGGCGGGGGTGTCGCTGACGGCCAGCACGGCGGCGAAGCCGACACCGAACCGGCCCACCGTCGCGGCCGTACCGGTGTCACGCTTGGCGGAGGCCCGCAGCGTGGACAGCGAGGCGACACCGGCGGTGTCCAGCGGATCGCCGGTGTTGGCGGCGACCAGCACCCCGTCCCGCACCCCGAGCCGCAGCCGGCCGGTCGCGCCGGAACGGGCGGCGGCGTCGGCGGCGTTCTGCGCCAGCTCGACCACCACCCGGTCGCGGTAGCCACCCCGGGCCAGATCCTCCTCGGCGTTGGCGTCCTCCCGGAACCGCGCCGGGGACGCGCTCCAGGCGCTCAGTACGGTCTGCCGCAGCCGTCCGGTCTCGAACGGGTCGTCGTGGGTCTCGGTCACGGGCTGACAGTACCGGGACACACCGACACCCCGAGCCGGTAGCCCACAACCCACCAACCCGACCCAACTGACTCCCACCACCCACCCCCTGCACGAAACCGGCCATGGGCGGGGGCGGCCGGCCGTACGTCGCGCACGTCTCCGCCGAGGCGGACCAGGCCCGGGGCGGCCACCGCGACCGGCCGGCGGCGAGCCGACGCGGCACGCCACCGCCACCGCCACCGCCACCGCCACCGCCACCGCCAAACGGAACACCGGTAGGGCAGCAACCGCGAGCCGGTCCGGCGTCGGCCTCGCCGCCGGACGGAGGCGGCAGCGGCAGCGGCGAAAGCACCGGCCGCACCACCCCAGCACGCCGGGGCACGGACGGCGCCGCCGAGCGGCGGCTGCTCTGGCCCGCCACCCGGACCCAGGACCCGAGCGGTTCCGGCGCCGAGCCTGGCGGCGTCGGCGCGCGACCGCCGCAAGCCGCAGGCACGGTGGCGAAAGTTCCGGCCGCTCCGGCCTGTGCACGCTCGCGGTGGCCGGGGGGGGTCGCTGACCGCCAGACCGCCGACACCTCGCCCGCGGCCGGGCGGGGGACCCGGCAGTGGGTTGGTGGGTCAGGGGGTCAGAGGGGGTCCGCCGTCATGTGGTCGATCACGGGTTGGGGGGCGGGGGGCGGGGTGGGGACCACGGCCGCTTCGGAGTGGGCGCCGCAGCCGTAGGACAGGGCCACCACGCGGCCGTCCGCCGGCGAGAACTCATTGCCGCACACGCCGAACGAGCGGCGCAGCGAGCCCGCCACCGGCACCAGGAAGCCGCAGGTCACACAGGAGGCGGGCGCCGCCTGGGCCATCGCGGTGCGCGGCCCGAAGTGCTCCTCCCAGCGCTCCGCCGCCTCGCTCAGCCCGAGCCGGGACAGCACCCGGGGCCGGGCCATGCCCAGCTCCAGCGCCACCGAGGCGATGCTGGCCCGCTCCGGCAGCGGCTGCCCGTCCTCCGGCGGCGCCACCGCCTGCTCCACGGCCTCGGCCTCTTCGACCGGCTCGGGCACGTACCCGGGCTCCAGGCGCGGATCGTCCGCCTCGGCCGGCAGCAGATCGCCGGGGCCCAGGTCGCCCGGGCGCAGCCGTTCGCTCCAGGGCACCCACTCGGGTGCCAGCAGCGAGGCGGGGCCCGGGGTGAGGGCCACCTCGTCGACCGTGACGTTCTTCGCCCGCGAGGCGCGGGCCAGCGTCACCGACCACCGCCAGCCCCGGTAACCCAGGTCCAGGCTTTCGAACAGATGGGTGACCAGGCGGTCGCCTTCGGCCACCGCCCCCAGATAGGGTCCGAGCGGCTGCGGACGAGCCGCCTCCGCCGCCGCGTCGCGGGCCATTTCCACGGCCTCCGCGCACAGCCGGTCGGGGGTACGGCTTCGCATCCCGGCACTCACAAGAATCGACCCTCCTACGCCGTTGATCGGTGCGGGCGCCTGAAGGCGGACGGAGCTGACGGAGCGGGCCCGGACAAGAGGTCCGGCCGCTGCGACGTCGTACTGTTCGAGACTAGGCGCACCGTCTGACCACGCTACCGCACGGGTTACACCCGGGGCGCGTGGGCCGCGAGCCTGGGTGCGCGGGGGCGCTCAGGCCGTAGGCTGCTGTCCGTGGGCGCCGCCAGCACCTCGGATGCAAAGACCACGGCCACGACCGGGACCGGCTCCGGTCGTATCGCCCGTACCGTCCGGGCGGCCGGGCGTGCCCTGCGCAGGCCCCCGGCGGCGGTCGCGCGCCGGGTCAGAAAGGCCACCCACGCGCAGGGCGCGGGCGAGTCGGGCCTGGGCAAGCTGATCGAACTGCACGCCGTGCACTCGGCCGGCGACATGCTCATCACGATGGCCCTGGCCTCCACCATTTTCTTCTCCGTGCCCACCGGCGAGGCCCGGGGCCGGGTGGCGCTGTACCTGGCGGTCACCATGGCGCCGTTCGTGCTGCTGGCGCCCGTCATCGGCCCGCTGCTCGACCGGGTCCCGCACGGCCGGCGCGCCGCGATGGCGGCGGCGCTGCTGGTACGGGGCGTACTGGCCCTGGTGATCGCGGGCGCGGTGACCTCCGGGGCGAGCCTGGAGCTGTATCCGGCGGCGCTGGGCGTGATGGTGGCGTCCAAGGCGTACAACATCGTGCGGGCGGCGGTCGTACCCCGGCTGTTGCCCAGCCAGATCTCGCTGGTGAAGGCGAACGCCCGGATCACCCTCACCGGGCTGGTCTCGGCCGGGGCGGCGGCGCCGGTGGGGCTCGGGCTGCATCTGCTGGGCGAGCGCTGGCCGCTGTACGCGGCGTTCGTGATCACGGTGGCGGGCGCGGTGATGTCGTTCCGGCTGCCGCACAAGGTGGACCTGGCGCGCGGGGAGCGCACCGTACATCTGGCGGAGCTGGCCCGCTCGCGCGCGGAGCGGGCCGAGCGCACCAAGGACAGCGGGAGTGTCCGCAGACGGCTCTCCCCCGGCATGGACACGCCCGTGCTGAAGGCGCTGGTGGCGAACTCCTCGCTGCGCTGCCTGACCGGCTTTCTGCTGTTCTTCCTGGCGTTTCTGCTGCGCGAGCACGGCCTGTCCGGACTGTCCCCCGCCGTCTCGCTGAGCCTGGTGGGCGTGGCGGCCGGGGCGGGGAACGGCCTGGGCAATGTGCTGGGCTCGTGGCTGCGCGACCGGGCTCCGGAGGCCATCCTGGTGATGATGATGGTGCTGGCGCTGGCCTCGACGGTGGCGGCGGCACTCGCGTACGGGGCGGCGACGGTGACAGCGGTCAGCGCGGTGGCAGGAATCTGCCAGGCCATGGGCAAGTTGTCACTGGACGCGATCATTCAGCGCGATGTACCGGAAGTGGTACGTACCTCCACCTTCGCCCGTTCCGAGACGATGGTGCAGATGTCGTGGGTGGTGGGCGGTGCCATCGCGATGGCGCTGCCGCTCAACGGCACCCTCGGCATGGCGGTGGCCGCCGCGCTGGTGGTGGCCGGGGTGGTGCCGACCATGGGCAGCCTGCTCGCCACCGCCCGGCGCGGCACCCCGCACCCGCGCGTCAGGTGACCGGGGCTGACCGGTAATCTGCCCGCATGACTGCGATCTCCACGAGCCGGGGCCGACGGGCCATTCGTACCGCTGCCACCGTCGGCGCCGTGTCGCTGGGCCTCGTCGTCCTGTCGGCCTGTGAGAAGCCGACGCCCAACGCGCACTTCACGCTCAACTCCCACACCACCTCCCCGGAGGCGGCGGGCGACTGCTACGGGCACGGGGAGACGCTGGGCGCCGAGCAGGCGGAGAAGTGCCTGACGGCCGCCACCGACGTACCGGTCTTCGGCTATCACACCGGGGACGAGTTCCGGATCGGCGTGGACCCGAAGGTGGCCAAGTCGGGCTGGCTGCTGTTCGTCAACGACCAGCCGATCGAGTACCAGCGGTACACCAAGACCTACCGGACGCTCTCCGGCGATCTGCTGTGGTCGCTGTCCCAGAACGCGTTGCAGCAGTCGGGGGACGGCACGCTGCGGGTGTCGGTCGCCGAGGTGACCGAGGACTTCAGCCTGGAGAAGCTGACCGCCATCGCCCAGGCCGAGGGGCAGGAAGCGGTGCAGACGGCGCTGTACGGCAGCGTCAAGGGCGTGTGGAACGCCCAGCTGAGCCCCGAGGACTGAGTCCGCCGTGTTCCGGGTGCTGGTGGTGACGGCCGTGGCCGCCGAGCGGGAGGCGGTGCTGCGGGCGGTACGTGACGCGGGTACGGGTACGGGTTCCGCCACGGATGCCGCCGCCGGTTCCGGTGACCGGTACGAGGTGATCGCCGCCGGCGCCGGTCCCGCCGCCGCCGCTGCCGCGACGGCCTTCGCGCTCGCCGGCCCCGCCCCGTACGACCTGGTGATCTCGGCCGGCATCGGCGGCGGCTTCGCCCCGCGCGCCCGCGTCGGCGACACCGTGGTGGCCTCCCGGATCCTCGCCGCCGACCTGGGCGCGCAGACCCCGGGCGACGACGCGGCGGACGGCTTCACCGACCTGGGCACCCTCGGCTTCGGCACCGCCAGCCACGAGGTGGCCGCGCGCCTGGCGCCGGCCGTGGCCACCGCGCTCGGCGCGGTGTACGGCCCGGTGCTCACCGTCTCCACCGCGACCGGCACGGCCACCCGCGCCGCCGAACTGACCCGCCGCCACCCGGGCGCCGCCGCCGAGGCGATGGAGGGCTTCGGCGTCGCCGAGGCCGCCGCCCGGGCCGGAGTCCCGGTCCTGGAGATCCGCACCGTCTCCAACACCGTCGGCCCGCGCGACCGGGCCGCCTGGCGGATCGGGGAGGCGCTGGGCGCGCTCACCGAGGCGTTTGCCAGGATGGCACCGGTCCTGGACCTGGACGCGGACCCGGACGTGGACCTGGACGCGAACCTCCCTGCGGAAGACGGCCGGCCGGCAGAACGGAGCACCGCACCATGACGGACGCCACGACGGACACCCTGACCCTCCGCCACTCCCCCTGCCCCAACGACACCTTCGTCTTCCACGCCTGGTCGCACGGCCGGGTGCCCGGCGCGCCGCCGGTGGCCGTGGACTTCGCCGACATCGACATCACCAACGGCCTCGCCGAACGCGGCGAGGGCGAACTGCTGAAGGTGTCCTACGCCGTGCTGCCGTGGGTGCTGGAGGAGTACGCGCTGCTGGCGTGCGGCGGGGCGCTGGGCCGGGGCTGCGGCCCCCTGGTGCTGACCCGCGAGCCCGGCGAGTCGCTGGTCGGCAGGACCGTGGCCGTACCGAGCGAGCGCTCCACCGCGTACCTGCTGTTCCGGCTGTGGGCGGCGGCGAGCGTGCCGGCGCCCGGCATCGGTGAGATCCGGGTGCTGCCGTTCCACGAGATCATGCCGGCGGTCAGGGACGGCGTCGTGGACGCCGGCCTGGTCATCCACGAGGCGCGGTTCACGTACCAGAACTACGGGCTGCACAAGCTCGCCGACATGGGCGAGTTCTGGGAGTCCACCACCGGGCACCCCATCCCGCTGGGCGCGATCATCGGCAAGCGGTCACTGGGCACCGAGCGGCTGGCGGCCATCAGCGACGCCATCCGCGCCTCCGTCCGGCAGGCGTGGGCCGACCCGGCGGCGTCCCGGGAGTATGTCCTGGCGCACTCCCAGGAGATGGACCCGGCCGTGGCGGATCAGCACATCGCGCTGTACGTGAACGACTTCACCGCCGACCTCGGCGAGGCCGGCCACGCGGCGGTACGGGAACTGCTGACACGGGCGGCCGGTCAGGGTCTGGTACCGCCGGTGGCGGCGGAGCTGCTGCTTCCCCCGGCGTGACACGCGCGGGGGTGGACGGGCGTCAGACGTCGAGCTGATCGGCGACCGCGCGCAGCATGCCGGCGATCTTCCGGCCGCCCTCCTTGTCCGGGTACCGGCCGCGCTCCAACTGCTGGGTGACGTTCTCCAGCAGGGTGGTCAGATCCTGCACGATCGAGGCCAGCTCATCGGGCTTGCGGCGCTGCTGCGCGGCGACCGAGGGAACCGGGTCCAGGACGACCACCGACAGCGCCTGATCCCCGCGCTGCCCGGCGACCACCCCGAACTCGACGCGCTGCCCCGGCTTCAGGCTGTCGACGCCATTGGGCAGGGCTGAGGAATGGACGAAGACATCAGCGCCGTCGTCGCGGGAGAGGAAGCCGAAGCCCTTCTCGCTGTTGAACCACTTGACCTTGCCGGTAGGCACGTGTCCTCGTCCTCGCACTCGTCAGCCGGAACCATCACCATGCGGCGGGCCCCCAAGGACCCGCTTCCCCAAGGCTAATCGCCCGGGCGCCCCTGGCAAGAGGCCACCGGCGCACGTCCCGTACCCACTGTTCCCGCCATTCCCATGCTCGCACCCTTCGCGATCAAGGTGAATGGCTTTTCTTGCCAGAAGGCGGGGTCACACTTCACCCTGGAGGGGTGAGCGGCTCAAATGACAACACCCTCGATCGTGGGGATCTGCTGGTACGGATCGGCGGCGTGGTCTTCGCCGTGGGCGCGGTCGCGACCCTGATCACCTTCATTCCCCTGTTCGCCGGAACGGAACCCTTTCCCACGGCCGCGTACGCGGTGTCGATGCTGATGGGCGTAGGGTTCGCCATCGCCGCCGCCGGGCTGCTGCGCTCGATGGCCCAGCAGCGCCGCCGGGACCGGGCGGTGGCGGCATCGGCGGCGGGTCAATCGGTGATTCCGTAACCGGCCAGCCAGTCCGGGAAGTGCGTCAGATCCGGCAGTACGGTGCCGGCCCCGGCCGCCGTCAGCTCGGCGGCGTCGCAGGGCCCGGTGGCCACCGCCACCGAGTGCGCGCCGGCCGCCGCCGCGCCCCGGACGTCCCCCACGTGGTCGCCGACGTACACGGTGGCGGCGTGCTCGCGCAGCGCGGCGGCCTTCTGCTCGGCCCACAGATCGCCGATGACCGCGTCGGGGCGCAGTCCCAGCTCTTCGAGGTGGAGTACGGCGTTGGGCCGGTACTTGGCGGTGACCACGATGGCCCGGCCGCCGCGCGCGTGGACGGCGGCGATGGCACGGGCGGCGCCCGGCATGGCGGGGGTGGCGCCGACGGCGTAGTCGCGGTACATGGTGCGGTAGCGGTCCGCGGCCTGGGGGATGTGCTCGGCGGGGAACCAGTGGGCCAGTTCCTCCTCCAGCGGCGGCCCGAGCCGGGTGACGGCGAGCGCGGCGTCGATGGCGACGCCGGTCTCGGCCGCCAGCGCCTCATAGGTGGCGCGGATCCCCGGCCGGGAGTCGATGAGGGTCATGTCGAGATCGAATCCAACGGTCAGTGCCATGTGCCCAGTGTGCCGGTACCTGACAACGAGCGGCGTGGCCCGGATCACTGCGGCCTCCCGGAATGCGGAGAACGACCATGACTGTTGGCCCTCCCGTGCCCGAAACCGCTGATGCCTCGCGATCCACGCCGTCCACCGCCCCGTCCACCGCCCCGTCCACCTCGCCGTCCCGTACCCGGCTGCCCACCGCCGTCATCATCCTGGGGGTGGCCGTGTTCGCGCTCGGCACCTCGGAGTTCATGCTGTCCGGGCTGCTGCCGGAGGTGGCCGACGACCTGGAGGTGTCGATCCCGACCGCCGGGCTGCTGATATCGGCGTTCGCGATCGGGATGGTGGTCGGCGCGCCGGTGCTGGCGGTGGCCACGCAGCGGCTGCCGCGCCGGGTGACGCTCATCGGGCTGCTGGCGGCGTTCGGCATCGGCCATGTGGTGGGGGCGCTCGCGACCGGGTACGCGCTGCTGTTCGTCTCCCGGGTGGTGAGCGCGCTGGCGTGCGCCGGGTTCTGGGCGGTGGGCGCGGCCGTGGCGATCTCCCTGGTGCCGGTGGACGCCCGGGCCCGGGCCATGGCCGTGATGATCGGCGGACTGAGCATCGCCAACATCGCCGGGGTGCCGGGCGGGGCGTTCCTGGGCCAGCACCTGGGCTGGCGGTCCTCGTTCTGGGCGGTGACCCTGATGACGGCGATCGCGCTGGTGGGCGTGGTGCTGTTCGTCCCGAAGGACCGGAAGACGGCGGGGGGAGAAGAGACCGTACGCCCACGGCTGCGCGAGGAACTGCGCGTCTACCGGGACGGCGCGGTGCTGCTGGCGATGGCCACCACCGTGCTGTTCGCGGCCGGCACGTTCTGCCTCTTCTCCTACCTGGCGCCGCTGCTGACCGACGTGACCGGGTTGAGCGAGTCCTGGGTGCCGGGCGTACTGGCGCTGTACGGGGCGGGCGCGCTGGTCGGCACCGTGATCGGCGGCCGGGTGGCCGACGCCCACATGTTCGGCACCCTGTACGCGGGGCTCGGCGGGGCGGCGGCCGTCCTGGCGGTGCTGGCGCTGACCGCGCAGTTCGCGGTGGCGGCGGTGCTGCTGGCCGGGCTGCTGGGCTTCGCGTCGTTCCTGTGCGCGCCGGCGCTGAACGCCCGGATCTTCAACGTCGCCGAGGGCGCCCCGACCCTGGCGGGCGCGACGGCCACCTCGTCGTTCAACACCGGCAACACGCTCGGCCCGTGGGTCGGCGGCCTGGTCATCAACGCCGGGTTCGGCTACACGTGGACCGCCTGGGTCGGCGCGGTGATCGCCCTGGGCGGGCTGGGCCTGGCGTTCGCGCAGTCCAGGCTGACGGTACGGCGCTCGCGCGTCGTCGCCAGCGGTCAGTGCGTCAGCAGCGAGAGCTCCGCCGTCACGTTGTAGCGGGCGGTGGCCTCCCAGTGGGCCGCGCCGTGCGGGGTGTGGAAGAGCCGGGGCCGGGACAGCAGCCGCTCCAGCACATCGGCGCGGCCGGTACGGAACGCGGCGTCCGGCACGAAGCCGTACTCCTGGCGGACCTCGGCCGCGTAGGCGGCGTACGCGGCGGGCGGACCGGCCAGCACGCCGAGGTCGGCGTCGCACAGCGCGGCACCGCTGGTGTCGCCGGGGGCCGGGTCGTGGGTGGCGGTGAGCCGTACCAGCCGCGCCACCTCGGCGGTACGGTCGCCGGCCGGCAGCCGGTCCTCGGCGAGGACGGCGCTGGCCTCCTCGTTGCGGGCGGCGTCGCGCGGGTCGTACACGGCGTCGTGGAACCAGGCGGCCAGCTCGACGGCGACCGGATCGGCCGCGTACGCCCCGGCCCCCAGCTCATCGAGCCGCACCAGCACGGCGCGCAGATGCGCGACCGTGTGATAGCTGCGCTGCGGCTCCCGCCACCGCCCCAGCAACTCGCGGCCAAGGGCGGCCGGTCCGGGGAAGCGTTCGATCAGCGCGCTGTCGTCGACGTCATCACTCACCCGGGCATTGTGCCCGGAACGAGCCCACCGTTCACGGCCCGCCGCCACGCCGGTGGCGCCACCGCAGCGTCCGGGCGACTCCGTGGCAGTCCCCGTGGCAGCCCCGTGGCAGCCCCGTGGCCGAAGCGGGTGGCCGGGACCCGGGGCCGGTGACCGTCCGGGACATCGCGTCCGGTTGCCCGGCATGCCGGCCGGGTTCGGGGAGCGAAGCGTCGGCGACAAACGCCTGTACGTCTTCTCGCATCGCGGCACCCCGACCGGGGAAGGGGTTCAGCCATGTCCAGGCCGCTTCTCGAAGTCATCGCGCTCACCGCACAGGACGCCGTCGCCGCGCAGGAGGGCGGGGCGGACCGGGTGGAGCTGGTGACCGGGATGGAGTGGGACGGGCTCACCCCGGCGCCGGAGACGGTGGCCGCCGTGCGGGCGGCGACCTCGCTGCCGGTACGGGTGATGCTGCGGGCCGGCGCCGGGTTCGGTGCCGGGAGCGCGGCCGGCCTCGACCGGCTGTGCGAGGCGGCCGGACGGCTGCGGGCGGCCGGGGCACAGGAGTTCGTCCTGGGCTTCCTGGGCCCGGCCGGGGATGTCGATCTGGGCGCCGTACGCACGGTGGTACGAGAACTGGCGGGCGCGCCGTGGACGTTCCACCGCGCGCTCGACCACGCCGCCGACCGGGCGGCGGCGTGGCGGGCGCTGAGCGGACTCCCCGGCCTGGACACGGTTCTGACCGCCGGCGCGCCGACGGGAGTGCCCGACGGCCTCCCGGTGCTGCGCGGCGAGGCCGCGCTGGGTACCGGCCGTGAGGCCGGGGACGGCCGGGCCGTGGGGTCCAACCCGACCCGGCCCCGGCTGATGGTGGGAGGCGGCCTACGGCTGGGTCATCTCCCGGCGCTGCGCACCGCCGGCGTCGACGCCTTCCACATCGGCACGGCGGCTCGGCCCGGCGGCAGCTGGACCGCACCGGTGTCGACGGCAGCGGTACGGTCCTGGCACCGCGCCCTGACGGAGGCACCGGCACAGGCGGCCCGGTTTGAGGGGTAGGGGCGGGGGCGGGGGCGTCCTAGACTCGGGGCATGTCCGTACTTGAACAGATAGGCGCCTGGGGTCTGCTCGCGGGCGGCGCGATGCTGCTGACCGCGACCTTCCTCAACCGCACCGACCAGCGCGGCCCCAAGCTCAAGCAGGGTGGCATCGCGGTGGCCGCGATGGCCATCGGGGCGCTGGTTCTGCTCAACGGCTGACGGCCAACGGCTGACGGTCAACGGTCAGCCGTCAACGGCTGATCGCCAGATGCGTACGGCGGTGCGCCGGCCGCTCGGCCTCGTCCAGGAGTGCGACGGCGAAGTCGGGGTACGGGATCAGGTTCGCGGGATCGGCGACCGCCCCGGTGGCGTACGACTGTCCGCCGCGCCGGCCGGCGCCGTGGTCGAAGTCGCCGGCCGGGCTGACATACAGCCAGTCGACGCCGCCGGTGTCCGCCTTGAGCACGTCGAGCCCGGCCCGGTGCGCCAGAGCGAACGGCCGGTACCCGGCCGGGAACCCGGGCCCGTCCAGGACCGGCACGCCGGTCACCGGGTCCGGCAGCAGCGCGGCAAGCCCGGCCACCACGAGCCGCCGCGTCCCGGCCGCCGCCAGCAGTGCCCGCGCGGCGGCCGGGAAGAACGCGGCCGGGTCCGTGCCCGCCCCGTACACCGCCGCCGTGGAGATCACCGCGTCCTGGCCGGCCACCAGCCGCACCACATCGTCCGCCGCGCCGACATCACCGGCGACCACCTCCACGCCCTCGCCGGCCGGCCCCGGGTACCGGCCCGGGTCGCGTACCACCGCCCGTACCTGGTGCCCGCGCCGCCGCGCCTCGGCGACCGCCGTCCGTCCGGCCCGGCCGCCCGCTCCGAAGATCACTGTCGTCATTGCCATGCCGGGGACCGTAGCGGGGCCGCCGGTCACCCCCGGGAAACCGGCTACGTTGGCAGCATGGCCGCCGCCCCGAGGGAACCCCTGCCCGCCGATCTGTTCGACGAGCTGTGCCCGTCCGGCCTGGTGCCGATCCGGTTCGGCGACAAGTGGTCCCCGCTGATCGTCCGCTGTCTGGAGGGCGGCCCGCGCCGGTTCTCCGAACTGCGGGTGCCGCTGCGCCGGGTCAGCCCGAAGGTCCTCACCCGGACCCTGCGCGCGCTGGAACGCGACGGGCTCGTGTCCCGCACGGTCTTCCCCACGACCACCCCGACCCCGCACGTGGAGTACGCCCTGACCCCGCTGGGCCGCTCCCTCCTGGCCCCGATGACGGCGGCGTACGCCTGGGCGGCGGACCACCTGGACGAACTTCTCGACGCCCGCGAGTCCTACGAACGGAACCGGACGCCTCAGGGTTGATCCTTCTTCCGCCACCCACATCCGTGTACACACCAGCGCGTACGTTCAGCGGCATGAATGATTCCTTCAGCATCCGAGAGGCCGGAGCCCATCACGGGGACGACACGGTCAGCATGGGTGAGCTGCTGGCCGACCTCTTCGGCGGGGAAGAAGGCAAGGGAACCGCAACAGCATGACGTACGCGTTCCGCTTCACCACCGCGGCGCAAAGGCAGTTGCGCGACATCGGCCAACCCACCGCCATGCGCATTCCGGCCGCCCTCACCGTGCTGGGAGACGACCCCTACAGCCAGGACGCCGACATCAAGAAGCTGAGTGGCCACGAAGGTCTCTACCGTCTTCGAGTCGGCGCCTACCGCGTTGCCTACAGCGTCGACAATGGAGAGCTGGTCGTTCTCGTCGTCAAGGTCGGTAGTCGTCGCGAGGTATACCGCGGGCTGTAGCCGATGCGGCCGAGCGATTCCGTCGCTCAGATGTGTTCCATCACCATCACCGCCGAGGTGTCGGGGGCGAGGGCGCGGAAGGTGTGGGGGGCGTCGCCGGGGTAGGTGATGTAGTCGCCGGGGTGGAGTTCCTCGGGGGCGTCGGCGGGGCCGATCAGGGCGTGGCCGGTGGCCAGGACGGCGTGTTCGACGGTGCCGGGCATGTGCGGGTCCGAGATCCGGGGTTCGCCGGGCTGGATGACGATGCGGTAGATGTCGCGGCGGGCGCCGGGCGGGCAGGTGGCGAGGACGACGGCGGTGTAGTCGGCGTGTTCGGCGCGGGTGGCGGGGCCCTCGCCGGCCCGGACGATCCGGGTGGTGGGGCGGGGCGGGTCGACGAGGTGGCTGAACGGTACGCCCAGTGCCACGCCCAGCGCCCACAGCGTCTCGACGCTGGGGTTGCCGGTGCCGTTCTCCAGCTGGGAGAGGGTGGATTTGGCGATGCCGGCGCGCCGGGCGACCTCGGTGAGGGACAGGCCGGTGCGGGTGCGTTCGCGGCGGATGGCGGCTGCGATCGTGCCGATGAGGTCCACTGTCATCCCGTCGTCCGCTCCTGCCGTTCGGTGTGAGCTGCTTCTCGTTCGTCTTGACGAACGCCCCCGCGATTGTTCACTCTACTGGACATGCCTTCGATATGGCGAACACTCGATCGCGACACCCGGCGCGCCATCGTGCTGCTCTGCGTCGCCTACGCCCTCATCGCCGCCTCCTTCGGGGCCATCGCCGTCACCGGCGGCCTCCCCCTGTGGGTGCCGGTCGTCATGTCCCTCACCGTGTTCGCCGGGGCCGCCCAGTTCGCCACCGTGGGGGTGGTGTTCGCCGGCGGCGGGCCGGTGGCCGCCGTCGTGGCCGGCCTCGTCCTCAACGCCCGGCTGCTGCCGTTCGGCTTCGCCGTCGCCGACAGCTTCGGCTCCCGCTGGTGGTCCCGGCTGATCGGCGCGCACACCCTCACCGACGCCTCGGTCGGCCTCGTCATGGCGCACCGGGACCCGGCCCGCCGGCGGGCCGCGTTCTGGGCCGGGAACGCCGCCGTCTTCGTCACCTGGAACGCCTTCGTCGCCCTCGGCGCCCTCGCCGGCGACCGCATCGGCGACACCGACGCGCTGGGCCTGGACGCCGCGCTGCCGACCATCCTGCTCGCCCTGGTACTGCCCGCCCTCACCGGGCGCGGCGCCCCGGAACGTACCCGCCGCCGCGCAGCGCTGCTCGGCGCGGCGCTCGCGGTCACCGCCACGCCGCTGCTGCCCGCCGGGGTGCCGGTGCTGCTCGCGCTCGCCGCGCTGCCCCTCACCCGCGTCCGCACCCGCACCCGCACCCGCACCCGCACCCGGAAGGACCACTGAGCCACCGATGCTGCCGCTCACCGCCATCGCCGTCCTCGCCGCCGGCACGCTCGCGTTCCGGCTCGCCGGGCCACTGCTGCACCAGCGCCTCACCCCCGGCGAACGCACCCGCGAACTGCTCTCCGACGCCGCCACCATCCTGCTGATCGCCCTCGCCGCCACCGCCGCGCTCACCGAGGGCGCGGGCGCGGCCGGCTGGTCACGCCCCGCCGGGGTGCTGGTCGGCGCCACCCTCGCCGTACGCCGCGCCCCGCTGCCCGTCACCGTCATCGCGGCGGCCGGCACCACCGCCGTACTGCGGCTGTGCGGTCTGCCCTGACCCAGGCCCCGGCCTTGCCCCCGGCCCCGGCAGGCGCCGCTCCCGCCGGCGGAGCCACGCCTCCCGGGCCCTGCCGCACAACCGGCCCACCAGCCAGGCGTTCAGCGCCTGGGCCACCAGCATCGACGGCACCAGGAAATCCCCCCACACGCCGTCCGCCACCGATCCGCCCACCGCCGTGACCAGGACGATCCACGGCATCGACAGCGCCATCAGCAGCATCCCGGGGAGCAGTTGGGCGTTTCCCTCGTTCGCCAGCGTCCACGCCCAGGCGGGCAGCAGCACCACCACGACGAACACCGCCGTCACCGCGTTCGCCACCTGTCCCGGACTCGTCCGCGCCATGTCCCCGCCTCCTCGGATCACCCCGGGGGGACGCCGGCTGCGGGCTACCGGTTCCCCGCGCCCGCCGCCAGCTCCCGCGGCAGCGGCGTCGCGTGGGTGATCGTCAGGCCGGAGACCGCGCGGGTCAGGGAGACGTACAGGCGGCGCAGGCCGGTGCGTTCATCCGGTTCGCCGTCGACCACCGCCGCCGGTTCGTCCAGCACCACATAGTCGTACTCCAGGCCCTTCGCCAGCGACGCCGGCACCAGCGTCAGCCGCGCCGACGCCGAGGTCTCCTGGCCCGGCGTCAGATGCGCGAGCCCGGCGGCCGTCAGCGCGGCCGACAGCGCCGGGATCCGGGCGTCCGCCGCGATCAGACCCACCGAACCCTCCCGGGTCAGCGCCTCCCGGCACGCCGCCACCGCCGCCCCGTCCAGCTCCGCCACCGGCACCTCCCGGATGATCAGCGAGCCCTCCGAGTCCCGGATCGACGTCGCCTCCGACAGCTCCGGCGCGATCGCCGGCAGCAGCCGCGACGCGTACGCGATCACCTTCCTCGGCACCCGGAACCCCTGCGTCAGCTCCTCCACCACCGCCTCCGGCTTGCCCAGATGCGCCAGCGCCTGCGCCCACCCCGACGTCGCCCACGGCGTGGTCCCCTGCGCGATGTCCCCGAGCACCGTCACCGAACCCGTGCTGCACCGGCGCCCCACCGCCCGGTACTGCATCGGCGACAGATCCTGCGCCTCGTCCAGCACCACATGCCCCAGCGACCCGGTCCGCTCGATCAGATCGCGCGCCTCGTCGATCAGTACGGCGTCGGCAGCCGACCAGCGCGCCGACTTCACGCCGCGCGCCGGGCGCTCCCACAGCAGATGCTTCCGCTCCTCCTCGGTCAGCACGCCGTCGGCCGCCGCCGCCAGGAACTCGGCGTCCGACAGCAGCCGCAGCACCAGCTTCACCGGATCGACCTGCGGCCACACCTCGTTGACGACGGCCTTGACGGCCGGGGTACGGGCCACCGCGTTCTGCACCCGGTCGTCCGGCGCCTCGCCGGCGGCCTCCATCCGTACCAGCACCGCGTGCGCGATCCGCTGCGGCAGCGCGTCGCGGGCCGCCCCGTACCGGATGTCGCGCTCGCGCAGCTCCGCCACGATCGCGGCGATCTCGTCGACCGGCACCCGCCAGCGCCGCGAGCCGCGCACCACCACCACGCCCTCGGCGGGCGCTGGGCGCACCCCGGCGCGCACCGCGCGGCGCAGCACCGTCGCCATCCGGGCGTCGCCCTTCAGCCGCGCCGTTTCGGACGGGTCGGTACCGCGGATCTCGATGCCGCCGCCGGTCACCAGGTCATCGACGGTGGCCTGCTTCACCGCCAGCTCGCCCAGCGCGGGCAGCACCTGCTCGATGTAGCGCAGGAAGGAACGGTTCGGGCCGATCACCAGGGTGCCGCTGCGGGCGAGCCGGTCACGGTAGGCGTACAGCAGGTACGCGACCCGGTGCAGGCCGACCGCCGTCTTCCCGGTGCCGGGCGCCCCCTGCACGCATACGGAGCCGGTCAGCCCGGCCCGTACGATCTCGTCCTGCTCGGGCTGGATGGTGGCCACGATGTCGCGCATCGGGCCCACGCGCGGCTTCTCGATCTCGCGCTGGAGCAGGGCGCTGGAGCGCTCGGCCTCCGCCGGGTCGGTGAGGTGCTCGTCCTCGTAGGCGGTCAGCTCGCCGCCGTCGTAGCCGAAGCGGCGGCGCAGCGCGACATCCTGCGGGTCCTTCTTCGAGGCGCCGTAGTAGGGGCGGGAGGCGGGGGCGCGCCAGTCGATGACCATGGGGTCGCCGTCGGCGTCGTGCACGTGGCGGCGGCCGATGTAGAAGCGGCGGCCGGTCTCGTCGCCGCTCTCGCCCAGGTCGTGCTCGTAGTCGACGCGGCCGAAGAAGAGCGGGGTGTGGGCCAGGTCGGCGAGGGACTTGATGCGCAGCTCCAGCTCGGCGGCGAGCACTTCGGCGTTGACCCAGTTCGCCGTGACGTCGGAGATGTCCAGGGCCTCGGCGTCGGCGCGCATGCCGCGCAGCGCGTCGCGGGAGGCGGCGAGGTGGGCGCGTTCGGCGTCCAGGGGGGACGACGGGGACGACTGGTCCGCGGGCATGGCGAAGCCTCCGGGAAACATGGGCGGTGGGTGAACGGGGGCGCCGGCCGGTTACCGTGCGGCCGGCTCCACTCCCGACCGGGAGGGAGGCAGACGCAGCACCCTAGGCGCGGCCCGCCGCGAACGCAAACCCTTTACCGGACCCCGGAGGCGCTCCGGGGGCGCCCCTTAAGGGGACACAGTCGGACATTAGGTCGAAAGACCGATGACGTACCCCTGTGACCGGGCGCACGCTGGACCCATGAGTACCACAACGGTTCACGGAACCCACGGGGCCTCCGCCACCGGGCCCCTGCCGCACCCCAGGCACCGCCTGGGGAACGCGCTGCGCGCCACCCGGGTGTGGCTCGGCTCGGCGTTCGAGGTGGTGCTGCTGGGCCGCGTCGACACCGACGCGGGCGTCGTGCGGCCCCTCAGACACCATCCGGCTCAGGGGATTCCCGCAGCTCGCCGGCGTCCATGATCCGGTAGGCGTACCCCTGCTCGGCGAGGAACCGCTGCCGATGGGCGGCGAAGTCCTGGTCGATGGTGTCCCGGGCCACCACCGAGTAGAAGCGGGCCTCGTGCCCGTCCGCCTTCGGACGCAGCACGCGCCCGAGCCGCTGCGCCTCCTCCTGACGCGACCCGAACGTCCCCGACACCTGGATCGCGACCGTCGCCTCCGGCAGGTCGATGGAGAAGTTCGCGACCTTGGAGACCACCAGCACGCTCAGCTCGCCCTGCCGGAACGCCTCGAACAGCTTCTCGCGCTGCGCGTTGCTGGTCTCGCCCTTGATCACCGGGGCGCCGAGCGCCTCTCCCAGCTCGTCCAGCTGGTCGATGTACTGGCCGATGACCAGGGTCTGCTGGCCGGCATGGCGCCGCACCAGCGCCTCGGTGACGCGCCGCTTGGAGTCGGTGGTGGCGCAGAAACGGTACTTCTCCTCGGCCTCCGCCATCGCGTACGCCAGCCGCTCCGCCTCGGTCAGATCGACCCGTACCTCCACACAGTCCGCCGGTGCGATGTATCCCTGCGCCTCGATCTCCTTCCACGGCGCGTCGAACCGCTTCGGGCCGATCAGCGAGAACACATCCGACTCCCGGCCGTCCTCGCGCACCAGCGTCGCGGTCAGCCCCAGCCGGCGCCGCGCCTGGAGATCGGCGGTGAACTTGAACACCGGCGCCGGCAGCAGATGCACCTCGTCATAGATCACCAGGCCCCAGTCCCGGGAGTCGAACAGCTCCAGATGCGGGTAGACGCCCTTCCGCTTCACCGTCAGCACCTGGTACGTGGCGATGGTGACCGGCCGGATCTCCTTGCGGGTGCCGCTGTACTCACCGATCTCGTCCTCGGTCAGCGACGTACGGCGCACCAGCTCCGCCTTCCACTGCCGGGCCGAGACGGTGTTGGTGACCAGGATCAGCGTGGTGGACTTGGCGGTCGCCATCGCCCCGGCGCCCACCAGGGTCTTCCCGGCGCCGCACGGCAGCACCACCACCCCGGACCCGCCGTGCCAGAACCCGTCCACCGCCTGCCGCTGGTACGGACGCAGGCTCCAGCCGTCCTCCGCCAGGTCAATGGGGTGCGCCTCGCCGTCCACATACCCGGCCAGATCCTCGGCCGGCCAGCCCAGCCGCAGCAGCGCCTGCTTGATCTGCCCCCGCTCCGAGGGGTGCACCGCCACCTGATCGGCGTCGATCCGCGCCCCGACCAGCGGCTTCACCCGCTTGGAGCGAAGGATCTCCTCCAGCACCGGCCGGTCGGTGCTCTGGAGCACCAGACCGTGCGTGGGGTGCTTGAGCAGCGTGAGCCGCCCGTACCGCGCCATGGTCTCGGCGACATCGACCAGCAGCGACTGCGGCACGGGATAGCGCGAGTAGGTGACGAGGGCGTCCACGACCTGCTCGGCGTCATGCCCGGCCGCCCGGGCGTTCCACAGGCCCAGCGGGGTCACCCGGTAGGTGTGAATGTGCTCCGGCGCCCGCTCCAGCTCGGCGAACGGCGCGATGGCCCGCCGGCACGCCTCGGCCTGCTCGTGATCCACCTCAAGCAGCAACGTCTTGTCACTCTGCACAATGAGCGGCCCACCCACGCGGCGTACCTCCGTCTTCCCTAGGCCAAGCTTCCAGTGTGCAGCATGGGCTCGGGGGCGCGGCGGTCTGAGATGAGAAGAGCCGCATCGAAAGGGTGAAGGCACTGGATCTTGCCGTTTGGGTGGCGGATACCCAGGGAGGTCGCGGTGCTCCTGCGCTTCCAGGTGACCAACCACGCGTCACTGCGCGATGAGCAAGAACTGTCACTGATCGCGAATGACGCCCATCCAGAGCGGGCGGAGTTCGAAGTACCGAGCTCCCCGTACCGGACCGTGCCGGTAGCGGCCGTCTACGGTCCGAACGCGTCCGGGAAGTCCAACGCCCTGGACGCGATCGTGTGGATGCGCTTCGCCGTACTTTCTTCCTTCCGCCGCTGGGACCCGGCCGGCGGCATCCCCCGCCGGCCCTTCGCGCTCCGACCCGATCCCGAAGCATTTCCCAGCACTTTTGAGATGGATTTCATCGCTGCGGGAACCAGGTACGAATTCGGCTTCACCCTCGATGACGAGCGCATCATCGAAGAATGGCTCTTCGCTTTTCCCGAAGGAAGACGCCGCAAGCTCTATATCCGGAAGGCAGACGAGGCCGAGCCCATCAGCTTCGGCCGATCGCTGGTCGGCCGACCCAAAACCATCGCCCGGCTGCTGCGCCCCAACAGCCTCTATCTCTCTGTCGCGGCGGCTCAGGGGCATGATCTGCTGGGCGCCCTGCACCGGTGGTTCCGCGACGGCCTGCGCTCGGCCTCCGACCAAGATTTCGCCGACCGACTCGATTACACGATGGAGCTGTACCGGCGCCGGGAGTCCGATACCGGCAAGGACATCGGACCGGCACTGACGGCGTTGCTTCGCTTCGCCGACCTGGGAGTGGCGGGACTGCGCGTCCAGGACCAGGACGAGGAAGTCAAAGAGGAACACGGACGCGTCGCGGCGGCGGTGCGGGAGGCCCTGGGCAAGCGAGTCCATGTCGGCGGGGTCCCCCGCCACCGCGTCCAGGTGGAACATCGCACGGCGGACGGATTGTTCGGACTGGAGATCGACGAGGAGTCCAGCGGCACCCGCACCTGGATCGGCATGCTCGGACCCGTTCTGACGGCGCTTGCCGAAGGCAGCGTCCTGTGCGTCGACGAACTCGACGCACGACTGCATCCGTATCTCGCCGACGCACTGGTCGGCCTGTTCCAGAACCCGGACTCCAACCGGCACGGAGCGCAGCTGATTTTCAGTACCCACGAGACATCACTGCTCGGCCACACGGCTCGCACCGAGCTGTTCCGTGATCAGATCTGGTTCACCGAGAAGGACTCGGCAACCAGCACCACCCGGCTGTTTCCCATAACTGACTTCTATGTGCGCGACTCAGCCACCAAGGACAACCTGGAAAAGCGCTACCTGTCAGGGCGATATGGCGCATTGCCCTTCCTCGATGAGGATCTGCTGAGTCAGCTGACAGCCCAACTTTCGCACGGAGGGGCACGTGGGGCGGGGAAAGTCTCTGAAGCGCAAGCAGGCTCAGGTTCCGGAGCAGCGCAGAATCCTCATCTACTGTGAAGGGGAACGCACGGAGGATCAGTATTTCAAGGGCCTTCGTGCGCCGGGCTGAGCGGGGTTACTACCCTTTGGTCCGGGCGCCATACCGACGGTGCGTGTTCAGTCGAGGCGCCGCAGGGCGTCGTAAATCATGACGTGCTCCGGGTACGGGGCGGTGCCGCCCTCCTCGACCGTCCAGACGCCGTTCTGGAGGATGCGGGCCAGGGTCCAGGCGCGGGAGCGGGGGCGGTCCAGGGAGGCCACCTCGGTCATCAGGTCGAAGCGGCGGCGGACCGCGCGCATGGGGTGTCCCCTGCTCGAAGAGCCTGGGGAAGGATCGGGGGCGGCGGTGATCTCGGCGAAGCGGTTGGTCAGGGCCGGGAGGAGTTCGAAGCCGGGGTCGCCGGTCAGCGGCTTGGGGTCGATCGCCAGCCAGGGCTCGCGCTCGCCGGCCAGGACGTTCTCGTAGTGCAGGTCCCAGTGCAGCAGCGCGTCGCCCGGCTCCGGCAGGACCTCGCGCAGGGCCGCCGCGCAGTCCTCGTACATCGCCCGATGGGCCGCGTCGGCCAGCTTCGGCAGGACCGCCGGGACCCGGTCAAGCAGCCGGGCGCCAATGTCGGCGAGGGAGCGCAGGCCGGGCGGGGGCGGGGCGGTGACCAGGCGGGCCAGCAGCTGGGAGAGCGTCTCCAGGGCGGCCAGATCATCAGGGATGCCGGCCAGGGAGCGCGGGGCCGCTCGCTCCAGCAGCATGGAGCCGGTCGGCGGGTCGTGCGCCAGCAGTTGTACGGCGCCCCCGCCGTCCCACGCGGCCAGGGCGAGCGGCTCGCCCACCGTCTCCTCGTCCACCGGCTGAAGCTTCAGCACCGCCGGGCGGCCGTCCGCGACCCGGGTCACCGGCAGCACCAGCGCGCACATGCCGTGCGCCGCCGGGCCGTCCGGGCGCAGGTCCCAGCGCTCCAGCAGCCCGGTGGCGAGCCGGGGCAGGCCCGCGATCCACGCCGCGCCCCGCTCGCCGTGGTAGGTGGCGTAATTGGCCACCAGCCCGCCCGGCACCTCGATCGGCGTCATCCGCATGCGGCCCGCTACCCCTCCGGGAGTTCCGCCGTGCCGGTGATGCGGTGCAGCGGGTACGTGCGGACCTCCTCCGCCGTGTGGTCGAAGGCCGTCACGAAGCCGCCCTCCACCCGGACCGGGGCCAGCACCTGCTGGGTGGCGATGCCGTCCGCCCCGACGTAGCCGATGCGCACCAGGGAGTTGGTGAGCGCCGCCGCCTGGAGGACCGCCAGGGTGTCGGCGGAAGAGGTACGCGGCAGCGCGCCGGCCGGGGTCGGCACGGTGAGCCGCCCGCCCGTAGTGGCACTGGCCGCCGTCTCCGTCGCATCCGCCCGGTCGCCCGCGCGGATGGCGCGTACCGCCGCCGCCAGCAGCCGGTCGTCGGCGGCCGGCGGGCCGTCGGGGACGGGTTCGGGCGCGGTGCGCGGCGGGGTGCGGTGGGCGGCGGTCGCCAGGGTCAGCACGGCGCCCTCGGCGGACTCGGCGGCCGGGGCGAAGCCCAGCTCGCGCAGCCGGGCGAGCAGGATCTCGGGGGGCGCGTCGGAGATCAGCACGGTGGGGGCGATGCGGCGCAGCCGCAGCTGCTCGGCGCGGCGGTCGGCGAGCAGCTGGGTGAGCAGCGGCTCGTCCTCGCAGCGCAGATAGCCGGCGGCCACCCCGACCCGCACCTGGCCGTGCCGGCGCGCCATGTCGTCGATGAGGTAGCGCAGGGGCTGCGGCACCGGGGTGCGGGAGTGGTCGGCGAGGAAGGTGTGGAGGGCGGCGGGGGTCAGGCCGGCGTCCAGGGCGCGGCGTACCGAGCCGGGGGTGAAGCGGTAGACGGTCGCGCCGCCCTTGGACTCGATGTCGGCGGCCAGCGCCATGGTCTGTGCGGGCTCGCGCCGCAAGGGTCCGGGGGCGACGGCGGTCAGATCGGCCTGGAGGAGGAAGTGGTCGAGCTGTTCGGGGAGGAGCGGCGCCAGCCGTCGCGCCGCTTCGGCGATGGCGGCGACGGCGGAGGCGGTGTCTGCGGGCTCGGCGGGTGCCGTGGTGTCCGTGGCGTCCAGGAGGGCGCGGGCGAAGGTGGTCAGGGCGCCTCGGCCGGTGATGCCGAGGAGTTCGGCCTCCGTCAGGGCCGCCTCGCACAGTGCCTCGCGGGTCTCCGCCGGGAGGCGGCGGGGCAGTTGCCAGGCCAGGGTGTCGTGGATGGCGGCCGGCTCCGGGGCGGTGCCGGGCGGCAGGGCGGCGAGCAGGGCCAGCACCCGGTGCCGCAGCTCCGCCGCCGGGCCGCGGTCCAGGCCGGGGCCGAGCGCCGACAGCGGGCGGCCCTTGCCGTCCCGGCCGCCGATCAGGCCCGGGACCCGGGTGCCCGTCAGCCACACGGCCGCCAGCCGCGCCCAGCGCAGTTGCTCGCTCTCCGCCGCCCACGCGTCGTACCCGGGGGTCGGCGCGTACCGCTCGTCGGCCGCGCCGTCGCCCGCCACCAGGCCGGCCGCGTAGGCCAGCTCGGTCCAGAACGCGGCCTGCGGCTCGGGGACGTCCAAAGCCACCGCCGTACGTTTCAGGTCCCGCACCCCCACGCCGCCGGTGCGCAGCACCAGCGGGGGGTCGGCGGCCCAGCCGGTCAGCAGGTCCTCCAGCAGGCCAAGCGCGCCCTGGGCCACGCCCGCGCCCGCCGCGTCGACCGAGCCGGGTTCGTACGCCGCGCGCGCCGTCACCACCGGCGGCTGGGGGCGCAGTTCGCGATGCGCGCGCCCGCCGCGCAGCCGCAGCGCCACCTCGCGCGGCAGCACCACCGTGCCGGGCTGGGTCGGCAGCAGCAGCCCCCGGTCCAGCAGCCAGCGCAGCTGCGGCCCGGGGCGGGCCGAGACCTCCCCGTACGGCGGCCCCCACGCGAGCCGGTCCAGTGCCTCCAGCGCGCCGTGCGGCGCGTCCGCCAGCAGCCGCGCGAACCGCTCCTCGTCCCCGAACAGCTCGGTGAGCGCCACCACGGCGCTCACCGCGTCGCCGGTGCCGGGCAGCCCGGCGCCGGTCAGCAGTTCCTGCACCCGGCGCGGCGAGATGCCCGCCGACGCCTCGGCGACCGTCGGGCCGAGGCCCGTCGTGCCCGGCCGGGCGGCGGTGGGCGCCAGCAGCTCCTGCGCGGTGCGCACCAGCCGCGGCTCGCCGTCCGCGCCCCACAGCAGGGCGCGCCCGCGCAGCTCGGCCAGCGCGCGCGGCAGCTCGCGCTCCCCGCCCGGCAGCAGCGCGGCCAGCGTGTCGTACGGGCACGGCTGCGGGGCGACGGCCAGCGCCTCCGCCACCTGGAGCGTGAACGCGTCCAGCCGGTCCAGGGCCCGCACCACCGAGGCGCGGGTGCCGGCCCGGGTGGCCAGTTGCGAGACGTCGCCGGGGAGCGGGGAGAGCAGATCGGTGCGGGCGCGCAGCAGCCCGGTCAGCTCCTCGTCGCTGCGCGCGCGCAGCTCCTCGGCCAGGGTGCGCGGCCCGCGCGGTCGCTGCTCAGTGGTCATCCAGCCCACGGTACCGGTCGCGCCCCGCCACGGACAGGAAACAGCCACAGATCACCCCATAGCCCGCCGGGGTACCTGTACCCCTGTGCATGCAAGTGGACTCAGGGAGTAATGGGGCGGCAAACTCAGCCACAGCGCCAGCGATCAACAAGACAAGACCGGAGAACCACCATGCCGCCGAGGGAGCGTCCCACCGCCCGGCAAGCCCGCCTGGGAGCCGAACTGCGCAAGCTGCGGGAACGCGCGGGCCGCACGGCCCGGGAAACCGCCGCCATGCTCGGCACCGACCAGGGCAAGATCAGCCACATCGAATCGGGCCGGATCGGCGTCAGCGAAGAACGCATCCGCAAGCTCGCCGGCTACTACGGCTCCACCGACACCGCCCTGCTCGACGCCCTGAGCGCGATCGCCCGCGAGCACCGCGGCCAGCACTGGTGGGACTCCTACCGCACCATCCTGCCGCCCCGCTTCCTGGACCTGGCCGAGCTGGAATACCACAGCGTCCGGATGCGCATCCTGCACACCGTCAATGTCCCCGGACTGCTCCAGACCGAGGAGTACATCCGCGCCGTCAACGGCAACACCCCGGCCGACGAGGTGGAACCGTACGTCGAGTACCGGCTGCGCCGTCAGTCCGTCCTCGACGGCCCCGACCCCGCCCCGTTCGACGTCGTGCTGCACGAGGCGGCGCTGCGCATGCGGTTCGGTGGCCGGCAGGTGGTGCGCACCCAGCTGGAGCACCTGATGAAGGCGTCCGAACTCCCCCACATCACCCTGCGGGTGATCCCGTTCACCAATGAACGCTTCTACGAGGCCACCCAGCCGCTGCTGTACGCGCAGGGGGTGGTCCCGCAGCTGGACACGGTGCAGATGGACACCCCGATCGGCGGAATCCTGCTCACCGCCGACCACCAGCTGGAGGGATACCGGAAGTTCTTCGACGACGCCGACGACTTCACCCTCAGCCCCGCCGAGTCACGTTCGCTGATCCATCACATCGCCCGCGAGCTGTGACCGCCCGCTGGCAGAAGTCGTCGTACTCGTCGGGGGGCGGCGGGGGCGGCGAGAACTGCGTCGAGCTGGCCCGGCTGCCCGGCGGGCGCCTGCTGCTGCGGGAAAGCACCGGGCCCGGGACCGTACTCGCCGGTTCCCGGGCCCGGGTGGCGGCGCTGCTCGCCGCCGTCAAGCGGCAGGAACGATTCGCCGCCCCGCCGCACCGCGCCGGCCTCAGCCGAACCGGCCGCTGATGTAGTCCTCGGTACGCGTGCTGCCCGGGTTGTTGAAGATCTTCTCCGTGCTGTCGTACTCCACCAGCGCACCCGTACGCATCCCCTGCTCGTCGTCGATGTCGACGCTGAAGAACGCCGTCATCTCCGAGACCCGCGCCGCCTGCTGCATGTTGTGCGTGACGATCACGATGCTGTACGAGCTGACCAGCTCCCGGATCAGATCCTCGATCTTGAGCGTGGCGATCGGGTCCAGCGCCGAACACGGCTCGTCCATCAGCAGCACATCCGGCTGCACGGCGATCGCCCGCGCGATGCACAGCCGCTGCTGCTGACCGCCCGACAGCGCCGTACCCGGGTCGTTCAGCTTGTCCTTCACCTCGTCCCACAGCGCGACCCCGCGCAGCGACTCCTCCACCAGCTGGTCGAGGTCGCCCTTGAAGCCGTTCAGCCGCGGCCCGAACGCCACGTTCTCGTAGATCGACTTGGGGAACGGGTTCGGCCGCTGGAACACCATCCCGATCCGGCGCCGCACCTCCGCCGCGTCCACCTCGGGGCCGTAGATGTCCTCACCGTTGTAGACGATCTTCCCGGTGACGGTGGCGTCCATCAGGTCGTTCATCCGGTTCAGGCAGCGCAGCACCGTGGACTTGCCGCAGCCCGAGGGGCCGATCAGCGCGGTGACCTTGTTGCGCGGGATCTCCAGGCTGATGTCCTTGACGGCCGTGAAGCCCCCGTAGGCCACGCCGAGTCCCTGTATGTCGAACACCGACATGTCTGCTTCCATCCCCTTCATCACTTCAGCTTGCTGGCCTTGGAGCCCAGCCAGCGGGCCAGCACCACCAGCACCAGCACCAGCACGAACAGCGACAGCGCGCCGCCCCACGCCCGCTCGATGCCGGCCTCGAACTGCTGCCGCGCGCCCCGGTAGATCTGGAGCGGCACCGCGCCCTGCGCGCCCTCGAAGTAGCTGCTCACCAGGTACTGCGAGCCCAGGATCGTCATGATCAGCGGCGCGGTCTCACCGGCGCCCCGCGCCACCGCCAGCATCGAGCCGGTGGCGAGCCCCGGCGCGGCGGCCGGCAGCACGGTCGTCAGGACCGTACGGGACTTGGAGGCGCCCAGCGCGTACGAGGCGTTGCGCCACTCGTCCGGAACCAGCTTGAGCATCTCCTCGGACGACCGCGCCACGATCGGCAGCATGATGATCGAGATGGCGACCGAACCGGCGAAGGCGTTGAAGCCCTGCCCCAGGCCGCCGGTGGAGGAGACCAGGAAGCCGTACACGAACAGACCGACGAAGATGGAGGGGATGCCCGTCATCACATCGGTGAAGAACCGGATCAGGTTGGACAGCCGCCGCCCGGCGCGGGTCTCGCTGCCGTACTCCACCACATAGATCGCGGTGGCCAGGCCCAGCGGGACGGACATCAGGATCGCGCCGCCCATGACGTACGCGGTGCCGACGAAGCCGGCCCGGTAGCCGCCCTCCTGCCGGTAGCTGGGCTCGTCGGAGGTGAAGAAGTCCCAGTGGATGGCGCCGGCGCCGCGGCTGGTGACCTCGAAGATGATCAGGATGAGGGGGACCACGGCGACCGCCATGGCGAGGGTGAGCACGCCGATGGCGATACGGTTCTTCACCCCGCGCGCGTTGGCGTTGCCCTGCTTCACCAGCAGGCTGCGGTGGCCCGTGGACGTCGTCCCGGCCGTGGTGCCCGTGGTCGTGGTGTCGGTGCTCATACGGCGGCGTCCCCCGAGACTCGGCCGATCCGCCACACCAGCAGTCGGGCCCCGATGTTGATGATCATGGTGAACAGGAACAGCACCACACCGATCGCCATGAGCGCCTTGGTGGTCTCCGGCGTCGCCTCACCGAACCGGGCGGCGATGTGCGCGGCCATCGAGTCACCGGCCGACAGCAGCGAGCCGTCCCAGTTCTTGGTGGAGCCGATCAGCATCATCACGGCCACCGTCTCGCCCACCGCCCGGCCGAGGCCCAGCATGGAGGCGGCCACGATCCCGGAGAAGCTGGAGGGCAGCACCACCTTGCGCATCACCTCGAAGCGGGTGGCGCCCAGCGCGTACGCGGCGTGCTGCTGGTCGACCGGGTTCACGGCGATGACCTCGCGGACGATCGCGGTGATGATCGGCAGGATCATGATCGCCAGCACGATGCCGGCCGCGAGGTAGCTGGAGCCGAACACCGGCCCCTCGAAGGGCTTCCAGCCGAAGATGTTCAGCCAGCCCAGCGAGGACTCCAGCCACTCAAGGAAGGGGCGCAGCACATTCGGCAGCAGCCAGAAGAAGCCCCACATGCCGAAGATGATGCTGGGCACGGCGGCCAGCATCTCCACGGAGTACGACAGCGGGTTGCGCAGCCGCTTGGGTGCCAGCTGGTTGATGTAGAAGGCGACGCACAGCGCGAGCGGCAGGGCGATCACGATGGCGATCAGCGCGGTGACCATGGTGCCGTAGATGAACGGCCAGGCCCCGTACGTACCCGTGAAGTCGCTTCCGGTGCGGCTGGTGCCGGCCAGCCACTGGTCGCCGGTCAGAAAGCTGAAGAAGCCCTGGTACTGGAAGATGGGCCAGGCGTCATTGGTCGTTCTGATGACCATCCCGGCGAGGATGACGAAGACGCTGGCGCCGGCGAGGGTCACGAACCAGCGGAACGCCGGGTCGGCTATCCGCTTTCGTTGACGGGACAGTGTGGCCGACATCGTTGCTGCTGCTCCTGTCTGCTGCCACGGGGACGCGGGTACGGGGAATGCCCGGGGCGGATTGGTTACCGCCCCGGGCGGCGGGGGGACTGGGGGGAGGGGTGACCGGAGGTCAGCGCGCTCAGCCCTGGCTGTTGATCAGGTCGATCTGCGACTGCACCCGGGTCTTGAGGTCGGCACCCAGCGGGGCGTAGCCCAGCTCCAGGGCGAGCGCGTCCGCGTCGTCGGTCAGCGTCCAGGACCAGAAGTCCTTGATGATGTCGGCGGTCGCCTGGTCGTAGCCGCAGGTGTAGGCCAGGATGAAGTTGGTGCCGGCGATCGGGTAACCGGCGCCGCCCACCCCGTTGATGGTGAACTGGAAGGTGTCCGGGATGTCGGCCTCCTCGGAGGCGGCCGTGGTGGCCTCCAGGGTCGGCGCGATGGCCTCACCGTCGGCGTTGACCACCTTGGCGGTGGGCAGGCCCAGCTCCAGCGCGTACGACTGGTTCACGTAGCCGATGCCGCCGGGGTTCTGCGAGATCTGCTGCGAGACACCCTCGTTGCCCTCGCCGCCGATGGTGTCACCGGACCACTCGATCTCCTTGCCCTCGCCGTACTTGTCGGCCCAGGCGGGAACCTCGGTGTTGAGGTAGTGGGAGAAGACGAAGGTGGTGCCGGAGCTGTCGGAGCGGTGCACCGGCAGGATGTTCTCGTCCGGCAGGTCCACGCCGGGGTTCAGCTCGGCGATCGCCGGGTCGTTGAAGTTGGTGATCTCGCGGTCGTAGATCTTGGCGATCACGTCCGAGGTCAGCACCAGGCCGTCGAGGGCCTCGTCGTTGAAGGCGATGGCCACGGAACCGAAGACCACCGGGAACTGCACGGCCGGGCAGCCGCGGGCGGCCTCGGCCTCGGCGAGGGCCTCATCGCTCAGGAACTCCTCGGAGGAGCCGAAGTCGATGGACTGCCCGATGAACTGCTCCACACCGGTACCGGAGCCGACGCTCTGGTAGTTGACGGTGACGCCGGACTTGTCGCCCTGGTAGGCGGCTATCCAGTCCTGGAACACGGTGGCGGGGAACGACGCGCCCGCGCCGGTCACCGTGCCGGACAGCGAGGAACCGGTGTCGGTCCCCTTGTCGCCGCCCTTGTCACCGCTGTTGCTGTTGTCGTCGCCGCCGCCGCACGCGGTCAGGGCCAGGGCGGACACCGCGACGATCGCCGCGGTCTTGGCGCGCCAGTTGCGCATGGCCTTGCTCCTTTGACTTTGAATGTCTCGGGGAGAACGTAGGAGCGTGCGGCGAAGGCGTGCGGTCCGGAAGGTGAACAGAAAGATAGGTTCGGCGGAACCGGCAGTTTCACAAAGAGAGCTGAAATCGTTAAGAAACGCGTCACCTGGCGGAACCGCCGGGACCGCCGAAGGGAGCTAGGCGAACTGCCCGGGCGGCACCAGCCGGTAGCCGACGCCGCGCACCGTCTGGATGATCTCCGGGTGGTGCGGGTCATCGCCCAGCCGCTCCCGCAGCCGCCGAATGTGAACAGTGATCGTATTCGACCGGCTGGCGCCGTCGCCCCACAGCTCGGCGCGGATCCGGTCCCGGGTGATGACCTTCTCGGCGTGCAGCATGAGCAGATGCAGCAGCTGGAACTCGCGCAGCGGCAGCCGCGCGGTGACCACGCCGTGCATGCGGACCTCGTACGTACCCGGGTCCAGGGTCAGCGGCCCGCACACCAGCGGCTGGTCCCAGCCGCCGCGCTGGCCGCGGTCGGACAGGCTCAGCAACTGGGCGACCTCGCGCGGCCGGTACGGGCGCGCCACGCACGCGCTGGCGCCGGCCGCCAGGGCGGGGCCGACCTGGTCGGTGTCCTCCGGGCTGACCCCGAGGACCACCGGGATGGACAGCCGGCGGCGCACCATCCTGGTGACGGTGGCGCCGTCGATCAGCGGCAGCCCGGCGGACACCAGCAGCACGTCGGGGCGGCGCAGTCCGGCCTCCAGCAGCGCGGTGGCGCCGTCGGCGCAGTGCACCACGGACACCTGATACTTCGCCAGCTGGGCGGTCAGGCCCTGCCGGATACGCTCGTCGGCGTCCGCGAGCAGTACCAGCGGATTGATGCCGAGCGAGATTCCGGGAACGGAATCCTCCTCCTGTGGCGGGGGATTGTCCGATCGGTTATCCGAAGCGCCCTGAGATGTAATCCTCGGTACGCTGGTCAGCGGGCCGGTTGAAGATTTTCTCGGTCGCGTCGTACTCAACCAGGCGCCCATGGCGTACCCCCTCGCTGTCGGTGTCGGCAGTGAAGAACGCGGTGCGGTCGGAGACCCGGGCGGCCTGCTGCATATTGTGCGTGACGATCACCAGGGTGAATTCGTCCGCGAGTTTCTGCATCAGGTCCTCGATCTTCGCCGTGGCGATGGGATCGAGCGCCGAACAGGGCTCGTCCATCAGCACCACATCCGGCTGGACCGCGACCGCCCGGGCTATGCACAGGCGCTGCTGCTGGCCACCGGAGAGCGCGTGCCCGCTGCTGGACAGCTTGTCCTTGACCTCGTCCCACAGGGCGGCGCTGGTGAGCGCGGCCTCGACCCGGTCGTCCAGTTCGCTGCGGCTGATCCGGCCGGCGCCGAAGCGCAGACCGTAGGCGACATTGTCGTAGATCGACTTGGGGAACGGGTTGGGCTTCTGGAACACCATCCCGATCCGCCGCCTGACCTCGATGGAATCGACGTCGTCCGCGTAGAGATCGCTGCCGCGGTAGGCGACCTTGCCGGAGACGGACGCCCCCTGCACCAGATCGTTCATCCGGTTGAGGCAGCGCAGCACGGTGGACTTGCCGCAGCCGGACGGGCCGATGAGGGCGGTGATCTCGCGTTCGTGGATGTCCATGGAGACGTCCCGTACGGCGCGGTGCGTACCGTACGACACATTCACCCCACCCAGCTCGAACACGACGGGGGCACCCTCGGTGGGGCGGCGCCCGCCGTGGGGGGATAGGGGTGTCGCAAGACCTGTCGCCATGGTTCACATGTAACGAGGCGTGGGTAGCCGGTTGCGGGGTGTCTGGTGAACCCTTGATGAACAGCGGCGAAGGCATAGGTGCTGCCGCTACCATCGGGGCCGTGGGGATCGAAGGCGAACAGCTGGTACTCGACTATCTGAGCAAGGTGGGCGACCTGGCCCACACCACCAGCATGTCCGCGGCCGAACGGGCGGCGCTGGTGGGGCGGTTGCGCGCGGAGATCGGTCAGCAGCGGTCCCGGGTGGAGGGCGAGGAGTCCCGCTCGGACGTCAAGCGGATCCTGCGCGGGATGGGGCGCCCGGAGGACGTGGTCGCGGGCGCGACGGGTGACGGGACGGTGACGGCGCCGGCGGTACGGGCGGCGGCTGCCGCTGCGGTACCGGCTCCGGCACCGCGGGCCCCGGAGAGGGCCGGGAGGCCGGCCCGCTTCACCTTCCGCAAGCCCAAGCCCAAGCCCGAGCCCGGGCCCGAGGCGGAGGCGCCCGCCGCGCCCGCCGGGCCGCAGGCGCCGGATGAAGAACCCCCGGACCTGACGGAGCAGCCCAGACCCCCCGAGCCGTACTGGCCGGACGGCCAGATCGGCGCGTTCGTCGGCGGCATCGAGGTCCCCGAGATGCTGCGCCCCCCGGTGGAGGCGCGCGCGGACCTGAAACCCGCCCCGGCCCAGGCCCAGGCACCGGCGGTGGAGGCCCCCGCGCCGGAGGCGGCACCGGCCGCCCCGGAAACCCCCGCCCCGCCCAAGGGCTGGCGCCGCGCCAACGCCGCGATCCGGGGCACCAACCGCCACATGGGCGGACCGGTCGAGCTGATCGGCGCCGTGCTGCTGGTGGCGGGGGCCGCCCTGACCGAGCTGGTCACGCTGGCGATCGGCTGGCTGCTGGCGTACTGGGCGCCCCGGCTGTCCCGCCGCGAGGCCCAGTGGATCACCTTCGGCGGCCCCGGCCTGGTCTTCGGCGGCTATCTCGGCTGGCTGTTCGGCCGGGTCAATGAGTACTGGGGCGAGCCGCTGACCGACACCACGGCCGGCGACCAGCTCTCCGACACCTGGCCGGTCCTCCTGCGCCTGTCGGCGGTGGCCTCGGCCGCCCTCCTGGTCTGGCGCGCCCGCCGCCCCCGCCCGCAGTGACCCGGCCCGCTCCGCGCTGAGCCGGCCCGCTCCGCGCTGAGCCGCCCTACCCGCGCCCGGTGCAGAGCTGGGCGGTCAGCGCCTCGCGGGCCCACTCCTCCCAGTCGTCGGGCGACCAGCCCCGGTCGCGCACATAGACCAGATACAGCTCGGGGCTGAGCAGCCCGTACAGCAGGTCGGCGGCGCGCTCGGTGCCGACGCCGGGCCGGGCGTCGGGCTTGGCGGTCAGCGCCCGCGCCGCGGCGTGCTGCACCGTGTAGCGCTGGTCGGGGCCGGTGGGCCACTGCGCGGCGATCTCCGGATCGGTGGCAGCGGCGGCGGCGATCATCGGCATGATCGGGCCGACCCGGCCGAGAATGTCGCGCACCCCCCGTACGTGGGCGCGCAGTTGTCCGGCGGCGGTGGGCTCGGCGCACGCGGCGCGGAACCAGTCGCGGTCCATCGTGGCGACCGGTTCGGCGTCGCCGGCGATGGAGGTGTCGACGACGTCCTTGAACAGGGTGCGTTTGTTGCGGAACACGAAGTAGACGGTCTGTACGGCGACCCCCGCGCGGTCCGCGACCTCCTGAAGGCTGGTCGCCCCGTACCCCTGCGCGAGGAAGAGGTCGCGCGCCGCCGCGATGACCTTCTCGCGGGTGCGGCGCGAGCGTTCGGCCCGTTTGTCCGGGCGCTTGGGGTGGGGGTGGTGTCCGTCGGATCCCTTGACCGCATCCATGTGAAGAGACTATCTCTAGAGTCAGTCACTAGAGTCTGACTCTAAATTCATTCATGGAGGCGGCGATGACAGAGATCAGGACAGCGGTGGAACTCGACCAGGAGGCGGCCGTACGCCGCGAGCTGGAGGACTACTACCGGGCGGGCAAGCCGCCGTGGGACACCGGCGTCACCCCGCCCGAGCTGGTGGCCCTGATCGAGGGGCCCGGCGCGCTCCCCCCGGGCCGGGCCCTCGAACTCGGCTGCGGCACCGGGACCAACGCCGTCTATCTGGCCCGGCACGGCTGGCAGGTGGCGGCCGTCGATCTGGTCGACCGCGCGGTCCGGCAGGCCCGGGAGAAGGCCGTGGCGGCCGGGGCGGACATCACCGTGCTGTGCGGGGACGCCACCCGGCTCGCCGAGACGGGCCTGCCCGGCCCGTACGACCTCTTCTTCGACCTCAGCTGCTACTGCGGCATCCCGCCGCACCGGCGCGACGCGTACGCCACCGGCCTCACCGAGCGCGCGGCGCCCGGCGCGCGGCTGCTGATGTTCGGGTACGGGCCCGAGGCGTGGGACGACCCGATCTCCGGCGCCACCGCGGACGAACTCCGCACCCGGTTCACCGGGTGGCGGCTGACCGATGTGACACCCGGCACCAACCCGGTCCCGACCTTCTGGTTCACCCTGGAGCGGACCCGGGCGTAGCCGGCGGCGGCCGGCGCCGCTTGGGGCGGCGCAGGCCGGCTTCGCGGAGGTGGCGCAGCAGTTCCTTGCTGCCCACCTCCAGCGCGCCGAGGCGCACCGCCTCGGCATGACGCTCGGCGGGAATGTCGTAGTGATCCCCGTCGAACGCCTTCGGCGGGGCGCCCAGCCGGGCGGCGAAGGCGTGCAGTTCCTCGTACGAGACGTCGCTGATCAGGTGGGACCACATCCGGCCGTGGCCCGGCCAGTCCGGCGGATCGATGTAGAGCGTCACCCGGTACCGGCCTCGGCCAGCCCGCCCAGCGGCGCCACCGTGCGGCCGGTCGCCCCGCACACCCAGTGCGGATCTTCGGACAGCTCCGGCGCCAGGTCAAGGGCGTGGTGATCCTCGCAGAACGGGCACACCGGCCAGCGCCCCGCCGCGCCGTGCGCGTCCAGCAGGGCGTCCTGGACGTCCTGGGCGAGCAGCCCGGGCAGGTACGCGGCGCCCTGCGGCCACTGTTCGCACCACCACCGCCGGTGTTCCATCGCCGTCTCCAGCGCGGAGACCTCGGCCGGCCCGGCGGCGTCACAGGCCGCCAGATCGGCGAGTACCAGCGCGCGGCCCCGGTGAATGGCCCCTTCCGGCGTCTCGTGGTTCATACGCACTATTGGAGCACTCCCAAGGCTTGACGCGACAACTCCTACGAAAATATGTTTCACCCTGTGAGGAATGCGATGAAGGAAAATTTCGTCCGCCGGCCCGGCCGGCCGCGCCCCGTCGCCGTCGCACCGCCGCGCCCCGCTCCCCCGGAACCGGCCGCCCTGGCCGCCAAGGTCCGGACGATGACCCCGTCCATGACGCGTTCCATGCAGCGGGTCGCCGAAACCGTCGCCTCCGACCCGGCCGGCTGCGCGGCGCTCACCGTCACCGGGCTCGCCGAACGCACCGGCACCTCCGAGGCCACCGTGGTCCGTACCGCCCGGATGCTCGGCTACCCCGGCTACCGCGATCTGCGGCTCGCCCTCGCCGGCCTCGCCGCCCAGCAGGCATCGGGCGCCGCGCCCGCCGTCACCGCCGACATCTCGGTCGACGACCCGCTCAGCGACGTGGTCGCCAAGCTCACCCAGGACGAGCGGCAGACCCTCACCGACACCGCAGGGGCGCTCGACCTCGCCCAGCTGGAGGCCACCGTCACCGCGCTGGCCGCCGCCCGCCGCGTCGATGTGTACGGCATCGGCGCCTCCTCCCTCGTCGCCCAGGACCTCGCCCAGAAACTGCTGCGCATCGGCCTGGTGGCCCACGCGCACGCCGACCCACACCTGGCGGTCACGGGGGCCGTCCAGCTGCGGGCCGGCGATGTCGCGGTCGCCATCACCCACTCCGGCCGGACCGTGGATGTCATCGAGCCGCTTCAGGCGGCCTTCGACCACGGCGCCACCACGGTCGCCATCACCGGACGGCCGGACGGCGAGGTCACCCAGTACGCCGACCACGTCCTGACCACCTCCACCGGCCGCGAGAGCGAGCTGCGCCCGGCGGCGATGTCCAGCCGCACCAGCCAGCTGCTGGTGGTCGACTGTCTGTTCGTCGGCGTGGCGCAGCGTACGTACGAGACCGCCGCGCCCGCGCTGCACGCAAGCTATGAGGCGCTGGCGCACCGGCACTCGCCGGCCCGCGAACGCTGACCCGCGCCGTACCCCTCCACGCCCCACGCCCCTCCACGCCCCTCCTCCCCCGTACCCGCACCGCCCAGAGAGCCGCACCTCCATGTCCATCAGTCCTTATGGTGAGCTGCGTTCCGAACTCGATGGTCTGACCACCGAGGCATACCGCGCGGATCTCGCCGAGATCGACCAGCTCTCCACGCTCGACATCGCCCGCACCATGAACCACGAGGACGCCGGGGTGCCCGGCGCCGTCGAGGCCGAACTCCCCAAGATCTCCGCCGCGATCGACGCCGCCGCGCAGCGGCTGGCGCGCGGCGGGCGGCTGCTCTACCTGGGCGCCGGCACGGCCGGCCGGCTCGGGGTGCTGGACGCCAGCGAGTGTCCGCCGACGTTCAACACCGATCCCTCCCAGGTGGTCGGGCTGATCGCCGGCGGCCCGGGCGCGATGGTGACGGCGGTGGAGGGCGCCGAGGACAGCAAGGCGCTGGCCGCCGAGGACCTGCGGCGGCGCGGGGTGACGGCGGACGACGTGGTGGTCGGCATCTCGGCATCGGGGCGTACGCCGTACGCGGTGGGCGCCGTGGAGTACGCCCGGGAGCGCGGCGCGCTGACCATCGGCCTGTCGTGCAACGCGCGTTCGCCGCTGGCGGCGGCGGCCGAGCACGGCATCGAGGTGGTGGTGGGGCCCGAGCTGATCTCCGGCTCCACCCGGCTGAAGGCGGGCACGGCGCAGAAGCTGGTGCTGAACATGATCTCGACGATCAGCATGATCCGGCTCGGCAAGACCTACGGCAATCTGATGGTGGATGTGCGCGCCTCGAACGAGAAGCTGCGGGCCCGTTCGCGGCGGATCGTGCATCTGGCGACCGGGGCGCCCGATCCGGTGATCGAGTCGGCGCTGCTGGCGACCGACGGCGAGGTGAAGCACGCGATCCTCACCATCCTCGGCAAGGTGGACGCGCCCACCGCCGACCGGCTGCTGACGGAGTCCCAGGGCCGGCTGCGCGCGGCCCTGACGGCGGCGGCCAAGGACTGACGCCGCCCCTTACCCGGGCTGCTCCGGCCGCTCCGGTCCGTACGCCCGCAGAAAGGTGTCGACGGCGGCGTCCGCGACGGCGTGCTGCTCGGCCTCGGGGAGCGCGCGGACGCCCAGCCGGGAGCGGGCGTCGAGCGGTCCGGTGAGCAGTGCGAGGAAGTGCTCGGCGGCCTGCGCCGGGTCGCAGGGGCGCAGCCGGCCGGCGAGGGTCAGCCGGGCGAAGCGGTCGGCGAGCCCTTCGCCGAGACGGTGGGAGGTACGGTCCTGTACCTCCTCGGCGAGGTCGGGCAGCGCGGTGATCTGGGTGAGGCTGAGCCGGCGCAGCGCGCGGGCGCGCTCCTCGCAGCAGGCCCGGGCCAGCAGCCGGGCGACCTGTTCGAGGGTGGGGCGCAGTTCGGGGCCGGGGTCGCGCAGCCGGTCGATGACGGCGAGGTTCTCACTCATGACGGCGTCGGCCACGGCGAGCAGCGCGTGCCGGAACAGATTCTCCTTGTCGTGCAAGTGGTTGTAGACGGTCGGCTTGGCGACCCCCGCCTCCTGCGCGATCTCCTTGACACAGCTCTGGGCATATCCCTGGCGGGCGAAGACGGCGAAGGCGGCGGCCAGGATGGCCTGCCGCTTGTCGATGCGCCCGTGTGCGGCGGCGGTGCTGGTTCCGGTCACGGGCGCCAGCCTACCGCCCTGCCCTACCTGACCGTCCGAGCAATTGAACTCGTAGGTTCATTTTTTCAAACCAACTGGTACGCTCCGGGGAAACGCCGGCCCGCACCCCCGGAAGGGGCGCCATGTTTGTTCACGTACTGCGATTCGCCTTCAAGGACAGCAGCACCGAGGAGGAGAAGGAGCGGGCCCTGACCCTGCTGCGCCGCACCGCCGCCCTGGACTCCGTGTCGTTCTCGGCCGTCGGGCAGGATCTCGGCGACCCCGCCGAGGGCTTCACCCACGCCTTCACCGTGGCGATCGAGGATCTGGCGGCGCTGGAGCGCTACATGCACGACCCGGAACATCTGGCCGGCGACCCGGAGATCCTGCCCCATCTGGCGCGGCTGGCCCGGGTGGATCTGTCCGACGACCCCGACCCGGGTCTCGGCGCCAAGCTGGTGGAGCTGCACGAGGCCAAGCTCGCGAAGTACCCCGAGTGGGCCGCGCTGCTGGACAGCGTCCCGGACGTCCGGGTCTGACGGGCCGTCCGTACCCGCTCAACGGCCGAGGGCGGCACCCGGGACCGTGAGGTCCCGGGTGCCGCCCTCGGCGCTACGGCTGTTGTGCCTGGTCGAGCGGGGCAGAACTCAGAAGTCCATGCCGCCCATGCCACCGGTCGGGTCGCCGGCCGGGGCCGCCGCCTTCTCCGGACGGTCCGCGATGACAGCCTCGGTGGTGAGGAACAGCGCCGCGATGGAGGCGGCGTTCTGGAGCGCGGAACGGGTGACCTTGGTCGGGTCGGGAATCCCGGCCGCCAGCAGGTCCACGTACTCGCCGGTCGCGGCGTTCAGACCGTGACCCTGCGGCAGGTTGCGGACCTTCTCGACCACGACGCCGCCCTCAAGGCCGGCGTTGACCGCGATCTGCTTCAGCGGGGCCTCCAGGGCGAGCTTGACGGCGGCAGCGCCGGTCGCCTCGTCACCCTCCAGGTCCAGCTTGTCCAGCGCGGAGGACGCCTGGAGCAGGGCCACGCCGCCACCGGCGACGATGCCCTCCTCGACGGCGGCCTTCGCGTTGCGCACCGCGTCCTCGATGCGGTGCTTGCGCTCCTTCAGCTCCACCTCGGTGGCGGCACCGGCCTTGATGACGGCCACGCCGCCGGCCAGCTTCGCGAGGCGCTCCTGGAGCTTCTCGCGGTCGTAGTCCGAGTCGGAGTTCTCGATCTCGGCGCGGATCTGGTTGACCCGGCCCTGGACCTGGTCGCTGTCGCCCGCACCGTCGACGATGGTGGTCTCGTCCTTGGTGATGACGACCTTGCGGGCGCGGCCCAGCAGGTCGAGACCGGCGGTCTCCAGCTTGAGGCCGACCTCCTCGGAGATGACCTGGCCACCGGTGAGGATGGCGATGTCGGTCAGCATGGCCTTGCGGCGGTCACCGAAGCCGGGCGCCTTGACGGCGACGGACTTGAAGGTGCCACGGATCTTGTTGACGACCAGCGTGGACAGGGCCTCGCCCTCGACGTCCTCGGCGATGATCAGCAGCGGCTTGCCGGCCTGCATGACCTTCTCCAGCAGCGGAAGGAGGTCCTTCACATTGCCGATCTTGGAGTTGGCGATGAGGATGTACGGGTCCTCAAGCTCGGCCTCCATCCGCTCCATGTCGGTGGCGAAGTAGGCGGAGATGTAGCCCTTGTCGAAGCGCATGCCCTCGGTGAGCTCCAGCTCAAGCCCGAAGGTCTGCGACTCCTCGACGGTGATGACGCCTTCCTTGCCGACCTTGTCCATGGCCTCGGCGATCAGCTCGCCGATCTGGGTGTCGCCGGCGGAGATGGAGGCGGTGGAGGCGATCTGCTCCTTGGTCTCGACCTCCTTGGCCTGACCCAGCAGCGCCTCGGAGACCTTCTCGACGGCCGCCTCGATGCCCCGCTTCAGGGCCATCGGGTTGGCGCCGGCGGCGACGTTGCGCAGCCCCTCGCGAACCAGGGCCTGAGCCAGCACGGTGGCGGTGGTCGTACCGTCACCCGCGACGTCGTCGGTCTTCTTGGCGACCTCCTTGACCAGCTCGGCGCCGATCTTCTCGTAGGGGTCCTCCAGCTCGATCTCCTTGGCGATGGAGACACCGTCGTTGGTGATCGTGGGGGCGCCCCACTTCTTCTCCAGAACGACGTTGCGGCCCTTGGGACCGAGCGTGACCTTGACGGCGTCGGCGAGCTGGTTCATCCCGCGCTCAAGGCCGCGCCGCGCCTCCTCGTTGAACGCGATGATCTTGGCCATGTGAAGGGGTCCTCCCAGATAACGGGGTGGATTGCTCCGAGGACCGCGCCGGCGCCCGCGACGGACGGCCGTACGCCCAGCGGTTCCTTGCCCCGCCTGGCTCACGACCTCACCGAACCGGTCTCTTCTGTCACTCTCACCCTCAGAGTGCTAACGCAATGATTAGCACTCTCCCCTTGAGAGTGCAAGCAGTCCGCCCGCAGGGCGTCCTTGCGGGGCGGTGGTCGGGCGACGGGACGGGCGCAAGCGCCTTGGCGTTGTCGCAGGTGGCAGGGGGCGCACGTGCCGGGGCCCGCACCCATGCGCTGATACGCGCTGGGTGCGGGCCCCGGTTCGCCGGCTGCGGTGGTAGTACGGTCGGCGCTTCAGACGGTCACCCGGACCATGTCGGCCTGGGGCCCCTTCTGTCCCTGCGAGATCTCGAACTCGACCCGCTGCCCCTCTTCCAGGGTGCGGTAACCGTCCATCTGAATCGCGCTGTAGTGGACGAACACATCCGCACCACCGTCTACCGCGATGAAGCCGTATCCCTTCTCCGCGTTGAACCACTTGACGGTGCCCTGAGCCATTCCAAACTCCCCATGTTGCTGGCCCTTTCGCGAGACCGCACTTCGCGGGCCCGGGTCAGACCGGAACGCGTCGACCGCCGCTGAATGTATCTGGACGGACGCCCTGTGCAACAGGCCATTGAGCAGAGAATTATTGGAGCGCCCAAACGGGCAAATTGCGCAAAATAGAGTAAAGCTGAATCTTTCTCGCCCGCCTTATCGCGCCAATCCGGCAATTGGTGCAGCGAATTTCCGCGCGTTTTCGTCGAGAAGTGTCGCGAATTCATATGCGGCTGGCATCGGACGGGCCAGCACGGCGCGTGACCCACTCTATCGCCCCGGAAACGCCCAACCGCCCCGAAGCGGGCAGCTCCGGGGCGGTTGTTGAAAATGTGATGAAGCGTGGACCGGGGTGACCGGGGTGGAGTGCCGTCAGCAGCCTCCGGCCACCGCCGGAATGATGGAGACGCCCGCCCCGTCCGGCGTGGCGGTGTCCAGGCCCTCGGCGAAGCGCACGTCGTCGTCGTTGACATACACATTCACAAAACGCCGCAGTCTGCCCTCGTCGTCCAGCACCCGGGCGGCGATCCCCTGGTGGTTGCTCTCCAGATCGGCGAGTACGTCGCGCAGCGTGCCGCCGTCGGCGGAAACCTCCGACTTGCCGTCGGTGTACGTGCGCAGGATGGTCGGGATTCGGACAGTCACACTCATGCGAGGCCAGCCTCTCGGAAAGCGTCCAGATTCGGGCGGATGATGGCGGTGGGTCCGGTGGTCGGCGCCACCGCGTCCAGGGTCTTCAGGCCGTCGCCGGTATTCAGTACGACCGTGGTGAGTTCCGGATCCAGTTGCCCGGATTCGATCAGCTTGCGGGTCACGCCCACCGTCACGCCGCCCGCCGTCTCGGCGAAAATGCCCTCGGTGCGGGCGAGCAGCTTGATGGCGTCCACGATCTGCGCGTCGGTCACGTCCTCGACCGCGCCGCCGGTGCGCCGGGCGATGTCCAGGACGTAGGGGCCGTCGGCCGGGTTGCCGATGGCCAGGGACTTGGCGATGGTGTCCGGCTTCACCGGCCGCACCACATCGTGCCCGGCCTTGAACGCCTGGGAGACCGGGGAGCAGCCCTCGGCCTGGGCCCCGAAGATCTTGTAGGGCTTCTCCTCGACCAGGCCGGTCGCGATCAGCTCCTTGAGCCCCTTGTCGATCTTGGTCAGCTGGGATCCGGAGGCGATCGGGATCACGAGCTGGTCCGGCAGCCGCCACCCCAGCTGTTCGGCGATCTCGAAGGCCAGGGTCTTGGAGCCCTCGCCGTAGTAGGGGCGCAGATTGACGTTGACGAAGCCCCAGCCCTCGCCGGCCGGGTCACCGATCAGTTCGCTGCAGAACCGGTTGACGTCGTCGTAGGTGCCCTCGATGCCGACCAGCTCGCCGCCGTAGACGGCGGCCATCACGATCTTCCCCTGCTCCAGGTCGTGCGGGATGAAGACGCAGGAGCGGAATCCGGCCCGGGCGGCGGCGGCGCCCACCGCACCGGCCAGATTGCCGGTGGAGGAGCAGGACAGGGTGGTGAAGCCGAAGGCGCGGGCGGCCTCCACGGCGTTGGCGACCACCCGGTCCTTGAAGGAGTGGGTGGGGTTCCCCGAGTCGTCCTTCACATACAGCTCGCCGGTGTGGCCCAGGGCGGCGGCCAGCCGGTCGGCCTTGACGAGGGGGGTGTCGCCCGGGTTCAGATTGGGCTTGGAGGCGACATCGGCCGGCACCGGCAGCAGCGGGGCGTAGCGCCAGATGCTGTGCGGTCCGGCCTCGATGGCGGCTCGTAGCGCTTCGGGGTCGCCGGTCGGCAGATCGTACGCGATTTCGAGTGGGCCGAAACAGGCTTCGCAGGCGAAGATCGGGCTGAGCGGGAACCGTTCCCCGCACTCCCGGCAGGAGAGCGCCACGGCGGGGCCGAGATCCACGGGGGATCCGGTGGCGCCGGCCGGCGCGGTGGGGGTGGAGGTGTGCGATGACAGCACAGGCATGGGTACGAGGCCCTTCTCCTCATCTTCCCCATGGCGGATTTCGCCACAGGACGGAATTGGCACCTTCCCCACCGGGAGCCTCGCATCGGTTACGAGACCGGCGGAAGGGTTGCCGGGGCTTCAACGGGCCGTTCCCTCTGCCCCTCTGGATGAGCGGTATTCGATTGTGTTCGCTTGACCGCGCAGCGTCCCCGATATGCGGAGGACACCTGCACTGTTCGAGACTGTAACGGACGCCCCGGACAATGGCTCGGGCCGTCCGATCCGCGAGACGAAGAGACGATGAGGAGACAGACATATTCTCGCCCGGACTGGGCACCACCGATAAGGGCCAAATCCTTCCATTGGTGATGGTCCCGATAGATCCGACCTACCTGACCTACCCGACTTATACGGTCGAAGCGAACAGGAGCGACATTCGTGCTGGAAGAGGCTGAGGAGTGGCTGAGCCGCCGGTCCTGGACTGCCGCTGACCGCTCGCTACGACGGCTGCTGGACGCGAAAGCCGCGGCCGGCCCGGCGGGCAGCGTCAGCGTCGTGCTTCCCGCGCTGAACGAGGAAGCGACCGTCGGCACCATCGTGGAAGCGCTACGCCGCGACCTGATGGAAACCGTCCCCCTGATCGACGAGCTGATGGTGGTGGACTCCGGGTCCACCGACCGCACCGGAGAGGTCGCCGCCGCGGCGGGGGCCAAGGTCGTCCACCGCGACGAGATCCTGCCCCGCATGCCCACCGTGCCCGGCAAGGGCGAGGTGCTGTGGCGCTCCCTCATGGCCACCAGCGGCGAGATCATCTGTTACGTGGACGCCGACCTGCGGGAGTTCGACTCCCGGTTCGTCTCCGGCATCCTCGGGCCACTGCTCACCGAGCCCGACGTGCACCTGGTCAAGGCCATGTACGACCGCCCGCTGGGCGACGCCCCGTCCGGCGCCCACCAGGGCGGCCGGGTCACCGAGCTGGTGGCGCGCCCGCTGCTCAACCTGCACTGGCCGCAGCTGGCCGGCGTCGTCCAGCCACTGGGCGGCGAGTACGCGGCCCGGCGCACCCTGCTCGAACAGCTGCCCTTCCCCGTCGGGTACGGGGTCGAGCTGGGCCTGCTCGTCGACACCCTGCACCTGGCCGGGCTGAACGCGGTCGGCCAGGTGGACGTCGGGGTGCGCAAGCACCGCCACCAGGACGGCCAGGCCCTGGGCCGGATGGCGGCGGCGATCATGCGCACCGCCCAGAGCCGGCTGCCGGGCCACGGGCCCGTCCCCGTACAGCAGGGCATCATGCAGTTCGAACGGCTGGCGGAAGGCGGCTTCTCCCCGCTCACCCACACGATCCACACCGAGGAACGCCCCCCGATGTCGACCATCCCGGAATACACGGCCCGCCAGGCCGCGTAGCCCCTGCCGGGCCGGAAAGGGCCGCGCCCGCACGGCGTGCGGGCGCGCCGGGGGTGAAGCCCCGGAGCCGGACCCGCCCGGGGCCGGGGCGTGGGCACACACCCGCGCCCCGGCTCCGCCCAGCGGGCCGGGAGCGGAGCACGGTCCCGGCCGGCGGAGGGCGGACACGCCGGGGGTGACCGGCGGCACGTTTGTGCGGGGGGCCGGGTGGCTAGGGTCGGGGCATGGGCGTTGCAGCAGCCTCCGAGGCATCTGAGGCATCCGAGGCACCTCCGGTTCTGGTCGCGTCCAACCGTGGCCCCGTCAGCTACACGCTCGCCGCCGACGGCAGCCTCACCCCCCGGCGCGGCGGCGGCGGAATGGTCTCCGGTCTTTCCGCCCTCGGCTCGGCCGCCGGCACCTGGGTGTGCGCGGCGCTCGGCCCCGCCGACCGCGAGGCCGCCACCCGGGCCGGCGCCGGCACCCTCGACCCCGCCGACACCGGCGGCCAGTCGGTACGGATGCTGGACATCCCCCCGGACATCTTCGACGCCGCCTACAACGGCATCGCCAACTCCGTGCTGTGGTTCGTCCATCACCTGCTCTACCAGACCCCGCTGGAGCCGGTGTACGACGCCGCGTTCGAGGCTCAGTGGGGCGGCTACGAGACGTACAACGCCGCCTTCGCCGACGCCCTCGCGGCCGAGGCAGCGCCGGGCGCGAGCGTCCTGGTGCAGGACTACCACCTGGCCCTCGTCCCCGCGCTGTTGCGCGAACGCCGCCCCGACCTGCGGATCGGGCACTTCTCGCACACCCCCTGGGCGCCCCCGGACCTCTACCGGGTGCTGCCCGACGCCGTCGCCCGGCAGGTGCTGCTCGGCATCCTGGGTGCCGACCGCGCCGCGTTCCTGACCCGGCGCTGGGCCCGTGCCTTCGCGGACTGCTGCGCCGAACTGCTCGGCGCCGAGGTACGGGAGGTGCCGGAGGCCGGCACCGGCGCGGACGCCTTCACCGTCACGTACGGCGGCCGTACCACCCGGATCGGCGTCCACGGGCTGGGCGCGGACGGCGACTTCCTGCGCGAGCGCGCCCACCGGCCCGATGTCGACGAGCGGCTGGCCGCGCTCCGTACCCAGGTCGGGGACCGCGCCACCATCGTGCGCGTGGACCGCACCGAGCTGTCCAAGAACATCATCCGCGGGCTCCTCGCCTACCGGCGGCTGCTCACCGAACACCCCCAGTGGCTGGGCCGGGTGGTGCAGGTGGCCTTCGCCTACCCCTCCCGCCAGGACCTGGCCGTCTACCGCGACTACACCGCCGAGGTGTCCCGGGTCGCCGAGGGCATCAACGCCGAGTTCGGCCGGGGCGACTGGACCCCGGTGGTGCTGCACGTCAAGGACGACTTCGCCCGCTCACTCGCCGCCTACCGGATGGCGGACGTGGCCCTGGTCAATCCGATCCGCGACGGCATGAACCTGGTCGCCAAGGAGATCCCGCTGATCTCCGAGCAAGGCTGCGCGCTGGTGCTGTCCCGGGAGGCGGGCGCCGCCGCCGAACTCGGCGCGGACGCCCTGCTCGTCAACCCCTACGACATCGCCGGCACCGCCGAGGCCCTGCACCGCGCGCTCACCATGGACCCGGCCGAACGGCGGTCCCGGGCCGGCCGGCTGGCCGCCGCCGCCACCGCGCTGACCCCGCGCGACTGGTTCCTGGCCCAGGTCGAGGCCCTGCGCACGCCCTGACCCGGGCGCCCTGGCCATCGCGACCCGTCAGTTCTTCGTGCCGCACACCGCCCGGTTCACCAGGTCGATGCCCGCCTGGAACTGTTCATGCGCCTTGTCCTGGTCGTCCAGCCACAGGGTGTACTCGGCCGCCGCCGCCGAATAGCGGCCGTCCACGCTCACCCCGGCCTCCGAGACGCTGCCGAACGAGGTGCCGCCGTGGAACCACAGCCCACCGTCCGCGCAGCGGTCCGCCGACGCGCCGTCCACCGGACGCCACGCGAGGCCCAACCCGTACCCGGCCCCCGGCGCGAAGTCCTCGGCGGGCACGGTCTGCTTCATCAGCTCCAGGGTGCCGGGCTCCAGCAGTTCGCCGCCCAGCAGCGCCCGCAGGAAGGCGTTCATGTCCCCGGTGGTGCTGATGATGGCGCCGTCCGCCCCGGCGTCCGCCATGAGCGAGGTGTCGGTCAGCTCCTCCCGGCCCGGGAACTGCATGTATCCGGTGGCCGTGGGCTGCGGAACATACGCGGAGGTACCCGGGGTGAGCGTGTGCCGCAGCCCCAGCGGCTCGATGATCCGCTCGTGCACCTCCTGCTCCCACGGGTGCCCGGTCAGCTTCTCGATGATCATCCCGGCGAGGATGTAGTTGGTGTTGGAGTACGACCACCGGGTCTCGCCCCGCGGGTCGCCGGCGTCCGGCAGCCAGCCCGGCGCCTCGGTCATCGCCAGCGCCACCTTCTCCTCGGCGCTGCTGGTGCCGAAGCGGGTCTCGCGGTAGTTCTCCGGGGTGAACTGATCCAGGTCGGAGAGGAAGAGAATGTCCGTGTAGTTGGCGAGGCCGCTGGTGTGCCGCAGCAGATTGGTGACGGTGATCCGACCGCCGTCGTTGCCGTTGCCGGTGACCACGCCCGGCAGCAGTTCCTCCACCGTGTCGTCGAGCGACAGCTTGCCCTCGTCCACCAGTTGGAGCGTCACCACGGAGACGAAGGTCTTGGTGTCCGAACCGATCCGGTAGTACGCGTTCTTCGGCACCTCGCCCTGCCGCTCCAGATCATCGACCCCGGCCCGGGCGGTCCGGTGCCGGCCGGCCGCGTCGACCGACTCCGCCGTGACCCCGGTGGCCCCGGCCGCGACCACGGCCTCCGCGTCCCGCTGGAGCCGGCCGCCGTCGCCGTCGCCGTGCTGCTCGGCGGCCCCGGCCATCGCCCCGCCGCCCGGCGCCAGCAGCGCCACGGCGGCGATCGCCCCGAGCCCGGTGGCGGCGAGCCCCGCCCGGGTCCACACCGTCCGCCGGGACGTCCCGCTGTTGCTCCTGCCACTGCCGCCGTTGAACACCGCACCCATCTCCCGACTCCGTTCCGTGAAGGTCACTGCACCAAACGTTACCGAGGGTCACTGACATTCACGAGCCGGAAGGCCCCCCGACCGGGGGTGGGGCCAGCCCCACCCCCGTCCCCCGGCCGGCTGACCGTACGTCAGCCGATCGCCGCCGCAAGGGCGGACAGCAGCGCCGCCACCCCGCCGGGGCCGTCCACCGTCAGATCGGTGACCGCCGCCAGCTCCGCGACCTCCGTACTGCCGCTGCACAGCCGCACCCCGGGGACGCCCTCCTCGCGGAGCTTGGCCACCGCGTCGAAGGCCGCCAGATCGCCGAGATCGTCGCCCCCGTACAGCACCGCCGAGGCGCCGGTCCCGGCCGCCAGCCGGGTCAGCGCCGCGCCCTTGTCGGTCCCGGGCGGCCGTAGCTCCAGTACGAACCGCCCCGGCTCCAGCGCCAGCCCCAGCCGCGCCGCCAGCCCGGTCAGCGGCTCGCGCAGCGCGGCGAACGTCCCGGCCGGGTCCGGGGCCGTGCGGGTGTGCACCGCCAGGGCGTTGCCCTTGTCCTCCAGCAGCACGCCGGGGCCGGCCCGTTCCACCAGCGCCGTCAGTTCGGTACGCGCCGCCGTGATGCCCGGGTGCGGCGGTGGGGTGCGCAGTTCGCCGGTCGCCGCGTCCCAGCGCTCCGCGCCGTACGCGCCCAGCACGGTGAGCCCCGCCAGCTCCGGGTGGCCGGCGAAGCCCCCGAGCCGTACCGCCACCTCGGCCGGGCGGCCGGTGATGATCGCCAGCACCCCGATCCGGGGGGCGAGGCGGGCCAGCGCGGGCAGCGCGTCCGGGTGTGCGTACGCCCGCGCCGGGTCGTCCACGATCGGCGCCAGCGTGCCGTCGAAATCCAGCGCCACCAGCGCGCGCTCCGGGCGCGCGAGCAGCGCCGCGAGCCCGGAGCGGCCGGCCTCGGTCACCGGCTCCGGCAGCCCGGAGGAAGAAGAGGAAGGGGAGGAAGAAGGGGAGGGAGATCCAGGAGGAGTGCCCATGGCGGTGACCCTACCCAGCGGGCGCCCCTATCTGCCCGCGCGCCGCGAATCCCGCGACCGGCGCAGCCGGTTGACCGTCACCGGGTCGTGGGCCAGCGCCCGCGCATCGTCCAGCAGCGCGTTGAGCAGTTGGAAGTAGCGGGTCGGGGAGATCCCCAGCCGCTCCCGGATCGCCCGGTCGCGGGCACCCTTCTCCGCCCAGCCCTGCCGGGCGAAGGCCAGCACCGCCAGCTCCCGCTCGGTCAGCCCCGACGGCTCCGACGGCCCCGACAGCTCCGCGTCCGTACCCCGTTCACCACTCACCCGGGCATTTTATCCCCTTATGAACGCTACGCCGCCTCCCGGTCGGCCTCCTCCGCCTGTCCCTGGAGGTCCGCGAGAATCCCCGGCACATCGCTGCCCGGCTCCACCGTCGCCCCGATCCCCTGTGCGACCAGCGTGCCGACCCGCCCCCACGACACCTTGCCCACCGGGAAGAACGTGGCCGTCGGCAGCGCGTCGAGGAACGGCGTCAGCCGCTCCCCCGCCTCGCCCTGCTCCTCCACGTCCTGCATCTCCTGCGAGGCCGGCGTCGTCACCGGCAGCAGCTCCCAGCGCTGCGAGAAGGAGTTGACGTTCTCCGAGGTGAACACGTACTTCAAGAACGTGCTGATCTGGTCCCGGTGCCCGTTCTCATTGAACGCCATCAGCCACGACGCCTCCCCCAGCGTGGTGGTCGCCGGCGCCTCCGATCCGGGCAGTTCGGTTATCCCGTACGAGACCCCGCCCCGGTCCGCCTGGCGCATCAGCACCGGGTCGGCGAACAGCATGCCCACCGAGCCGGCCGCGAAGTCCGAGTACGCCTGGAGCCGGGTGGTGGAGCCCGGCGCCCTCTCGCCCGTCAGGCCCGGACCCACCAGCTCGTCGCGCAGCCAGTTGAAGGTGGTCGCGTTCATCGGCGAATTGATCGTGTAGCCGCCGGCGTTGTCGGTCAGCCCGCCCCCGCCGCTGACCATCCACATCAGGGCCTCGCCCGCCGCGTCGTCGTGACCGAGCGGCAGCGCGAACGGCACCGGAACCCCCGTGGTACGCAGCGCCGTCGCCGCCTCCAGCAGCTCCTCCCAGGTCTCCGGCGGCGACTTCGGGTCCAGGCCGGCGTCCTCGAACAGGTCCTTGTTGTAGAAGAGCCGCCCGATCCGCGCCGCGAACGGCATGCCGTACTGCACCCGGCGCATCTCGCCCGCGATCGCCAGCGAGGGAACGAAGTCGGCGAGCTGGGATATCGGCAGGAGTTCATCCGCCTTGTACAGCTTGCCGGCCGCGGCGAAATCCGCGAAGGCGCCGATCTGGGCGATATCGGGGGCTTTTCCCTCGGCCACCATTCTGGCGACCTCGGCATTGGCGTCCTGCCAGCGCAACGTGTCGACATTGATGATGATCTCCGGGTGCTCCAGCCGGAAGTCCGCGACCAGTTCATTCCAGTAGCGCTGCGAGCTGCCGGTGTCGGACGCCTCCCCGTACTCGGCCGCCACCAGCCTCAGCACCGTCTCCGAACTGCCGGAGTCATCGCCCCCGCACGCGGTCGCCGAAAGGCCGACGGCCCCGGTCAGACCGGCCGTCATTCCCAAGAACTTCCGACGTCGCACCGTCACAACCCCTTTGTCCAGAAATCATTTGCGCCCCGTTGCATCGCACACCGCGACCGACTCGACATCGGCCACGCGCGATTATCAGAGTCTGCCTTGCGGCACCGTGATCACGACCGTCACCATCGGTATCGCTTTCACAACAGCTCTGCCCCCGGGGAGGTTTGACGGGTGCACAATTCGGGGAGAGGGCGCGGGTCGTCTCAACTGCCCGCCGAGCGGCACAGATCGAGCACACCCGGGTCGAGCATGTCCTTCCCCAGCTCACACGCCTGGGTCAGGGACGGCGGTACGCGGCCAGCGTCGCCGTCCGGTTGCGGACTCCCCCCGACTCCCGGCCGCAGCCCCCCGTCCGCCGTCTCCTGCGGTGCGGCCGGCCCGGAAGGCACGGGCGGCACGGGCGGCACAGGCGGGGCCGGCGAGGGCTCGGGCACCGGATGCGGGTGCGGCTCACCCGCCGGTGCCGGTGCCGGTTCCTCCGGCAGGCCGTCCCAGGCGGCCGGCGCCGCCGACTCCCCCTCCGGCGCGGCCACTTCCGCCTCCTCCGCCTCACAGGACGCCGGCCGCTCCGCCGCCGGCCCGGCGCAGGCGTCCGGGTCCCCGCCCCCCGGATGCACCGACACGCACCCCGCACAACTCAGCGACACCAGACACCCCAGCACTACCGCGATGCTCATCCTCATGCCCTCCCAACGCCCCACCCCCACCGGAGCGGACGGCCGGAAGGTCCCGTATCACCCCGCGGGAGCAACCCGTTCGCCCCCAGGGGGGACAGGTGGACTAGACCTCTTGCCGCCGCCGGGTGAGACTGGGCCCGTGACCAGTGATCACGACGACGGCTACGTCCTCGCCCTCGATGTCGGCGGCACCGGCCTCAAAGGCGCCCTGATCGGCCCCGAACGGCACCGCGCCCGATACCAGGCACACCGCCCCACCCGGCGCGCCGAAGGCCCCGACGCGGTCGTCGCCGGCGTACTCGACTTCGCCCGCGAGCTGTACGACACCGGACGCGACCGCTACGGCGCGCCCCCGCTCGCCGCCGGCGTCGTCCTCCCCGGCATCCTCGACGAGATCACCGGCACCGCCGTCTACGCCGCCAACCTCGGCTGGCGCGACGTCCCCCTGCGCCGCCTGCTGAGCGAACGTCTGCACGGCATCGACGTACAACTCGGCCACGACGTACGCACCGGCGGCCTCGCCGAGGCCCGGCTGGGCGCCGGGGCCAAGGCCGGCAGCGGGCGGTTCTTCTTCGTCTCGCTCGGCACCGGCATCGCCTGCGCCATCAGCATCGACGGCCGGATGGAGTCCGGCGCCCACGGCGGGGCCGGCGAGATCGGGCATGTCGTCGTACGGCCCGGCGGCGAACGGTGCGGCTGCGGACAGCACGGCTGCCTGGAGACCCTGGCCTCCGCCGCCGCCGTCACCCGCGCCTGGGCCGCCGCGAGCGGCGACCCCGCCGCCACCGCCGCCGACGCCGCGCGCGCCGTCGCCGCCGGCGACCCGGCCGCCCGCGCCGTGTGGCACACCGCCGTCGACGCGCTCGCCGACGGGCTGCTCACCGGGGTCAGCCTGCTCGACCCGGAGCTGATCATCGTCGGCGGCGGACTCGCCGAGGCCGGCGACACCCTGCTCACCCCGCTGCGCGCCGCGCTCGCCCGCAAGGCGGCGGCCTTCCACCGGCTGCCGCCCCTGGAGCCGGCCGCCCTGGGGGACGCCGCCGGCCGCCTGGGCGCGGGACTTCTCGCCTGGGACGCCGTCACCGGCGCCGCCGCCGGCCCCCACCCCCCGAAAGGCCGCCACCATGACCACCAGCACTGAGCCCCGCACCACGCTGACCGGCGCCCACGTCGTACGGCCCACCGGCGTCGACCGGGGCGGGCGGGTGACGGTGCACGGCTCCCGTATCGCCGCCGACACCGGAGATGGAGACGAGACCGCCGACAGCCACGACCTGACCGGGCACTGGATCGTCCCCGGCTTCATCGACATCCATGTGCACGGCGGCGGCGGCGCCTCCTTCTCGGCGGGCACCGCCGAAGAGGCCCTGACCGCCATCGACACCCACCGGCGGCACGGCACCACCACGCTGCTCGCCTCCACCGTCACCGGCACCCTCGACGACCTCGCCCGACAGGCCGGCGCGCTGTCCGAACTCGTCGAACAGGGCGACCTCGCCGGCCTGCACTTCGAAGGCCCCTTCATCTCCCCCGACCGCTGCGGCGCCCACGACCCGGCGCTGCTGCGCGCCCCCGAACCCGCCGCCGTACGCCGCCTGCTGGACGCCGCGCGCGGCACCGCCCGCATGATGACCCTGGCGCCGGAGCTGCCCGGCGGCATCGAGGCGGTACGGCTGCTCGCCGAGCGCGGCGCGATCGCCGCCATCGGGCACACCGACGCCTCGTACGACACCACCCGGGCCGCCGTCGAGGCGGGCGCCAGGGCCGCGACCCACCTCTTCAACGCCATGCCGCCACTGGGCCACCGCGCCCCGGGGCCGGTGGCCGCGCTGCTGGAGGACGACCGGGTCACCGTCGAACTCGTCAACGACGGCACCCATCTGCACCCCTCGGCGCTGCGCCTCGCGCTGCGCGCGGCCGGCCCGGACCGGGTGGCGTTCATCACCGACGCGATGGGCGCGGCCGGTATGGGCGACGGGAGCTACCCGCTGGGCCCGCTGCGGGTGGAGGTGGCGGACGGCGTGGCCCGGCTGCCGGACGGCACGATCGCCGGCTCGACGCTGACCCTGGACCACGCGCTGCGCCGGGCGGTCACGGTGGACGGCCAGCCGATCGAACACGCGGTCCGCGCCCTGTCCGCCACCCCGGCGCGGCTGCTGGGCATCGCGGACCGGACCGGCACCATCGAGGAGGGCAAGGACGCGGACCTGGTGGTCCTGGACGCGGACTTCACGGTGGTGGGGGTGATGCGCCGGGGCGAGTGGCTGGTGAAGCCGTGAGGCAATGAAAGAAGGCCGCCCGGGGTGGGGGGTGGCGGCCGTACAGGAAGTGCGTGGGGGTGTGGCGTGGCGCGGGGCGAGGCGGGGCGGGGATCCGGCGGGGGTCAGGTCAGTCGGTGACCTGCTCCTCGGTGATCCACAGCTGGTCGATGTACACGTCGCAGCTGTCGCCCGAGGTGCAGCCGATGTGGAAGGTGTTCTCGCCCTTCTCCAGGTCCACCAGCTTCCAGGTGCGCGTCCACCGCTGGTCCGGGCCGGCCGAGTCCTCGACGTAGTCCGCGTTCCAGTCCTTCATCTCGATCTTGTCGTTGCGGATGTCGGAGTTGACCGCGAAGCTCATCGACTGGTCACCGCCGACCACGGTGTATCCGATATTGAAGTAGTACCGCCCCGGCGCGCCGTCGTAGTCGACCGTCCAGGTCACCGTCGCGTTGTGGTTGTTCATGCCGCCGACGTAGGCGCCGCTGCCCGACCGGGCGCCGCCGATGTTGGACTCCAGGACCGCGCCGCTGCTCAGCTGCGCGTCGGTGGTGAGGTCGGCGGTCAGCGGCAGCAGGCCGTCCGGGTCGCCGTCCTCGTCCTCGTTCTCGTCGCCCGGGTCCTCGTCGTCCGGGTTCTCGTCGTCGCTGTTGTCGCCGGTCGGGGACGGGGTCTGGTCCTCGCCCTGGCTCTGGTCCTGGTCGTCCTTGTTGCCGTCGCTGAAGAGGACCGCCGCGCCGACGCCGACGACCACCGCCGCCACCACCGCGATGGCGACGATCAGCAGACTGTTGCGCTTCGGCGGCCCCTGGTCGCCGCGCCCCCGGCCGTGACCGCCGTGGCCGCCGCCCCCGTAGGAGCCGCCGCCCTGGGTCTCGGGCGCCGCGTAGTACGCGTCCTGCTGACCGTGGCCGTTCCCCTGGCCCTGGCCCTGGTTGCGCTGGCCGGCGAAGGTACGCTCCCCGACCGGGCGCACCTGGTGGTACGACGGCGGCGGCTGCGGAGCCTGCGGCTGCCCAGCCCCGCCCTGCCCGCCCTCGGGGCGATAGAGGTACCCGAACGGGTCGTCACCCTGCTCAGGCGTACCTCTGCCCTGGCTCCCCGCACTCATCGACCGCGCTCCTTACCCTTACCTGTCACTGCTGGTGTGCCCCGCCCTGGTACATACGGGCGCGAGCCTACCCCGTTCGGGGGACAGCGCCGCCCTGTCGGCTCAGCCCGCCCGGCGGCGGCCCTGTGACCTGGACCGTTTCTCGATGTACATCCGCTGGTCGGCCGATTCCAGGATCTCGGCCGTGGTCATGCCGCACGAGGCCCAGCCGATGCCGAAACTCGCCCCGACCCGTACCGCGCGGCCCTCCACCCGGATGGGCGGGATGATCGCGTTGCGCAGCCGGACCGCCAGGTCGGAGGCGTCCTCGGTACCCAGCCCCTCCGCCAGCACCACGAACTCGTCGCCGCCGAGCCGGGCCACGGTGTCGTTGTCCCGTACACCGCGCTCCAGCCGCCGGGCGACCTCCACCAGCACCGCGTCACCGCAGACGTGCCCGAAGCGGTCGTTGATGGACTTGAAGCCGTCCAGATCGCAGAAGAGCACGGCCAGGCCCTTGCCGTCGGCGTCCGGCGACTCGGGGGACCTGATGTGCTCATGGTCGTAGCCGGCCCGCACCGGCCCCGCACCGCCACTGCCGCCGCCCGCGCCGCCGTCGAAGGCGTCCGCGGCGGCCTGCGCCGGACTCGCCGCCCGCCCGTGCCGGCCGCGGCGGCGGTCCGCCGCCGGCGGCGGCTGCTCGCATATCCGCTCACCGAGGCGGGCGCGGAGTTCGGCGCTGTTGGGCAGCCCGGTGAGGGAGTCGTGGCTGGCCCGGTGGGCGAGCGCCAGCTCGTGCCGTTTTCGCTCCTCGATGTCCTCCACGTGGGTGAGCAGCATCCGGGCGCCCTCGGCGGCGTCGGCGACCACCGAGTTGCGCAGGCTGACCCACACATAGCTGCCGTCGCGGCGCGCCAGGCGCAGTTCGGCGCGCCCGCCCTCGGCGGAGGTGCGCAGCAGGACACCGGTGTCCTCGGGGTGGACGAGGTCGGCGAACCCGTAGCGGCGCAGGACCACCGCCGAGCGGCCCAGCAGCCGGCACAGGGCGTCGTTCACGCGCAGCAGCCGGCCGTGCTCGTCGCCGCCGACCTCGGCTATGGCCATGCCGCTGGGCGCGTACTCGAACGCCTGCCTGAAGCTTTCCTCACTGGCGCGCAGGGCTTGCTGCTCGCGCTCCAGCCGGACCAGGGCGCGCTGCATATTGCCACGCAGACGCGCGTTGCTCAGGGCGATGGCGGCCTGGCTGGCGTACATCTGGAGCGCTTCGCAGCCCCAGGTGCCGGGGCGGCGGCCGTTGCGCGGTTTGTCGACGGTGAGGACGGCGAGGAGTTCGCCGTCGGGTGCGTGCATCGGGGCGAAGAGGCGGTCCATGGGGTGCCACTCGTCCGGGTAGCGGGGGGCGGGTCCTGTGGTGTGCCACTGCGGTACGTCGTCCTGGTCGAGGACCCAGCCCTCGGTGTACGGGATGAAGCGCAGTTCGCCCCAGCGCTCGCCCATGGTGAGCCGGCGTTCCCAGGATTCGCGGGAACCGGCGCGGCCGGCCACCTCCGCCTCGACGGCGGCGCTGCCGGCGACGGCGGCGACGACGAGGTCGCCGTCAGGTCTGACCGAGTTGACCGCCGCCAGTTCGAAGCCGACGGCTTCGACGACCCCGTTGGCGATGGTCTGAAGGGTGTCGGCCACGCTGCGGGCGGTGCTGAGCTTCGCGAGGACGCGGTGCAGCTCTCGCAGCGAGGCGAGTCGAACGTATGGCTCCGTCTCCGTTTCCATCACTCCCCCGAACGACCCGAATGCACGTGCAGATACACAGGCCACTGAATCACAGGGAGCTGCCCACTAGGTACACAGGGTCAGCGATAAGTCGTCTGCTGTGATTCAAGTCACACTGCGGAAAGGCTCGGTCGCACGATGTAGGACGCGGGCCCGCCCGTTCTGGTTCTCGGGCCCGATACCGCCTGCCGCCGCGCGCCGTTAGCGTGTCGGAGTGCGCCTCCCCACCGAGTATTCGCAGACACCACATCCGGCATCGGGCCCGCGCGTCCCCCATCCTGAAGGGGTGAGCGACGACGAGTTCCGGGGCGCGATGGCCAGGCTCGCCGCCGGCGTGGTCCTGGTGACCGCCCACGACGCCGAGGACGGACCGCACGGCGCGCCCGCCGGTATGACCGCCACCGCCTTCATGTCCGTCTCCCTGGACCCGCCACTGGTGCTGGTGAGTGTACGGACCGGGTCCCGCATCGACGAACTGTTGGAGCGTCAGCCCCTGTGGGCCGCCTCGCTGCTGGCGGAGGGCGAACGCGTCATAGCAGGCCGGTTCGCGATGAAGGGCCGGCTCAGCGACCGGCTGCTCTTCCAGGAAGTACCGCACAGGCTGGGCGAGATCAGCGGGGCGCCGCTGCTGACCGGGGCGCTGGCCACGGTGGAGTGCCGTACCGAACAGCGGGTGCCGGCCGGCGACCACACCCTGGTGGTGGCCCGGGTGCTGTCGGTGGGCCTGCCCGCGGTGGAGGGCGGCCCGCTCACGTACTACAAGGGCCGCTACCGCCACCTGGCCTGATCGGCCGGCCGATCAGGCGGGTGCGGCCGGTCCGGCGGGGGCGGTCGGCGGGTGCGGCCGGTCAGGCGGGTGCGGCCGGCGGGTGCGGCCGGCCGATCAGGCGGGTGCGGCCGGTCCGGCGGGGGCGGTCGGCGGGTGCGGCCGGTCAGGCGGGTGCGGCCGGTCCGGCGGGGGCGGTCGGCGGGTGCGGCCGGTCAGTCCCAGCCCTGCCGCCCGGAACGCCCGCGCTTCACATCCCCGCGCTGCTTCTTCTCCCGCAGCCGCCGCTCATTGATGCCCTTGGGAATCCTGGTCGCGCGGCGCGGCGCACGCGGCGGGGCGGTCACCTCGGCGAGCAGCCCGGCCATCCGCAGCGCGGCGGTCTGCCGGTTCCGCCACTGCGAGCGGTGCTCGGCGGCCCGGACGACCAGCACCCGGCCGCCGTCCGTCAGCCGCCCGCGCTCGGCCAGCTCGCGCAGCGCCCGCTCCTTCCAGACCGGGGGCAGGGCCTCGGTGGCAGCGAGATCGAACACCAGCTCGACCTGGCTGTCGGTGGTGTTGACGTGCTGACCGCCGGGCCCGGAGGATCGGGAAAAACGCCAGCGGAGCTCGGCCTCGGGCAGGAGGACCGAGCCACGGATGACATAGGGACCGGACATGTGTCCATGGTCCTACGGGCCCCCGGGGGCGCGCATCCCACTTTCCGGTGGAACCCGCGGACCCCCCGTCATCGTTGGGGGTGGTGTGGGTGCCTACCCGCAATCGGGCAACCGATCAACCAAGCAGGATTAAAGGGGATTCTCCATGGGTGTGAGCCTGACCAAGGGCGGCAATGTCTCGCTGACCAAGGAGGCTCCGGGTCTGACGGCCGTCACGGTCGGCCTCGGCTGGGACGTCCGCACCACCACCGGTGCCGACTTCGACCTCGACGCGAGCGCGCTGGCGGTGAACGCCGCGGGGAAGATCGTGTCGGACCAGCACTTCGTCTTCTACAACAACCTGACCTCGCCCGATGGCGCCATCCAGCACGCCGGCGACAACCTGACGGGCAGCGGCGACGGCGACGACGAGACGATCAACGTCAACCTGGGCGCCCTGAGCGCCGACGTCGACAAGGTCGTCTTCCCCGTCTCCATCCACGACGCCGACAACCGCGGCCAGAACTTCGGCCAGGTCCGTGGCGCCTACATCCGCGTCACCAACCAGACCGGCGAAACCGAGATCGCCCGCTACGACCTGACCGAGGACGCCTCCACCGAGACCGCGATGGTCTTCGGCGAGCTGTACCGCAACGGCACCGAGTGGAAGTTCCGCGCGGTCGGCCAGGGCTACGCCTCCGGCCTCGCCGGCATCGCCCAGGACTTCGGCGTCAACGTCTGAGCCGACACCCCTGACCGCCACAGGAAGACCCCCCGACGTCACGTCGGGGGGTCTTGTCCGTGCACGGCCCCGGCGGGCCGGCCGGCCCCCCGGCCCGGTCGGCGCCGTTCAGAACTCCGAGGTGTCCAGGTCGAACCCGAAGGGTTCGGGGAGTGACAGGATCTCGCCCATCGAAACCGCGGTGATCTCGTGATGCTCGCCGTCCGCGGGTTCGCTGTACAGCGTCACCGTGCTCTTCTCCCGGTCGATCAGGAGATAGCGGGGGATCTCCCCGCGGGCATAACTGCGGAGCTTCTTTCCCCGGTCCTTCTCACCGGTGGACGGCGAAGTGACCTCGCAGACCAGCAGCACTGGCGCGGGATCGTGGTAATGCTCCGGATTCTTGAACACCTTTCTGGGCGCGACCACCAGATCCGGGATGACCCGATCGGTGAAAGTCCCACCCGGGATGGAGAATCCCAAGCCAGTACTCAAGCGCAGTTCCCTGTCCTTGCGCTGTGCCAGCTGCTCCAGCAGCTCGCTCACGATCTCCTCGTGATCACCATTCGCCGGCGGCATGGTGTGGATGTCCCCCTCGATCATTTCCACACGCCACCCTTCGGGAAGGGCAGCGTCCAGGTCGTCGAAGGTGGTCTCCATCAGCGCGGCTGTCTGCTCCGCAGCGGACAGCTCCTGAAATGGCGTCCCGGGCCTACTCTCCACCTTCGGCTCAGCCTCGGGCTCGGGTTCAACAGCCTGATCGGCACAGGTGCGGTGATCGCGCTCGGGGAGAGTCACGGTCACGGCGTACCTCCTTCTCGCTGAACGCAACCCCGGCAGCGTAGAACTGCCCACCGACAGCCGAGACGGGAACGACCACCCGAAGGTGTGATCACCAGGTGTTCGGTGTGACCGGGGCCGGGAAGACGGAGGTGTCGATCGTCGCGTTCAGGGGAGCGGGGAGGGTGAGTTTCTCGCCGAAGGGGACCGAGTTCTTCTGGATGTAGCGGGCTCCGGAGGGCTGGGTGAAGAGCATCGTCGAGCGGTAGTGGCGGTCCACCAGCAGGTACGCCGGCAGGCCCGCGCGGGCGTACGCGCGGACCTTCTCCACCCGGTCCACATTGCCGGTCGCCTTCATCGTCACCTCCGCCACCAGCAGCGGCGGCGCCCCCGCGTCCGTCCCGGACGTCAGCACCAGGTCCGGCCGCACCCGCCCCGGCAGCTCCCCCTCGCCGGCGCCATCGCCGGCCAGTTCCAGCACCGCCACCGGTCCCACCCCCGAGCGGACCACCAGGTCCGGCCGCCGGGCGCCGAGCTGGGCCGCCAGGGACGCCACGATCTCCGCGTGTCCGGCGTCCTCCTGCGGGGTCACCCGCACATGGCCGTCCACCAGCTCCACCCGCCATCCACCGGGCGCCACGGCCGCCATCGCCGCGTACCCGTCCAGCGCCGTCGCGGTCGCCTTCGCCGCTGCCACTCCCGCCGTACCCACGTTCATGCCCTCGACCATCCCAGCGCGCCCCGGCGTGCCGACAGACCGCACCGGCGATGATCACCCGAAGGTGTGAGCTTGACCTCAAGTCCCCTTGAAGTTGCACCTTGGGATCGCAGTGCTCCCCGCCGAAAGGACATCGCCCCCGCATGCACGCCATCCGGCTCCACACCTACGGCCCGCCCGAGAACCTGCGCTACGAGGAGGTGCCCGACCCCACCCCAGGACCCGGCCAGGTCCGGATCGCCGTCGCCGCCGCCGGCGTCCACCTCGTCGACACGGTCATCCGCTCCGCGCCCCTGCCCAACTGGCCCGCCCCGGAGCTGCCCACCATCCCGGGCCGCGAGGTCGCCGGCACCGTGGACGCGGTCGGCGAGGGTGTGGACCCCGCCTGGCTCGGCCGCCGCGTCGCCGCCCACCTCGGCATGGTCCCCGGCGGCTACGCCGAACTCGCCGTCACCACCACCGACCGGCTGCATCCCCTGCCCGACGCCCTCCCCGCCGACCAGGCCGTCGCCATGACGGGCACCGGCCGGATGACCATGGGCATCCTCCGCTTCGCCACCATCACCCACGAGGACACCGTGCTGGTCCTGGCCGCGGCCGGCGGCATCGGCGCGCTGCTCGTGCAGTACGCCCGGCACCAGGGCGCCACCGTCATCGGCGCGGCCGGCGGCCCGGCGAAGGCCGGGACCGTCGCCTCGCTCGGCGCGGACCTGGCCCTGGACTACAACCAGCCGGACTGGGCTGACCGAATCCGTACGGCGTACGGCGACCGCCCCGTCACCCGCGTGTTCGAGGGGGTGGGCGGCGCGTACGCCCGTACCACCATCACCCTCCTCGCGCCCGGCGGCGCGCATCTGTCGTACGGGTACGCGTCCGGCGCCGGCGATCTGCTGATCCTCCCGGAGGAGGAGCAGCGCCGCCTCGGCATCACTTCCGAGGGGACCCTCGGCCCGGCGCTGGCGGCGAAGATCGGCGGCATGGAGAACATCCGGGTGCTGGAGGAGGAGTCGCTCCAGTACGCGGCGGACGGCGTGCTGACCCCGCTGGTGCAGAGCTACCCCCTCGCCGAGGCGGCCCGGGCCCACCACGACCTGGAGACCCGCGCCACCATCGGCAAGGTGGTCCTCGTCCCGTAGCCGGCTCGGCCCGGCCCGGCCTCGGCTACCAGACCGGCCGCAGCGGCGGGAGGGCCGGGCCGCCGGGGTTCAGGGTGCGGATGAGGGCGGCCAGTTCGGCCCGCAGGACGGACAGGTCGGCCGCGCCGGAACGTTCGGCCAGCTCGGCCTCCAGCTCGTGCAGGACGCGGCCGGCCACGGCGAGATGCCGGTGCGCGGCATCGGTGAGAACGACCAGCTTGCGCCGCCCGCCGGCCGGGTGCGGGCGGCGGGCGGCGTACCCGCGCCGTTCGAGGTCGTCGACGAGCTGCCCGGCGGCCTGCTTGGTCACTCCGAGCCGTTCGGCGAGTTCGCTGCTGGTGCTGCCGCCGTGGCGCAGCGCTTGGAAGGCCATGCCGTGGATGGGCCGCAGGTCCGGGTAGCCGGCCTCGGCCACCCGTGCGTTGAAGTCGGCCAGGAGGAGCTGGAAGGCCATGCCGAGCAGGAAGGTGAGTTCCAGGCCGGGGAGCTGGTCGTCGTGGTGGTCTTGGTGGTCGTGGCGGTCGTGGTGCACGGGTCCATGGTGACACGTTCAAGTAAAGCTGCTTTACTCACTGGGCGACCAGCGGCAGCAAAGAGCAAGCAGCAGCAGAAGGAGCACCACCATGCGCCCGCACGTCATCACCCCCACCCCCGACCGCACCATCACCACCCCGGCCGCCGTCATGACCCCGCTCGCCACCCCCAGCGCCGGCAGCACCGAACTGTCCACCTGGCACGTCGAGATGAAGCCCGACACCACCGGCCCCGAGCACGCCGTCGACCGCGAACAGATCTGGACCGTCACCGCCGGCACCCTGGAGATCACCACCACGACGGACGCCGCTCCGCTCCGGGTGACGGCCGGCCAGACCCTCCTGCTGCCGGCCGGCCTCATGCGGCGGATCCGTACGACGGGCGGCGCCGGGGCACAGGCCCTGGTGGCCATGCCCGCCGGAGGCAAGGCCACCGTCCCCGACTCCCCCGACCCGCGCCCGCTCCCCTGGGCCGAGTAGGCCGGAAAGGCCGGGCCCGGGGAGGCCGGGGTCAGTTCACGCGGCCCATGTGGATAACGGTCACGCGTACGTGTCTGTCGCTGATCTCGTACATCACGCGGTAGACCCCCACGTGAATGCGCAAGAGGTCAGCACTGCCGAACGCGCCGCTGGGCCGTGGATCATGCGCCAGATGATCGACGGCTGCGAAGACCTGGCTCACACCCTCAGGATCGGACTTGGCGAGCCGCTCCGCCTTCGCCAGCGCCTCCGGTTCCCAGATGACCTGGTAGCTCACGTGGCGTCCTCGCCGAAAACCCGGCGGAATGCCTCGTCGTGCGGTACGCCGAGCGATTCACCGGCAGCCCGCCGTTCGCGGTAGGCGGCCAGCGCCCGCATCTCCTCCAGTTCCAGCGCGTCAGCCGGGCTGATCAGTATGGCGACCGTGTGCCCCTGCTCCGTCAGGGCAACCGGCTCCCGCGAGGCGTGGACCTCGCGAGCGATGTCCCCGAGCCGGGCGCGAGCTTCCCCGAGCGAGTACGTGATGTCAGCCATGCGAGTCACCCTACAGACCAGCCGCGGCAGCCGGGCGGTGTTCACTCAATGCCACCCGGCACTCGACATCCCCACCGGCGTCAGCCCACCCGGACCGCCTCCACCAGGACCAGCCGCTCCGGGTGCAGCGTCGGGGCCTGGACGCCGACCGCGTCCAGGACGCGGCCCGGCAGCGTCACCCCGCCCTCGTCGCCCCACCACGGCAGCGGCGTCCACGACGACACCCCCGCCGCGTCCCCGGGCGCCAGCGGCGCGACCCGGTACTCCGCCGCCGGGTCAAGACCCGGCAACCGCACCCGCCCCACCGGCGACGTCACACTCGTCGCCGTCTGCACCAGCGCGTACACCGCCCGCGACCCGTCCCCGGCCACCACACCGTGCACCCACAGCGCCGGATCGGGATGGTCCCCGCGCACCACCACCCCGCCGTGCAGCAGCCCCCGCAGCCGCTTGTACAGCACGATCCACTCCGCCAGCTCCGCCCGGTCCGCCGCGCTCGCCCGCGTCAGATCCCACTCGATCCCGAAGTGCCCGAACAGCGCCGTACCCGCCCGGAAGTCAAGCCGGTGCACCCGCCCCGTGGTGTGCGCCTGCGGCGCCCCCACATGGGACCCCATCAGTTCGGGCGGCAGCAGCAGCCCCGTCCAGCGCTGGATCTGCTGCCGCTCCAGGGCGTCGATGCAGTCGCTCGTCCACACCCGGTCGGTACGCTCCAGCACCCCCAGATCGACCCGCCCGCCGCCGGAGGAACACGACTCGATCTCCAGCCCGGGATGCCGTGCCCGCAACTCGTCCAGCAGCCGGTACGTGGCCAGCGTCTGCTCGCGCACCCCCGCCCGGCCGCCGGCCGCGCTGTGACCGGCGTCGATGAGATCCCGGTTGTGGTCCCACTTCAGGTACGTGAGGGCGTACTCGCCGACGAGCGCGTCGAGCCGCTCCAGGATGTAGGCGTACGCCGCCGGATGCCCCAGGTCCAGCACCTGCTGGCGGCGCGACAGCGGCGGCTGCCGGTCGCCGGTGGCCAGGACCCACTCGGGGTGCGCCCGCGCCAAATCCGAGTCGGGGTTGATCATCTCCGGCTCGACCCACAGCCCGAACTCCATGCCGAGCCCGCGTACGTACTCCGCCAGCGGGTGCAGCCCGTCCGGCCACACCTCCTCGTCCACGTACCAGTCGCCGAGCCCGGCGTCGTCGTTCCGCCGCCCCCGGAACCACCCGTCGTCCAGCACGAACCGCTCCACCCCGACCGAGGCCCCCAGCTCCGCCAGCTCCTTCAGCCGGCCCAGCTCGTGGTCGAAGTACACCGCCTCCCACACGTTCAGCGTGACCGGGCGGTTGTCGGTACGGGGGTGGCTCTCCCGTCCGCGCAGATAGCGGTGGAACCGGCCGGCCAGCTCGTCGAGCCCCGAGCCGCCGTAACTCCCGTACACCCACGGCGTCACATACTCCGCGCCGGGCGCGCTCAGCGTCACCTCGCCCGCCAGCAGCAGTTCGCCGCCGCCCAGCAGCGAGACGCCCTGGTTGGTGCGCTCGGCGAGCGAGCGCTGGTTGCCGCTCCACGCCACATGCAGCCCCCACACCTCCCCGGACCTGAACCCGAACGCCGCCGTCCCCGCCACCTGCACGGTCGCCGCGTCGGTGCCGGTCCGGCCGCGCCGGTTCTCCCGCAGGTGCGTGCCGAGCGTGAACGCGTGCCGCTGCGGGCTGCGTTCGCGCAGATGCCGGCCGGTGAGGGTGAGCAGTTCGGTGGCCCGGTCGGGCACGGGGAGGGTGAGCAGCACCCCGGAGAGGGTGTACGGGGCGGCGGCGGCCGGGTCCTGGGCAAGATTGGTGACGGTGGCCCGCTGCCGTACGAGGCCGGACTCCGTCAGCTCCACCTCAAGCCGCAGCCCGAGCCCGGCGTGCGCGTCCTCGGCTTCGACGGTGGCGGACCGCTCGCCTTCGGACCGGACGGAGGTGACGGCGAAGGCGGTGGAGAAGTCCGCCCCGGCCCGGTGCCCGGTCAGGCCGGGGGTGCCGAGCCAGCCGGCCGACTGCTCGGGAAGCAGGGCCACCGGAACCGTCTCGTCCGTACTGTTCGGCGCGATCGGCGGCACCTGCGCCCGTACGAGCGCGGCCAGCGCCGCCTGCGACAGCTCGCCCAGATCGGCGCCCCAGTGCACGGCGCGGGGCAGTGTGCTGCCGGTGCAGTTCAGCACCAGGCTGACCCCGGCGGCCCGGAGGTGAACAATGGTCCCGTCGCGTCGCATCTGCGGCCTCTGTTTGATTGATCGAACATGTTGAGACGTGTGCGATATTTCTACCTGGAGGACAGCCTCGATGACCACCCCGTATGCCAGCGAATCCACCACCAACCCGGAACGCTGCAACTGGTGCGAGGGTGAGGGCGCACGCCCCTACACCTGGGCCTACGTCCCCGGCAACGACCCCTTCCGCTTCCAGGACGCCGTCACCCACACCCGCATGGGCAACTGCCGCAACTGCCGGGGCACCGGCCTCTACAACGCCCACCACGACCCGACGATCCCGGCCGACGAGCGCGAGGCCGGGGACGAGGCGGACGAAGCGGACGACTGAGCGGCTACGCGAGGTCGAGGGCCCAGTTCTGGCCCACCAGATCGTGGCCGAAGCTGTGGTGCGGCTCCTCGTCGATGAGGACGAAGCCACGGTGCTCGTAAATCCTGCGCGCCGCCACCAGCACGTCGTTGGTCCACAGCGTCACCCGCCGGTAGCCCGCCGCGCGGGCGAAAGCCAGGCACTCGTCCACCAGCAGGCCACCGACACCCAGGCCCCTGGCCTCCGGCGCGACCAGCAGAATCCGCAGCTTGGCCACCCCCGGCTCCTCGCCCGCGACCAGGAACACACAGCCGGACCGGGCGCCGTCCACCTCCGCGATCCAGCCCGCCTCGGCGGCGGGGTCGTGGTGCGCCGCGTAGTCGGCCACGATCCTGGCCACCAGCGCCTCGAAGTCCGTGGTCCAGCCGAACTGCCGGCTGTAGACCTCGCCGTGGGCCATCACCACCCAGCCCAGATCCCCCGGACGATCCGCCCGGCGCACAACGACGTTCGACGACATGGTCAACCCTCCGTATCGGAGTGGACACACTCCACTACTGACACAGTCGTGTCAGTACGGCTAGGCTAGAACCGTGCCCCCCAAAACGCCAACCCCCTCCCCCCGCCACACCGAGCTGCTCGAAGCCGCGTACCAGTACGCCCTCACCCACGGCCTCAACGACCTCTCCCTGCGCCCGCTGGCCGAGGCCATCGGCAGCAGTACGCGGGTGCTGATGTTCCTCTTCGGCAACAAGGACGGCCTGGTACGAGCCCTCCTCGCCCGCGCCCGCGAGGACGAACTCGCCGCCCTGAACCACCTCAGCCAAACCGGCGAACCCATCGGCCTGGCAGCCGCAGCCGACCAGATCTGGACCTGGCTCGCCGCCGACGAACACCGCCCCCTGCTGCGCCTGTGGACGGAGGCGTACGCCCGCTCCCTCGTCGAACCCAACGGCCCCTGGGCCGGCTTCGCCCACGCCACGGTGACCGACTGGCTCAACGTCCTCGCCGCCTGCCAGCCCGCGCCGGAGCGCGACAGCGACGAGGGCACCACGGCCCGCACCCTGACCCTGGCGGTCCTGCGCGGCGCCCTCCTCGACCTCCTGGCCACGAACGACGCCGCCCGCACAACCGCCGCTGTAGGGCGGCAGTTCACCCTGCTGGGAGGCAAGACGGCAGCAGGGTGAGAGCGGTTCAGCGCGTGGCCTTCAACCCATCGACGAAGACCGCCCAGGCGGCGACCGGGAAGACCACGACGGGGCCGGATGGGGACTTGGAGTCACGGACCGGGAGTACGGAGGGGTGGCTGACGGCCACCTCAACACAGTTGCCGTCTTGCTGACCGCTGTAGCTCGACTTACGCCAGGTGCACTCAAGGGGCATTTCTGTACTCTTCCGCTACGGAATCGAGCAGGGCGAGGGATTCCTCCGGAGGCATGGCCGCCGCCCGGCCCAGCTCGAAGAGCGTCTGGCAGAACCGGACCCTTTCCGGATCATCCGTAAAGTGCCCCACGTTGATGCCCTCAGCGTAGGCCACATCGTGGCCGCCATCGAAGCTCATGATGAGCAACAAGCCCTCCATAAGGGCATGTACGCCCACTGAGAACGGCAGCACTTGGACCAGGATGCGGCCGCGCCGGCCCAGCGCGCTGATGTGGTCCAGTTGCTCCGCCATGACCGCAGCGCCACCCACCGGCCGACGGATCACCGCCTCGTCCAGGATCAACCACAGGGACGGCCCCTGCGGGTCCTCCAGATACCGGCCCCGGCCCATCCGGCGCGCGACCCTGACCTCGTTCCGCTCGTCGTCCCGGCGGACCTGGCCGCTCTGATACACAGCGCGGGCATAGGCGGGAATCTGAAGCACACCCGGCACCAGGCTCGGTGCGTACTCGCAAATCGCCGTCGCCTTCTGCTCGATCTCCAGCACCGGCGCGAAGTAGTTGAAGACACGGGACGTTTCCCAGATCTCCCGCATCCGGCGGAACAGCTCGTCATCCATCCCCAGGATCTGGTCCAGCCGTTGCGCGTCCTCCAGGCTCGGCTTGCGGCGTCCGCGCTCGAAATGAGCGATGTTCCCCGGCGAGCAGAGCATCAGCTTCGCCAGCGCCTCTTGAGTCAGCCCGGCGCGCTCACGCCTGATCCGCAAAAGTTCGCCGTAGAGCTGGCTCGCGGTCTGCTCGGACTCCGGCTGATCCTTGTCGTTCACGACGCAACACGTCCTTCCCTACAGCTCTTTCGTTGGGCGCGGACCCCTGGTGCATCGTAGAAGGGGCCAGCCACGCTGTGTGGGTAAACAACCGCAAGTGGTGAGAAAGGCCCACCCATGAGCACAGCACCCAACCCGCCCACCACAGCCGAAAGGCTGGCGATCGCCGAACGCGTCCGTACGGCCGAACAGGTGGTGAACGAGGTCCGTGAGGCGATGACGGCGGTCGGGGTGATCCTGCCGTCCCTCCGGATCGACCTCCCCTCCTGCTCGGGCGACGCGAAGCGTCCCCTCGTCGAACTCGGCCGCTGCAACCTCGACATGGCGCGCAAGCTCGCCGCCGTACTGCGGGGGTGCGAGCGGTGAGTGAGTCCGCAGGACTGATGCCGCCCCGCCGCAAGGCGACCCTCACGGCCAAGCTGAAGGCGCAGGCGCAGGCGAAGCGGCGCGACCCGGACCGCCGGCCCCGGCTGTCCGAACTGCTCGCCCAGGCCAACGCCATCAGCGCCGCCAACCGGCGCGGCAAGGGAGGCGCCGAGGCATGACCCGTGCCGTACTGCGCTTCATGCGCTGGGTCAGCGAACCCAACCGCGAGCCCGACGCCGCACCGCTCACCCACCGGATGCGCTGCGACCGGTGCGGGGCGCGTTCGCAGCGGACGGTGGTCTTCGGCGAGGCCCAGGACTGGCAGCTCGCCCACGCGGCGCGAAACCCCAGCCACCTGACGTACACCGAGACCCTGACACGGCCCTGGCGCGCCTGGATGAACGGCACCGCGTAACGGAAAAGGCCCTCCGGAACCATCCGGAGGGCCTGCCCTGCTGGAGCCGCCTGTCGGATTCGAACCGACGACTTTCATATTACAAGTATGACGCTCTAACCATCTGAGCTAAGGCGGCAATACCCCACTTCAACCCATGAGGCGCAGACAGCCTACCTCGCTTCCTTGATCTCCGGGCAGCCCCAATGCGCACGCCCTTCCGATATGAGATGACTTACGTGATATTCCTGCTTTGCGTAACCCATTCAGCCCAGTCTCGTTCACCAGTGCAGAGACGATTCGGGGAGGCCAGGCCACATGACGCAACCGGCGAGCGTGACCGGGCTCCGCGCCAAGGCCGTGAAGCGCGACAGCGTGGGGATCCCGTCCCCGCGCCGCAGTTCCCCCGAGGCGCGGGGCGAGCAGCCGCGCCGTGCCCGGAAGCGGGCGGCGGGGCCGGAGGCGACGCGGGAGCGGGCGTATCGGTTTCGCTGTTATCCGACCCAGAAACAGGAAGAGCAGTTGGTGCGGACCTTTGGCGCGTGCCGATGGGTCTACAACGAGGGGCTGCGGCTGCGGCAGGAGGCATGGAAGCGGCATCGGGTGTCGCTGTCCTATCCGGAGACGTGCCGCGCGCTGACGGGGTGGCGGAACGCCGACGGGACAGCGTGGCTGAAGGATGTGTCGGCGACGGTGTTGCAGCAGTCGTTGCGGCATCTTGCCCATGCTTACGACCAGTTCTTCCGGGGGCTTTGGCGGTATCCGAAGCCCAAGAGGAAGGGCCGCTGTCCGGATTCGGCGACCTATGTGGGGACGGGCTTCCGATGGCGTGAGTCGATGGAGCGGCCCGGGATCGGGATGCTGACGTTGGCGAAGCATGCGGAGCCGTTGGAGGTGCGGTGGTCGCGGGGGCTGCCCACCGGCGCGTACCCGGTGAAGGTGACGGTGTCGCGTGACCGGGCGGGGAGATTCTTCGTCTGTCTGCTGGTGGAGGAGGAGATCGAGCCGTTGCCGGTACTGCCCGGGGTGAAGGCGGTGGGGATTGATCTGGGGCTTACGTCCCTGGTGACGCTGGACGATGGGCGGAAGGTTGACCATCCGCGTCTGTTGCGCGGGCGATTGGAGCGGCGGGGGCGGCTGCAACGTGAGCTGCACCGGCGGAAGCCGGGGTCTCGGAACCGGGAGAAGACGCGTCGCAGGATGGCCCGGGTACACGCGGGAATCTCCGACACACGGGCGGATGTACTGCACAAGCTGACAACTCACCTCGTGCACGAGAACCAAGTGCTCGTGGTGGAGGATCTGCCGGTCCAGAATCTGTCACGCGCGGGGCGCGGGCGAGGCAAGCGTGGCCTGAACCGGGCGATCCGGGACGCCGGCTGGGGAACGATCCTGCGACAGTTGACGTACAAGGCGGAGTGGTACGGGCGGACGGTCGTGGTGGTTGACCGGTTCTTTCCCTCCACTCGGATCTGTTCGGCGTGCGGATGTGTCGCTGAGCGACTCGATGTGCCGGTGCGGGCGTGGGGTTGCGGTTCGTGCGGTGTCACGCACGACCGGGATGTCAACGCGGCACGGAATCTGCGACAGGAAGGGCTGCGGCTGTACGGGGCGATGGCCGAGGCTCTGCCGCCGGGGAAACGGATGCCGGGTGTGATCCGCGCGGCGAATGTCGGGCCGTCTGCCTGAACCTGCTGGACGGACCGATGGACCGTCGGCCGTAAGGCCTGTGGAGCTCGTGTAAGCCCAGTCGTGGGGTTCCTTGAGGGCCTCGCGGGTGGCTGTGGGCGGTGAAGCAGGAACCTGTGCTCGCGAGGGCAGGGTCTGGTCAAAAGTGCGGTGCTCTGCCTGAGCCAGGTCAGGGCTGCGGGCCGGAAGACGATGTGCACGGAGGGGCATAGGTTCGTCACATTGTGCATATGATCTCACCGAAGTTTCGTTGCACGACAGGCACGACCAGAGATCAGGGAGAGTGATGTGTCCAGGATTTCCAGGCGTTCGCTGATCGGGTACTCGGGAACGGCGGCGGCGGGGGCGGTGCTCGGCACCGCTGGGGTGGCGCAGGCGGCGCAGGCCGCGGAAGCGGCGGAGGGGCAGGGGACGGGGATGGCTGACGGGCCGGCGGCGGAGGCGGAGGCGCAGGTGGCGGCAGCGGCGTTCAACCCGGGGACGACGTTCAGCGGGGGTGTCCAGCACTCCAATGGGGAGGGTTCGCTGTACATCACCTTCAGTGTCGCGATCAGCGAGGCACCGGAGAACATCACGGCGCTGGAGATCGCCAACACGCTCAATGCCTTTGCCGCTTCCCGTGGCTGGTCGCCGATCACCTTCTACGGGACCCCGCCGCCGGCCGCGCTGAACTGACCTGACCCGACCTGTACGGAGACTGACCCCATGCGGGGCGGCAGTCGGCCCCGGCCGGCTGCCGCCCCGGTTCAGTTTCCGGGGGTGAAGCGGGCGTTCTGGTCGTCGAGGGCGGCGGCCGGGGCGTCGGTGGTCCAGGTCTTGGGGCGGGCGCCGCGCAGGAAGCGGGCCGCCGGTGCCCAGCCGGCCCGGCGCGGGGGGTCCCAGCCGGGGGGCGGGGTGAGCGTCTCCACCTGGTCGGCGGGGTCGGTGCGGACGCGGTCCCAGGCGTGGATGACGCGGCCGTCGCCGAGGGCGATGCCGACGTGGCCCCAGTTGCGGCGGGTGCCGAAGAGTTCGCCGACGCTGTCGTAGAAGACGAACGCGCCGCGCGGCGGCGGGCCGGTACGGGTGGTGGCCTCGTACAGCGTGGCGGACTCGTGGGCGGTGTCGCCGCCGAAGAGTTCGAGGTGGTTGGCGCGTTCGTAGGCGTCCTCGACGAAGGCGAGGCAGCGCGTGCGGTAGTCGGTGGAACCGAGGTGACTCTCGGCCCAGGCGATGGCGTTGTCGGCGAGGCGGCTCGGATCGGCGCCCACCTCATCGTCGTTGTGGTCCATCCGGCGATGGTGCGGCCACGTCCGACCGGCGCGCCAGGGGTTTTCCGCCGCTACGGCAGCGGGAAAAAGCGGCGGCGGACGGTCACTTGGTGGCGGTCCGTTCGGTCGCGAGCTGGTGGTCGAGGACTTTGGCCATCAGGTGGGTGAGCTGGGCGCGTTCGGTGGGGGTGAGGGGGGCCAGGAGGGTGTCCTGCATCGCGGCGATGTCCTCGGCGACGGTTTCGAGGCGGCGGCGGCCGGCCTCGGTGAGGGTGATGACGTTGCGGCGGCGGTCGGCGGGGTCGGGGGTGCGGTCCACGAGGCCGGCGGCGGCGAGGTCGTTGATGGTCTCGACCACGTAGCTGGTGTCGATCCCGGAGCAGCGGGCGAGCTGTGCCTGGCTGACGGCGCCGCGTTCTTCCAGGGCGGCGAGCAGCGGGAATTCGTAGCGTCGGCCGCCGGTGGCGGCCCGGGCGTCCCGTACGAGGTGGTGGACGCGGGTGGCGGTCTGGGTGATGAGCCAGCTGGGCGTGGCGCGCAACCGGGCGGGGGGCTTCATGCCGGTGGTGCCGGGGCCGGTGCTGGTGTCCATGGGGGGACTTTACCGCCCATCCCTCATTCGTTGGCCTGGCCAATGATGAGTGCTACGGTGAACCCGCCCGCAATCGTTGGTTCAGCCAACGTTGCCGTGGCCCATTATTCACCGTTGCCCTTTCCGCGAGGAGCCGAAGCCACCATGCGTGCGCCACCCACCCACCCCACCAGCACCGCCCCCACCACCACCCGCCGCTGGTGGGCCCTGATCGCCGTCGCCGCCGGCCAGCTGATGATCGCGGCCGACGCGACGATCATGAACATCTCGCTGCCCACCGTGCAGCGCTCCCTCGACCTCACCGACACCGAACGCCAGTGGGTCATCACCGTCTTCGCCCTCGCCTACGGCGGCCTGCTGCTCCTCGGCGGCCGGCTCGGCGATCTCCTCGGGCGCAGACGCGCCCTGCTGATCGGCCTCGGCGGGTTCGCCGCCGCCTCCCTGCTGGGCGGTCTCGCCGTCAACGCGCCGATGATCCTCGCCTCCCGCGCCGCCCAGGGCGTCTTCGGCGCGCTCTTCACCCCCGCCGTCCTCGCCCTCCTCGGCACCACCTTCACCGCGCCCGGCGAACGGGCCAAGGCGTTCGGGATCTACGGCACGGTGATGGGCAGCAGTTCCGGCGTCGGGCTGATCCTCGGCGGCGCGCTCACCGACTGGGCCGGCTGGCGCTGGAGCCTGCTGGTCGCCGTGCCCATCGCGGCGGCCTCGGCGGCCGGTATCGCGTACACGGTGCGGGACGGCAGCGCGCCGCCGCGCCGCCCACTGGATGTCACCGGCGCCGTGCTGGTGAGCGGCGGACTCATGGCGCTCGTCCTCGCGCTCACCCACTCCTCCCTCCCGGCCGGCGCCACGGGGGCCGCCCTCCTCGTCGCCTTCGTCCTCCATCAACTGCGCGCCACCCACCCCCTGCTGCCGCCGCGCATCCCCTGGCACCGGCGGCGCGGCGGCGCGTACCTCGCCGTGCTGTTCATGGCGATCGGCAACTTCGCCGCGTTCTTCCTGCTGACCTTCTACCTCCAGAACGTCCTGGAGTACGGGCCGCTGCGCGCCGGCGCCGCCTTCCTCCCGTACACGGCGGCGATCGTGCTCGGCGTCCGGCTGGCCCGCCGGCTGGTCGAGCAGGCCCCGGTGCGGGGCCTGCTGACCACCGGGCTGCTCGCCACCGCCGGCGGCCTGACGCTGCTCGGGCAGCTGACCACCGGCAGCGGGTACGTCACCCACGTGCTGCCCGCCGTCGTACTGCTGGGCCTGGGCAACGCCTGGGTGCTGGTGCCCGCCAACAGCACCGCCACCTTGGACATGGGGCCGGACGCCGGGGTCGCCGGCGCGACCGTCATGACCTCCATGCAGGTGGGGTCCTCGGTCGGGGTGGCGCTGCTCGGGTCGTACGCCGCGTCCGCCTCGGCCGGTTACCACCGCGCCGCCCACCCCGGCACCGCCGAGCTGGCGGCCCGGGCCGCCGTCCACGGCTACGCGAGCGCCGCCCTCCTCGGGGCGGGGCTGCTCGCGCTCGCCGCCGTCACCGTCTTTCTCACCATCGGGGCTCAGCCCCGCGTCAGGAGCACAGCATCATGATCCTTGTCACCGGAGCCACCGGAAACGTCGGCCGCAATGTCGCCCGCCGGCTGCTCGCGGCGGGCGAGCGGGTCCGCGTCCTCACCCGGGACCCCGCGCATCCCGCGCTGCCGGACGGGGTGGAGGCCGTACGCGGCGACTTCACCGACCCGGACAGCCTGCCCGCCGCGCTGCGCGGCGTGGAGCGGGTGTTTCTGTTCCCGGTGTTCGGGCGGCTCGCGCCCGTCCTCGCCGCGGCGGTACGGGCCGGGTCCGTCCGGCATGTGGTGATGCTCTCCTCGGGGGCCGCCGTGCCGCCCGCCCGGGGCTGGATCGGGAAGGTGCACGAGGAGTGCGAGGCGGCGGTGATCGGCTCCGGGCTGCCGTGGTCGTTCGTGCGGCCCTTCGCGTTCATGGCGAACGATCTGGCCTGGGGCCCGGAGGTGGCCGCCGAGGGCGTGGTGCGGGCGCCGTACGGGGATTCGGCGTTCGCGCCGGTCGACGAGCGGGACATCGCGGCGGTGGCCGTGCACGCGCTGCGCGGCGGGCGTCCGGGCACCGCGTACCGGCTGACCGGGCCGCAGTCGCTGACGCCGCGCGAGCGGGCGGCGGTCATCGCCCGGGTGACGGGGCGGCCGGTGCGGTTCGAGGAGCTGGGGCGGGAGGAGGCGCTGGGCCGGCTGAGCGGGGGCATGCCCGCCGAGGCGGCCTCGTTCATGCTGGATTCGCTGGCCGCCGCCGTGGGCCGGGTGGCGGAGGTGGCGCCGGCGGAGGCGGCGCTGCTGGGCGGCCGGGAGGCGTACCGGTACGAGGAGTGGGTGGCGCACCACGCGGACCGTTTCCAGTAGCGCGGTGCGGTGCGGTCCCGTCGTTTCACCCCACCTTGTGCGAACATATGTTCGAGACGAGGCGAGGGATCGAAACGTACGGAGTGTGACCATGACTCAGCCCAGCTGCTACCTCCTGGAGTTCTCGGTCGGTCCCGGCGGCGCCCGCAAGGGCGACATCTACGCCGCCGGGACCCTGACCGCCGCCCGGCAGGCGTTCGAGGAGACCGACCACCTCGACCCGTACCTCCTCCTGTGGTACGGCGCCTGCCTGCGGCTGTGGATCGTCCGGCACGGCACCGTCGTGGGCGGCGTCGACCTGCTGCCGTACGTCCGCGCCACCGACCCGGCGTACGACGCCACCGTCCGCGAACTCATGCTCGGCAAGGACGAATGGGTCGGCGCGGTGATGGCGGACATCGACGACGTCCTCGCCGAGCACGGCTGGGACATGCTCGGCGCGCTCCCGCTCCTGGACCGCGTCTTCGCCCTGCGCCGGCGCGGCGGCCCGGCGGCGGAGGCGCAGGAGCGGCGCGCCATCGCCGCCGCCGAGAACGGGGACCTGCCGCTGCCGCCCAGCGGCACCCCGGTGGCCGGGCTGTGGCTGGACTGGGCGGCGCTCGCCCGCGACGTGCCCGCGCTGGACGGGCCGGTGCTGACCGAGGGGCCGGTCACCGTCGCCCTGGGCCCGGCCATCCCGCGTGACCCCGACAGCTATCTGCGGGTCGGATTCGGCAACGAACTCGTCACCGGGGCAAACAATTTGGAGTAATCCCGGGAAGAATGGCCGCATGACCGACGGCAGTGGCAGACGCGCGGAAGAGGAGGCGGCCGAGGAGAGAGCCAGGCTCGCCGAGGACATCATCACGCTCGGCGAACTCCTCGGCCGGCACCCGTTCTCCCCCGGACAGCCCGGCGCCACGCAGGCGATGAAGAACGACTTCATCGCGGCGCTGGACGCGTACGACACCGCGAGCAGGACCGCCGACAGCGATCCGCAGCGCGCCGCGCGCGCCGTGGACGACGCCCTGCACGCGCTCGCCTCCCTCGACGCCCGGACCGCAGGCGATCCGCTGCCGCACCGGCTGCCGCTGTGCTACTTCGACCCCCGGCACGGGCGCGCCACCCGCAAGATCAAGTGGAAGCCGCCGGGCGGCGCCAAGCGGCGGATAGCGGTCTGCGCGGCCGACGCCGTACGGCTGATGGAGGAAAACCGCCCGATCACCCCCCGCCCCCAGCGGGAGCCGGCCCCCGAGCCGGCCCCGAAGCCGGCCCCCGAGCCGCCCCCGGCCCCCGTACCGCGCGCAGCGCCGCACGCCGCACCGCCGCTCGGTCCCGGGGAGCGGGTACGGCTGCGCGACCGCCACAGCAAGGAAAACCTCGCCTGGGGCATCGGTTTCGCCTCCTACGGGGTCTACGCCCTGCTGCTGATCCTGCTCGGCGCGGCCGACCTGGCCATGATGGGCTTCTTCGCGATCATCATGGCCGGCACCATCACCGGCATCAGCGGCGCGGGCGCCTGGCTCACATTCCACCCGCTGTACTGCGTCGTCCGGCGCGGCGGCGGCCGGGTGCGGGCCCGCTATCTGCGCACCGAGCCGCCGAGCGGCCACAAGGGCAGCCAGTGGGGTCATGTCTACGGATACACCGACGCCAGGGGCAGGCAGTGGACGTACCGGCGCGACGCCGCCGACAGCCAGGTACGTCCGCTCGCCGAGCGGACGCTGTGGCTGGCCCCCGGCTCGCGGAACGGCCTGTACCGCTACACCTTCCCGTACTGGGCCGTGCCGGTGCTGCTGCTGTGCCCGCCGCTGGCCTTCGCCGGGGGCACCGTCCTGCTCATCGTCTGTCCGGGCTTTCTGCTGGCCGCCATCTTCTTCTGATGCCGACCGCCACTCCTCTGATCAGCACATTGTCCGGACGCCACCACGCAGTTTTTCGCACCGGAGCCGTGACAAAGGCGGCCCCTTCGCGTTAGGTTCGCCATGCGTTCACCAGGGACGGTGGACGTGGCGCCTTCCTACTCGGATCGTCCGGCACGTTCCTGCCGGTAGAAGGAGAGAACAGAACATGGCTTCGGTTACGTACGACAAGGCGACCCGGATTTATCCGGGCGGGGAGAAGCCCGCCGTCGACGCGCTGGACATCGAGATCGCGGACGGCGAGTTCCTCGTCCTCGTCGGCCCGTCCGGCTGTGGCAAGTCCACCTCCCTGCGGATGCTGGCCGGCCTGGAGGACGTCAACGGCGGCGCGATCCGCATCGGCGACCGCGACGTCACCCACCTGCCGCCGAAGGACCGGGACATCGCCATGGTGTTCCAGAACTACGCGCTGTACCCGCACATGACCGTCGCGCAGAACATGGGCTTCGCGCTCAAGATCGCCGGCGTCAACAAGACCGACATCCGCACCAAGGTCGAGGAAGCCGCCAAGATCCTCGACCTCACCGAGTACCTGGAGCGCAAGCCCAAGGCGCTCTCCGGTGGTCAGCGCCAGCGCGTCGCGATGGGCCGCGCCATCGTGCGTGAGCCGCAGGTCTTCCTCATGGACGAGCCGCTGTCGAACCTCGACGCCAAGCTCCGCGTCCAGACCCGTACCCAGATCGCCAGCCTCCAGCGCCGGCTGGGCGTCACCACGGTGTACGTCACCCACGACCAGGTCGAGGCCCTCACCATGGGCGACCGGGTCGCGGTCCTCAAGGACGGGCTGCTCCAGCAGGTCGACTCGCCGCGCAACATGTACGACAAGCCGGCCAACCTCTTCGTCGCGGGCTTCATCGGCTCCCCCGCCATGAACCTGATCGAGGTGCCGATCACCGACGGCGGCGTCAAGTTCGGCAACAGCGTCGTCCCGGTGGAGCGCGCCGCGCTCACCGAGGCGCAGAAGCAGGGCGACACCCGCGTGGTCGTCGGCTGCCGCCCCGAGCACTTCGACATCGTCAACGGCGAGGGCGGCACCCTGGAGAAGGCGGACGCCGGCAAGGCGGCCGGCCTGGCCGTCACCGTCAACGTCGTCGAGGAGCTGGGCGCCGACGGTTACGTGTACGGCACCGCCGAGGTCGGCGGCGAGACCAAGGACCTGGTGATCCGGGTCGGCGGCCGGGAGATTCCGGAGAAGGGCGCCAAGCTGCACGTGGTCCCCCGCGCGGGTGAGACCCACGTCTTCGCGGTCAGCTCCGGGGCGCGCCTCACGTAATACTCCCCCCTTTCGTGGCCATGGGGCCGCGCATTCCGTACCCCGTACGGAATGCGCGGCCCTTCGCGCGTCAATGGGGAATTCGAAAACAGCAAAACACGGTCACTCTTGAGAGTGACCAGCTGCCATCAAACCGCTACTCCTCGCTACGATCGCTGAGCCCGTCCAATCCATCCGTCGTCTCGCGAGGAAGACACCACCAGTGAATCTGGCTGTACGCCGCATCGGCAGAAGTCTCGCCATCGTCCTTCCCGTTGTCCTGGTGCTCTCCGGAACCCTGGCCATCAGCCAGGTGCCCTGGGCGTCCACCCCGTCCGAGGCACTGCTGCTGCCCGCCTCCGCCGAGGCCGACGCCAAGACCGGCGCCACCACCCGGGACACGGACGCGTCCGCCCCCGAGGCGATCCTCCAGGAACACCTCATCGCCACCCTCCGCAAGGAGGACCCGGGCGTCGCGCTCACCGCGCTCCAGGAGGCCGTCGACCGGCAGCCGTCCCTCGCCGGGCACTGCATGGACATCGCACGGGCACTGGGCCGGGCCGCCGTCGAGAAGTACGGCAGCGCGCTGCGCGCCCAGGAGCACGCCCGCCCGGTGTGCGACACCTCCTTCGCCACCGGCGTCATGGAGTTCGGCTGAGGACACCCCGAACGCCGAGAGAGGCATCCCGTAGGCTGCGGGACATGACTGTTGCCCCGCAGCCCACGCAGGCGGTGGTCCTGGCCGGCGGCCAGGGTTCCCGGCTGCGGCCCTATACCGATGACCGGCCCAAGGCGATGGTGGAGATCCCCGGCACGGGGACCCCGATCATCGGGCACCAGCTGCGCTGGCTCGCCGCCGAGGGCGTCACCGACGCCGTGATCTCCTGCGGACATCTCGCCGAAGTCCTCCAGGAATGGCTGGAGAAGGCCGAACTGCCGCTGCGGGTCTCCACCGTCGTGGAGACCGAGCCGCTGGGCCGCGGCGGCGGACTGAAGTACGCGGCAGCCGCGCTCCCCCGCCCCGGCGAGGCGTGGTACGCGACGAACGGCGACATCTGGACCAGCTTCTCGCTGCGCGACATGGCCGCCTTCCACGCCGAGCGGGACGCCACGGCGACACTGGCGCTGGCCCGGCCACGCATCCCGTGGGGGGTGGTGGAGACCGACGAGTTCGGGCACGTACTGGACTTCATCGAGGCCCCGCCCTCCCCGTACCTGGTCAACGCGGGCATCTACGTCTTCGCCCCCGAGTTCACCGCGCTGCTGCCCGACCGGGGCGACCACGAGCGGATGACCTTCCCCCGGCTGGCCCGCGCCCGCCGGCTGGCCGGCTTCGACCTGCCGCAGGGCACGTTCTGGCGGGCCATCGACACCGTGAAGGACCTGCGCGAGGCCGCCCGCGAACTGGACGCGCGCGAACGCTGATTGCCGGACCGGACTGCCGGACCGGATTGTCAGACCCGGCTGGCAGGCTTGCCGCCATGCTGGAGCGACTGGACACGGCCGGCTGGAGCCGGCTCACGCACGCGTACGGGTACGCCGGGGATGTGCCGGGGCAGCTGAGGGCGCTGACCGCCACCGACCCGGCAGACCGGGCGGCGGCCCTCGACGCGCTGTACGGCAACATCTTCCACCAGGGCACGCGGTACGAGGCCAGCGCGACCGCTGTGCCCTTCCTGCTGGAGCTGGCCGCCGACCCCGGTACGCCGGAGCGTGCCGACGTGCTGTGGCTGCTGGCGGCGCTGGCCATCGGCTACGACGACCCGTACGTCCCTGATGGCTTCCCCGTCGCCGAGCTGCGCGAGGCGGCCCGGGGCGGAGCGGAGTTGGCGGCGGCTGCCCGGGACTTCGTACCGGACGGCGCCGACGCCGGCGACGAGGACGAGCCCGTCCGGTACCTCTACGAGGAGTCGCTGGAGGCGGCCGACCTCAACCGCCTGGGCGCCCACACAGAGTTGATGGTCTACGAAGCGGTCCGAGCCGGCCTGCCGGCCATCCGCACCCTGCTGGCAGAAGCCCAAGCCGACCGCGCGGGTGCGGGTGCGGGTCCGGACGGGGATGCAAGAGCTGTTGCCGGAGACCACGCGAAGGCCGGTGCCGGGTCCGACCCGGAGGACAACACCAAGGCCCGCACAAGTGCCGGTACCGGCGCAAGGAGCGACACCGACGCGCGTGAGGACGCCGGCGCCGTTACGGCAGACAACCCCGACCCGAAGGACAGCAGCGAAACCCGTACGAGTGCTGGGGCCGGTGCGCAGAGCGACACCGACGCGCGTGAGGACGCCGGCGCCGTTACGGCGGACAAGGCCGACCCGGAGGACAACACCTCGGCCCGCGCGGGTGCCGGTGCCGGTGCCGGGGGTGGTGCTGGTGTGCGGGGCGCGGACGGCGCCGGTGAGCCGGATCTGCGGCGGGCCGCCGGGTATCTGCTCGCCTGGTTTCCCGAGGACGCGGCGGAGTCCGTTCCGGTGCTGCTGCACGTGGCGCGCACCGACCAGGACGCCGCCACGGCCGCCATCGCCCTGGTGGCCCTGGGCCTGCTCGGCGCCCGCGACGCGGCGCCGGTGTTGGAGTCCGCGCTCGCGGACCCCCGGGACGTGGTGCGCTGGGGCGCCGCCACGGCGCTGGCCCGGCTGCGCGGACCGGCCGCCGGGGGCCGGGCCATCGGCGAGCTGCGGTCCTGGCTGGCCAGGGACGGCGGCCCGATCCGCGACATCCCCTTCCTCGACGGCGATCTGCGCGGCTGCGCCGCCCAGTCGCTGCGCGCGCTCGCCGACCCCGAGGCGGACGCCGCCACGTTCGCCGGCCTGCTGGAGCAACTGCCGAAGCTGTCCGGGCCACCGGCGCTCGCCGTCCTGAACGCCGCCCTGACCGTGGCCTTCCCGGACGGGCCGATACCCCCGGGCACACCCTTCGGCGAACTGACCGCCCGACAGCGCCAACTGGTCCGTCTGCTGGCCGGCACCCCTGGGTGCTGGCTGATCGGCGATGCCCACTTCGCCAACTTCGGCCTCATGGTGGCCTCCTGCGGACTCCCCGGCTCCCAGGAACAACTGGCGGCCTACACGGCCGACTGAACCCGCCGCGCCCCAGCGCGTAAGCGACCGGGGCCGGCCGGCCAACCGGCCAACCGGCCGAACGACGCGCGACCAGCGGCAGCCCCTCCCACGGACAGAACGCGCCGGGTGCGGTCGGCCGACCGCACCGTGCGCAGCCCGCGCGCACGCACCTCCCCGGACGGTCCCGCCACGCCCAGCCGGCCGAACGGCGCGCGGCGCCGGGGGCGGGGGCGGGGCGGGCGGCTAGCCCGCCGGCCGTAGTCCGTGCAGCCAGTTCACCAGCAAACCGTTGACTTCCGCCGGGCGTTCCTGCTGGACCCAGTGGCCGGTGGCCGGCAGCAGATGGGAGGAGACCAGCCCGGGCAGCGTGGTGGGGAAGGCGTCGATGGCGTCGGCCAGCCACCGGGTGGAGATGTCCTGGGCGCCGGCGATGAACAGCGACGGCTGCCGGAGTGGTGCGCCGTGCCAGGCCGCCAGATCCTCCCAGTCACGGTCCATGTTCCGGTACCGGTTGAGCCCACCGGTGACCCCGGTGCGCTCGAACTCGCCGGCGTAGAAGTCGAGATCGGCCTCGCTCAGCCACGCCGGGCGCGGCCCGGCCGGGAACCGGTCCGCCATCCGCGCGCCGGGCGGTACGAAGAACAGGGCGCCGTCGTTCTCCGCCCCGGTCATCCCGGCGTAGCAACCCGCCAGCCAGCCCCGCACATCGGGCTCGATCTCCGCCTCGGCGCGCCCAGGACGCTGGAAGTAGCTGACGTAGAACTCCTCCTCGCCGCCCATCGCCGCGAACGCGTCGCTCGGCCGGGTCCCGCCGCGCGGGCTGTAGGGCACGCTCAGCAGGCCCACCGCCGTGAACACGTCGGGCCGCAGCAGCGCCGAGTGGGCGGCGATCGCCGAGCCCCAGTCGTGGCCGACGATGACGGCGGTGCGCTCGCCCAGCGCCGCCACCACCCCGGTGTTGTCGGCGACATGGGCCAGCATGCGGTACGCGTCCACCGCCGCCGGCTTGCCGGACCGGCCGTAGCCCCGTACATCGATGGCGACCGCCCGATACCCGGCCGCGGCCAGCGCGGGCAGCTGGTGGCGCCAGGAGTACCAGGACTCGGGAAAGCCGTGCACCAGCAACACCAGCGGTCCACTGCCCTGCTCCACACAGTGAATCCGGCCACCGGGCACCTCGACGGTGCGATGAATGGGCTGCTCGGACATGGCTGCTGCTCCCTGTGGTCGGCGCCGTCTGTCACCGGCCATGCTCCGCCGTCCGGCGACCCGTCCCAAGGAACGTTGCCGGTCCGGCAAGTCGCCGGACCGGCACACCACCGACCGGCACACCACCCCCCGCCCCATACGGCCCCGGCCCCCGCCGCGCGTGGGGGGAACGCGCGGCAGGGGCCGGGGAGGGGGTGGGGGTGGGGCCGGGCGAGGTCAGCCGCCGCTGCCGAGTACGCCACCTAACCGAGCAGCCCTCCGATCGGATCCAGGCTGCTGCGATTGCCATCACCCCCCTCATCGGCGGGAGGGCTGTCGCTCTCCGCCGAGGGTTCACCGCCGTCGCCACCCGGGGACGGCATCTGCTCGGGGGTGCTGTTCTGGGCGGGCGGGGCGGCCGGCGGGGCCGCCGGGGACTGCGGGGCGGGGACCGTCTGCTCGCTGCGCGGCGGCTGGTCCTCCACCGTCAGCCCCTGCTGCTCGGCGGACTCGCCCGCCGCGGCCTCGTCCTCGCCCGGCTGCCCGGGCGCCGCCTCGTCGTCCCCGCTGCTGCCCGCGCTCTCCTCCGGCTCCCCGGCGGCGGTCTCCTCGTCCGCCTCCTCGGCCTCCTCCTCGATGTCCAGCACCTGGCCCGGCAGATGGTTGCGCGGCGGCTGGCCCGGCTCGGGCAGCCGCGCGATCTGCGAGGACCGCACCGCACCGCCCAGCATCGAGCCGATCAGCAGCGCCAGGCCGACCAGCACGGTGGCCAGCACCGCCCCGCGCCGCAGCACCCGGCGGCGCAGCTCGCTCAGCGGGGCGCGCGGCCCCAGCGTGCGCCACGCCTCGCCCGCCAGCCGCGCGTCCAGCGAGTACACGGGGGCGCCCGCGATGATCAGCGGGCTCCAGGCGGCGAGCAGGATGATGTCGGGGGTGTCGTACACGGGGCCGCTGCGCCAGGCCACGGTCACCAGCAGCGCCAGCGACAGCGCCGCGCCGAAGGCGGCGGCGCACCGCTGCCACAGGCCGAAGATGGTCAGGACCCCGACCATGATCTGGATGAAGGCGACGGTGAGGCCGGCGGCCACCGGGTGGTTGAGCGCCCAGCCGTGCAGCGGCGCGGCCACCGCCCACGGCTCCAGCGAGCCGAGCCAGGTGACCATCGAGCCGCGTTCGCCGCCGTCGAAGTACACCGGGTCGGTGATCTTGGTCATCCCGGCCGAGATGGTGATGAAGCCGAGCAGGAAGCGCAGCGGCAGCAGCACCACGCCGAGGTCGAGCCGGCGGTCGGGCTTGTACGCCTGCCGGCCGTCCGCCGCCCGCCCGACCGTGACCGGCTTGTCGTCCGCCGCCGGGCCGCCGGCACCGAACGCCCGGGGTTCGGCGTCGATGATCGGCGACAGCAGCTGGGTCTCCTCGGCGCCGCGCCGCGGCACCGGCACCGCGCCCAGCACCGCCGGATCGAGCCGGGGCAGCACCTGGGTGGCCACCCCGTCCGGCTCCGGTGCGAGCTGCCGGCGCGGGGCGGGGGTACGGACAGCGCTCGCCAGCAGCGAACTCATGCCCGCCCCCCCGGCGCCGCCCGCTCCGGCCAGGACAACGGGGCGGCGCCCCGACAGCGGGGGCGAGGCGGCGAGCTCCACCCGGAAACTCGCGTGGTTCACGATGACTTGAGCGGGATCGCACGGCACCTTCACCGTGGAGAGCAACGGCTGCTCGTCCTCGAAGAAACCGCGCGGCGTCCCCCCAGCGGGTGGGCGGTGTGTTCTGGTGTCCACACTCATCTAACCGAGTGACAGAGGTTTAAGACACTGCCTTGACGCGACGAAGTGTCCGCGACCCGTCAAGCGACCGCCAAGTACCCCTCGGACCACCGGCGATGGGCGGCACCGGCAGAGCCTCAGCTCCGCGCGCGGGCCGCCTCGTACAGCACGATCCCCGCCGCCACACCGGCGTTCAGCGACTCCGCGGTGCCCGGCATCGGAATCCGCACCCGTACGTCGCACACCTCGCTCACCAGCCGCGACATGCCCTTGCCCTCGCTGCCGATGACGATCACCACCGGGCCGTCCAGCACATCGAGATCGGCCAGCTCCGCCTCGCCGTCCGCCGCGAGGCCGACGACCTGGATGCCGGCCTTCTGGTACGCCTGGAGCGCCCGGGTCAGATTGGTGGCGCGGGCCACCGGCGTACGCGCCGCCGTACCCGCCGACGTCTTCCACGCCCCGGCGCTCATCCCGGCCGCGCGCCGCTCCGGCACCACCACACCGTGCCCGCCGAACGCCGTCACCGAACGCACCACCGCGCCCAGGTTACGGGGGTCGGTCACCCCGTCCAGCGCCACGATCAGCGGACGCTCGTGCTTGTCGTACGCGCCGGCCGGCAGATCGTCCGGGTGCGCGTACTCGTACGCCGGCACCTGGAGCACCATGCCCTGGTGGTTGAGCCCGTTCGTCATCCGGTCCAGCTCGGCGCGCGGCGCCTCCAGCAGATGGATGCCGCCGCGCTCCATGGCGACCTTGACCGCCTCGGTGACCCGGTCGTCGCTGTCGATGAACTGCTGCACGTACAGCGTGGTGGCGGGCACCCCGCCGACCAGCGCCTCCAGCACCGGGTTACGGCCCACCACCATCTCGGAGGAGGGCCGGCGCCGGGCCTGGGCCGGCTTGTTCGACTGCTTGCGGGCCTTGAGCGCGGCGGCCCGCTGCTTGGCGTGCCCCTTGCGCATCTCGGCGGGCGGGGTGGGGCCCTTGCCCTTCAGCGCGCGGCGGCGCTGGCCGCCGCTGCCGACCTGGGCGCCCTTCTTGTTGGACGTGCGGCGGTTGGGATTGCCTGCCATGGGTTACGTTCCTCAAATACTGCGTGATGGACGGTGTCGGCCGGGCGCGCTCAGCCCAGCTCCCACCGGGGTCCGTTGGGGGTGTCCTCGATGACCAGACCTGCGGCGGTCAGCTCGTCGCGGATCGCGTCGGCGGTGCCGTAGTCCTTGCGTTCGCGGGCCGCCGTGCGCTGCGCGAGGACCAGCCGCACCAGCGAGTCGACGATGCCGGTCAGCTCCTCGCCCCGGTCGCCGCCGCCGTGCCACCCGGAATCCAGCGGATCCATGCCCAGCACACCCAGCATCGCACGGACCTGCCCGGCCAGCGAAGCCACCGACTCCTTGTCCCCCTCGGCCAGCGCCGCGTTGCCCTGCCGCACCGTGGTGTGCACGGCGGCCATGGCCTGCGGTACGCCCAGGTCCTCGTCCAGCGCGGCGGCGAACTCCTGCGGTACGGCGGCGGCCGGGGCGATCTCGCCGAGCTGCTCGCCCGCCCGGTGCAGGAAGCCCTCGATCCGGGAGAACGCGGCGTCCGCCTCCGCCAGCGCGCCCTCGCTGTACTCGATGGTCGAGCGGTAGTGCGGGGTGCCCAGGTAGTAGCGCAGCACGATGGGCCGCCAGCGCTTGATCATCTCCGAGGCGAGCACCGAGTTGCCGAGCGACTTGCTCATCTTCTCGCCGCTCATCGTCACCCAGGCGTTGTGCGCCCAGTACGCGGCGAACGCGTCGCCGTACGCCTGGGACTGGGCGATCTCGTTCTCGTGGTGCGGGAAGACCAGATCGATGCCGCCGCCGTGGATGTCGAAGGCGGCGCCGAGGTACTTGTGCGCCATCGCCGAGCACTCCAGGTGCCAGCCGGGGCGGCCGGGGCCCCACGGGCTCTCCCAGCTGGGCTCGCCGGGCTTGGCGGCCTTCCACATCGCGAAGTCGCGCGGGTCGCGCTTGCCGGTCTCGCCCTCGCCGGAGGGCTGGAGCAGCTGGTCGAGGTCCTGGTTGGAGAGCCCGAGATAGCCCGGGAAGCTGCGCACGTCGAAGTAGACGTTGCCGTCCGCCGCGTAGGCGTGACCCTTGCCGATCAGCACCCGCATCATCTCGGTCATCTCCGGGATGTGGCCGGTGGCGCGCGGCTCGTAGGTGGGCGGCAGGCAGCCCAGCGCGTCGTACGCGTCGTTGAACGCCCGCTCGTTGGCGTAGCCGATCGCCCACCACGGCACGCCCGACTCGGCGCTCTTGGCGATGATCTTGTCGTCGATGTCCGTCACATTGCGGATGAACGTGACGTCATAGCCGCGGTAGGCGAACCAGCGGCGCATGATGTCGAAGTTGAGGCCCGAGCGGATGTGCCCGATGTGCGGTGCGGCCTGCACGGTGGCGCCACACAGGTAGATCGAGACGCACCCGGGGACGAGCGGGGTGAAATCACGGATCTGCCGGGCGTCGGTGTCGTACAGGCGAAGAGTCACGCGTCCAGAGTAGTGGGCACCCGGCACGCCCCGCGCCGGTTGGCGCGGGGCGAGGGGGATCGTTACCGGGTCAGGTCATCGCGGGCTCAGACCCGGCCGACGACCTTGCGCGCGGTGACGCGGACCACGACCCGCTCGGCGTCGTCGGCCGAGGCGGGGTTGAACTCGGCGTAGGGCTTGCCGGTGTACTTCAGGGACAGCTCGTTGATCAGCTCCTGGCCGCCCTCGGTGCTGAGGGTGGCGGTGCCACGGATCTCCGCGTACGTGTACGGGTTGTCGAACGGCTGCACCTGGACGGTGACCCGGGGGTCGCGGCTGAGGTTCTTCTCCTTCTGCCGGCCGACGGTGGTGGAGATCAGCACGTCGTCACCGTCGCGGCTGACCCACACCGGCGACAACTGGGGGCTGCCGTCGGGCTGGATGGTGGCGATGGTGACGAAGACCGGGCCGTCGAGGATTTCCTTGAGCTTGTCGGAGAGTTCCGCGGACACGCTGGCTCCTTTGCCTGTTGCGGGAGTTGGTAGCTGGGGCGAAACAGTGCGCCCTGCCACCGTAGTCCCGGCCGGGCCCGGCGGAGCGGATCAGCGGGCGAAGAGCAGGGCCGTGGCGATCGCCGCCAGGCCCTCGCCGCGCCCGGTGAGGCCGAGCCCGTCCGTGGTGGTCCCGGACACCGACACCGGCGCGCCGATGGCGTCGGACAGCGCGCGCTGGGCCGCCGCGCGCCGGGTGCCGATCTTGGGCCGTACCCCGATCACCTGGACCGCCACATTGCCGATGGTGAAGCCCTCGGCGCGGACGATCCGGGCCGCCTCGCCCAGCAGCCGCGCCCCGGAGGCCCCGGCCCACTCGGGACGCCCGGTGCCGAAGTGCGCGCCGAGGTCGCCGACGCCGGCGGCGGAGAACAGCGCGTCGCAGGCGGCGTGCGCGGCCACGTCGCCGTCCGAGTCGCCGGCCAGGCCGGCCCCGGCGTCCGGCCAGTGCAGCCCGGCGCACCACAGCTCGCGGCCCTCCTCGAAGGGGTGCACGTCCGTGCCGACGCCGATCCGCGGGACCGGTACGGGTACGGGTACGGGGGTGGGGGTCTCAGTAGCCATCGGTGATCCTTCTGCGGGCGAGCACGGCCTCGGCGAGGACGAGATCGAGCGGGCGGGTGACCTTGAACGCCTCCTCGTGGCCGGGCACCAGCACCACCGGGAGGCCGAGCCGCTCGACCATCCCCGCGTCGTCGCTGGCGCCTTCCGCGCCACCGGACCCGGCGAGGCGCCGGTGGGCGTCAAGCAGCGCGTCGGGCGCGAAGCCCTGCGGGGTCTGGACGGCGCGCAGCAGCGAGCGGTCCGGGGTGCCGGTGACCGGCTCGGGGGCGCCCTCGCGCCCGGGGGCGGCGATCTGCTTGATGGTGTCGGTGACCGGCAGGGCCGGCACCACGGCGGGCGCCCCGGCCCGTACGGCGGCGGCGACCGCCTCCACGGTGTCCACCGGGACCAGCGGGCGGGCGGCGTCGTGCACCAGCACCACATCGGCGCCGGGCGGCAGCGCGGCCAGGCCGAGCCGTACCGACTCCTGGCGGGTGTCGCCGCCGGGCACCACCTTGATGTGGACGGGGCGCGGGGGCGGATGCTCGTCGAGCAGGGCGCGTACGCCCTCGGCGCCATCGGGCGGCGCCACCACGATCACGGTGGCGACGGAGCGGGCGGCGGCCATGGCGCGGACGGCGTGCACGAGGATCGGCACCCCGTTCAGCAGCCGCAGGGCCTTGGGAATCCCGGGGCCCAGCCGTACGCCGCGCCCGGCGGCGGGGATGATGACGGCCGTGTGGGGGACGCCGGGGACGGGGGCGATGTCTGACATTGGCACCGTGAGAGGTTTGTTTCCAGGGTGGGAGTGGGTATGGCCACAGCGTGCCGGGCATGACCCGATCGGACCCTTCCGTGACACATCCGGTCGAGTCAGTCGCCGGCCCGGCACACCGCTTGGGGAACGATCCGATCCGTACGTGCCACACATGCCGCAGCGCCCGCTCGGCAGGGGGACTGCCTTCGGGCGCTGGGGCAAGCGGACCCTTGAACCGTGAACCGGATCAAGGGGTACGGGCTGGGGTGATGGTCAGGACGCGAGGACCTCGTCGAGCAGGCTTTCGGCCTTGTCCTCGTTGGTGCTCTCGGCGAGCGCGAGCTCGCTGACGAGGATCTGCCGGGCCTTGGCCAGCATGCGCTTCTCGCCGGCGGACAGTCCGCGCTCACGCTCACGGCGCCACAGGTCACGTACGACCTCGGCGACCTTGATGACATCTCCGGAGGCCAGCTTCTCCAGATTCGCCTTGTAGCGACGGGACCAGTTGGTGGGCTCTTCGGCGTACGGTGCGCGCAGCACCTCGAAGACCCGGTCCAGACCTTCCTGTCCCACGACATCGCGCACACCGACGAGCTCGGCATTGTCGGCCGGTACGCGCACTTCGAGGTCACCCTGGGCGACCTTCAGAACCAAGTAGAGCTTGTCTACGCCTTTAATCTGGCGAGTTTCGATAGCCTCGATCAACGCGGCCCCGTGATGGGGATAGACCACGGTGTCGCCAACCTTGAACGTCATGTGACAGGTACCCCTTCCGTGGCTTTCCAGGGTAACACGGCTGCGCACCCTTCTGAATGACGTTTTCGCAGGTCAGGCCATATCTCGGGGGTTGACAAGCGCGCCTTCGGCATGCTGCGAGAGGTGCGCTGGGGCGGGTATCCGCAGGTGGGAGCGGGGTTTCGCGCCCCTTGAACAATGCGCCCCGATACGGAAAGAACTTCGCGAAGGACCAGAAAGCTGTCCGTTTTGTCACAGTTGGAAGAAAGCGTTCGGGCACAGTCTCGTACGTCGAAGAATTGATCAGCACATTCTCCCGTAACACTCCCGTGATCCCCCTTCACATTCATACCGGGATCATGACCGGATTCACTCCGGCGGGCGGTCGCGGACGGTGGGCGGGGCGGGTGAGGGCGGCGCGCGGGCGGTCGGTAGGCTTACCCCGCTGATTTTGATCAACCGGACCGGACGACCTGGCTGGTCCGCCGAAGCTCGTCCGAGGAGATGCCGCCGCCGTGAGCAGCAGCCTTCGACGCGGCGCCGTCGCCGCCGTCTTCGCGTTTTCCACCGTCGTGGCGCTCAGCGCCTGTGGGGCCGGCTTCAAGGCCGAGACCCAGGAGATCAAGCCCGACAACGCGTCGGCGCAGGTCGACAACATCAAGGTCCAGAACGTCAACGTGATCCTGCCCGACGGACCGGACGGCCCGGCCGGGGTCAGCGCGCGGCTGTTCAACGAGGGCACCGAGCCGCAGGTGCTGGAATCCATCACGCTGCCCGGCTCGGGGGTGGTGGTCGAACTGACCCCCGCCGAGGGCGAGACCCAGGTCGTGGTGCCGGCCCGTGGCTCGGTGGCGCTGGGCGGCGAGGGCAACCCGGCCGCGTTCATCGCCGACCCGGCCGCCGCGTCGATCGCGCTGGGCAACGCGCAGCAGCTGGTCTTCCTGCTGAGCGACACGGGAGCGATCGAGCTGGCCGCTACCGTGGTGCCGGCCACGGACAACTGGGCGCACTACGCGGACTGGGGCCCGACCCCGCAGGCCGTCCCGGCCGACGAGGAGCCGGCCGGCGCGGACGCGGACGCCGATGCGGATGCGGATGCGGAGGGTGACGCCGACGCGGACGCCGACGCCGGCACCGAAGGGACGGTCGAGGGCGCCACGGACGGGGCGAACGGCGACGGCACCGAAGCGGGCGACGAGGGCAGCACCGGGGTCACCACCCCGTAAGCACAGCCACGCACACGGCGGCGGGGCACCCTTCCCGGAAGGGTGCCCCGCCGCCGTACGTACGCTCCGCCGGACCAGGCGGGCTCAGGGCTCGAACTTGTAGCCGAGCCCGCGGACCGTCACCAGGTAGCGCGGGGCTCCCGGGTCCGGCTCGATCTTCGCGCGCAGCCGCTTGACGTGGACGTCCAGCGTCTTGGTGTCCCCGACGTAGTCGGCGCCCCAGACGCGGTCGATCAGCTGCATCCGGGTGAGCACCCGGCCGGCGTTGCGCAGCAGCATCGCCAGCAGGTCGAACTCCTTCAGCGGCAGATCCACCTTGCGGCCGTCCACCGTCACCACGTGGCGGTCCACGTCCATCCGGACCGGGCCCGCCTCCAGGGCGGCCGGGCTCTCCTCCTCCGATTCCCCGCGCCGGCGCAGCACCGCGCGGATGCGCGCCACCAGCTCGCGGGAGGAGAACGGCTTGGTGACGTAGTCGTCGGCCCCTATTTCCAGGCCGACGACCTTGTCGATCTCACTGTCCTTGGCGGTGACCATGATCACCGGGACATTGGACCGGCCGCGCAACTGGCGGCATACCTCCGTACCGGGCAGCCCCGGCAGCATGAGGTCGAGCAGGACCAGATCGGCGCCGTTGCGCTCGAACTCGTCCAGCCCATCGGGGCCCGTGGCCGCCGTGGCGACCTCGAAGCCTTCCTTGCGAAGCATGTACGACAAGGCGTCGCTGAACGACTCCTCGTCCTCTACTACGAGCACTCGGGTCACGGGAGTGCCTCCCGGGCAGGATCGTTGGTGCGGGTGGCCGCCGGCTCGCTCTCGCCCGCCGGAGCGGGGAATTCGGCCGGTTTGTGCAGAGTGCCGGACAGTCCGCCGGTGCCCTCGCGGGCGGCCGTACGGGCCTGCTGGCGCTCTTGTGCGCTGCCGGGTTCCGGCAGCCGCAGAGTGAACGTGGAGCCCTGTCCTTCAGCGCTCCACACCAGGACCTCCCCGCCGTGCGAGGCGGCCACGTGTTTGACGATCGAGAGCCCCAGGCCCGTACCCCCGGTGGCGCGGGAGCGGGCGGGGTCCACCCGGTAGAAGCGTTCGAAGATGCGCTCCTTGTCGGTCTCCGGGATGCCGATGCCCTGGTCGGTGACGGAGATCTCGATCAGATCCCCCTGCCGGGTCCGGTTGCGGGCACCGGCGATGGCGACCCGGGTGTGCGGCGGGCTGTAGTTGACCGCGTTCTCGACGAGGTTGCCGAGCGCGGCGGCCAGCTTGCCACGGTTGCCCCACACCGCGAGCCCCGAGGTACCACCGGACGCCATGGTGATCCACTTGGTGCCCGCCTGCTGGCGGCAGCGGTCCATGGCCTCGGTGACGAGTTCGTCGACGGGCACCAGCTCGGCGTGGGTGAGCGGGTCGTCGTCCTGCACCCGGGAGAGGTCGATCAGCTCCTGGACGAGGTTGGTGAGCCGGGTCGCCTCGTGCTGCATCCGGCCGGCGAAGCGGGTGACGGCCTCGGGGTCGTCGGCGGCGTCGCGTACGGCCTCGGAGAGCAGGGACAGCGCCCCGGCGGGGGTCTTCAGCTCGTGGCTGACGTTGGCGACGAAGTCGCGGCGCACCGCCTCGATGCGGCGGGCCTCGGTGAGGTCCTCGACCAGCAGCAGCACCAGGCGCGAGCCCAGCGGGGCGGAGCGGGCGGAGACGGCGAGCACGTCCGGGCGGCCCAGTCCCTTGCCGGCGCGCTGCGGCAGGTCCAGTTCGAGCTGCCTTATCTCGCCGTCCCTGCGGGTCTGCCGGGCCATGGCGAGCATCGGCTCGACGGAGAGCCGGCCGCCGCGCACCAGGCCGAGGGCGTACGCGGCGGAGCTGGCCTTGAGGACCGCGTCGGACTCGTCGAGGACGACGGCGGAGGAGCGCAGCACGGACAGTACGGTGTCCACGCCGGGGGGCAGGGTGGGGGCGTCGGGGGCCGGGTGGGCGCCGCGCGGTGGGCGCGTACGCTCGCGCTCACTGATACGGAAGGCCAGCATGGCGATGACGCCGGTGCTGAGCCCGGCGATCGCAGCCACTGCGGCGACCGCCGCGTTCACGTCCATATCCTCAGGTTATGCGGGGCTTGACCGTGAACCACAGGGATGGATGAAGATGCTCGTCGGCAGTCCCGCGAGTGTTCACCTTCGTGACAGCTCGGGTTCACTCGGCGGGGTCGGATCCGCCGCCTTGCGGGCGGAGTGTGGCAAGGCAGGACACGTACACCCGTACACCCGTTCATCTAGGCTCGGGCAGTCGTCCGAGGGAGGACTAATCAGTCATGCGTGACGCTTATCACGAGGAACTGGACGCGATCAGCGACACGCTGGTCGAGATGGCGCGGCTGGCGGGCTCGGCGATCGGGCGGGCCACCACGGCGATGCTGGACGCGGATCTGAAGCTCGCGGAGAGCGTGATCGACGCGGACGACCGCATCGATGAGATGCAGCGGGAGCTGGAGAACGGCGCGATCGCGCTGCTGGCGCGGCAGCAGCCGGTGGCCACGGATCTGCGGATCGTGGTGACCTCGCTGCGGATGAGCGCGGACCTGGAGCGCTGCGGGGACCTGGCCGAGCATGTGGCGAAGGTGGCCCGGCTGCGGTTCCCGGACTCGGCGGTGCCGCGCGACCTGACGGCGACCATCCTGGAGATGGGGCAGCTGGCGCAGCGGCTGATGGCGAAGGCGACCGAGGTGCTGCTGACCAAGGACGTCGAGCTGGCGATGCAGCTGGAGCAGGACGACGACGAGATGGACACGCTGCACCGCACGCTGTTCCGGCACCTGATGGATGACCGCTGGCAGCACGGGGTGGAGACGGCGGTGGATGTGACGCTGCTGGGCCGTTACTACGAGCGGTTCGCCGACCACGCGGTGTCGATCGCGCGGCGCGTGGTGTACCTGGTGACGGGTGAGCACGCGGACGAGTTCGAGCCGGAGCCGGAGCCCGAGACGGCGTGAGGTGGGGCGCGGGGAGCATGGGGGCGCTCGCGGTTGCGCCCCCTGCGCCCCGTTGACGGCCGGGCGGCGGCGGGTTTCCCATGGAGGGGCACGGGTGTGTGTGGAGGAATTCTGCTGCCCAGGAGGCAATCCATGGCGAACCGTCCCGCGACTCTTCCGATAACCACCGCCGCCTGTTCGTGCGGCTCCGGCTGCTCCTGCGGCTGTCAGAACGGTGGCTCCTGCCAGTGCGGCGGGGGCTGCTGACAGCCGCGCTCCGGCGCTGCCGCGTGCCGCGCTGGTGAGCCGCTGAGCCGGCACCGTTGACCCCGGTGTGGGGCCCGAAGGTTTCCTTCGGGCCCCACACCGGGGTCGTGCTGTGAGGGGCCCATCCGGGGGCGCCGGCCCAGGGGCCGGGTCAGGGGCCGGGTCAGGGGCCGGGTCAGTCGGCCGCCTTCCAGGGCCACCGCGACGGGGCCCACGGCTCCACCGGGCCCGCACCACCGAGGAACACGGGGCGGCGGCAACCAGGGGCGGAGGACCCACCCGCGGTGGCGCACGGGGGGCGAGGCGGGTATCGGGGTCGGCCAGGCCCGCCCGGGAGCGGAGAGGGCCGGGCTACTGGGGCGGCGGCCAGGGGAGTTTGGCGACGAGTTCGAAGGCCCCGTTGGCCGTGCCGTGCAGCAGGGTGCCGCCGTCCAGGGCGATCCGTTCCTCCAGGCCGGTCAGGCCCGCCCCGGCGCCCGGGATCTTCTCACCGTCGGCTCCACTGCCGCCGGCGCCGCCGCCTGCGCCGGCGCCCGTGCCCGCCCCCGTGCTGATCGGGAGCGGGTTGCGGATCCGTACCGTGAGCCCTTGCCCCGGGGCGCCGACCAGGGTCACGGTGATCAGCGCGCCGGGCGCGTGCTTGCGGGCGTTGGTCAGGCCCTCCTGCACCACCCGGTAGACGGTGCGCTGCGCCTGGTCGCGCAGCGCGTCGGCGGCGCCGGGCGCGTACTTCTGGTCGAGGACCACCCGCTGGCCGGCGGCGGTGGCCTCGGCGACCAGCTCGCCTATCTCGGCGATCCGCGGCTGCGGCCGGCCGCCGCCGGCCGCGCCGGCGCCCCGGGCGGTGAGCGTGCCGGAGGCGCCGGACGCGCCGGCCTCGGTGCCGCCGCGCAGCACGGTCAGTACGTCGCGCAGCTCTTCCAGCGCCTGATGGGCGTTGTCGCGGATGACCTGGGCGCTCTCGCTCACCTCGGTCTCGGTGAGCGGCTTGGCGCCCTCGGTGGCGGAGCGGCCGGTGCGGTACGCGAGGGCGCCGGCGTGCACGGACAGCAGCGAGATGCGGTGCGCCAGCACATCGTGCATCTCGCGGGCGATGGCCTCGCGCTCGGTGCGGCGGGCGTCGGCGAGCCGGCGGGCGTGTTCGGCGCGTTCCCGGCCGGCGTCCTGGCGCAGCCGCAGGACCAGCTGCCGGCGGGCACGGGTGGCGGTGCCCCAGGCGAAGAAGGTGGCCAGGTAGGCGACGGTGAAGATGCCGTCGCCCCAGCTGTTGTTCTCCTCCGGGAGGGAGCACAGGACGAAGTAGGGGATGCCGACCGCGATGTACAGGGCGAGGACCGCCAGGGCGCGCCGGGTGGGCAGCCGCAGCGCGGTGCCGAGCATGACGGCGCCCACCGCGCCGAAGGCGCTGGCGGAGACCGCGCTGATGGGTGCCACCAGGAGCGCGACGCCGAGCGGGTAGCGGCGGCGTACCCACAGGGCGCAGCAGGCGGCCAGGCCGAGCGGCGGGTCGATGGCGCGTATCCAGTGCGGGATGTGTTCTTGGTGGGGCAGCATCCCGTAGGTCATCAGCAGCCACATGCCGAGCGCCCAGCCGAAGACGGTGAGGTCGACGGCCCAGTCGCGCGGGGTGCGTTGGGGGACGGCGCCGTCGGCGGCGTCGGTCAGCATGTCGCCGGGGAGCAGCCAGCGCTGCGGCCGGGTGAACCGGCCGCTGACGCCGGCCGCTGTCTCGGTCATGTCATCGAGCGTATGCGACCGGCGCCGCGACCGGCCCCAGATTCGTACGGGCGTACTACTTCTTGGCCTTGCCCTGGTTCTTCACGGCCTCGATGGCGGCGCTCGCGGCGGCCGGGTCGAGGTAGCTGCCGCCCGGGGTGACCGGGCGGAAGTCGGCGTCCAGCTCGTAGAGCAGCGGGATGCCGGTGGGGATGTTCAGGCCGACGATGTCGGCGTCGGAGATGCCGTCGAGGTGCTTGACCAGGGCGCGCAGGCTGTTGCCGTGCGCGGTGACCAGCACGGTGCGGCCGGCGGCGAGGTCGGGGACGATGCCGTCGTACCAGTACGGCAGCATCCGCTCGACGACGTCCTTGAGGCACTCGGTGTCCGGGCGCACGTCGGAGGGGATGTGGCCGTAGCGCGGGTCGTCGGACTGCGACCACTCGGCGCCGGCGGCCAGCGGCGGCGGCGGGGTGTCGTACGAGCGGCGCCACTGGGTGAACTGCTCCTCGCCGAACTCGGCGAGGGTGGCGGCCTTGTCCTTGCCCTGGAGCGCGCCGTAGTGCCGCTCGTTCAGCCGCCAGGAGCGGGCGACCGGAATCCAGCCGCGGTCCGCGGCGTCGAGGGCGAGGTTGGCGGTGCGGATGGCCCGCTTGAGGAGGGAGGTGTGCAGGACATCGGGGAGCAGCCCGGCGTCCTTCAGCAGCTCGCCGCCGCGGACCGCCTCCTTCTCGCCCTTCTCGGTGAGGTTGACGTCCACCCAGCCGGTGAACAGGTTCTTCGCGTTCCAGTCACTCTCGCCGTGGCGGAGCAGGATCAGCTTGTACGGTGCGTCGGCCATGCTCCGAGCGTAGACGGCGGCCGGACCGGGGCGGCTTGTGGGGGTGAGCCGCATCTTTCCCATATTGGTGCAAAGTGGAGTAATGACGGCATTCCCCCGGCTCACAGGTCACGGACGGCTGGCGGCGGTACGGTCCGCGCTGGGCGTCCGCAGCATCGTCGGGCAGATGTTCCTGCTCCAGGTGGTGACCGTCCTGCTGCTGGTCACGGCCGCCTCCACCACCATCTACATCCAGATGGACCGCAACCAGCGCGCCGCCGCGTACAACCGCAGCCTGGCCGTCGCCACCACCTTCGCCAACTCCCCCGGCCTGGTCGACGCGCTGCGCTCCCCCGACCCCACCGCGATCCTCCAGCCGCGCGCCGAGGCGGTGCGTACACAGGTCAACGTGGCCGCCCTCGTCGTCACCAACACCGCCGGCATCCGCTACACCCACACCGACCCGTCCCTGATCGGCAAGCACTTCGTCGGCGACGTGGAGACCGCGCTCACCGGCAGGACCGTGCAGGAGTCACTGACCGCGCCGCTCGGCCCTGCGGTGCAGACCATCGTGCCGGTGCGCGACGACAGCGGCGCGGTGATCGGCGCGGTGGCCTGCGGAATCCAGATCGACCAGGTCACGGTGAACTTCTCCGCCCGGGTGCCGCTGCTGGCCGGCGCGGTGGGCGCCGTACTGCTGGCCCTCGCCGGCACGGCGCTGATCAGCCGGCGGCTGCTGCGGCAGACCCGCGGCCTCGGGCCCAGCGAGATCACCCGGTTGTACGAGAACCATGACGCGGTGTTGCGCGCCGTACGGGAGGGGGTGGTGATCCTCGACGCGAACCAGCGGCTGCTCCTGGCCAACGAGGAGGCGGTACGGCTGCTCGACCTGCCCGCCGACGCCCAGGGCCGGCCCGTCACCGAACTCGGCCTCGCCCCCGGCACCGCCGAACTCCTCTCCTCCGGCCGCGAGGCCACCGACGAGGTGCACCGCTTCGGCGGCCGGCTGCTCGCCGTCAACCACCGCCAGATGGACCGGCACGGCGGCCGGCCCGGCTCCGTCACCACCCTGCGGGACTCCACCGAACTGAGCGTGGTGGCGGGGCGCGCCGAAGCCGCCCAGCAGCGGCTGCGGCTGCTGTACGAGGCCAGCGTGCGCATCGGCACCACCCTGGAGGTGGTGCGCACGGCCGAAGAACTCACCGAGGTGGGGGTCCCCGAATTCGCCGACTACATCACCGTCGATCTGGTCGAGCAGGTCCTGCGCGGCGGCGAGCCGTCCGCCAGCGGCACCCGGATGCGGCGCGCCGCCACCCGCGGCGTACGCGATGACCACCCGCTGTACGTGACCGGCGGCGGCGTCACCCTCGACACCACTTCGGACGAGGTGCGCCGGCTGCTGCTCGGCCACCCCTCGGCCGAACGCGACCTGGCCGGCACCACCTGGTGGCGGGCCGCCGACCCGCGGCACGCGCGGGAACTCATCGAATTCGGCATCCACGCGCTGATCTCCGCGCCGCTGCACGCGCGCGGCGTGGTGCTGGGCGTCGTCAACTTCTGGCGGGCGGGGGAATCCCCCTCGTTCACGGAGGAGGACCTGTCACTCGCCGAGGAACTGGCGGCGCGTACGGCGGTGTGCGTGGACAACGCGCGCCGCTACGCGCGCGAGCACGCCATGGCGGTGACCCTGCAACGCAGCCTGCTGCCCAGCGGACTGCCGCGCCAGAACGCCCTGGAGGCGGCGTCACGCTATCTGCCGGCCCAGGCGGGGGTCGGCGGCGACTGGTTCGACGTCATCCCGCTGTCCGGGGCCCGGGTCGCGCTGGTCGTCGGCGACGTCGTCGGGCACGGGCTGCACGCGGCGGCCACCATGGGCCGGCTGCGTACCGCCGTGCACAACTTCTCGGCGCTCGACCTCACCCCCGACGAACTGCTGGGGCGGCTCGACGAACTGGCCACCCGGATCGACGAGGACGAGGCGGCGGAGGACGGCAGCAGCGCCATCACCGGCGCGACCTGCCTGTACGCGATCTACGACCCGGTCGACGGCAGCTGCGTGATGGCCAGGGCCGGCCATCTGCCGCCGGCCCTGGTGCTGCCGGACGGCACGGTGCGCTTCGCGGACCTGCCGGCCGCGCCACCGCTGGGCGTGAGCGGAGTCCCGTTCGAGACGGCGCGCTTCGAGCTGCCGGAGGGCAGCCGCCTGGCGCTGTACACCGACGGCCTGGTGGAGAGCCGTACCCGCGACATCGACGACGGCCTCGAACGCCTGCGGGCGGCGCTGGCCGCCGCCGGCCCGGCCCCGGAACAGACCTGCGACACCGTACTGGAACGCCTGCTGCCCGCCCGCCCCGCCGACGACGTGGCACTGCTGGTGGCCCGCACCCGCAAACTCCGGGCCGACCAGGTCGCCAGCTGGGACGTGGCCGCCAACCCCACGGCGGTGGCCCCGCTGCGGGCGGCGGTCAGCCGGCAGCTGGCGGACTGGCGGCTGGAGGACACGGCGTTCATCACCGAGCTGATCCTGAGCGAACTCATCACCAACGCCATCCGGCACGCGGCAGGACCCATCGGCGTACGGCTGCTGCGCGACCGCGCCCTGATCTGCGAGGTGTCCGACAGCAGCAGCACCTCACCGCACGTGCGGAACGCCGCGGACACGGACGAGGGCGGCCGTGGCCTGTTCCTGGTCTCGCAGTACGCCGACCGCTGGGGCACCCGGTACACCCCCGAGGGCAAGGTCATCTGGGCGGAACAGCGGCTGCCGGAAGAGGGGTGAGTGCGGGCTAGGCTCGGTGGCATGGAGACGCAGGGCACGGTGAGAGTGGACGTGTGGATCTGGTCGGTACGGCTGGCCAAGACCCGCTCCACGGCGGCGGCGGCGTGCAAGGCCGGCCATGTCCGCATCAACGGCGACCGGGCGAAGCCGGCCCAGCCGGTGAAGCCGGGCGACGAGGTACGGCTGCGCCAGGACGGCCGCGAACGGATCGTGGAGGTCTCCCAGCTCATCCGCAAGCGGGTCGGCGCCCCGGTGGCGGTGACCTGCTACGTGGACAACAGCCCGCCGCCCCCACCGCGCGAGGCGGTGGCCCCAGCGGGACTGCGCGACCGGGGCACCGGCCGCCCCACCAAACGCGACCGCAGAGAGATGGACCGCCTGCGCGGACCGTCCTGACCTGGCCGGACGGACTCCGCGGAGGTCAATGCCTGCATGGATATGCCGATCGTGGCTCCATGGGAAGTGGTGCTGGTCGCGGAAGTCTCGACGTGGTTCGAGGAACGGATGAACACCGCACCGACGGGGAAAGCGCGGAGCGGGTGGAAGACGTATTCATGAGCACCGCAAGTCGGGAAGAGACCAGACGCACAGCTCACGAGGCTCGCGCAGCGGCCGGGCCGCCCGTGCGGACGGCCACGGAGCAGCGGGCCGCGATGGAGCGGCTCATCGCGGAAGTCCGGGCACACGAACTCGCCGAGATCCGGCGGGATCAGGACCTTGCACAGCGGGCGGTCGCGACAGCCATGGGAGTGTCCGCGCCTCGGGTCCCGGCGATCGAGCACGGCGAGATCGACCGTACCGAACCGGCGACGCTCCGCTCCTGCGTGGAAGCGCTCGGCGGACGCCTGCGGGTGGCCGCGGACTTCGGCGACGCGGAGTACACGGTCGCCTGATGTTCGACGGCGGCTTCTCCATCGGCTCCTGAGCCTCGTCCCCTCCTGACGGTGTCCCCGGCGGCGCACGGAACGCGTGTCGCCGGGGACACCGGTCAGTGGGTGGCGGGCGGGTCAGGCGCCGCTTCGGGTCTGACCGGCGAGGAGCTGCGTCTCCCAGGCGAAGGCCACACCGGTGGCGCCGGTGTGCGCCAGCATGATCTCGGTGGTGCCCGGAATGGTCTTCTCACGGGCCCAGTCGCGCTGCCACTCGCTCATCACCGCCATCCAGGTGATCGGGACCACGCCCGCCCCGATCATGCGCCGCACGGCCATGTCGTGGGCCTCCTTCGACGTGCCGCCCGAGGCATCGGTGACGGCGAAGACCTCGAAGCCCTCGCCCGCCGCCTGGATCGCCGGCATCGCCACGCAGACCTCCGTCCACAGGCCGGCGATGATCAGCTTCTTGCGCCCCGTCGCCTTGACGGCGTCGACGACGCGCTCGTCCTCCCAGGTGTTGATGAACGTCCTGTTGATCGGCTTCTGCTCCGGGAACACCTCCTGGATCCCCTGGAGGAGAAGACCGCCGCGCTCCTCCAGCACGGTCGTGAGGATGGTCGGGACGTCGAACACCTTGGCGGCCTTGGCGAGGCCGACGGCGTTGTTGACGACCATCGCCGGTTCGTGGCTGTTCAGGTTGGCGAGCTGGAAGGGCTGGTGGTCGATCAGCACGAGGACGCTCTCCTCGGGCGTCAGCAGCGCGTCGAGTCCGGCCTTCTTCTCGGTGCTCATGGATTCGCTCCCTCTCCGGGGCATTTAGTTGACGTGTCAACCAACTTAGCCGGGAAGTTGTTGATGCGTCAACTATCTCTGGAAGCCGTCGGGTTGCCCACGTCCGGGCAAGCGGGGAGCCGCCGGCGGCGTCCACCGGATGGAAGAGGCGGTACCGCCGTCATTACGCTCATGCCATGAACGCCACGCCTCGCTGGCTGACCCCGGAGCAGAAGGCCGCCTGGGACAGCTTCATCCGCATGCAGGAGAAGCTGATCGGAAGGCTCTCCCGCCGGGTCCAGGAGGACTCCGGCATGTCCCCCTCCGACTACATCGTGCTGGCCAAACTCACCGAGGCCGGCGGGCGGATGCGCCTGATGGACCTGACCAAGCTGGTGGAGTGGGAGAAGAGCCGCACCTCCCACCAGGTCGCGCGGATGACGAAACGCGGACTGGTGGCCAAGGAGGAATGCCCCGACGACGGACGCGGAGCGTTCGTCGTCGCCACCCCGGCCGGCCACCGGGCGATCGAGGACGCCGCCCCCACCCACGTCGAACACGTCCGCCGGCTGTTCATCGACGCCCTCACCCAGGAAGAACTCGACACCCTCGCCCGAATCTCGAACCGCGTCCTCGCCCACCTGGAACAGCAACCCGACTGACCACGCGGCCAACCGCGTTGCTCATCGGCGGTGCCGGTGGCCGGTTACGGGGCGTCCAGCACATTGAGGACCACATCCGCGCAGGGCTGAGAACCACTCAATCCCACGCCGCGGCAGCGGAGGCCAGCAACCGGCGGGCGTCCTCGCCGTATGCCGCACCGGCTGCCAGCGTGTCGAACACCTTGCGGTAGAGCGCCACTTCCTCGGGAAGAGTCAGGCACATCTCCCCGCTGTACAGCTCGAAGAAGACCCGGTCGTCCAGGATCGAGAAGTCGTGGGAGAGCAACACCTGCTGTTCCTCCCGCAGCGGAACAATGCCCAAGGTGAACGTCGGCAGCGTGGTCGCCGAGACGAGGCGCTCGATCTGGGCGCGCATCACGGGGGCCGGGGCGACGCCGTGGTGCAGGGCCCCTTCGAAGAGCAGCACATGCCGCCGGCCGGCGCTCGGCTGATCGAGAATGCGCTGTCGGTCCATGCGCGCCGCCACCGCCTCCTCGACATCGGTGGCACTCTGCAACAGCTGCGAACACCGCGTCAGAATGGCCCGCGCGTAATCGGGGGTCTGCAACAGGCCGGGAACACAACTCAACTGGAAGGACCGCGTGGTCCTGGTCGCCACCTCGATCTCACCCCAGGAGCGCTGCAAGGCCGCATACCCCGCGCCCAGTTGGCTGGGCCAATCCACATAGCGACCGGGCTCTCGCGCCGCCGGACTCACCATGCCGCTGCTCCTTCGCCTCTTCCCGCACCATGCACATCTGACTGCCCGGCGCCCGGAGAATCCTCCGGAGGCCGGGCCATTACGCCGGCCCCGTACGGTGGAGAATGTGCTGCTCGTCGCGGAGCCAGACGAGTTGTTCTTCCCCGGTGATCGTGATGCCGAACTCGTACAGCGTGGGTCGGCCCTCGTCCCGCCACCAGGACAGCACGCGGCCCGCCTCGGCGAACAGATCGCGCCGTCCATAGCGATACAGCCGTTCCCCGACCGCCGACGCCCATGAGGTCTGGTCCGCCGACATCAGGAACCAGCCGTCCACCTGCGGCACGGCTTCCACTCCGGGCAGCAGCACGCTGAGCGCGAACCGGGCGTCGCCGGATGAGAGGTCGGCCAGCCCCGAATCGCCTTGCGACACCTCGGCATCCTGGTAGGTGGCGTCCCAGATGCCCCCCAGGTCAGCGGTACGGCCGAAGCGCTGGCCACGCATCGGCATGAACGCCTCGCGGCCGTGGAACCAGCCCCGGGCGCTGCCGTCCTCCCGCACCCGCAGCCAGATGAGCCCGAAGCCTCTGGCGTTGGGCAGCCAGGGGGCGACGATCTCGCCGCCTGCCTTGACCTGCCTCAGCCAGGCGGGCGGAACCCTCCGCACCGAGGCCGTTGACATCAGCCGGTCGTACGGGGCGCGGTCCGGATACCCCGCCTCACCGTTGCCGCACACGACCAGCGGTTGGTGCCCGGCCGCCTTGAGTCGTTTCCCGGCGAGATCCGCGAGCACGGGATCGATCTCAACGGTGACGACCCCATCCGCGCCCACCCGCTCACAGAGCAGTGCCGCGTTGTATCCCGTGCCGGTACCCAGCTCCAGGACACTGTGGCCGGGCTGGGGGTCCAGGGAGGCCAGCATGTTGAGCACCACTTCGGCGGAACTCATGGAACTGGTTGCCCTGCTGCCCGTACCGTCCTCGGCCGGGCCGCCGTCGTCCACCTGTGTGATCAGGGGTTCGGTCGCGTGGTAGACCAGTTCGGCCCAACGCTCAGAGTCTTCGCGTCGGTTCAACGGCCGCCAACGGCGGTCGGACCACGTCCACACGGTGTCGGGGGCGAATCGCTCGCGCGGAACACGCTCGAACACCAGCCGCAGCCACTCCTCACGGAAGTACCCGCCCTCAGCCAGCGAATCGGTGAGCCGCCGGCGCAGCGCATCAGAATCGGGCAAGGTCATCACTTCTTGCCCGGGTCCTTCCTGTGCTGCCCGCCACCGGGCTTTTCCACATCGGTGGGAACCCGGTGATCGCCATCGCCGGGCGGACCCTGCGGCTTCGGGTCCTGCGTCTGCGGCTTGTCGTGCTTGCCCATGGCGTGCATCCCTCCAGTCGGTCACACGCGGCACCATTTCGGCTGCCGTCTGTGACCATGGTTGCGCGCGGAGGAATGGGACGTCCAGGAAATTTCTACGGATTTCTCAAGCCCAGGATGCGGCGGCCACGGTGAGGAGACCGCGAGCGTCGGAGTCGTACAGCGCGCTGGCCGCGAGCACGTCGAACACCTTCCGGTACAGGGTCACTTCCTCGGGATGGCCCAGGCGCAACTCAGCGCTGACGATCTCCACCGTGACGAGTTGATCGTCGAAGATGCAGAAATTGTGGACCGGTGAAACCGGAAGCCGTTTGCCCAAGGGGATGACGCCCAGCCGCAAGGAGGGCAGCGTCGTCGCCGAGACGAGGCGGTCGATCTGTGCGCGCATCACGGGGGTCGGGGCCAGCCCGTAGCGCACGACCGATTCGGAGACCACGATGTGCCGCTTCTGGCGGCCGGGCTCGTAGAGCACCCTCTGCCGGTCCATCCGTGCGGCCACCGCCGCCTCGGTATCACGGGGGCCGTTGAAGTTCGCCGCGTGCTCCAGAAAACGCGCCTTGGCGTAGTCAGGGGTCTGGAGCAGCCCGGGAACCCAGCACGATTCGAAGGAGCGAATGGTCCGGGCCGCCGCTTCCGTGTCTTTCCAGGCACGCTGGACCGCTGCGTGCCCCTGCCGCAGTTGCTGCTGCCAGTCCGCGTATCGGCGGTCCAGATCGCGCAGCAGGATCAGCAGCTCTTCGGCTGCGTGCGGCTCGTCGCAGGCGGCTGTCCACCGTCTGACGTCGCCTTCAGTGGGCGTTTGCCTCCCCAACTGAATCTTGGAGACCTTGCTGGGCGGCCAGCCAAGCCGCCCAGCAAGGGTCCGGCCGTCCAGACCGGCCGCCTCGCGGAGGGCACGCAGGCGCCCGCCAAGCTCCTGCCTGGCTTCATGGACGCCTCTGGGTGCCGGACTCAACGAGGTGGATGCTCCTTCACGAACTCTTCGTAGGCAACCGCGTGCTGGAAGGCGGCGTCAAGCCACCGCGCGTGCTCGACGACGACGGCGGGATCCGTGATGATCTCCGCCCCCAGCAACTGCGCTTCGGGGGTGAAGTGCAGAACAGCCAGGGTATGCGAATCGAACAGCCAGAAGTCCTTGTCCGGCAGGGCCGCGAGGTTCGCCGTCTTCCGGTCGAGATACCGGATGTCCTCCCCAGCTGCGGTGTTCTCCTGGGCGAGGAACAACTCGAACCGAAGATAGTCCGTCAGCTCGGGCGGGACGACCCGGACCCGGCTCACGGTCCTGCCCTGTCCCGTCTGGCTTCGCATGGTCTCCAGCCACGGCTCGAACCAGTGCAGGTCGTCGATCTGACCACCGGCCAGGAACTGGTCGAAGGGCTCCCGCTCGTTCTCGATGTCGTAGTGCGTGCGGGTCTCCAGCCGCCGGGCTGTGTACTTGAAGTCCCGGAAAAGGGCCGAGAACGCCTCGCCCTTCACCAGTTCGGACGGGTCGGGCGCCGGCCTCGGGGAGAACCGCTCCAGCAGTTCCCGGGGAACTTCCACCAGTTCCTCGTTATCTGCCAGGTGCCGGGCGCCCTCGTACGCCTCGTCCTGTCGGTCGATCTTCCAGCCCTGGGCCACAACCGTGCCCCGGTCGGTCTCATAGACGGCAGGGCATCCGCCGCCACCGCTGTTGGTGCCGCCGAATGTCAACCTCAGCGCGTTCTCCTCTTGTTGAGAAATTTCTCTCAGTTTCTTTCCCGCTCCAGCGCCTCCAACCCTGGCACCCCGCACCGCCGAAGCACCACGGCGCACAGGGGGCGCGAACAGCAGCGCCCGGGACGAAGACCGGGCGCTGGTGGTGGAGAGGGACCTGCGGTCAGTCCTCCGGGAGGAGGTGGGTGAAGGCCGAAAGGTTGTGGGTGGGTTCGCCTCTGGAGACGCGCCAGGCGTGTTCCTTGCGGATGGCCGTCGCGAAGCCCAGCTCCAGGAGGGTGTTGAACGCGCCGTCCGCCGTTTCCAGGACCACGCCCAGCAGGCGGTCCAGCTCCGGCGCCGTCGCCGCGGACAGCGGAAGGCGGGCGGTCAGGTAGATGTCGCCCAGCCGGTCGAGGGCGTAGGACACCCCGTACAGCCGGGCGTTGCGTTCCAGCAGCCAGCGGTGGACCGCCTCGTGGTTCTCGTCGGGGCGGCGGATCACGAACGCGTTGACCGACAGCGCGTGCCGGCCGAGCCGCAGTGAGCAGGTCGTCGTCAGTTTGCGGGTGCCGGGCAGCGACACCACGTAGTGGCCGCGTTCCGGGCTTTCCCACTCCACGCCGAGGTCGTTCAGCGTGCGCGCGATCGTGTCCTCAGCCATGCGCCGATCGTAGGGCGAAGCGGTGCGACTCGGTTGCCGCCCGGTACACCGACACCGTGCCGGCCGCCGTCGCCGCCCAGCCGAAGCGGCAGGCGTGCAGCGCCGCCGCCCGGCCCAGCCGGGCCGACAGCAGCGGATCGGCCGCGAACCGGCCCAGCGCGTTCGCGTAGTGCACCGGGTCGTGGCCCTCGATCAGCAAACCCGTCGCCTCGTCCCGCACCACCACCGGCAGCCCACCCACCGCCGCCGCGATCACCGGGGTGCCGGACGCCTGGGCCTCCACCGCGACCAGCCCGAACGACTCGCTGTACGACGGCATCACCAGCACGCTCGCCGCCCGGTACCAGTCGGCCAGCTCCTCCTGCGCCACCGGCGGATGGAAGCGGACGAAGTCCGTCAGGGCCAGCCGGTCGGCCAGTTTCCGCAGCCGCTCGGGGCGGGCCAGGCCGGTGCCGGACGGGCCGCCCACGATCGGGACCACCAGGCGGCCCGGCGCGGCCAGCGACGGGTCGCGGTCCAGCAGCTCCCGCACCGCGTACAGCAGCAGGTCCGGCGCCTTCAGCGGCTGGATCCGCCCCACGAACAGCGGGATCAGGGCGTCGGGCGGCAGCCCCAGCCTGGCCCGCGCCGCCGCCCGCCCGTCCGCCGGGCGGAACACGTCCAGGTTGACGCCCGGGTGCACCACCGCCGTACGCATCGGGTCGGCGTCGTAGTGCCGCACCAGTTCGGCGGCCTCCTCCGCCGTGTTGGCGATCAGCCGGTCCGCCGCCCGTACGATCTGGGTCTCGCCGATCACCCGCGCCGCCGGTTCCGGGCTGTCGCCGGCCGCCAGCGCCGCGTTCTTCACCTTCGCCATGGTGTGCATGGCGTGCACCAGCGGCACGCCCCACCGTTCGGCGACCAGCCAGCCGACCTGGCCCGACAGCCAGTAGTGCGAGTGCACGAGATCGAAGTACCCGGGCCGCTCCCCCGCCCAGATCTGCGTCACCCCGTGCGTGAACGCGCACATCTGGGCCGGCAGCTCCTCCTTGCTCAGCCCCTCGTACGGGCCGGCGTCCACATGCCGTACGAGCACCCCGGCCGCCAGTTCCACCGTTGGGGGGAGTCCGCCCGTGGTGGCGCGGGTGAAGATCTCCACCTCCGTGCCGAGCGCCGCCAGCTGCTTGGACAGCTCGACGATGTACACATTCATCCCGCCCGCGTCACCGGTGCCCGGCTGATGCAGCGGAGAGGTGTGAACGCTGAGCATCGCCACCCGGCGCGGTCGGTGCCCCACTGCGTCTCCTGACGGGCCGAGAGCGGAAAACGGACGTCTCCCCCACACCAGTGTGCCCAACCGGCCGGGAGCGGCACGCGCCGGGTACGACCGATCCGTACACTCGCCGGTATGCCTGAGGGAACGGTCACCCGGGGGACGACCCATCCCCATCGGTTGCGGCGGATGGACCGCTGGGTCGGCCATGCGCACGGCGCCGCGCTGCGGGCCGCCCCGGTCGCGCCGGTCGCCGTCGATCTGGGGTACGGGGCCGCGCCGTGGACCGCCGTCGAGTTGCTGGGGCGGCTGCGGCGGGTACGGGGTGACGTCCGGGTGGTGGGGGTCGAGATCGACCCGGAGCGGGTGGCCGCCGCGCGGCCGTACGAGCGGGACGGGCTGTCCTTCGTACGCGGCGGGTTCGAGGTGCCGCTGCCCGGCGGGGAACGGCCGCTGCTGATCCGGGCCGCCAACGTGCTGCGGCAGTACCCCGAGGAGCGGGTCGAGGAGGTGTGGGAGCGGCTGTGCGGGCGGCTGGCGCCGGGCGGGCTGCTGGTGGAGGGCACCTGCGACGAGCTGGGGCGCCGCCATGTGTGGGTGGCGCTGGGGCCCGGCGGGCCGCGTACCGTCACCTTCGCCGCCCGGCTGGCGAACCTGCGCACCCCCTCCGATCTCGCCGAGCGGCTGCCCAAGGTGCTCATCCACCGCAATGTGCCGGGCGAGGCCGTCCACCGGTTTCTCACCGACTTCGACCGCGCCTGGGCCGCCGCCGCCCCGTACGCTCCGCTCGGTGCCCGGCAGCGCTGGGTCACCGCCGTACGCGGCCTCGCCGCCGCCGGCTGGCCGCTGGCCGATGATGTACGGCGCTGGCGGCAGGGCGAGGTCACGGTGCGCTGGGCGGCCGTGGCCCCCAGTGGTCGCGGCTGAGGCCGGCCTCCTCCGCGCCCCGCCGGGCGGTTCCGGTGCCGGAGCCGGACCCGAGGCCGGCGGGTGGCCGCCGGGACGCGGCGGTCTCCGCGGTGATGTTCATCGGTGGTTCTCGTCCTTCCCGGTGCCGCCGAAAGCGGTGGGGTGGCCCGGGTCCGGCCCCGGTGGCCGCCGGGGCGGGGGCGCGAACAGCCGGGGGCGGCCCCGCGTCTCCTGCGGAAAGCGGAAGGCGCCGGCCGCCTCCGCCACGTCCACCAGCTCGCTGAGCACCCGTTCGACCGGCTGGAGCGGGCGCGGTACGTCCTGCTGGTAGAGGCCGGCCAGCCACTGCCGGCCGAGGGTGGTGAGGTCGTGCCATGCCGCGTCGGCCTCCGCGCCCCACGGGGTCAGCACCGAGGTGGCCCGGGGGTCGGGGTCCAGGGTCCGCGCCAGCAGCCCGGCCAGCCGCTCCGGTACGGAGCCGGCCGCCGCGACCGCGATCCGCATCCGGTAGGCGTGCGCGCCGTACCGGGCGCGGGCCGCCGCGTACCGGCGCGCCGCCTCGGCGGCGAACGGTTCGGGTTCCAGGGGGCTGCCGAGGGCCGGGCCGGCGGGCCGGGGCCGGGGCCGGGACAGCAGCAGATAGCGCTCGACCAGGTCCTGGAGGGCTGCCTGGAAGGCGGGGGTGTCCGCCGGGTACGGCTCCAGGGACACGCTCACCAGGGTGGGCCGCCCGGCCCGCGCCAGTTCCTCCCAGACCGGGGCCCAGGAGGCGGCCCGGCCCGCGCCACCGTCACCGTCACCGCCGTCACCACCCCCCAGGCCGGGGAAGTCCACCCCGCAGCTGAGTCCCGCGTCGCGCCGGGTCAGCCACGCCCACCGGGGCCGCTTGCGTATCTCCGCGATCCCGGGCCGGCCCGGCGCCGGCGGTGCCATGCCCGGCGGGGTGAGCGCGGCGCGCAACCCCGCCTCGTCCAGCGGCTCAGCCCTCACCTGCCGGGGCACCTCCAGCAGCCGCTCACCGAGCCGGGCGGCGGCGCGCGGCGCCTGGTCGGGGCCGGCCGCGTAACTCCGGCCCAGCAGCGTGACGGTGAGCGGCCCGGGCCCCAGGCAGCGGATCTCGAACCGCTGCGGGGACCCGCTCCACCGCTCGGCCAGCCACCGCTCCGCGCGCCGGACGGTCTCGGCCGGCCGCCACTCCCGCGGCACGTCTGGGTAGCCGCCGGTGTCGGGCGGCGGCGCGGGCCACAGCCGGCAGCCCACCCAGCCCCAGCCGCCGGAGGTCAGCACGGCGCCCCGGTAGCTCATCCCCGTCGCGGGGGGAAGGCCGGCGGCGGGCCGTGCCGGAAGCCATCCGCCCCGAACAGCCCTTCCCGGCGCGCCGGACGCACGGCCTCGCGCATCGCCCGGGGGCGTTCGGCGGGCATCATCCGTCGCCCGGCGCCGTGGTGGCCGCCCGCGTCGCGCCGGGTGCGCCACGCGCCACATCGTCCGGCCCGGGCAGCGGCGCGCCCGCGCCCGGAGGGTGCTGGTACGGTCCCGGCCCCATGTATCCCGCCCCCCTGGCTGGTCCGTGCTACCGGCGGCATGGTTCCACAGAACGGAGCGGCGGGGAAGACGTTCCGTGAGTGGCCCGCGCCGCAGCGTCATATGCCGGCGCCGCCGGGTCACCTGGTCGCCGGGTCACAGGGCGTCCAGCGCCGCCTCCAGCAGCGGGCGGTCCTGGGCGTGGGTCAGCTGGGTACGGGCCTGGTCCGGGGGCAGCCACAGCAGGCGGTCCACCTCGTCGTTCGGGGAGAACCGGCCGCCGACCGCCTCGCCCGTCCAGTACCGGACCTCCTTGGGCCGGCCGCGCACCACATAGCGCGCGGTGGGCAGCGGGGCGCCCAGCACGCAGATCATGCCGGTCTCCTCCAGCACCTCACGCAGCGCCGCGTCCTCCGGTTCCTCCCCCGGGTGCAGCTTGCCCTTGGGGTGCGACCAGTCGTCGTAGCGCGGGCGGTGTACGAGGGCGACCTCGACCTCGCCCGCCGGCCGGCCGGCCGCACCGGCCGCGTACCGCCACAGCACGCAGCCCGCCGCGCGCACCGTCTCCTCGCCCGCCCCCTCGGCCTCAGCTGTTCGTTCCACGGCGTCTCCTTCGTGCCTCGATCTGCATCTCCTGCACATTGCGCAGCGGCCGGCCGTCCGTGCCGGTCCAGTGCCGCGTCCACTTCCCGTCCGGGCCGAGCCACCAGGACGCGGTGGTGTCGGCGGTGCCGGTGGCCAGCAGCCGGGTCAGGGTCGAGCGGTGCGCCGGGTCGGTGACCCGCACCAGCACCTCGATGCGGCGGTCCAGGTTGCGGTGCATCAGGTCGGCGCTGCCCAGCCACACCTCGCTCTCGCCGCCCGCCGCGAACGCGTACACCCGCGAGTGCTCCAGGAAGCGGCCCAGCACGCTGCGCACCCGGATCGTCTCGGACAGGCCGGGCACCCCGGGGCGCAGGGCGCAGATGCCGCGCACCCAGATGTCGACCGGGACGCCCTCCTGCGAGGCGCGGTACAGGGCGTCGATGATCGCCTCGTCCACGATGGCGTTGGTCTTGATCCGGATGGAGGCCGGGCGGCCGGCCCGGTGGTGGGCTATCTCGCGGCCGATGCGGGCCAGCAGCCCGTCGCGCAGCGAGCGCGGGGCGACCAGCAGCCGGCGGTACGTCTCGCGGCGGGAGTAGCCGGAGAGCCGGTTGAAGAGGTCGGAGAGGTCGGCGCCGACCTCGGCGTCGGCGGTGAGCAGCCCCAGGTCCTCATAGAGCCGGGCGGTCTTGGGGTGGTAGTTGCCGGTGCCGACGTGGGCGTAGCGGCGCAGCGTCTCGCCCTCCTGGCGGACCACCAGGGACAGCTTGCAGTGCGTCTTCAGGCCGACCAGCCCGTACACGACGTGGCAGCCGGCCTCCTCCAGCTTGCGCGCCCATTTGATGTTGGCGTGCTCGTCGAAGCGGGCCTTGATCTCGACCAGCACCAGCACCTGCTTGCCGGATTCGGCGGCGTCGATGAGGGCGTCGACGATCGGGGAGTCGCCCGAGGTGCGGTAGAGGGTCTGCTTGATGGCGAGCACGTCCGGGTCGGCGGCGGCCTGTTCCAGGAACGCCTGGACGGAGGTGGAGAACGAGTCGTACGGGTGGTGCAGCAGCACGTCGCGTTCGCGCAGCACGCCGAAGATGTCGGGGGCGGACGCGGATTCCACCTCGGCGAGTTCGCGGTGGGTGCCGGCCACGAACTTGGGGTACTTCAGCTCGGGCCGCTCCAGGGAGGCGATGTCGCCGAGCCCGGTGAGGTCGAGCGGCCCGGGCAGGGTGTACACCTCCTCGTCGCGTATCTTCAGCTCGCGCACCAGCAGCCGCAGCACGCCGGGGTCGATGGACTCCTCGGCCTCCAGGCGCACCGGCGGGCCGAAGCGGCGGCGCAGGAGTTCCTTCTCCAGGGCCTGGAGGAGGTTCTCGGTGTCGTCCTCCTCGACCTCCAGGTCCTCGTTGCGGGTGACCCGGAAGACGTGGTGGGCGAGCACCTCCATGCCGGGGAAGAGGTCCTCCAGGTGGGCGGCGATGACGTCCTCGACGGGGACGAAGCGCTGCTTGGAGGCTTCGAGGAAACGATCCAGCAGCGGCGGGACCTTGACCCGGGCGAAGTGCTTGTGGCCGGTGGCCGGGTTGCGCACCTCGACCGCGAGGTTGAGGGACAGGCCCGAGATGTACGGGAACGGGTGCGCCGGGTCGACGGCGAGCGGGGTGAGGACGGGGAAGATCCGCTGCCGGAAGAGGGTGAACAGCTGGGTCTGTTCGGCCTCGGTGAGGTCGGGCCAGCGCAGCAGATGGATGCCTTCGGCGGCGAGCGCGGGGGCGACGGAGCGCTGGTAGCACTCGGCCTGCCGGGCCATGAGTTCGCGCGAGCGGCTCCAGATGTCCGCCAGCACCTCGCCGGGCAGCTGGCCGGTACGGGAGCGGGTGGCGACGCCGGTGGCGATCCGGCGCTTGAGGCCGGCGACGCGCACCATGAAGAACTCGTCGAGGTTGCTGGCGAAGATGCTCAGGAAGTTGGCGCGTTCCAGCAGCGGGGTGCCGGGGTCCTCGGCGAGTTCGAGGACGCGTTCGTTGAAGGCCAGCCAGCTGCGTTCGCGGTCCAGGAAGCGGTGCTCGGGCAGCGGGGCGGTCGCCGAGTCGGTCACGGTGGCGGGCGCGGCGGCCGGGGCCGCCGAGGCGCCCAGGACGGCGGGGGGCGGCAGCGTGTGGTCGGGTGCCGGCTGCGGGTGGGGCTCCGGTTCCGCTTCCGCTTCCGGTACGGGCTCGGGTCCGGGCCCCGGCTCGCTCTCCACCGCCGCCGCTGCCGCGGTCGCCGCCCTGGCCGCCGCCGCGGTCCCGGTCACGTCCGTGCCGACCCGTACGCCCCGTACTCCCCGCACATCCTGACTCATGCCCCCATTCTCCCGCCAAGAGTGCGAACAGAGCACGTCAGCGGCATGACCGGAAGGTAGCCGGGATGCGGATCAGGTTTCGGTGCGGTACATGAGGTCGGTCTCATGGGTCTGGAAGCCCAGGCCCTCGTACACCCGCAACGCCGCCGTGTTGTCGGCGTCGACGTACAGCATCGCGGTGGGCAGTGCCCGGTCGGCGGCCAGATAGCGCAGGCCGATCAGGGTGAGCGCCTTGCCCAGGCCGAGGTTCTGGGCGTCCGGGGCGACCCCGACGACGTACACCTCGCCCAGCGACTCGGCGCTGTGCACCTTCGTCCAGTGGAAGCCGAGCAGCCGGTCGCCGCGCACGGCCAGAAAGAACCCGGATGGGTCGAACCAGGGCTCTTTCTTCCGGGCGTCCAGGTCCACCTGGGTGAGGCCGCCCTGTTCGGGGTGGTGCGCGAAGGCCGCCGCGTTCAGCGCCAGCCAGGCGGCGTCGTCCTGTCCCGGCACGAAGCCGCGGACCGTCACCCCTTCGGGGAGTACCGGATCGACGTCGCGCAGTCCCCCCAGCGGGCGACGCAGTTGCCGCAGCTCGCGGAAGAGGGTCAGTCCGAGCACCTGCGCCAGATGCCGGGCGGCGGGGTGGCCGCCGTGTGCCCACAGCCGCAGCCGGTGCCCCGACTCGTCCAGCAGGGCCTCGCCGAGCAGCCGGCCGTGCCGCAGGCCGCGGTGGTCGGGGTGCACCACCAGCTCGCCGGAGGGGGCCTCCACCGGGTCGGTGCCGTCCAGTTGGGCGTAGCCGACGAGTTGGCCGTGGTGCCGCATGAGCAGGTGTTTCACCCCGGTGCGTTGGCCGCCGCGCAGCAGCAGCCTGCCCTGTTCTGACACGGCGCTCTGCCCGTCGGTACGGGCTGCCGCGTCGATCAGCCGCTCGGCTTCGCGCAGCTGGGGGCCCGTCACCTCATCGACCACGATGACGTCACTCATGACGAAGACTCTATGCCCATATCGCCCGAACCCTTCATCCGCTTGTTACCCGCGGCCCCCTGACACGCTACGCGCGTAGCCGTAGGCTGCCGTCGCACTGTCATGTCATCTCCCTGAAATATGTCCCCTTTTGTCCGAAGCGGCTGAACCGGGACCCCAACCGGTCGCCGCCCCCTCCTTCTTGCTTGTCCCCTGATTCCACGAGAGGCAATCTCCGCTGATGCGCAGCTCCGCAACCCGGCGTTCCCGCCGATTCAGACTGACGGCGGGGGCGATCACCCTCGCCGCCGCCGGCGCCCTCGCCATCGGGGTACCGGCCGCCCAGGCCGGTACCGGCAATGGAAACGGCAACGGCAACGGCCCCGCCAACAGCTCCAGCAATGGCAATGGCAATGGCAACGGCAAGGGCCCCGCCATCGACCTCCAGATCCTGGCGATCAACGACCTGCACGGCGCCCTCGAACCCCCGGACGGCTCCAACGGCGAGGTCACCCACCGCCACGAGGACGGCACCACCGAGCAGCTCAAGGCCGGCGGAGTCGAATACCTGGCCACCGCGCTGCGCGACGCCCGCAAGGGCAACCAGCGCTCGGTGACCGTCGCCGCCGGTGACCTCGTCGGCGCCACCCCGCTGCTGTCCGGCCTCTTCCACGACGAGCCCACCATCGAGGCCCTCAACAAGCTCGGCATGGACGTCGCCGGCGTCGGCAACCACGAGTTCGACGAGGGCTGGGAGGAGCTCAAGCGCCTCCAGGACGGCGGCTGCCACCCGGTGGACGGCTGTTACACCGAGGGCCGCACCTTCGAGGGCTCCGACTTCCCCTACCTCGCCGCCAACGTGGTCGACGAGAACACCGGCAAGCCGATCCTGGCCCCGTACAGCATCCAGAACGTCAAGGGCGTCAAGGTCGGGTTCATCGGCGTCACCCTGGAGGGGACCGCCAACATCGTCACCCAGGCCGGCATCGAGGGCCTGGAGTTCCTCGACGAGGCCGAGACCATCAACCGCTACACCGCCGAGCTGGAGTCCAAGGGCGTCAACGCGATCGTCGCGCTGATCCACGAGGGCGGCTACCCGGCCGACCCCGCCTACAACGCCGACTGTGACGCGGGCGCCGACGGCATCTCCGGCCCGATCGTGGAGATCGCGCAGCAGATCGACTCGAACGTCGACGCGCTGGTCACCGGTCACACCCACCAGCCGTACGTGTGCACCATCCCCGACCCGGACGGCAACCCCCGCCTGGTCACCTCCGCCGCCTCCAACGGCCGGCTGTTCACCGAGCTGAACATGAAGTACGACCCGCGCACCAAGGACATCGTGCGCACCTCCGTCGAGGGCACCAACCGGGTCGTCACCCGCGACCAGAAGCCGGCCCGCGACCTCACCCGGCTCATCAAGGACTGGAACGACCTGGCCGCCCCGGTCGCCAACGCCCCGATCGGCTACATCTCCGAGGACATCAAGGGCCGCGGCGCCGGCACCCTGGAGTTCCCGCTCGGCAACCTGATCGCCGACGCCCAGCTGGCGCACGCCGTCCAGCTGGAGGGCGCCGCCGATCTCGCCCTGATGAACCCCGGCGGGGTACGGGCCGACCTGGTCTACGCCGCCTCGGGCAAGGAGGGCGACGGCGTGGTGACGTACGGCGAGGGCTTCACCGTCCAGCCGTTCTCCAACACCGTCAACCTGCTGAGCGTCACCGGCGAGCAGCTGCTTCAGGTGCTGCGTGAGCAGGTCAGCGGCCCGAACGCCGCCGCGCCCAAGATCCTCCAGCCCTCCGAGGGGTTCAACTACACCCTGGACATGACCCGGTCCGGCGCCGACCGGATCGTGGCGGACTCGGTGCGGCTGAACGGCGAGCCGATCGACCCGTCCCGCACCTACCGGATCGCGGTCAACTCCTTCCTGGCGGGCGGCGGCGACGGCTTCCCGACCCTGGCGCAGGGCACCGAGCCGCGCGTCGGCAATGACGACATGAAGGTGCTCGCGGACTATCTGCTGGCCAACTCGTCGGCCCAGAGCCCGCTGGCGGCACCGGCGGCCAACCGGATCACCGTCATCCAGTAACGGCGATCCCATCGGCTGGTACGGGGCGCGGACGCGGCACGGCGATCGCCGTCAGCAGCAGCCCGTCCCGTACCAGCCACCGCCCGTGAAAGCGCGGCACGGTCACCCCGTCCACCACCGGCCCGGGCACCAGCAGTTCGGCGGTGAACGTCCCGGCGTCCGGATCGAACGCCACCCGCGCCTCCTCGAAGCCCAGCCAGCGGCCGGTCAGCGGGAACCACGCCTTGTAGACGCTCTCCTTCGCGCTGAACAGCAGCCGCTCCCAGCGCACCCGGGGATGCCCGGCCGCCAGCTTCGCCAGCGACTCGCGCTCCTGCGGCAGCGACACCAGCTCCAGCACCCCGCGGTCGCGCAGCGGCTCGTGCGGTTCGGCGTCCAGGCCGAGCGCGGCCAGCGCCCCGCCGGTACGGGCCACCGCCGCCGCCCGGTACCCGTCGCAGTGCGTCATCGAGCCCAGGAACCCCGGCGGCCACAGCGGCGCCCCGCGCTCCCCCGGCAGCAGCGGCACCCGTGGCCCTCCGATCCGCTCCAGGGCGGTACGGGCGCAGCCGCGCACCGTGGCGAACTCCCGGCGGCGCTTGTCCACCGCCCGCGCCACCACCGCCTCCTCGGCCGGAAACAGCTCCGGCGGCTGCGCCGGGTCCCCGAACGCCTCGACCGCGCTCACCGGCGGCGGCAGCAGTTCCCCGATCAGGCCGCTCACGCGCGGATCACCACCGGCCGGCCCGGCGTCCCGCCGCGCGGGCGCCACTCGCGGGGATAGCCCAGCGACACCTCGTGGTGCGGCACCCCCTCCCGGGTGATGCGGCGCGGGATGTGCAGATGCCCGTAGACGACGGCGGCGGCCCGGAACCGTACCGGCCAGTCATCGGTCGCCTCCGTCCCGCACCACAGCGCGAACTCGGGGTAGCGCAGCACCCGGGTGGGCTGCCGGATGAGCGGATGGTGGTTGATGAGCACGGTCGGCAGCCCGTCGGGCAGCGCCGCCAGCCGCTCCTCGGTGGACTCCAGCCGGGCCTGGCACCACGCCTGCCGGCTCGGATACGGGTCGGGGTGCAGCAGATACTCGTCCGTGCACACCACCCCGGCGGCCTCCGCCACCGCGAGCGCCTCGGCGGCGGTCCGGGTGCCGGCGGGCCGGAAGGTGTAGTCGTACAGCAGGAACAGCGGCGCGACGGCGACCGGCCCGCGCTCGCCCTGCCAGATGGCGTACGGGTCCTCGGGGGTGAGCACCCCCAGGCTCCGGCACAGCTCCACCAGCCGCTCGTACCGGCGCTCGCCGCGCAGTTGTACGGGGTCGGCGGCCGGCGTCCACAGCTCGTGGTTGCCGGGCGTCCACACCACCTGGGCGAAGCGGGACGCGAGCAGCGTCAGCGCCCACTCGATGTCCGAGAACGTCTCCCCCACGTCCCCGGCGACCAGCAGCCAGTCGTCGTCCGACTCGGGCCGCAGCTCCTCGGTGATCTTGCGATTCTCCTCATAGGCCACATGCAGATCGCTGATGGCCAGCAGTCTCCCCATGGGCACAGTCCTCCCCACCGGGAGCCACCGGCGAAACGCAAACCTCAATCAAGATTGAGCTATTGCGTACGATGGCGTACGTGCCTCCCACCATCACCAAAGAACTCACCATCGGGCAGCTCGCCGAACGCAGCGGAGTCGCCGCCTCCGCCCTGCGCTTCTACGAGGAGCAGCGCCTCATCACCAGCCGCCGCACCACCGGCAACCAGCGCCGCTACCACCGCGACACGCTGCGCCGGGTCGCGTTCATCAAGGTCTCGCAGAACGTCGGCATGCCCCTGACCGCGATCCGCGACGCCCTGCACGAACTGCCCGAGGGCCGCACCCCCACCAAGGAGGACTGGGCCAGGCTCTCCGAGTTCTGGCAGGCCGACCTCAACGCCCGGATCTGGCAGCTCACCCGGATCAGGGACGACCTGACCGACTGCATCGGCTGCGGCTGCCTCTCCCTGGACAGCTGCGCGCTGGCCAACCCGTACGACGTGTGCGGGCAGCGCGGCTCCGGGCCGGTGCGGCTGCTGGAGAACGCCCCACAGGGCGCCCCCGGCTGCGGCACCCGCTGCTCATAAGGACCGGACCTATAAGGAGGAAGGCGGCGGGGTCGGGGCACCGGGGAGGCGGAGCACCGCCTCCGTACCGCCGCCCGGGGGCGGTGCCGGGCGCAGCGCGATGTCGCCGCCGCACTCGCGCACCGTACGCGCCACGATCGACAGACCGAGCCCGGACCCCGGCAGGCCGCGCGCGCCCGGCGAACGCCAGAACCGCTCGAAGACATGCGGCAGCTCATCGGGCGGAATCCCGGGGCCGTGGTCGCGGATCCGCAGCAGCCCGCCGCGCAGCGACACCTCCACCACCTCGCCGTCGCCGCTGAACTTCACCGCGTTGTCGAGCAGATTGACCAGCGCCCGCTCCAGCGCGGACGGCTCGGCCCGGACGAACCACGGCTCCAGCTCCGCGTCGATCGCGAGACCGCGCGCCCGCCCGCGCAGCCGCACCCGGTCCACCGCCCGGCGCGCCACCTCGTGCAGCCCCACCACCTCAAGCCGGCCGCCCTGCCCGGCGGGCTTCTCGGGGCGGGACAGCTCCTGGAGGTCACCGATGAGCGCGGCCAGCTCGGTCAGCTGATCGGTCACCGACTCCAGCAGCCGCCGCCGGTCCTCGGGCGGCAGCGGGCGGCCGGTCTGCTCGCTGCGCACCAGCAGCTCGATGTTGGTGCGCAGCGAGGTCAGCGGGGTGCGCAGCTCGTGGCCCGCGTCGGCGATCAGCTGCTGCTGAAGCTCGCGGGAGGAGGCGAGGGCGGCCGTCATGGAGTTGAAGGCGGCCGACAGCCGGGCGATCTCGTCGTCGCCGGCCACCGGGATGCGGGTGGTGAGGTCCTCGGTACGGGCCACATGCTCGGCGGCGGCCGTCAGCCGGTCCACCGGCCGCAGCCCGGTCCTGGCCAGCACCACCCCGGCTCCGGCGGCGGTGACCGCACCGGCGGCGGCGACCAGCGAGAGCACGACGACGAGCGAGCGCAGCGGATCGGTGACCTCGTTGAGGGGGCGGGCCACGGAGATGGCGCCGTTGGTGCCGTCCAGTGGCCGGGTCAGTACCCGATAGGTGATCCCGTCCGAACCGGACGCGTTGTGGAAGGACTCGGGGGTGCGGCGCGCCGCGACTGCGGTGTCGGCCGGCGAGACCTTGAGGGTGGCCGCGCCGGAGATGATGCAGCTGGAGCCGTCCGGCACCACCACCTGGATGATGGCGTCGAACGGGACGGGGACGCCCGCCGGCACATCGGCGGCGTCCGCGTAGCACTGGCCGGTGTTCACCCGTTGGGCGATGTCTATCGGATTGGCACGGTTGTCGCGCAGGGCGTCGTCGATGGAGCGCATGAGCTGGTCGCGCACCAGGAACCACGACACGATCGCGCAGGCCGCCACCGCCACCGCGACGGCGGCGGCCGTCAGCAGGGCCAGCCGGGTGCGCAGCGACGGGCCGCGCGGCCGGCCGTTCCTCATGCGGCGTCCCGCAGGACGTATCCGACGCCGCGCACCGTGTGCACCAGGCGCGGCTCGCCGCCGGCCTCGGTCTTGCGGCGCAGATACATGATGTACACGTCGAGGGAGTTGGACGACGGCTCGTAGTCGAAGCCCCATACGGCGTGCAGGATCTGCTCGCGGGTGAGGACCTGGCGGGGGTGGGTGAGGAAGAGTTCCAGCAGGGTGTACTCGGTACGGGTCAGCTCCACGGACCGGTCCCCGCGCCGTACCTCCCGGGTGGTGGGGTCCATCCGCAGCTCGCCGAAGGTGAGCAGGCCGGCGTCCGGGGCGGGGGCGGCGCCGTGGCCGTCCCCGCCGGCGGTGCCCTGGCCGGCGCCGGTGCCGCCGTAGCCGCTGCGGCGCAGCAGGGCGCGCAGCCGGGCCAGCAGCTCATCGAGTTCGAAGGGCTTGACGAGGTAGTCGTCCGCCCCGGCGTCGAGGCCGCTGACCCGGTCGCCGATCGTGTCGCGGGCGGTCAGCATCAAGATGGGCACCCGGTCCCCGGCGGCGCGCAGCCGCCGGGCGGCCGTGAGCCCGTCCATGCGGGGCATGAGCACATCCAGGACGATGGCGTCCGGGTGATAGCGCTCGGCCGTGGCGAGGGCGTCCAGGCCGTCGACGGCGGTCTCGGTCGCGTACCCCTCGAAGGCGAGGGAGCGCTGCAAGGCATCCCGTACGGCCGGCTCGTCGTCGACGATCAGCACCCGCGAACCATCACTCATGTGCGTCAGTCTCGCATCAGACGTTGTTGGACGAACCGGAGCCGGAGCCGGAGCCGGAGCCGGACTCCAGCTGGCTGAGCACGCTCTTCACCGTGTTGACGGGGATGGCGAAGCCGAGCCCGGCGCTGCCGGAGTCGGCGGAGGCGCTGTACATGGCGGAGTTGATGCCGATGACCTCGCCGTTCATGTTGACGAGGGCACCGCCGGAGTTGCCGGGGTTGAGGGAGGCGTCGGTCTGGATCGCCTGGTAGGTGGTGGTCGTGTCGGTGCCGAGGTCGCCGTTGTAGCGCCCGCCGCCGAACTCGAAGGGCCACTGCTGTTGCTGCTGTTGCTGGGAGCTGTCGCCCGTGCTGACGGTGACGTCCCGGTTGAGCGCGGAGACGATTCCGCTGGTGACGGTGCCGGACAGCCCCTCGGGTGAGCCGATGGCGACCACCTGGTCACCCACGGCCACCGCGTCGGAGTCGCCGAGCTTGGCGGCGGTGAGCCCGGAGACGTTCTGGGCCTGGATGACGGCGAGATCGGTGTCCGGGTCGGTGCCGGTGACGGTCGCGGTGGCGGTGGAGCCGTCGCTGAAGGTGACCTGCACCTGGTCGGCGCCGGAGACCACGTGGTTGTTGGTGAGGATCTCCCCGTCGGAGGAGAGGATCACCCCGGAGCCGGTGGCGGTCCCGGTGGAGATCTCCACGACGGACGGTGACACGGCGGCGGCCACGGAGGCGACGGAGCCATCGGTGTGGACGGAGACATTGGTGCCGCTGACACTGGAGCCGGTCCCGGCGGCGACCGGCACCGCGTCCCCGAGCAGCGCGGCGGTCCCGCCCCCCACCCCGGCCGCGACGACGGCCACGGCGGCCAGCAGAGCGACGGTCCTCCCGGCCCGGCGGCGGCCCCCACGGTGCGAAGCCGGCGCAGCCGGCGAAGCACCCCCGTCAGCCGCACCGTCGGCCGCGCCGTCCGGCGCGCGATCGGGCTGCGGAGGGTACGAGTAGAACGGCTGATTCCCCTGATTCCCCTGGTTTTCGCTCATGCACCGAGACTGCGCCCGCAAGATGAGAAGAGCCTGAGAGCCGCCTCAGAGTTCCCCTGTGTTTTCAGCTGGGGAAGTCGCTGCTGTCCAGGGAGCAGTCGAACGGCTCGGGCAGGGGGATCGGATCGCCGAACTTACCGGTCCACAGCTCCTGGTACACGCTCTTCTGAGGCTCCCCGAACAGGATGATCACGGGCCCTCCCGACGCTACGCGATCCACCAGCAGATAGAGCGGGACACCGGCCCGGGCATACCCGGCGAGCTTCTGAACACGATCAGTGCTCGCGTTGCTTCGCGAGGTGACCTCCACCACCAGTGCGGCGTCTCCCGCCTGGGTTTCCTTCTGCCCGTCCAGCATCAGGGCTTCCGGCAGCACCACCAGGTCGGGCTGGAAGACGCCCGAGCGCAGCGGAATCCTCACATCGACGTTCTGGTACACATCCCAACCATCGGGAAGCACCGGAAACAGCCTCCGGTGCAGCTTGGTGACGATATAGGTGTGCGGCTTCGACGGTGCGGGCGACATGACGATGGACCCCTCGATGATCTCCGCCTTCCAGCCCGGGGGAACATCCATCGTTTCCCAGGTCCTGAGGAGTTCATCCCAGGTCTCTCCCCGCAGGTACGGGGGTTCAACGGCAGGCACACTCACAGCGGACTCCTTACATTGCCGGCACCAACTCCAGCATGCCCGGAGCACCCGAACCAGGTCCACCGACCCACTTCACCCGAACGTATGACCGTGGGCCATCAGGGTGACGGCAGTGGGGGTTCCGGGGCGCAGCCGCAGGAGTGGCGGATCTTCAGGGTCGACGCGAACTGACGGTGCCGCTCCAGCGCCGGGCCGTCCTGGTCGTTGATCGCCAGGTCCACCGCCGCCCGCGCCATGCCCACCCGGTCGGAGCCGACCGTGGTCAGCGGCGGGTCGGTCAGGGCCGCTTCCTTCACATCGTCGAAGCCGGCCACCGCCAGCTCGGCCGGCACCTCGATGCGCAGCTCCCGGGCCGCCCGCAGCACGCCGATCGCCTGGTCGTCGGTGGCGCACACCAGCGCGGGCGGGCGGTCGGGGCCCGACAGCAGGTCCAGGGCCACCCGGTAGGCGTCGTAGCGGTTGTACGGGGCCTGGAACAGCCGGCCCTCCGTCGACAGGCCCGCCTCGTCCATCGCCCGGCGCCAGCCGGTGACGTGGTCGGTGACCGGGTCGCCGGACTCCGGGGTGGACGCCACCCCGCCCAGGCAGGCCACGTACGGGTGCCCGTGGTCCAGCAGATGCCGGGTGAGCCGCTGGGCGCCGCCGATGTCGTCCAGCACCACCGTCACGTCGTCGATCGCGTCGGGCCGCCGGTGCAGCAGCACCACCCGCGCGTCCCAGGCGTCGATCTCGGCCGCCGCGTGCTCACTGGGACCGGAGCTGATGAGGATCAGCCCCGAGACCCGCATGCCCAGGAACGCCCGCAGATAGTGCACCTCGCGCTCGTCCAGATAGTCGGAGTTGCCGACCAGCACCATCTTTCCCCGCTCGGCCGCGGCCTGTTCCACCGCGTGGGCCATCTCCGCGAAGAACGCCTGCCGGGCGTCCGGCACGATCAGTCCTATGAGGTCGGTGCGTTGCGAGGCCATCGCCTGCGCCACCCGGTCCGGGCGGTACCCGAGCTCCTTGATCGCCGCGAGCACCCGCTCGCGCGTACCGGCCGCGACGGGGCGCGGTCCGTTGTTGATGACATAGCTCACGACCGCGGTCGACGTACCCGCCAGTCGCGCCACATCGTCCCGCGTCACCTTGGCCACCGGGGCAGTCTACGCGCGCAACCGCCCCCGGAACACAGGTCCCAGGGGCGGAAGATGATCCAACTCAGGCGCGCCGGGCGGCTTCCTTGATGAGCTGCTCGGCCTCGCGGGTCACCGCGCGCGCGTGCTCGTCGGCCGGCTTCTCCTTCTCCGGGACGACGAAGCGGTAACCGACGTTGCGCACCGTGCCGATGAGCGATTCGTGCTCGGGGCCGAGCTTGGCGCGCAGCCGCCGCACATGGACGTCCACGGTGCGGGTGCCGCCGAAGTAGTCGTAGCCCCACACCTCCTGGAGCAGCTGGGCGCGGGTGAAGACCCGGCCCGGGTGCTGTGCCAGGTACTTCAGCAGCTCGAACTCCTTGAAGGTGAGGTCCAGGACCCGGCCCTTGAGCTTGGCGCTGTAGGTGGCCTCGTCGACCGACAGGTCGCCGTTGCGGATCTCCATGGGGCTGTCGTCGCTGGTGAGCTGGCGGCGGCCGGTGGCCAGCCGCAGCCGGGCCTCGACCTCGGCCGGTCCCGCGGTGTCCAGCATCACGTCGTCCACGCCCCAGTCGGCGGTGACGGCGGCGAGCCCGCCCTCGGTGACGATGAGCAGCAGCGGGCAGCCGGGGCCGGTGGAGCGCAGCAGCTGGCACAGGGAGCGGACCTGGGGGAGATCCTTGCGGCCGTCCACGAGGATGACGTCGGCGGTCGGGGCGTCCACCAGGGCGGGGCCTTCGGCGGGGGCCACGCGTACGTTGTGCAGCAGCAGCTCAAGGGCGGGGAGTACTTGCGAGGACGGCTGGAGGGCGTTGGTCAGCAGAAGCAGGGAACTCATCGGGAGGCGTTCCTTCCTCGGTCCTGGCAGCGGGCTGGGCTGGGCTACGGACGATTCGAGCGGCTCTGCCCTGAAAGCACGAAAGGACCCGGGATGGCGTCATCGCCCGGATCCTTTACTTGCCGAGCAGCATAACCGAAACAGTTCATCTGGCGCAGGGGCCGTCTTAAGGAGCGGGACGGGCAGGCGCCATCATGGTGCGACAGCTACTCAGGAGGACGTTGATGGCGAGCGGCACCATCCGGTACTGGGCGGCGGCGAAGTCCGCGGCCGGTACGGCGGAGGAGAGGTACGAGGCCGCCACCCTGGCCGGGGCGCTGGCGGGGGCGCTGGCGCGGCACGCCGCCCGGCCGGAGTTCGCGCGGGTGCTGACCCGCTGCTCCTTCCTGGTGAACGGCGAGCAGGTGGGACGGCGCGCCCATGACAGCGTGGAGCTTCCGGAGGGCGGGACCGTCGAGGTGCTGCCGCCGTTCGCGGGGGGCGCCCAGTGAGCGACCCGCACCGGGCACCCGTCCATCCGTACGAAAATAGCGCCGTGAGTGAGATCTCTGACCCCACCCAAGCCCGTACCGCCGGCGCCGCGAGCGCGGCAAGCGCCTCGCACCGGGCCACCTCGCCGATCATCCCGCCCGGGATTCAGCCGGCCGTGCTGACCGCCGCGCTGGCGGCCCTGTTCGCCGTCACCGCCCCGCACGGGCAGTGGGCGCTGCTGGGGCCGGTCATCGTGCTCCAGGCGGTCACCGCCGCCGGCTGGTTCCGGCTGAACGGGATGTGGCCGGCCAGGCAGGGCATCCTGCTGGCGTTCGCGGGCGGCCTGGCGGCCGACGCCGCGCTGCTGGCCACCTCGCGCGAGCACGGCATCACGGCCATGACCGGCACACTGGGCGCCTGGTTCCTGCTGGTGGTGCTGCTTCAGCTGCGGCACCGCGGCGGCGGTGACGAGCGGCTGGACTCGCTGACCGCGACCGCCGCCTCCACCCTGCTGACGGTGGTGGCGGCCGGGCATCTGGCGGCGGTGGAGTTCTCCTCCACGGCGGTCGTGGTGGCCTCGGCGGCGGTCGCGGTGGCGGCGCTGGCGCGCGGGGTGGTGACGGCGGCGTTCGTGGCGCCGGTGTTCGCGTTCGCGCTGGCCACCGCGGCCGGGGCGGGCGCCGCGCAGCTGGCGGACCTCGATCTGTGGAAGGGCGCGGCGCTGGGCGCGGCGGCCGGGGCGTGCGCGCTGGCCGGGCTGCGGGTGGCCAGTTACGACTTCCCCTCCCGCTTCGTGCACTTCACCGCCGGGGTGGCACTGCCCCTGACGGCGGCGGCCCCGGCGGTGTACCCGCTGGCCAGGGCGTTGTTGTAACGGAGCTGCTGCAAGGCGCCGCCCGCGCCGCCGCGAAACGGAACCCCGGGTTACGCTCGCGGCAGACCGGACACCTCATGGGGGAAATCGTCCCAATGCGCGCCTTGCGAATATCTGTGATCCTGCTCGTCGTCCTCGGCGTGCTCTTCACCGTGGCCGACCGGCTCGCGGTGTCCTACGCCGAGGACGAGGTCGCGTCCCGGGCCCAGAGCTCGCTGGGCCTGGCCGAGACCCCGGACGTCTCGATCACGGGCTTCCCCTTCCTGACCCAGATCCTCGGCAAGAACCTCAGCCGGGTCGATGTCGGGGTCAGCTCCTATCCGGCCCAGGTGGACGGCACCGCCATCACCGTGGAGCAGCTGGACATCGAGCTGCGCGATCTCAAGCTGGGCTCCAACTTCTCGACCGCCACCGCGCGGCGCGCGGACGGCTCCGGCCTGATCACGTACGCGGAGCTGACCCGCGCGTACGGCGAGCTGCTCGGCTCGGACAGTACGGGCCTGGGGGTCTCCTTCGGGCCGGCCGAGGACGGGCGGCTGCTGATCACGCTCCAGGCGTCCGTCATGGGGCAGCGCATCAATGTCGGCGACGTGCCGGGGGACATCACCCTGGACGGGAACCGGGTGCGGGTCGATGTCGACAAGAGCGCCCTGCCGGACCTGCCGGGCCCGGTCAAGGAGCAGGTGGAGGCGCTGATCGACGAGCAGGCGGGGGTGGAGCGCTCCATCACCGGGCTGCCCGACGGACTCAGCCTCGACTCGGTGACCCCGGGCCAGGACGGCCTGGAGCTGGCCGTCAGCGGCGACCAGCTGCGGCTGGTCGGCTGACCCGACGGGTACGCCCATATAGCGGACATCACCGTCTCAGCATCCGGAAGCCCCGTGACAGGGCGGGGGCCGTATCCGTACGATCACGGACATGATGCGTCAGGCTGCGGGCACCCCCACCGGGGGACTCACCAAGCGGCGGGCAGTGGACCTCTGCCGCGTCGCCGCCATGCTCTGTCGCCGCGCCGGCTGACAGCCGCGCCTTCCCCGTACCGCCCCGCACCCCCTCCGTACCGCCGCACCCGGCGCGCTTCCGGCGCGCCCGGCCGCGCGGGTACGCGTCCGGTCGCGGTTTCCGGTACGACTCCCCCCTGCTCACCACAGCCGAAGGAGAACGAGCATGAGCCGCAGTGACGTCCTGGTGGACGCCGACTGGGTCCAGCAGCACATCGACGACGCCGGCGTCGTGATCGTCGAGGTGGACGAGGACACCTCCGCCTACGAGAAGAACCACATCAAGAACGCCATCCGGATCGACTGGAAGCAGGAGCTCCAGGACCCGGTGCGGCGCGACTTCGTCGACCGGGCCGGCTTCGAGAAGCTGCTGTCCGCCAAGGGCATCGGCAACGACGACACCGTGGTGCTGTACGGCGGCAACAACAACTGGTTCGCGGCGTACGCGTACTGGTACTTCAAGCTGTACGGCCACGGCGACGTCAAGCTGCTGGACGGCGGTCGCAAGAAGTGGGAGCTGGACTCCCGCGACCTGGTGGCCGAGGTGCCGGTGCGCGAGGCCACCGAGTACCGGGCGCAGGAGCAGGACCTGTCCATCCGCGCCTTCCGCGACGAGGTCGTGGCGGCGATCGGCGCCCAGAACCTGGTGGACGTGCGCTCCCCCGACGAGTTCAGCGGCAAGCTGCTGGCGCCGGCCCACCTGCCGCAGGAGCAGTCGCAGGTGGCCGGGCACGTACCGTCCGCCCGCAACATCCCGTGGTCGAAGTCCGCGAACGACGACGGCACGTTCCGTTCCGACGAGGAACTGACGGAGCTGTACGAGGGCGAGGGCGTCGACCTGGCCAAGGACACCATCGCGTACTGCCGCATCGGTGAGCGCTCCGCGCACACCTGGTTCGTGCTGCACGAGCTGCTGGGCCAGCAGAACGTCAAGAACTACGACGGCTCGTGGACCGAGTACGGCTCCCTGGTGGGCGTCCCGGTCGAGACCGGCCCCGCGAAGTAACAGGTCACAAGAGGAGAACGAAGAACATGTGCGGAGCGAAGTCCGGCGGCCCCGACGCCGCCGCCACGGCGGGCCAGACAACCATCCAGGGGGTGGTCACCCGTGACGGGGTCCCGGTGAGCGGGTACGTCCGACTGCTGGACGGCACCGGCGAGTTCACGGCGGAGGTGCCGACGTCGGCCACCGGCCAGTTCCGCTTCTTCGCGGCCGAGGGCACCTGGACCGTACGCGCGCTGGTCCCCGGCGCGAGTGCGGACCGTACCGTGGTGCTGGCCGAGCGCGGCGCCCTGGCCGAGGTCGCCATCGCCCTGTGACACGGGCGGTACATGCAAAGACCGCGCCCCTGACGGTTGTCGCCGGAGGGGGCGCGGTCTTCGGGTATCAGGGGGTTCGGATTCCTTGGACTCCGGTGTCGATGTCGTTTTCAAGATCAGCGGCAGGGTCGGTCAGCTCACCGTCCCGCAGTTACCACAGACCCAGTCGCCCGCGGGTCCCTGGTGCATATTGCCGCCACAATTCGGACAATTCATGATCACATCCTCTCCACGTCGTTAGACGCACGAGCCGCCGAACCCGTTCAGTCCGACGTGATCACAAAACGGTCAATGGGCCCGGCACACCGCGAAGCAAGCCGCCGGACCGGCTGGCCTACCTCACTCGGCTTCCCCTCCCAGGGGCCAGCTAGACTCGGCAGAGCACCGTATTTTTCCCGCCGACGCACTAGGAGCCCCCGTGCTTGAGGCATTCTTCATCACCCTGATGGTTCTGGTCGGCGTCGGTACCGCGGCGTTCACCGGCCTGGTCGTGAAGAAGCTCTACCAGGGCCAGCGCTGATGATCGAGATCCCCTCGGACCTGCACCCCGATCTGGTCCCGCTGGTCTTCCTGCTCGGCGACTGGACCGGCGCGGGCGTGGCCGAATTCCCCGGCGAGGAGCCCACCAACTTCGGCCAGGAAGTCACCTTCTCGCACGACGGCCGGGACTTCCTGGAGTACGCCTCGCACACCTGGCAGCTCGACGAGCAGGGCGAGAAGGTCCGCCCGCTGGAGTCCGAGCACGGCTTCTGGCGGGTGACCGGCGACCGCAAGGTCGAGGCGGTCCTGATCCGCCAGGACGGCACCGCCGAGGTCTGGTACGGCGAGCTGGCGGACGGCAAGCCGCGCATCGACCTGGCGACCGACGCGATCGCGCGTACCGCCTCCGCGGGCCCGTACACGGCCGGCAAGCGGCTCTACGGCTACGTCAACAGCGATCTGATGTGGGTCGGCGAGAAGGCCACCCCCGAGGTGCCGCTGCGCCCGTACATGTCGGCGCATCTGAAGAAGGTCGTGGACCCGCGCACCTGGGCCAAGGACCTCAAGGACCTCCCGGACGACGGCATCGCCTTCTTCCGCTGACCACACCCTCGGGCCGGGGCCCGGCCCCGGGCCCGGACAGCCCAATGCCCCCGGCCGCTCGCGCGGCACCGGGGGCACACAGGTAAAGCCTTGCCTCGGGCGGCATGTCAGTCAGAGGCGGACCCGAGGCTCACCCCTCGAACGTACCACGGGGGGCGGGGCCCGACCAGGAGACCTGAACAGCGATGACCCAGGACCCGCCCGGGCCACCCGGGCCACCCGGGCCACCCGCCTGGATGACACAGGCGTTCTCGCGGCCCCGGCTGGCCGGCTATCTGAGGGCCACCGACGGTGACCCGGAGCAGGCCGAGCGCCTGTACTGGTGGAACGTCGAAGCGTCCGCCGCGCTGTACGGGCCGCTGCACTGCGTGGAGATATCGTTACGCAACGCACTGCACCAGGAACTGCGGAGCACGTACGGACGGCCCGACTGGTGGCAGGTCGCACCGCTGAACGACGGCGGACGCCGGCTCACCCGCGAGGCCGGCCGCAAGGGCCGGCGGCGCGGCCCCGGGCCCGTCCCGCCGGACCATGTGGTCGCCGAGCTGAACTTCGGCTTCTGGGTCTCGCTGCTCAGCAAGGGCGGCAAGGGCGGCCAGTACGACCGGCTGCTGTGGGTGCCGACACTGCGCAAGGCGTTCCCGCACTACGCGGGGCGCCGCGACGAACTGCACGGCACACTCGACGCGCTGCGGCTGCTGCGCAACCGGGTGATGCACCACGAGCCGATACACCACCGCGATCTCGCCCACGACCACCGGATGATCTACCGCGTACTGGGCTGGATCAGCGCGGAAGCGGCCAAGGAGATACAGCCCCTGGACCGCTTCCCCGCCATCCTGACCCACCGCACCCCCACCTGCGCGGGCACCCGCGACCCCCGTTTCTGACCCGGTGCGGTCAGAGCGTGCGCAGGGCGCCGCCGTCGACCGGGATGACCGATCCGGTGAGGTAGGAGGCCGCCGGGGAGAGCGCGAAGGCCGCGACCCGGCCGAACTCGGCGGGGTCGCCGTAGCGGCCCAGCGGAATGCCGGCCAGCGCCGCCGCGCGCCCGTCCGGGAACGCCGCGTCCAGCTGCGTCATCCGGTCGGTGGCGATCCGGCCCGGCAGCAGCCCGAGGACCCGCACCCCGCGCGGCCCGAACTCGTCCGCCATGTCCTTGGCGACCATCGCCAGCCCCGGCCGCAGCCCGTTGGAGATGCCCAGGCCGCCGATCGGCGAGCGCACCGAGGTGGACAGCACCAGCCCGATCGCGCCCTCACCGGTCAGCGCGCCGGCGAACGTACGGGCCCCGCGCACCGAGCCGAGGAAGACCGACTCGAAGGCGGTACGCCACTGCTCGTCCGTGGCCGAGGCCGCGGTGCCGGGGGGCGGGCCGCCGACCGAGATCAGGGCGCCGTCGAGCCGCCCGTACCGCTCCAGCGCCGCCGCGACCAGCCGCTCGGCGGCGTCGGCGTCGGCGAGATCGGCGGCCAGCCCACTGGCCCGCTCCGGCGCGGCCAGCCGCGCCACCGCCGCCTCCACGTTCGCCGCGTCCCGCGACGCCAGCACCACCCTGGCGCCGTCCGCGACCAGCGCGGCGGCCGTGGCGTACCCCAGGCCCTTGCTGCCTCCGGTGACGACATAGACGCGATCCGTCAGTCCCAGATCCATCGCGGTGATTCCTCCCAAGAACCATGAGCCTTATGCCGGTTTGACACGCCCTGCGGCAGGGTGGTCACCGCCTCCCCGCACGGGGGCCCGCCGATCCCCTCCGGCCCGCCTCCGTGCGGAGGCGCTAACGCGCGACCCTACGCCCCCGCCGATTCCTCTTACACTGGCCTCGTGGTGAGCACCGACTGGCAGACCTCGCTCCGCGATCGTGGATACCGGCTGACGCCGCAGCGCCAGCTGGTGCTGGAGGCGGTGGACAAACTGGAGCACTCCACCCCCGAGGACATCCTCACCGAGGTGCGGCGCACGGCCGGCGGGGTCAACATCTCCACGGTCTACCGCACGCTGGAGCTCCTGGAGGAGCTGGGTCTGGTCTCCCACGCGCACCTGGGGCACGGGGCGCCCACGTACCACCTGGCGGAGCGGCACCACCATCTGCATCTGATGTGCCGGGACTGCGGCACCGTACTGGAGGCCGATCTGGAGGTGGCCGAGCCGTTCGCGGCGCAGCTGCGCGAGGGGTTCGGCTTCGAGACCGATCTGCGGCACTTCGCGATCTTCGGCCGCTGCGCGCCGTGCGCGGCCCGGAGGGCGGCGGGCCCGGACGCCCCGGACGGCCCGGACGGTTCCGCCGCGCCGTAGGCTGGCGGCATGTCGTACGCCAGCCCTTTGCTGTCCCTGCCCGGCGCGGTCGCGGCGGACGCCCCCGATGCCGGGGTCGCCGCGCACTACGGTGATCTCTTCCGTGAGCAACGGGCGCTGGACCGCGGCCAGGGGTTCGTGGATCTGTCGCACCGCGAGGTGATCGCGGTCACCGGCGCGGACCGGCTGGGCTGGCTGCATCTGCTGCTGACCCAGCATGTGTCCGAGCTGCCGGCCGGGCAGGCCACGGAGGCGCTGATCCTGTCCGCGAAGGGGCACATCGAGCACGCCCTGTATCTGGTGGACGACGGCTCCACGACGTGGCTGCACACCGAGCCGGGCAGCCGGGCGGCGCTGATCGGCTATCTGGAGTCGATGAAGTTCTTCTACCGGGCGGAAGTCGCCGACCGCACCGATGAGTTCGCGGTGGTGTTCCTGCCGGCGGGTTCGATCGCCGAGGTCCCGGCGCCGTGGGTGGTGCGCGAGACGCCGTACGGGCGGGATGTGTTCGTACCGCGCGGCGATCTCGACCGGTTCGCGGCGGACGCGGGCCCGGCGGCCGGGGTGCTGGCGTACGAGGCGCTGCGGGTGGCCGGGCACCGGCCACGGCTGGGCCGGGAGACGGATCACCGGACGATCCCGCACGAGCTGGGCTGGCTGGACAGCGCGGTGCATCTGCACAAGGGCTGCTACCGGGGCCAGGAGACGGTGGCCCGGGTGCAGAACCTGGGCAGGCCGCCGCGCCGGCTGGTGTTCCTGCACCTGGACGGCAGCGAGGTGAAGATCCCCGAGCACGGCGCCCCGGTACGACTGGCGGCGGACGGCGCGGAGGGCCGGCAGCTGGGCTTCGTCACCACCTCGGCCCGGCACCACGAGCTGGGCCCGATCGCGCTGGCCCTGGTGAAGCGCAACGTCCCGGCGGACGCGCCCCTGCTGGCCGGGGACACCCCGGCGGCGCAGGAGACGATCGTCGAGCCGTAGTTCGCTCAGGGCTGGGGTGCTTCCGGTTCGGGCTCCCGCCAGGGGCTGATGCCCAGGCGGCCGGTGGTGCCGAGGTCCACGCTGTGGGTGAGGGCGATGCGCTGGGCGGCGGTGCGGTCGTCGGGGCTGATGGTGAGACGTTCGCCGTTGGCGACGGTCCGGGTCAGGTCGTCGACGGTGTTGCGCCAGACCAGCCCGGAGATGGCGTACTCGCCGGGCTGGAGCGTGATCGGCTGCGGGGTTTCGTCGAAGTCGGGGACCCCGGTGGTGATGCCGCCGCTGCCGTGGAAGGTCTTGACGGCGTACGGGTCGCCGTCCTCGTCCAGCACCTGCACGGTGGGGTAGCCGTGCACGTCGTACGGTTCGGTGCCGCAGTTGGTCAGCCGCAGGCCCATGGTCCGCAGGCCCATCGCCGCGTCCCCGGAGTCCTCGGTGATCCGGACGCCGGACTCGGGGCACTCGGGGCGCTCGGGTTCCGGGAGCGGGGGCCGGGGTGGGGCCGCGGCGTCGCCGTCCACCGGTTCCGGCGCGGGGGCGGGGGTGGCCGGCTCGGTGCCGCAGCCGGCCAGCAGCAGCACGGCGAGCACGGGGACCGCGAGGCGTATCGGGTGGACCGGGTGGATCGGGTGGCGCATCAGACCTCCAGCAGAACCGTGAACGGTCCGTCATTCGTGAGATCGACCCGCATTTTCGCGCCGAACTGGCCCGTCTCGACGTGCGCTCCCAGCGCGCGCAGATGAGCGCACAACCCCTCGACAAGTGGCTCCGCCACCTCCCCCGGGGCGGCGGCGTTCCACGTGGGCCGTCTGCCCTTCCGAGCGTCACCGTAGAGTGTGAATTGCGAAACAATCAACAACGGAGCGCCCACATCCGAACAGGACTTCTCACCATCCAGCACACGGAGCGTCCACAGCTTGTTGGCGAGCCGCGCCGCGTGGGCGTCGGTGTCCTCGTGGGTGGCGCCCACCAGCACACACAGTCCTTGGCCAACGATTTCGCCGACCGTCTCGCCGTCCACGGTGACGCGCGCCCCGTCGACCCTCTGCACCACTGCTCGCATGACGGCCATCATGCCGGAACGTTCCCTCGCACTGATTGGCGGCCGGATGCGTGCGAAGACGCTGCGCCGGGTGGGTACACAGTGACACGATGCGTGGCACGGGGTACGTACCGCGCCAGCACACCGAAATGGGGATGAGGGGACAATTCCGCATGATCACACCGGGTCCTGCCGGTCAGCCCACCGCTGCCACCACCACCGTCGCCAATACCACCGCGCCCGCCCGGTGGGGCAGCGGCCCACGCGAGCACGCCCCCGACCGCGCGCCGGACCGCGCGCCCGCGCACTCCCTGGCGGGGCTGCGCCGGCTGCGGTTGCCCGAGCTGCGTGAGCTGCGCCGCCAGGCGCAGCGCGAGGAGGCCGATCTCAGCTTTGTGCGCCGACTGCTCCAGGGCCGGATCGACATCCTGGAGGCGGAGCGGCGCCGGCGGCTCGACCCGGAGTCGGAGCTGCTGGACCGGCTGCCGCAGATCCTGGCGGACAGCCCCTCCCCGCACCGGTCCTCGGCCCGCCATGTGACGGTGGGCCCGCCGGCCGGGGCGGAGTACCAGGAGCTGGCGGAGGAGATGCTGGCGGAGGTGGAGCTGTCGGATCTGCTGGCCCGCACGGACGACGAACTGCACGACGCGTTGGGCCGGCTCGCCCGCTACGAGGCCCAGGTCTCCCGCCGCCGCCAGACCCTCCAGCGCACGGCGGACGGGTGCAGCGGCGAGATCGCCCGCCGCTACCGGGAGGGCGAGGCCCAGGTCGACGACCTCCTCGCCTGACCCGCGGCGGCGGCGCGGGTGACGGCGACGGATCCTGTTTGACAGAGGTGAAATTCGGGCGATCTTCTGATCCGTTTCATTGCCGAAGAAACGGATCTGCACTCCCCCATCACGGATAACCTGGACGGGTGACCGAGTACATGGAAGACAACGTGCGACACCTGGAGCCCTCCTCACTCGTGCGGCGGGTGGAGAAACTGGAGGCGTTCGAGTCGGAGCAGCGCGTCAACAACGCAGTGCTCCTTGAGTCTCAGACCTCCATGCGCCGGGAGATGAAGGCCGGCTTCGCCGAGGTGAAGCAGCAGTTCGCCGAGGTGAAGCAGCAGTTCGTCAAAGTGGATCAGCAGTTCGCCGAGGTGAATCTGCGGCTCGACAAGATGGAGCGGCAGATGCAGACCAACCACGAGGGGATCATGAGCATCCTCACCGAGCTGGTCGGCAGGCGCGTCTGAGGAAAATCCTTGGCCAGGGGCTCGGCCGCCCGGTTAGCCTCGGGGCATGGCCCTGAACACCCGTTTTGTCCGCGACAACGATGCCGATATCGACGCCTGGAACCGCGCCATCATGCTCGGCTTCCAGCATCCGTTCCACTTGTCCGAGGACGAGCTGCGGCTGCGTCGCGAGAAGCAGGAGTACCACCGGGCGCGCGGGGTGTTCGACGGGGAGCTGTGTGTCGCCACTTTCAAGAGCTTCGATCAGGAGCTGACCCTCCCCGGCGGCGCGGTCGCCGGGGTCAATGCCGTGACCGCCGTGACGGTCACCGCCACCCACCGCCGGCGGGGCCTGCTGAGTCAGCTCATGGGCGCGGACCTCGCCGAGGCGAAGGAGCGCGGGGCGCTCGCCGCCACCCTCATCGCCGCCGAGTACCGGATTTATGGCCGATTCGGATACGGTCCGGCGGCCTCGCTCGCCAACTTCACCGTCAAGGGGCCGCGCTCCGGGCTCGGCTCGCGCTGGTCCCCGCCCGAGGAGGGCGGCACCGTCGCGTACGTCGACGGCGCCGAGGTGCGCAAGATCGGCCCGGAGCTGCACGACCGGTTCCGGCGCGGTCAGGCGGGGGCGATCGACCGCAAGCCGCTGTTCTGGGAGAAGTTCACCGGTGAGGTGCGGTTCGGCCATGACACCTGGGAGGACGCGTTCTATGTGCTCTACCGGGACGGCGCCGGGGTGCCGCAGGGGCTGCTGAAGTACACCTCGGACAAGAAGTGGGACGGCGAGCTGCCGGACAACACCCTCACCGTGCACGGGCTGATCGCCGCCACCACGGCCGCGCAGCGCGCCCTGTGGGAGTTTCTGCTGTCCATCGACTGGGTCACCACGCTGCGCGCCGATCAGCGGGGCCCGGACGATCTGCTGCCGCTACTGCTGCCCGACCCGCGGGCCGCCGTGCTGACCGCGCAGAGCGACTTCCTGTGGCTGCGCCCGCTGGATGTGCCGGCCCTGCTGACGGCCCGTTCGTACGCCACCACCGGTGAGCTGGTGCTGGAGGTACGCGATCCGCTGGGGCTGGCCGGCGGGCGGTTCGCGCTGACCGTGTCCCCGGCGGGCGCGGAGTGCGTGCCGACCACGCGCAGCGCCGAGCTGACCCTGGGGGTGGGGGAGTTGGCGACGCTGCTGATGGGTGAGGGGTCCGCCGTGCGGCTGGCCGCCGCCGGGCTGATCGAGGAGGAGTCGCCGGGGGCCGCGTTCCGGGCGGGTGCCCTGCTGGCGGCGGGGGCGCGCCCCTGGTGTCCGGACGGTTTCTGAGCCCTTCCGGGCTCAGGTCCGGGCGCCAGGGGCGCCACTCACAGCGTGTTCAGTCCCAGCATCACCAGCACCGTGATTCCGACACAGGTGCAGGTGAAGTTGCGCTTGCGCAGCCCGGTCCGCAGGATCAGCAACCCGATCACGCCCGGAAGCCCGAACTGAATCTCCACTGCCTGATCGACCACGATGGCGAAGGCAGCGGCGATGATGGTTGAAACGATCATGTTCCCTCCCTCACGTCGACACATCGGCGACAACTGGCAGTTTTCTTTTTGATAGTTGGTGGAGTTGGCGACCAACTCTAAGATGGTTATCCCCAGTTGGTCGAACTGGCCAAACTCTTTCGCGCCAACCTTCCGTACCCGATGTCAAGTTGTAAGGTGTCCGCGTGAGCGAGGAGATCGCCCCAGAACGCATCGCCGAGGCCCTGCGCAGCCGGATACGCTCCGGCGAACTGCCCCGGAACTCCCGGCTGCCCACCCAGGCCGCCCTCGCCGAGGAGTTCGGCGTCAACCGTGGCATCGTCCGCCAGGTCCTGGCCGTACTCGAACGCGACGGCTTTCTCAGCGCCCGTGGCCGGGGGGCGCCCGCCGTGGTCTCCGCCCCGGTCTCCGACACTCCGCGCCCGGCCGGCGTCGAGGTCGCCGACCGGATCGCCCTCGCCTTTCAGGCCGAACGGGTGACCATCGACTCCTTCACGCTCACCACCGAAACCCTCAGCTCCGCCCTCGCCGGGCCGCTGATAGCGATCTCGGCCGGTGAGCTCAAGCCACGCTCCATCACGGTGCGCGTGCTGCTGCCCTCCTGGGACGCCCCGCTCGCCTTCCCCCGGCTGGTCACCGACCCCGCCGACCCGCGCCCCATCGCCCGGCTGCGCGAACTCACCCGCACCTTCTCCACCTCACTGCGCCACCAGCTCAACTCCCTCGCCGAGATGCATCTCGTCCCCGAGGTCAGCGTGGAACTGCGCACCATCGCCGTCACCCCGCTGCACAAGCTCTATCTCCTCAACGGCACCGAAGCCCTCACCGCGCACTACACCGTGGTGCCGCGCACCGTGGAGTACGAGAAGGAACAGCTGGAGATCTACGACGTTCTGGGCCTGTCCTCCAAGATCTTTCGCTACTCGTCCGACAAGGACAGCCGCGATGAGCAGGAGGCCGCCTACGTCACCGAGTCCCGTGCCTGGTTCGAGTCCCTCTGGTCAACGATCTCGGAACCACTCACACTCGGTTAGATGAGGAGACTTCTCAGTAACGCCCACTGTGTTCTCTTCGACTTCGACGGACCCATCTGCCGCCTGTTCGCCGCCCGGCCCGCCGATGCCATCGCCCACCGACTGCGGGCGCTGGCCGTGGAGCTGGGCGCCGCCTCACTGCTGACCCCGCAGTTACGCGCCTCCCCCGACCCGCAGCAGGTACTGCGGGTCATCGCCCATCACCACCCCTCCCCCACCGTGGTCCAGCGGATGGAGGCGGCCCTCACCCGCGAGGAGATCTCCGCCGCCGCCACCGCCGCCCCCACCCCGTACGCCGCCCCGCTGATCGCCGCACTGTCCACCCGGGGCCGCCAGGTGGCCATCGTCACCAACAACTCCCCGCTGGCCGCGGAGTTCTATCTGCGCCGCCAGCAGCTGTCCGGATATGTGGGTGGCCGGGTGCACGGCCGGACCCGCGACATCACGCTGCTCAAACCGCACCCCGACTCCGTACTGCGCGCCCTGCGCTCCACAGGTACCCCGGCCGGACGGGCGCTGATGATCGGGGACACCAGTACGGATCTGGCCGCCGCCCGCTCCGCCGGAGTGGAGTTTCTCGGCTACGCGCTGGACGACGCGCAGGCCGTGGCCTTCCGCCGGGCGGGCGCCGATTATGTCACCCGCTCCCTGGAGCATGTCCTGACTGCGCTTATTGCCCCAACTCACGGGTGATTTGAGTGCTTTGCCTCATGTCATGAGGCTCTGGGGGCGTACGGTGCTGCTACCTCGCGACCGTACAGCTCTCGGAGCCGATCATGACGAGACCAACAATGCCCCTGCTCGGTGGTCACCACCGGGTCTGGCACGTGCTCAGCCCGCAAGGCCAACTGGCCGGATTGGGCCGGTTGAAGGCCGGCCGGCCGCGTCCGGGCGTGGCGCACTTCGATCCACGATGCTTCACCGCGGAGGAGGACGTACTGATCGAACTGTCCCTGCTCGGCATGGACCACATCCCGCCCGTGCACCACGTGGGCGAGGACGGGCTGCGCGTCCACGGCTACATCGAGGGGGAAACCCTCTCCCGCCCGCACCCCCCGGGCACCCCGCTGCCGGAGCCGCACCTGGCCCGGCTGATGGGCCTGTTCGGGCAGCTGGCGGCGATCGGCCCCAGCGCGCTCGAACTCGTCCACCGCTGCCCGCCCGCCCGCCGGCCCCGTACCAGCCGGGAGTTCCTGCGCCGGCTGATCGGCTTCACCCGCACCCGGGTGTACGCGGTCCACCGGCCCGAGCTGCACCGGCTGTTCGCCGCCCTGCGGATTGACGGCGGGGCGGTGCTCGGCCCGAACGGGGTACTGGCCCGGGAGGCGGACCAGCTCACCGACCGGCCGTTCTGCCTGCTCCACGGCGATCTGCACCGCGACAATCTCATCATCGGGGAGGCGGATGGGGAGTTGTGGACCATCGACTGGGAACTCGCCCTGCTCGGCGACCCCGTCTACGATCTCGCGACCCATCTGCATCTCATGGGCTATCCGGCCGGCTGGCAGCGCGGGCTGACCCACCGCTGGTCGGCGGCGGTCGAGGCAGCGCTGCCGGGCGGCGCGGCCTCGGTGTCCAGGGACCTGCCACGCTATCTGGCGTACAAACGCGTGCAGTCGGTCTTCACCGACGTCGTACGACAAGCGCAGATAGTACGGTCCACGCCCGCCGCCGACCTCCCCGAACAACTCGAACGCACGGCCGGAACGGTCAACACCGTGCTGAGACGGGCCGCCAAACCGCTGGGGCTGGGCCGGGTGCCCAGCCCCAGCGCTGTAGAGGCCGCCTATGCCGGATACGCGGCGCTGGTCAGGAGTTCTGGTGCTGCGGCCGGGGCCGGCGTGGCGGCTGGTGCTTCTCCAGTTCCACCGCCGGCAGCAGGCGGGCCAGGCCGGCCGGCAGCCACCATGCGTGGCGGCCCAGCAGGCGCATGGCCGCCGGCACGATGAGGCACCTGATGACCACGGCGTCCAGGAAGATCGCCACGGCCATCCCGAACCCGAACTGCTGGAGCATCCGGTCCGCGCTCAGCATGAACGCGGAGAACACCACGATCATGATGGCGCCCGCCGCCGTAATGACCGCCCCGGTGTGCGCCAGCCCCTCCCGGACCGCCGCCCGGTGGTCCCCGGTGCGCTTCCACTCCTCGTGGATGCGGGAGATGAGGAAGATCTCGTAGTCCATGGAAAGACCGAAGACGATGGCGAAGATCAGCACCGGGATGAACGCCTCGATCGGGCCCGGCTCGAAGCCCAGCAGGCCGTGCTGGAAGACCAGGGTGACCGCGCCCAGCGCGGCCCCGATGGACAGCAGATTCAGCAGCGCCGCCTTGAGCGGGATGAGGAGGGAGCGGAAGACCACCATCAGCAGAAGCACCGAGAGACCGACCACGATCGCCACGAACAGCGGCATCCGCTCGGCGACCGTGTCGGAGAAGTCCTCGACGGCGGCCGTCGCGCCGCCGACGAGGTAAGTGGCGCCGGTCCGTTCGGCCAGCCCCGGCAGCACATCGGCGCGCAGCGCCGCCACCAGCTCGGAGGTCGCCTCGTCCTGCGGCGCGGAGGCGGGGAAGACGATCACCGTGGCGACATCGCCGCCGGCGGTCGGGATCGGCTCGGTGGTGGCGGCGACCCCGGGGGTGTCGGCCAGCAGCGCGGACGCCTCGCCGGCGGCGGCCGTCCCCGTACCGTCCGGCGCCTGCGCGACCACGATCAGCGGGCCGTTGAAGCCCGGGCCGAAGCCCTGCGACAGCAGGTCGTACGCCTCCCGGCTGGTGGACCCGGCCGGGTCGTTGCCGGCGTCGGCGAAGCCCAGCCGCAGCTGCGCGGCCGGCAGCGCCAGCGCGCCGAGCGCCGCCACCGACACCAGCAGCACCGCGACCGGGCGGCGCTGTACGGCGGCACCCCAGCGGCGCCAGCCCGCGCCGGTGGCCGCCTTGCCCTTGGCGGCGCGCCTGGCCGCCCGGGCCGGGAACTGGCGGGCGAAACGGGCGCCGAAGAGCGCCAGCAGCGCCGGGAGCAGGGTGAGCGAGGCGATCATGGTGACCAGCACGGTGAGCGCCACGCCCAGCGCCATGCCCTGGAGCGAGCCCAGGCCCAGCGCCACCAGGCCGAGCAGCGCCAGGATGACGGTGCAGCCGGCGAAGAAGACGGTGCGGCCGGCCGCGTCCAGCGCGGTACGGCTCGCCTGCTCGGGCCCGGCGCCGGCGACGAGTTCGGAACGGTAGCGGGCGAAGATCAGCAGCGCGTAGTCGATCCCGACGCCCAGGCCGACCAGCATCATCACGTACGGGGTGTAGTCGGCGATGGTGAAGAAGTGCGAGGCGAGCACGATCACCGCCATGGTGCTGCCGACCGCGAAGACCGCCGTGATGACCGGGAGTCCGGCGGCGACGACGGTGCCGAACATGAACACCAGGATGACCAGCGCCGCCAGGATGCCCGCCCCCTCGGCGCCGCCGCCGTCCTCCTCGGCGAGCTGTCGGGCGGCGTCCCCGCCCAGCTCGACGCGCAGCCCGGCACCGGCGGCGGCGGTGGCCGTGTCGTGGATGCGCCGGGTGTCGGCCGGCGCCAGCTGCTCGGACTTCACCTCCAGGACGACGGTGGCGTAGCCGATGGTGCCGTCGGCCGACAGCGCGGCCCCGCCGTCCCCGTACGGGCCGCGCACCTGGGCCACCCCGGGCAGCGGGGCGACCTCGGCCAGCATGGCCTCGACCCGGTCGCGGACGGCGGGTGCGGACAGGCCGGCCGGGTCCTGGAGGACGATCTCCAGGGTGTCGCCGGCCTGGACGGAGCCGTGTTCGGTGAGCAGTTCCAGCGCGCGCTGCGACTCGGTGCCCGGGATGGAGTGGTCCTGCCGGTAGTCGTCGCCGGCCACCGAGGCGCCGGTCCACAGGCCCGCCAGAACGAGAACCCACACGATGAGGGCGGTCCAGCGGTGCCGGTGGGAGAACCCGGCGAGCCGTTCAAAGACGGTCATGGTCCATCTCTTTCTCATGCGATTCGATATGAAGACGCGTGACATAGGAAGGGGTCAGAAGGAGAAGGGCGGGCGGCGGTTGGGGGCGCGCGGCGCGCGGCGCCACTGCCGCCACTGGGCGGCGAGCAGCACGAGGAGGAGGACGGTCAGCGCCGGCACCAGCAGCGCGAGCACCGGGATGCTCGCGGCGTGCTCGCGCAGCGGCCGGGCGGCCCCGGCCGCCACCCCGGCCAGCGGCGGCAGCGCCGCCAGGACGAACCCGGTCAGCGCGAACGTCTGCCGCCCGCCCCTGGCACCCGCCAGCTGCCGGGCCCGCCGGCCGGGCTCGCCGGTCAGCCGCAGCGCCCCGAACCCCAGGCCGTGCGCGGCGAACAGCAGCGCCACGGCGGCGACGGTCGCCGCACGCACCCCGCCCGTACCGCCGAGCAGTTCCGCCAGCGCCCAGCCCCAGCCGGCCACCGCCGCCCAGCTGCCGGCGCAGACCAGGACGTCCGGCAGCGCCCGGCCGCCGCGCCCCGGGCGGGGCAGCCGCCGCCACAGCCCGGCGTCGCGCACCACCCAGCCGGCGAGCACCGGCAGCAGGTCGGTGAGCGCCTGCTGGGCCAGGGCGGGGAAGCAGCCGAAGAACGCCCCGGCGGCGGCCAGCGGCCACGCCCCGCCGCCCAGCACGTACGGGGCGAGGGCGGCGGCGATCCGGTCGCGGTCGGCGCGGTTCCGCCCCAGCAGCGGCAGCAGCATGCCCAGGCCAAGGCCGGCGCCGGCCGGCGCGAAGCAGCCGGCGGTGAAGACGCCGAGCAGGCCGATGGCGAGGAGTTCGAGGCTGGGGAGGTCCACGCCCCTACGGTCGCGGCAGGGTGTGGGCGGGCGCGTCGGCCCGTGGCGTACACCCGGGGTACGGCCCTGGTGCCGGACGGCGCCGGGCGCGTACCCCGGTGGTGGTACTGGGGCTGTCCTAGGAGAGCCAGCCCGGGGTGATCACGCCGGACTCGTAGGCGAGCACCACCAGCTGGGCGCGGTCGCGGACCGCCAGCTTGGTCATGACGCGCGAGACATGGGTCTTGGCGGTGGAGGGGCTGAGCACCAGCCGGCCGGCGATCTCGTCGTTGGTGAGGCCGGCGCCGACCAGGGCGAGGACCTCGCGTTCGCGCGGGGTGAGGGCGTTCAGCCGCGGGCCGGGGTCGGGCTGCTTGACGCGGCCGGCGAACTCGGCGATGAGGCGGCGGGTGATGGCGGGGGCGATCAGCGCGTCGCCCCGGGCGCACACCCGTACGGCGTGCAGCAGTTCGGCCGGCTCGGTGTCCTTGACGAGAAACCCGGAGGCGCCGGCCCGCAGCGCCCCGTACACGTAGTCGTCCATGTCGAAGGTGGTGAGGATGACGACCCTGACGCCGTCCAGCCGGGGGTCGGCGACGATGTCCCCGGTGGCGGCGAGGCCGTCGCGGTCCGGCATCCGGATGTCCATCAGCACCACGTCGGGCCGCAGTTCGCGGGCCAGCCGCACCGCCTGGTGGCCGTCGCCGGCCTCGCCGACCACCTCGATGTCGTCCTCGTCGTCCAGGATCGAGCGGAAGCCGGCCCGGACCAGCCGCTGGTCGTCGGCGAGAACGATCCGGATCATGCGTGTCCTTCGAGGGCGGTGGGCCGGTGGTGGGTGGTCAGCGGCAGCCGGGCGGTGACCCGGAAGCCGGAGTCAGTATGACCGGCGGTCAGTTCGCCGCCCAGCGCGCGAGCGCGTTCCCGCATCCCGCCGATGCCGGTGCCCGGCTCCTCCGGGCCGTGGCCCGGGCCGCCGTTCCCGCCGTTCCCGCCGTTCCCGCCGTTCCCGTCGTCCTCGACGCCGATCAACAGCGCGCCGTCCGCGTACCGCACCTCGATCAGCACCGTGGTGGCCCCCGCCGCGTGCCGGGTGATGTTGGTCAGTGACTCCTGCACGATCCGGTACGCGGCCAGCGACACACTCGGCCCCACGCCGGTACCCGACGCACTGCCGTCCTCGGTGCGGACCGTGACCGTCAGACCGGTGGCACGGGCCCGTTCGGCGAGTTCGCCGAGCCGGTCGATCCCGGGGGTGGGCGAGGTCGGCGCGCCGCCCGGTTCCTCGTCGGCCTGACGCAGCATGCCGAGTGTGCCGCGCAGTTCGCGCAGCGCGTCCTTGCTGGTGTCCCGGACGAATTCGAGCGCCTGCGTCAGCTCCGCCGTCTGCCCCGGCCGTTTGGCGCTGCGGTGCAGGGCGGCGCCGGCCTGCACATTGATCAGCGAGATGCTGTGGCCGAGCACGTCATGGATCTCGCGGGCGATCCGCAGCCGCTCGGCGACCGCGGCGCGCTGTTCGCTCTCCCGCTGGTAGGCGTGGCGTACCCGCATGGCGTGGCCGAAGGCGATCACGGCGAGGAACCAGCCCTCGAACAGCACCATCGACATGTTGTCGACATGCCGCTGGCCGGCGTCCGAGGCGACGAACTCGCCGTAGGTGATGGCCAGCATCGAGGTGACGGCGAGGGTGATCGCGGCGACGACATGGCCGGCCCGGGACATGGTGTAGACGGCGAGGACGAACGCGACGCCCGGCGTCACCCCGTCGAGGGAGGACATCGGGTAGTAGACGCCCGCCGCGATCATGGTGAGCAGGCCGACCGGGATGGGCCGGCGGTGCCGGAAGCCGAGCAGCGCCCAGGCGGCGGCGCCCAGCAGCCAGGTCGCGAGCAGCACGACCGGGGTCGCCTCGGCGCGCCGCAGCGCGAACACGACGGTGTCGAGGACCAGGGGCAGCCCGGCGAGGAGCATCACCCGGTCCATCCGGTACATCGGCGGGGTCATGACCGCCAGAGTACGTAGGCTGGAGCCCCCGGCCCACCCGCTCTTCCCGTCCCCAGGAGGCATTTCGCATGACGTCCCCAGAGAGCCACGAGCCCGCGCACGATCCCGAGGTGCTCCAGCTCGCGGCGAAGATCTTCGATCTCGCCCGGGACGGGGACACGGCCACGGTGGCCGCGTACGTGGACGCGGGCGTGCCGCCGAATCTCAGCAATGACAAGGGCGACACCCTGCTGATGCTGGCCGCGTACCACGGGCACGCGGACACGGTGCGGGTGCTGCTGGAGCGCGGCGCCGACCCCGGCCGGGCCAATGACCGGGGTCAGACGCCGCTGGCGGGCGCGGTGTTCAAGGGCGAGACGGAGGTGGTCCGCACGCTGGTGTCGGCGGGCGCCGACCCGGCGGCCGGCCGGCCGTCGGCCATCGACACGGCCCGGATGTTCGCCAAGACGGAGCTGCTGGAGCTGTTCGGCGCGCGGTGACGACCTAGGAGACGCGTTCCACCGGCTCCTGGAGTTCGGTCACCCAGTCGCTCTGGTCGCCGGGCGGGCACTGGAGGTACAGCTCGCGGGCGTGTCCGGTGGAGGCGTAGCCGTGCTGTTCGATCCAGCGGGCCAGCGTCTGGAGGGTGGGCAGCAGCTCCGCCATCGGGCCGTGGTGGACGATGGTGGCGGCGGTTTCGACCGGCGGTACGTCGACGATGGCGATGCCGTGGGCGCGGGCCCCGGGGTGGTCGGTGTCGGCCGCGATCCGGAGCCCGGCGTGCACGGTGACGGCCTCGCTGTCCTGGATCGGCTCGTAGCGGGCGATCCCCGGCCCGGTGGGGGTGATGCCGGCCCGGTCGAGCAGCTGGGTCAGCCGCTCGTACAGCGGCCCGATGACCGGGCCGATCGCCTCCGGGGAGGCGCTGTCGGCGATCGCGGTGAGTTCGGCGACGCGGGCGCCGGGGATCTTCTTGATGACGACGTCGTGGGTGGGCATGTGCCCCTCGCTCTCGATGATGCGGAGCCTCGCCTCGACCCCGGCCAGCCGGCGCGCGTCGGCCTCGATGGCCGCCGCCAGTTCGGCGCGGCGCAGCCGCAGCATGCCGCGCAGCTCGGTGCCGCTCACCCGCTCGTCGAGGATCTCCCCGACCTGCTGGAGTGAGAAGCCGAGCCCCTTGAGCGCGACGATGCGGTTGAGCCGGGCCAGCTGCCCGGCCTCGTACCAGCGGTAGCCGGTGTACGGGTCGGTGCGGGCGGGCCGGAGCAGGCCGAGGGCGTCGTAGTGGCGCAGCATGCGCACCGACACCCGGCCGTAGCGGGCGAAGTCTCCGATACTGATCATGACGTCTCCTACGACATCGTCTCCCACCGTGTCAGGGTCAAGGCGGGCGCGGCGTCATCCACGGCTTCATCCACGGCTTCATCCACGGCTTCATTCGTTGCTCATTTCCGTGCAAGTATGTCCGCCATGACGCAGCGCGCCCATGCCCGGGCCAACCGGGCCCGCATCCTGGAGACCGCCCGGCGGGAGCTGAGCACCAACCCGGAGGCCACGATCGATGAGATCGCCCGGGCGGCCGGGGTCGTACGGCGCACCCTGTACGGGCACTTCACCGGCCGGGCGGCGCTGCTGGACGCGCTGGCGGTGGAGGCGGCGGACGCGATCCGTACCGCCCTGGACGCCGCGCTGACCCGCCCGGCCGCCTCCCCCGCGCACCGGATGGCGCATCTGACCACCGGGCTGTGGCAGATCGGCGACCGCTACCGGATGCTGCTGTCGCTGGCCCGCAACGCCCTGGGCGAGCACCGGGTGGCGGAGATCCTGGAGCCGATCCGGGCGGCCGACGCGGAGGTGCTGGCGGCGGGTCAGGAAGCCGGGCTCTTCCAGCGGCATCTCCCGGCCCAGGTGCTGGCCGCCGCGATCGAGGGGCTGACGCTGTCGCTGCTGGAGAGCCTGGGCACCAAGCGGTGGGTCGAGGCGGACAGCGCCCGCCGGGCGGCGGTCGCGGTGCTGATCGCGGCGGGCTGCGCGGCGGCGGACGCCGAACGGGTGGTACGGGAAGCCGCCTGAGCTACCCGGTCGGCTTCCCGTCGTCGTCCCAGCGGCCCAGGTCGCGCAGCCAGGCGTCCGCCGTGCTGTCGGAGGGGGCGCGCCAGTCGCCGCGCGGCGAGAGGGAGCCGCCGGCCAGCACCTTCGGGCCGTTGGGCATCGCGGAGCGCTTGAACTGGGCGAAGCCGAAGAAACGCCGGGCGAAGACGTCCAGCCAGCGCCGGATCTCGGGGAGGTCGTACGCCACCCGCTTGGCCTCGGGGAACATCGGCGGCCAGCCGCCGGCCGCCGGGTCGTGCCAGGCGTGCCAGGCGAGGAAGGCGATCTTCGAGGGGCGGAAGCCGTACCGCAGGATGTGGAAGAGCGTGAAGTCGTGCAGCGCGTACGGGCCGATCTTCGACTCGGTGGACTGAAGCTCCTCGCCCGGTACCAGCTCGGGGCTGATCTCGGTGTCGAGGATCGCGGTCAGCGTCTCGTTGGTCTCGGCGCCGAACTGGTCGGTGCTGATGACCCAGCGGATGAGGTGCTGGATGAGCGTCTTGGGCACGCCGGAGTTGACGTTGTAGTGGCTCATCTGGTCGCCGACGCCGTACGTGGACCAGCCCAGCGCCAGCTCGGAGAGGTCGCCGGTGCCGAGCACGATGCCGCCGCGCTGGTTGGCCAGCCGGAAGAGGTAGTCGGTGCGCAGCCCGGCCTGCACATTCTCGAAGGTGATGTCGTAGACGGGCTCGCCGGCCGCGAACGGATGGCCCAGCTCGGTGAGCATCAGGCGGGCGGTGGGGGTGATGTCGAGTTCGGCGGGGGTGATGCCGAGGGCGCGCATCAGGGCGTGGGCGTTGGCCTTGGTGTGGTCGCCGGTGGCGAAGCCGGGGAGGGTGAAGCCGAGGATGTCGGAGCGCGGGCGGCCGGCCCGGTCCATGGCGCGGGCGGCGACGATCAGCGCGTGGGTGGAGTCGAGGCCGCCGGAGACGCCGATGACGATCTTGGGGTCGCCGATCGCGGCGAGCCGCCGCTGGAGGCCGGCCACCTGGATGTTGTACGCCTCGTAGCAGTCCTGGGCGAGGCGGTCGGGGTCGGCGGGGACGAAGGGGAAGCGCTCCACCCTGCGGCGCAGCCCGAGGTCGGTGCCGGTGGGCGCGTCCAGCCGGAAGGACACCCGCCGGTAGCCGGCGGTGCGGGCGGCGTGGGTGCGGCGGTTGTCGTCGAAGGTACCCATCCGCTGCCGCTCCTGGCGCAGCAGGTCGAGGTCGAGGTCGGCGACCGCGTACTGGTCGCGCTGCGGGAACCGCTCGCTCTCGGCGAGCAGCGCGCCGTTCTCGTAGATCATGGTCTGCCCGTCCCAGGCCAGATCGGTGGTGGACTCGCCCAGGCCGGCCGCCGCGTAGACGTAGCCGGCGAGGCAGCGGGCGGACGCGGAGCGGCACAGCAGCCGGCGGTCCTCGGCGCGGCCGACGGTGATGGGGGAGCCGGAGAGGTTGAGCAGGACGGTGGCGCCGGCGAGGGCGGCCTCGGCGCTGGGGGGCACCGGGACCCACATGTCCTCGCAGATCTCGGCGTGCAGGACGAGGCCGGGGAGGTCTTCGGCGGCGAACAGCAGGTCGGTGCCGAAGGGGACGGTCGCGCCGGCGGCCCGGATCGTACCGCCGCGCTCGTCGTCGCCGGAGGCGATCTGCCGGCGCTCGTAGAACTCGCGGTAGTTCGGCGGGTACGACTTGGGGGCGACGCCCAGGATCCGGCCGCGGTGCACGAGGACGGCGCAGTTGTAGATCCGGTGCCGGTGCCGCAGCGGGGCCCCGACGACGAGGACGGGGAGCAGATCGGCGGACCCGGCGACCACCGTTTCGAGGGCGGTCTCGACCTCGTCGAGCAGCGGGTCCTGGAGCAGCAGGTCCTCGATGGAGTAGCCGGAGAGCCCCAGCTCGGGAAAGACGGCGACGGCCACCCCGTCCCGGTCGCACTGCCGGGCCTGCCGCAGGATCGCCTCGGCGTTGGCGGGCGGGTCGGCGATGGCGGCATGCCCGGTGCAGGCGGCGACCCGGGCGAACCCGTGCTGGTAGATCGACCGGAAGTCGGCCATACGAGGAGCCCCTTTTCCCACGACAAGCTTCCTTTCGCATCGTAAGCGTTGACCTGCACAAACGACCGGCCGGCCGGTGCGGCGGGGATACCCCTTCGATCGACGGCGAGCGCGGGCGAAACTTCTGTTAGCAAATCGCTTGCAGAAGTTAGCAGCGTGGTGCACCCTGGGGATATGGCCTCACTCGGGGAGTTTCTGCGGGAGCAGCGGCGGCAGGCGAAGTTGTCGCTGCGGCAGCTCGCGGATGTGGCCGGGGTGTCGAACCCCTACCTCAGCCAGATCGAGCGCGGGCTGCGCAAGCCCAGCGCCGAGATCTTGCAGCAGATCGCCAAGGGGCTGCGGATCTCCGCCGAGACGCTTTACGTCCAGGCCGGGATCCTCGACGCCGACGCCGTGAAGGAGCAGGCGACCGGCGGTGGGGTGCCCGCGGCGGTGCTCGCCGATCCGGAGCTCTCCGACGAACAGAAGCAGGCGCTGCTACAGATCTACACCTCGTTCCGCAACGACCGGAGCAGGCAGGACAAGGACAAGGACAAGGAGACGGAGAAGCCATGACCATCACCGACGAGATCCGCAGGACCGTGACCAGCGCGACGTACGCCGCCGCCGGCACCGCCGATCTGGCGGCCGAGAAGCTGCGGGAGCTGCGTACCCACGCCCCCGAGCTGCGCGAGCAGGCGCAGAGCACCTTCCGGGTGTACGCGGCGAAGGCCAAGGAGACCTACGGCGAGCTGACCGAGCGCGGCAAGGGCGCCGTGGACACCTGGCGTGCGGAGCGGGCCGCCGCGCAGCAGGAGCAGGAGGAGCCGGAGCAGGACGCCCCGCAGGTGATCGTGGAGCGGGCGGAGCCCGAGGCCGCCGCGATCAGCAAGGAGGAGGACGGCGCCGAAGGGGACGTCCGGGAGGACAAAACGCCCCCGCAGGCTTGAGGTGACGTTCAGCACTACGCGTCCGGCACCGCGCCCGGTAGCGTGGAGGTGACCGGATGACGCGGACCATGGTGGTGGACGGCATGTTGATGAGCGGGTTCTACTCCCTGTGGGGACTGATCGGCATCGCGCTGACGGTGCTGTGCATCTACGCACTGGTGCACGCGGCGCTGCAACGCGAGGACGCGTATCGGGCCGCGGGCAAGCAGACCAAGGGGTTCTGGCTGATCATCCTGGGCCTGGCGGTCGCGGTGCAGCTGTTCCCGGTGGGGCTGTTCCTGCTGAATCTGGCCGGTCTGGTGGCCGCCATCGTCTACGTCGTGGATGTGAAGCCCGCCATCGCCGCCGTCAGCGGGCGCGGCGGCCGGGGCGGTGGCTGGAGCAGCAGCGACGGGCCGTATGGTCCGTACAACGGAAACCGCTGATCGGCGCCCAAGAGGTAACGAGTCCGGTCGGATGGTTAGCCGTGGCTGGAATCAGCACTTAGCATCGTCGGGTACACCCGTCGATGAACCCCAGAGGAACTCCAGTGCGATTTCGCCTGACGCCCCGGGAGACGAGCTTCTACGACCTGTTCGCCATCTCGGCCGACAATGTCCTCAGTGGCTCAAAACTGCTGATGGAGCTGCTGGCCGCCGAGCCCGCCACGCGCGTAGAAATCGCCGACCGGATGCGCGCGGCGGAGCACGCCGGGGATGACGCGACCCACGCGATCTTCCACCAGCTGAACTCCTCGTTCATCACCCCGTTCGACCGCGAGGACATCTACCGGCTGGCCTCCCGGCTCGACGACATCATGGACTTCATGGAGGAGGCCGTCGATCTCGTCGTCCTCTATGAGCTGGAGGAGCTTCCCAAGGGGGTCGAGCAGCAGATCGAGGTGCTGCACCGGGCCGCCGAGCTGACCGCCGAGGCGATGCCGCATCTGCGCACCATGGAGCACCTCAACGAGTACTGGATCGAGGTCAACCGGCTGGAGAACCAGGCCGACCAGATCCACCGCAAGCTGCTCGCCCACCTCTTCAACGGCACGTACGAGGCCATAGAGGTCATGAAGCTCAAGCAGGTCGTGGACGTCCTTGAGGAAGCGGCCGACGCCTTCGAGGCCGTCGCCAACACGGTGGAGACCATCGTGGTCAAGGAGTCCTGACCCACGTGGACACGTTCGCCCTCATCATCGTCATCGGCGCGGCGCTCTTCTTCACCTACACCAACGGGTTCCACGACTCGGCGAACGCCATCGCCACCTCCATCTCCACCCGGGCGCTGACCCCGCGCGTCGCGCTGGGCATGGCCGCCGTGATGAATCTGGCCGGCGCGTTCCTGGGCAGCGGCGTGGCCCACACGGTGAGCAAGGGACTGATCGACACCCCCACCGGCAAGCAGGGCATGATCATCCTGTTCGCGGGGCTGCTCGGGGCGATCACCTGGAACATGATCTCCTGGTACTTCGGGCTGCCGTCGTCCTCCTCGCACGCCCTGTTCGGCGGGCTCATCGGGGCGGCGCTGGCCGGGGCGAGCACCGTGTACTGGGACGGCGTGCTGTTCAAGATCGTCATCCCGATGTTCGCCTCCCCCCTCATCGGCCTGCTGCTGGGCTATCTGGTGATGGTCGCCATCCTGTGGCTCTTCCGGCGCGCCAACCCGCACCGGGCGCAGCGCGGCTTCCGGATAGCGCAGACCGTGTCGGCCGCCGGGATGGCGCTGGGGCACGGTCTCCAGGACGCGCAGAAGACCATGGGCGTGGTCTTCATGGCGCTGGTGATCGCCGATGTCGAGACGGAGGGCGGCTCGATCCCGGTGTGGGTGAAGATCGCCTGCGCCGGCATGCTGTCGCTGGGTACGTACGCGGGTGGCTGGCGGATCATGCGCACGCTGGGCCGCCGGATCATCGAGCTGGACCCGCCGCGCGGGTTCGCCGCCGAGACCACCGCCGCCTCGGTGCTGTACTCGGCTTCCTACATCTTCAACGCGCCGATCTCCACGACCCATGTGATCACCTCGGCGATCATGGGCGCGGGGGCCACCAAGCGGGTCAGCGCGGTGCGCTGGGGGGTGGCCAAGTCGATCGTGGCGGGGTGGTTCATCACGATGCCGGCGGCCGGCGGGGTGGCGGCGATCACGTACTGGGTGATCCATCTTTTCTTCGGCTGAACTCCGTTCATAGTCGGCCGGAAACGGGACAACCACGAAACTTCCTCACAGCCTCTGCACATTTCCTCCATGAACCGCCGTCTCGGAGCCCCACCGGCCCGGACATGATCTGGGCGACGCGGGGGGCAGCGGACGCCCTCCGCCATCGGTGCACAACCGACATGTGGGGGCAAAATTGCGGAAGAAATTCCATCGTTCCCTTGCGGCCGGAGCCATCGCCGTGGCGATGGCGGCGGGCGCGGCCCTTCCGGCCGTGGCCGCCCCGGGCGGCGGCAACGGGGGCAGTGACCTCAGCGGGGCCGGCTCCGCGAGCAGCGCCGGCGATGTCCAGGTCACCCTCATCACGGGCGACCGGGTCATCGTCGACCGGGACGGCAACGCCAAGGGTCTGATACGCGGCGCGGGCCGCGAATCCATACCCGTCCAGCAGCTCACCATCGACGGCCAGTCCTACGTCATCCCGGCCGACGCCCGCTCACTCATCCGGGCCGGCTCCCTCGACCAGCGGCTGTTCAACGTCAGCCAGCTGGCCACCGAGCGCTACCAGCGGGCCGGCGGACTGCCGCTGATCGTCACCTACACCGGCAACGCCCGGCAGCAGGACACCGCCGCCGCGCTGCTCGCCGACGCCGCACCCGACGGCGCCCAGGACCGTACCGTCCTGGACTCCCTCAACGGCGAGGCGTTCACCGTCACCGCCGAGGAGACCAGCAGCCTGTGGGACGCGCTCACCCGCCCCGCCGGCGGTGACGGGTTCACCCTGGCCGCCACCCCGGGCATCGCCACCATCGCGCTGGACGGCGTGGCGAAGAAGAACCTCGCCGAATCCGTACCGCAGATCGGCGCCCCGCAGGCGTGGGAGGCCGGCTACGACGGCGAGGGCATCACCGTCGCCGTCGTCGACACCGGCGTCAGCGACCAGCACCCCGACCTGGCCGGCGGCAAGGTCATCGCCTCGCAGAACTTCGCCACCGACGCGGCCGACGACGTCGACCGCGACGGTCACGGCACCCACGTCGCCTCCACGGTGGCGGGCACCGGCGCGCACTCCGGCGGCACGTACACCGGGGTCGCGCCCGGCGCCGACATCATCGCCGCCAAGGTGCTCGACGACGACGGCTACGGCTGGGAGTCGGACATCGTCGCCGGGATGGAGTGGGCGGTCGAACAGGGCGCCGACATCGTCTCCCTGAGCCTGGGCGGCCTGGCAGGACCGGAGATCGACCCGATGGAGGAAGCCGTCAACCGGCTCTCCGCCACCTCCGACGCGCTGTTCGTCATCGCGGCCGGCAACGAGGGCCCCGGCGCCGGCACCATCGGCACCCCGGGCACCGCCGACGCCGCGCTCACCATCGGCGCCGTCGACAAGTCCGACGAACTCGCCTGGTTCTCCTCCATCGGCCCGCGCACCCGCGACGGCGCGCTCAAGCCCGATGTCACCGCCCCCGGCGTCGACATCGGCGCGGCCGGCGCCCCGGGCGCCGCGATCTGGGACTACGGCCGACCGGTCGCGGACGGCTACGTCTCCATCTCCGGCACCTCGATGGCCACCCCGCACGTCTCCGGCACGGCGGCGCTGCTCAAGCAGAAGCACCCCGACTGGACCGGCGAGCAGCTCAAGGCGGCCCTCACCGGCTCCACCGTCGGCGGCGAGGGGCTGACCGCCTTCCAGCAGGGCTCGGGACGGGTCAATGTGCCCTCCGCGCTGGACGTGACGGTCATCGCCGAAACCACCTCGCTCAGCTTCGGCACCGTCCCCTTCCCGCACGAGGACGCCGACCCGGTGGTCCGCGAGCTGACCTACCGCAACCTGGGTGACACGGACATCACCCTCGACCTGTCCACCGAGACGCTGGACCCCGAGGGCAACGCCGCGCCCGACGGTGCCTTCACCCTCTCCGCCGACCAGGTCACGGTCCCGGCGGGCGGCACCGCCACCGTCGAGGCCACCGCCGACACCTCGCACGGCGGCGACCTCTACGGCGTCTACAGCCTGTACGTCACGGCGAGCGGCGGGGACCAGTCGGTCCGCACCGCCGGCGCCGTCGACCGCGAGGCCGAGAAGTTCGACGTCAATCTCGACGTCATCGGCCGCGACGGCAGCGCCAGTGCCTACTACTGGGGCGACCTGTTCGACCTGAACACCGGCGACTGGTACGACCTGTACGACGGCATCCGGGTCCCCGAGGGCGACTACGCCGTGGCCGTCGCCGTACTCGAACCGGACGCGGACGACGAGTGGATCGACGGCGCCGACTGGCTGCTGAACCCCGATGTGCGGGTGACCGGGGACACCACCCTCACCTTCGACGCCCGGGACGCCGAGGAGGTCGTGTACGCCTCCCCGGACGACGCCGCCGAACAGACCGATCTCATCATCGGCTTCCAGCTGCACACCTCCGAGCAGTCCTTCAACTCCGCCTGGTCGGCCGGTGACCTGCCCCAGGGCTTCGGCTCCGCGCAGCTGGGCGACCCCGCCGAGGGCACCGAGCTGTTCGGCAACGCCTCCACCGTCTGGGAGCGGGGCGACACCGAGTACCACGGCTACGACTTCCGGCCCGAGGGCTTCTACACCGGTCTCGACCGGCGGATGAAGACCGAGGACCTCGCGGAGATCGACACCCGGCAGGGCTCCCCGGTCCCCGGCGAGATGGGGTCGCTGTTCACCTTCCCCGAGAAGATGGGCTTCGCCACCAGCTACACCAAGGAACTGCCGCGTACCACCCAGGTGTTCGTCGAGACGACCAGCACCGACTGGTCGCAGGATCTGTGGCTGGTCGATCTGAACGCTTCGTACTTCACCGAGAGCCGCTGGTACGAAGCCGGCCAGACCTACCGGGAGACCTTCAACACCGGGGTGTTCGGGCCGATCCTCGACCTGGACTACACCGGCGTGTTCCGGGAGGGCGACGTCCTGTACGGCCGGCTCGTCCCCTTCGCGGACGGCGGCGGCCACCTCGGCGGCACCCCGTACGACGAGGCGAGCGCCCGTACCGTGCTGTACCGGAACGGCGAGGAGTACGCGGTCTACAACGACATACTGGACTTCGCGTACTTCGAACTCCCGGCGGACGAGGCCGAGTACCGGCTGGTGACCAACGTCAGCCGGGACCCGGAGCTGTTCCCGGTGACGACCGAGGTCACCACCTCCCACACCTTCACCTCGGCCTCCGCCGGTGACGACGAGTTCACCCGGCTGCCCATCTCCGGGGTCCGTTACGCGCCGGAGCTGGCGCTGGACTCCACCGCCCCGGCCGGGAAGAAGTCCTTCCAGGTCCCGTTCACCGTGCAGGGCCCGGCGGCGGACGGCTACGGCGCGTCGGTGAAGATCTCCTACTCCACCGATGGCGGCGAGAACTGGAAGAACGCGCCGATCGCCTACGGCGCGGCGAAGGTCGACAACCCGAAGTCCGGCGGCTCGGTGTCGCTGCGCGCCGAGATCACCGACGGCGAGGGCAACACCGCCGTCCAGACCATCATCGACGCCTACCGCACCGCCTGATCCACCGCCTGATCCGCGGTCTGATCCGCGGTCTGATCCGTACGGCGGCCCGTCGCACTCCGGTGCGGCGGGCCGCCCGGCACGTACAGAGGTCTCCCGGCCACCATCGATCGGCCACAGCCGAAAACGACGCAATCCACCAAAAAACGCACGCGATCTTCACTCCACAGCCATAACCCCCGGCCGTCCGGCCTTCCGCACCGGACATGATCCGGGCGGCTCGACGCGCGGGCGTACGCCTGCCGCGACGGTTCACCACCTATCTGTGGGAGCAGACTTGCCGAAGAGATTCCATCGACCCCTCACGGCCGGAGCCATCGCGGTGGCCATGGCCGCCGGGCTCGCCGTAACCGCCGCCGCCGCACCCGGCGACCCCGGCCCCGGGACCGGCGGCCCCGCCGCCGGCCCCGCCGCAGTGCACGACCTGACCCTCATCACCGGCGACCGGGTCCTGGTCGACGGCGAGGGCACGTACCGCGGGCTGATACCCGCCGAGGGCCGGGAGTCCATACCCGTCCAGCGGCTCACCCTGGACGGCGAGACCCTGGTCATCCCGGCCGACGCCCGCTCCCTGATCCAGGCCGGAACCCTGGACGAGCGGCTGTTCAACATCACCCGGCTGGCCGCCGAGCGCTACCGCGCACTCGACGGACTGCCGCTGATCGTCACCTACGGCGGCAGCGCCCGGCAGCAGGAGACCGCCGCCACGCTGCTCGCCGACACCGCCGAGGACGCGGCCCACGACCGTACCCCGCTCGACTCCATCAACGGCGAGGCGTTCACCGTCACCGCCGAGGAGACCAGCAGCCTGTGGGACGCCCTGACCCGGCCCACCGGCGAGGGCGACGGCGCGTTCCGGCTCGCCGCCACCCCCGGCATCGCCACCGTCGCGCTCGACGGCGTGGCCCACAAGAGCCTGACCGAATCCGTACCGCAGATCGGCGCCCCGCAGGCGTGGGAGGCCGGCTACGACGGCGCGGGCGTGAAGATCGCCATCCTGGACACCGGGGTCAGCGAGGAACACGCCGACCTGGGCGGCGGCAAGGTCATCGCCGCCGAGGACTTCGCCGAGAGCGGCCACACCGGCGACCTCGACGGGCACGGCACGCATGTCGCCTCCACCGCCGCCGGTACCGGAGCCCACGCCGACGGCAGGTTCACCGGGGTGGCGCCGGGGGCCGACATCATCAACGCCAAGGTGCTGAACGACTTCGGCGGCGGCTGGGAATCCGGCGTCATCGCCGGCATGGAGTGGGCGGTCGAACAGGGCGCCGACATCGTCTCCATGAGCCTGGGCGGCACCGCCGGGAACACGATCAACCCGATGGAGGAGGCCGTCAACCGGCTCTCCGCCACCTCCGACGCCCTGTTCGTCGTCGCGGCCGGCAACTCGGGCCCGTCCGCCGGCACCATCAACACCCCCGGTACGGCGGACGCCGCCCTCACCATCGGCGCCGTCGACAAGGACGACAACCTCGCCGGCTTCTCCGGCACCGGCCCGCGCACCCGCGACGGCGCGCTCAAGCCCGATGTCACCGCCCCCGGCGTCGACATCGGCGCCGCCGGCGCGCCCGGGGCAGCGATCTGGAAGTACGGCGACTTCGTCGAGGACGGCTACGTCGCCATCTCCGGCACCTCGATGGCCACCCCGCACGTCTCCGGCGCCGCCGCGCTGCTCAAGCAGAAGCACCCCGACTGGAGCGGCGAGCAGCTCAAGGCCGCCCTCACCGGCTCCACCGTCGGCAACCCGGAGCTGTCCGCGACCCAGCAGGGCTCGGGGCGCATCGACGTACCTTCCGCCCTCGATGTGTCGGTCATCGCCGAGACCACCTCGCTCAGCTTCGGCACCGTCCCCTACCCGCACGAGGACGCCGACCCGGTCACCCGCGAGCTGACCTACCGCAACCTCGGCGACAGCGACATCACCCTCGACCTGTCCACCGAGACGCTCGACCCCGAGGGCAACGCGGCGCCCGCCGGGCTGTTCACCCTCTCCGCCGACCAGGTCACCGTCCCCGCCGGCGGCACCGCCACCGTCGAGGTCACCGCCGACACCGCGCGGGGCACCGCGTTCGGCATCCACAGCCTGTACATCACCGCCACCGGCGACGGCCAGTCCGTCCGCACCGCCGGCGCCGTCGACCGTGAGGCGGAGCGCTTCGAGGTCACCATCGACGCCCGCGACCAGGGCGGCGAGGAGTTCGGGGTGTGGGACGGCTACCTCGTCGACCTGAACACCGGCTACTTCGCGTGGCTGGACTCCGAGGAGGCCCCCAGCGTCCGGCTCCCGCAGGGCCGTTACGTGGTGAACATCAACATGTACGACGGCGACGAGGCGCTGTACTGGCTGATGCACCCCTCGCTGACCGTCGATGAGCCGTTGACGCTCCCCGCGCACGCCACCGACACGGCGGAGATCGCCATCACCGCGCCCGACCCGGCCGCCACCCGGCAGGATCAGGCGCTGGTGTACCGGCTCGTCGAGGACGGCGCGAGCGACGAGTTCTACGCCTCCTGGTACCTGCCCGGCTGGGAGGGCTCCTTCCACACCGCTCAGCTCGCCGACCCGGCGGACGACTGGCGGATCGAGAGCTACCTGACCACCGGGCTCTCCAACGGGGACACCGACTACAACACCTTCGACGAGAACCTTGACGGCTTCTTCACCGGGCTGAGCCGGGAGATGAAGGAATCGGATCTCGCCGAGGCGGTCACCCACATCGGTTCGCCGGCCGGCGCCGACCGGGGCGAGCTGTTCACCTGGCCCTACGTGGCGGGCGGCGAGCCGATCGGCCGCGAGATCAGCCTGCCCGGCACCCGGCGGGTGTTCATGGAGGGCGACCTCGGCTGGGTCCAGCAACTGTGGGTGGAGGAACCCGGGTTCGCCACGGTCATCGCCCGCGACCTGCCGGCCGCCCCCGGCGCGACGTACGAACGCACCTACAACATCGGCGTGTTCAGCCCCTCGCTGACCGGCTACTGGGGCGGCCTGTACCGCGACGGTGACGCGCTCATTGGCTCCCTCTACCCGTTGAGCGACGGGGCCGGGAACGAGGGCGGCGGCGAGTACGACACCGAGTACACCGTGCTCTACCGCGACGGCGTGGAGTACGTGCGGGTCGACTCGGCGTTCGACAGCATCTGGCCCTCGCTCGTCCTGCCGGCCGGCGAGGCGGAGTACCGCCTGGTCACCGGCGTCAGCCGGGATCCGCGGCAGTACCCGGTCGGTACGGAGATCACCGCCGATCTCACCTTCCGCTCCGCCCGCACCACCCAGGTGGAGACGCTGCCCATCAGCGTCGTCCGGTTCTCCCCCGAACTGGCGCTGGATTCCACCGCGCCGGCCGGCGAGAGCCTTGTCGTACCGCTGGTGATCCAGGGCGCGGCGCTGGACAACGGGGTGGACTCACTCACCGTCGAGGTGTCCTTCGACGGCGGCGCGAGCTGGAGTGGGAGCGCCGTCGAGGACGGCACGATCACCGTCGACAATCCGGCGGCCGGCGGCACCGTGTCACTGCGCGCGGCACTGACCGACGGCGACGGCAATGCCGTCACCATCACCGTCATCGACGCCTACCGCACCGCCTGATCACACATCACCTGATCACGTACACGACATCCACACCACGACGGGCGGCCCGCCGGGGCAACGGTTCCAGCGGGCCGCTCGTCTCACCGTTGATCACCCCCTTTGTACTGGAGGACAGTTGTCCAAGAAGCTTCCGCGCGGCCTGGCCGCCGGCGCGATCGCGGTGGCCATGGCCGCCGGGCTCGCCGTGTCGGCCGGGGCCGCGCCCGGCGACCCCGGCTCGGGAGCCGGCGGCGCCACCGCCGGCTCCGCCGGGCTGCACGACCTCATCCTCATCACCGGCGACCGGGTCCTGGTCGACGGCGAGGGTACGTTCCGCGGCCTGATCCCCGCTGCGGGCCGGGAGTCCATACCGGTCCAGACGCTCTCGCTGGGCGGCGAGACGCTCGTCATCCCGCGCGACGCGCAGTCGCTCATCGCCGCCGGGACGCTCGACCAGCGGCTGTTCAACGTCACCAGGCTCGCCGACGAGCGCTACCGCGAACTCGGCGGCCTGCCGCTGGTCGTCGGGTACGGCGGCAACGCCCGGCAGCAGGACACCGCCGCCGCGCTGCTGGCGGACGCCGCACCCGACGGCGCCCAGGACCGTACCGTCCTGGAATCCCTCAACGCTGAGGCGTTCACCGTCACCGCCGAGGAGACCGGCGGCCTGTGGGAGGCGCTGACCCGGCCGGACGGCGGTGACGCCTTCACGCTGGCCGCCACCCCGGGCATCGCCACCATCGCCCTGGACGGCGTGGTGCACAAGAGCCTGGCCGAGTCCGTACCGCAGATCGGCGCCCCGCAGGCGTGGGAGGCCGGCTACGACGGCACCGGCGTGAAGATCGCCGTCGTCGACACCGGCGTCAGCGACGAACACCCGGACCTGGCCGGCGTCAAGGTGACCGCCGCCGAGAACTTCTCGGACGCGGCCGACGCCGTCGACCGCGACGGCCACGGCACCCACGTCGCCTCCACCGCCGCCGGCACCGGCGCGCACTCGGACGGCGCCTACACCGGGGTCGCGCCGGGCGCCGAGCTGATCAGCGCCAAGGTGCTGGACGACGACGGCTACGGCTGGGAGTCGGGCATCATCGCCGGGATGGAGTGGGCGGTCGAACAGGGCGCCGACATCGTCTCCCTGAGCCTGGGCGGAACCGCCGGCCCGCAGATCGACGTGATGGAGGAGGCCGTCAACCAGCTCTCCGCCTCCTCGGACGCGCTGTTCGTCGTCGCGGCCGGCAACTCCGGGCCGCACCCCGGCACGATCGGCACCCCGGGCACCGCCGACGCCGCCCTGACCGTCGGCGCGGTCGACAAGTCCGACCGCCTCGCCGGCTTCTCCTCCATCGGCCCGCGCACCCGCGACGGCGGCCTCAAGCCCGATGTCACCGCCCCCGGCGTGGACATCGGCGCGGCCGGCGCGCCCGGGGCGGCGATCTGGGACTACGGCCGCCCGGTCGCGGACGGCTACGTCTCCATCTCGGGCACGTCGATGGCCACCCCGCACGTGTCGGGCGCGGCGGCGCTGCTCAAGCAGCAGCACCCCGACTGGACCGGGCAGCAGATCAAGGCCGCGCTGACCGCCTCCACCGTCGGCGGCCAGGGGCTGACCGCCTATCAGCAGGGCTCGGGCCGCGTCAATGTGCCCTCCGCGCTGGACGTGACGGTCATCGCCGAGACCACCTCGCTGCACTTCGGCGCGGTGCCCTTCCCGCACGAGGACGCCGACCCGGTCACCCGCGAGCTGACCTACCGCAACCTCGGCGACACGGACATCACCCTGGACCTGTCGGTGGAGAGCGTCGACCCGCAGGGCGACCCGGCCCCCGAGGGCACCTTCACCCTCGGCGCCGACCGGGTCACCGTCCCGGCCGGCGGCACCGCCACCGTCGAGGTCACCGCCGACACCTCGCACGGTGACAGCTACGGCGCCTACAGCGCGTACATCACCGCCACCGGCGACGGGCAGTCCGTGCGCACCGCGGGCGCCGTCGACCGCGAACCCGAGAAGCACGAGCTGACCCTCGATGTCCGCGACGCGCACGACGAGGTGGCGGACGAGTGGACCGGGTTCCTCGTCGACATGCGGACCTACGACTTCACCTTCCTCGACTCCGCGGACGGCAACACCATCCGGGTGCCCGAGGGCCGGTACACGGTGAATGTCTCGCTCGACGACCCGGCGGCCGACGCCCAGTACTGGATGATGGCCCCGGCCCTGGCCGTGGACGCCCCGACCACCCTGGCGGCGCACGCCACCGCCACCGAGGAGATCGCGTTCACCACCCAGGACCCGGACGCCGCCGTGGCCGACCTGATCGCGTCCTACCTGGTCGCCGCGCCGGGCGACGAGTTCGGCCTGAACGCGTCGGTGTTCAACTCCGGTGACCAGGCCCTGTACACCGCCCAGCTCATCGACGCCCCGCGCGGCTGGCACCTGACCGGCCGGGCGAGCGCCATGCTGCTGAACGGCGACACCGAGTACCACACGTACAACCAGCTCGACGGGCGGTTCTACACCGGGCTGCGCCGGGATCTCGACGAGCGGGAGCTGGCCGAGATCGTCACCCACCTCGGCTCGCCGACCCCCGGCGGCGGTGCGGTCGGCGCGCTGTTCACCTGGCCCTCGGTGGGCGGCGCGGAGGTGTTCGGCGTGGTGACGGAGCTGCCGGGCACCCGCCGGGTGTTCGTGGCGGAGGACGGCCTGGGCTGGAACCAGCAGCTGTGGCAGTTCGAGCCGGGTACCTCCTCGCACCAGCAGGACGACATTCCGGTGTCCGCGGGCGAGACGTACGAGCACACCTTCAACACCGGTGTCTTCGGTCCCTCCCTCGACACCTGGGGCACCGGCCTGTACCGCAGCGGCAACCAGCTCAGCGGCTCCATCGCCCTGCCGTCCGACGCCGGGGGGCACCGCGCGTACACCGGGTCCACCGAGGAGAGCACCGTGCTCTACGTGGACGGCGAGGAGCACGCCCGTGCCGATGTGATCATCGATGAGGCGCCGTACGGTCTGTTCACCATGGTGAGCCGGCGGGCCGAGTACCGCCTGGTGACCAGCCTCAGCCGGGACCCGCAGGAGTACGGGGTCGGTACGCGGATCACCGCCGACTTCAGCTTTGTCTCGGCGCGCAGCACCGACGAGGAGGAACCGCGGCTGCCCATCAGCGTCGTCCGGTTCGCCCCCGAGCTGGCGCTGGATTCCACCGCGCCGGCCGGCGAGAGCCTTGTCGTACCGCTGGTGATCCAGGGCGCGGCGCTGGACAATGGGGTGGACTCGCTCTCGGTCGAGGTGTCCTTCGACGGCGGCGCGAGCTGGAGTGGGAGCGCCGTCGAGGACGGCGCGATCACCGTCGACAATCCGGCGGCCGGCGGCACCGTGTCACTGCGCGCGGCGCTGACGGACGGCGACGGCAATGCCGTCACCATCACCGTCATCGACGCGTACCGCACCGCCTGACGGGAAGAGGAAAGACCTGAGCGGCCCGCCCGGCTGGGGGCGGGCCGCTCAGCCATGTCCGGGCGAGGCCGGGCTCAGCCGAAGCGCCCGGAGATGTAGTCCTCGGTGGCGCGGACGGTGGGGTTGGAGAAGATCCGCTCGGTGTCGCCGATCTCGATGAGCTTGCCGGGCTGGCCGACGGCGGCGAGGTTGAAGAAGGCGGTACGGTCCGACACCCGGGCCGCCTGCTGCATGTTGTGGGTGACGATCACGATGGTGAAGGTCGACTTCAGCTGCCCGATGAGGTCTTCGATGGCGAGGGTGGAGATCGGGTCGAGCGCGGAGCACGGCTCGTCCATCAGCAGCACCTCGGGCTCGACGGCGGTGGCGCGGGCGATGCACAGCCGCTGCTGCTGGCCGCCGGAGAGCCCGGAGCCCGGCTTGGTCAGGCGGTCCTTGACCTCGTTCCACAGGTTGGCGCCGCGCAGGTTCTTCTCCACGATGTCGTCCAGCTCGGACTTGCGGTACGAGCCGTTCAGCCGCAGGCCGGCCGCCACGTTGTCGTAGATGGACATGGTGGGGAACGGGTTGGGCCGCTGGAAGACCATGCCGATGGTGCGGCGTACCGACACCGGATCGACGCCGGGACCGTACAGATCCTCGTCGTCCAGCAGCACCTTGCCCTCCACCCGGCCGCCGGGGGTGACCTCGTGCATCCGGTTGAGGGTGCGCAGGAACGTGGACTTGCCGCAGCCGGAGGGGCCGATGAACGCGGTCACCGACTTGGGTTCGACATGCATGGAGATGTCGTCGATCGCCTTGTGGGCGCCGTAGTACGCGGTCAGGCCGGTGACATCGATGCGCTTGGCCATGGGGGTACCTCCTTACTCACAGGTGGCCGGTCAGCGGCCGGTCTTCGGGGCCTTCCAGCGGGCGATGGCCCGGGCGGCGAGGTTGAGGATCATGATGAACGCGATCAGGACGAGGGCGGCGGCCCAGGCCCGGTCGTAGCCGGACTGGGTGCCGACCGCCCACTGTTCGTACACGAACAGCGGCAGCGAGGACTGGGCGCCCTCGAAGGGGTTGCCGTTGATCATGTTGTTGCCGAAGACCAGCAGGATGATCGGGGCGGTCTCACCGGCGATCCGGGCCAGGGCGAGCATGATGCCGGTGGTGATGCCGCCGATCGCGGTGGGCAGCACCACCTTGAGGATGGTGCGCCACTTGGGGATACCGAGGGCCAGCGATGCCTCGCGCAGTTCGTTGGGGACGAGCTTGAGCATCTCCTCGGTGGAGCGGACGACGATCGGCATCATCAGGATGGACAGGGCGAGGGCGCCGGCGAAGCCGGAGTAGCCGAAGCCCAGCATCATGATCCACAGCGAGAGGACGAACAGGCCGGCCACGATGGAGGGGATGCCGGTCATCACGTCCACGAAGAAGGTGATGGCGCGGGCGAGCCGTCCTGAGCCGTACTCGACCAGGTAGACGGCGGTGAGCAGGCCGAGCGGGATGGCGATGACGGAGGCGAGCAGCACCTGCTCGACGGTGCCGAGCAGCGCGTGGTAGACGCCGCCGCCGTCCTGCCAGCTGAGCACGCCGTTCATGGAGTGGGTGAGGAAGTACCAGCTGACGCCGGGGATGCCGCGCGCGATGGTCTCCCACAGGAGGGAGGCGAGCGGGATGACGGCGATGAGGAAGCTGGTCCACACCAGGGAGGCGGCGAGCCGGTCGACGGCCTGGCGGCGGCCCTCGACGGCCGAGGTGAGGGCGAAGCCGCCGATGACGAAGACGGCGGCGGCGATCAGGCCCCACTGGAGGCGGCTGTCGAGGCCGGCGACGAGTCCGGTGGCGGTGCCGATGGCGGCCGAGGCGAGCAGCAGCGCGCCGCGTGACCAGGCGGGCAGCCGGGGCTGCCGCAGGGTGGTGGGGCGTACGGAGGGCCGCGGCGGCTCCTCGACGAGGGTGGTCTGGCTGTTGGTCATGCTCCGGCCCTTTGATTCGCGTCTCCGCCCGCGCCGCGATCTGCGGGCTTCGCTGTCAGCTGCGTCTGCGTCTGCGTCTGCGGCGCGTCGGCCGCGCGTGCGTCGCTCATGAGGCCCCCGAGTACTCCTTGCGGCGCGCGATGATGAGCCGGGCGGCGCCGTTGACCAGCAGGGTGAGGACGAACAGCACCAGGCCGGAGGCGATGAGGGCGTCGCGGCCCATGGAGCCGGCCTCCTTGAACTGGCTGGCGATGTTCTGGGCGAAGGTGCCGCCGCCGGACTCCAGCAGGCTGGCGTTGATGAGGAAGCTGGGCGACAGGACGGTGGCCACGGCCATGGTCTCGCCGAGGGCGCGGCCCAGGCCGAGCATGGAGGCACTGATGATTCCGGAGCGGCCGAAGGGCAGCACGGTCATCCTGATCACCTCCCAGCGGGTGGCGCCGAGGGCGAGGGCGGCTTCCTCGTGGGCCTTGGGGGTCTGTTTGAAGACCTCGCGGGTGACGCTGGTGATGATCGGCAGGATCATGATCGCCAGCAGGATGCCGACCGTCATCAGGGAGCGGGCCGGGGTGCCGTTGTAGGCGAAGATCCCGGTCCAGCCGAAGAACTGGTTGAGCCAGTCGAAGAGGCCGGTCATGTGGGGGACGAGGAAGAGCGCGCCCCACAGGCCGTAGATGATGCTGGGGACGGCGGCCAGCAGATCGACCACGTAGCCGATCGGGCCGGCGAGGCGGCGCGGCGCGTAGTGCGAGATGAACAGCGCGATCCCTATGGCCACCGGGACGGCGAGCGCCATCGCGATGACGGAGGAGACCACGGTGCCGAAGAGCAGCACCGCGATGCCGAAGACGGGGGGTGAGGCGTTGGCGTCCCACTGGAAGGTGGTGAGGAAGTTGCCCTCGTTGTGGGCGATGGCGACGGCCGCGCGGATGCTGAGGAAGACGGCGATGGCCGCCATGATCACCAGGAGGGTGATCCCCGATCCCTTGGAGAGGTTGCTGAAGACCCGGTCACCGAGGCGCACCGTGTTCTTCTGGGGGGCGGCGGCGGGCATTCCCATGAGTTTTCCGCTCATATCAGCTCAGATATTGACTCAGAAGTAAGGACGGCGGCGGCGGCGTGGTGGGCGGCGGCGGTGACGGCGGTGACGATGGCGGCGGTGTTCACGTCAGGACATCCCGGCCACGCGGTCGCGGACCTGCCCGATGATCTGGTCCGGGATCGGCGCGTAGTCGATCTCGGCGAGTGCGCCCTGTCCCTCGTCGCCGGCGGCGTAGCCGAGGAAGGCCCGGGTCAGATCGAGCGTGCCGGGGTTGTTTCCCTTGTCGCAGATGATCTCGTAGGTGACCAGAACGATCGGGTAGGCGCCCGGTTCGCGCGTTGCGTAGTCAAGTTCGAGCGCGAGGTCGCCGTCGGTGCCTACGACCTGTCCGGCGGCGATGGCGGCTGAGGCGTTCTCCACGGAGACCGCGACCGGCTCGGGCGCGCCGGTGTCGATGGCCACCGTGCTGATGTTGTTCTGGTGCGCGTACGACAGTTCGAAGTACGCGATCGCCCCGGCGTTCTGCTGCACCATGCCGACCAGGCCGGAGGAGCCGTCGGCGGCCTGGCCGCCCTTCCCGCTCCAGTTCTTGTCGGGCTCGTAGGGCCATTGCTCGGGGGCCGAGCCGTGCAGGTACTTGGTGAGGTTGTCGGTGGTGCCCGAGCCGTCCGAGCGGTGGAACGCGGTGATCGGCAGGCTGGGCAGCGTGACGCCCGGGTTGAGCGCGGCGATCGCCGGGTCGTCCCAGCGGGTGATGGCGGAGTCGAAGATCCGCGCCAGGGTCGGGGCGTCCAGGACGAGGTCGTTCACGCCGGGCAGGTTGTAGCCGATCGCGATCGGCCCGGCCGCCATCGGCAGGTGAATGGCCTGCCCGCCGTCCCGGCACACCGCGCGGGAGGCGGCCAGCTCCTCGTCGCTCATGAGGGAGTCGGAGCCGGCGAAGGCGGTGCGGCCCTGGAGAAACTCCTGGATGCCGGCGCCGGAGCCGGTCGCCTTGTAGTTGATCTGGCTGCCGTCACAATTCGCCTGGTAGGTGTTCACCCAGACCTCCATGGCGTTGGCCTGTGCGCTGGAGCCGGAGGCGAGCAGCGAGCCGCTGGGCCCGCAGGCGATGTGGTCGGCGGAGAAGTCCACCGCGCCGGGCAGCCCGGAGTTGTCATCGGTACCGCAGGCGGCAGTGAGGAGCAGAGCGCTGGAGACCAGGGCAGCTGCGGCGCCAAGCTTCACTGTCGTTAGTTCCTTCCGGGAGACGTCCGAGACCGAAAGTAGGCAGAGCAGATGAAGCGACTGAAGGTCATAAGTGAACAGAAAATGAACCCCACAGGGCAGCCCGGTAGACCGGACGCCACCACATGTCACCCGGGAGGTGCACGATACTGCCAGGCAGACGGCACATTCGTTACGCTATACCCATCGGGGGTATGGCGCGCAGATCCGCAGATCCGCAGGTCCGCAGGGAAGGACGATCATGACCACCACCGAGGAGACGCCCGTACCGGCCGGACCGGCCACCCCGGCCACCGCGGGCCCGCACGGCTACAGCAAGGACAAGGACGCCCACCTCAAACGCCTGCGCCGCATCGAAGGACAGATCCGCGGCCTCCAGCGCATGGTCGACGAGGACGTCTACTGCATCGACATACTCACCCAGGTCTCCGCCTCCACCAAGGCGCTCCAGTCCTTCGCGCTCCAGCTGCTCGAAGAACACCTGCGGCACTGCGTCGCCCACGCCGCCCAGGAGGGCGGCCCCGAGATCGACGCCAAGGTCGCCGAGGCCACCGCGGCCATCGCCCGCCTGCTGCGCACGTAACCGGGGCCGGCTCCACGGTTCACCTACGGCGTCACCCGAACGTCACCTCAGCCGACCGCACCCGCGTAGATGTCCTCCGGCACCGGCAGCGTCACCACCACCGGCGTGCCGAAGCCGGAGAACTCCACCGTCGAGGCCACATCGATCCCCTCGGGACCGGCCCCGCTCCCCAGGCTGAACTGATGCCGGATCTTGCGCGGCAGCCCGTCCACCCCCAGATACACGTCGAACGGCACCACCGTGTCCGCGAACCCCGCCAGCGCCGCCGTCAGCTGCTCCCCCGCCGGACCCGACGCCTCCCGCGCCGCCACCACCAGATCCGCCACCCCCCGGAAGTGCCGCACCCACTCCCCGCCCAGCTCGAACCCGGGCAGCTCCCGTACGCTCACCACGCCGCGCAGCAGCTCGGCCGCCAGCAGCGGCTCGGTGGCGCCGTTCGCCACCAGATTGCCGTCCGTGAGCGTGGTGACATCCAGCCGCACCCACTTGTCGGGCGGCACCCCCGCGCCCCGGTTCTTCATGTACAGCGCACCCGGGGTGAACACCTCCGTCAACGGCGGCGCCGCCCCGGCCGGCACCTCAAGCGGCAGCGTCACCCGCAGTTCACCGGAGCGGGTCACAAAGTCGTAGCCACCCTCACCGCGGATCGTCACCCGAGTGCCGCCCGAGGCCATCTCCATCGCCGTCGCCACCAGCGAGCTGCCCGCGTCCGCCAGCGCCGCCGGCACCTGCCGCACCGTCTCCCGCGCCTGCCGCGCCCCAGCCTCTTCCCCGGCCGCCGCGCCGGTCCCCGTGCACCCGCAGACCGCGAGCAGCAGGGCGGCCAGCGAGGCGATTCTGCCCACCATGGCCTGCCTAACGATGGCGACCGCCACTCGTTACCGTGGAGAGGTGCACGAAGCGAGCGAGAACGGTGATCCGATGACGCACGAGGTCACCCTCCAGGAACGCGGACCGTTCATCGCCCCCAGATGCAGCTGCGGCTGGTACGGCCCCGCCCGCCGTTCCCGCCCGCTGGCCCGCGACGAGGCCGCCGCCCACACGGAAACGGCCCGCCCCGCCTGAGAACAGACGGAACGGGCCGGAGGAAAAGAGCACCGGGCGCCCGGCGAACGATCAACGAAGGACCTAGGAGGTGGCAACCCCACGCCGGGCCCGCGCCCGGTGCCGGCCACCGCCGTCGTCCCCGCCCTGCTCGCCGTCACCACCGGCCGGCTCACCCGGCTCGCCGGCCCCGCCGTCCCGGTCCCGGTCCGGCCGCATGTCCTCACCCACCGCGATCCAGCCGAACACCCGGGTACCGGCCAGCACCCGCACCAGCGGGGTCAGCGCGTACAGCGCCAGCGGCGACAGCAGCAGCGCCACCGCCGTGGCCAGCGCGAAACCGCCCAGCACATCGGTGGGGTAGTGCACCCCGGTGAACACCCGGCCCACGCCCTGCACGATGGCGAGCGCGATCGCCGCGATACCGATCTTGCGGTGCACCAGCAGCAGCCCCACCGCGATCGCCATCGCCCCGGCGGAGTGATCGCTCACGAACGACCAGCCGGTCTTCCCCTCCACCAGCACATGCAGATCGGGATGGTCGATGAACGGTCTGGGCCGCGCCACGAAACTGCTGATCGGCTGGTTGATCAGATACGACACCCCGGCCGCGCCCAGCGCCCACGACACCCCGGCCACCGCCTGCGCGGAGCCGGGCCGGGACCGTACCAGGAACCAGGTGCCCAGCACCGCCAGCACCAGGCCGATCGCGAAGCCGTACTCCACGAGGAACGTCACGGCATCGGACACCCAGCCCGGCAGGCTGTCGGCGTAGCCGTTGATCTTGTAGAGCAGATCGACATCGATGTCAGGGTTGTCGAGTCCAGCCATGTGCCGTTACGGCCCCTTCATCATGTCGTCGTGGGGTGGGGGGAGGGACGCCCGCGTACCCGTCCAGGAAACGCCATGTTCCGCGCCCGGAGTTCCGATGTCCCCGAAAGAGCACCACAGCGTTACCGAAGAGAGACGCCCGTCAAGTGACGGAACGCAACCGGAAGACTACTACCCGGCAGTGGGCCGCGTCGCGCCGAAATAATCGGCCGAATCGATGGGGTCGAAGCGGATCTCGGCGCCAGTGTACGGGGCGTCGATCATGTAGCCGCCCCCTACATAGATGCCCACATGGTGGATGCTGCGGGAGTCGGTCAGGTCGTTCGCGAAGAACACCAGGTCCCCGGGAAGCAGCTCATCACGCTCCGGATGGGGCCCGGCCTCCCACTGGTCATTGGCGACCCGGGGCAGCTCTATCCCCACCGCCTCGTACGCCGCCTTCGTCAGCCCCGAGCAGTCGAACCGCCCGTCGTGCTCCGGAGTGCCGTTGCCGCCCCACAGATAAGGGGTACCGAGCTGATCCTGCGCGAAGTGCACCGCACCGGCCGCCAGCTCGGACGGCGCCAGCCGCTCCTGGTCCTCCGGCGGCGCGGCGAAACTCTCCTCCGCGCCCCGGATGATGCGCACGTAGTTCTGGGTCTCGGTGTACGGAGGGACGCCGCCGTACTGGATCACCGCGTACGGGCCGGCGTTGTAGGCGGCCAGCATGTTCTCGACCGGATCCCCCGGCACGTCGCGCACATAGGACGCGAGAGCGCAGTCGTAGGTGGCGGCGGACGGAATGGCGTCCTCCGGATCCCAGACGTCGGCGACCCCGTCCCCATTGGCGTCGATGCCGTGCACCGCCCACGTCGACGGGATGAACTGCGCTATGCCCTGCGCCTCGGCATGGCTCTGGGCGCGCGGGTTCCAGCCGCTCTCCTGGCTCAACTGGGCGGCGAGCAGCGCCGGCGACAGCTCGTCGCACAGATTGCCCCACTCCTGCACCAGAGCCTCGTACTCGGCGGGCACCGCGTTCTTGGCGAGCTTCCCGCCGTTCTTGCCGGCCCCGCCCACCATCCCGGCGGCGGCGCTGTACACCCCCACCACCAGCAGCGCCACGAACAACGCCAGGCCACCCAGCCCCAGCCCGGCGACCAGCGCCACCTTGCGCATCACCCACCGCTCCCCTCGATCTCCCCCAGTCTGCCCGCCGTTTCCCCGAACACAACCGGCGGGGACCGTACTTCGGACAGTGTGGCGTGGCACAATCGCAAGCGGAGAGCGAGTATCGAACAGCACAGAGCCAGTTGGGCGGTGAACCCGGATGTTCCTTGCGGCGGACTCAGAGGACATCACAGAACTCATCGGCGGTATCGCCCCGGACTGGGGGCCGTTCGCCACGGTGGGCGATGAGGCACGGACGATGATCCAGGTGATCATGGCGCTCGCCATCCTGATCTGCCTGGGCATCGCGATCTGGGGGGCGGCCAAGCAGCGGATCGGCTCCACCGCGATGCGGGACTCCTTCAGCGCGGAGCAGGGCAAGGGCCTCATCGTGGCCGGGCTGACCGGGGTGTTCATCATCGGTTCGCTGGGCACCTTGTTCACCATCATCTACGGCATGGCGGTCTAACCGCGATGCGCAGGGCGCTGGCGGTGGCGGCGGTCGTGGCCGTGGCCGCCCTGGCCACGGCCTGCGCGGGCGGCCCGGCGGCCAACCGGGCGGCCCAGGTGGCGCAGGTGCCGGGTCCGGGTGACGCTCCCACGAAAGAACCTGAAGGAGAGACGCCTTCGGAGGAAGAGCCCCCCGAAGATCCGGTAGTGGTGGCCCCGTCCGAGGGCACGGTGGCAATAGCGGAAACGATCACCGAGAACCTCCCCGACGACCTGCGCCGAGCGGCTCAACTCCCGGACGGCACGCTGCTGCTGACGGCGGAGACCGGCGGCACGGTCTACCAGGTGAACCCGGCGACGGGAGCCGTGACGGAGGCCGGCGAAGTGGAGAGCACCGCCGAAGAGACGACCATCGTCGACATAGCGGCCTCAGAGGCCGGCGTGTACATCGCCTACGAAGGCTCGGAGAACAACCGGATCTCCCGCTACACCTACGAGTCCGGCACCCTCCGCCCCGCCGGCTCCGCCGCCGCCCGCGATCTGCCGCGCGGCGCGGGCCTGATGGCGTTCGGCCCGGACGGCATGCTGTACGCGAGCACCGGCCCGGCCGGCGAGATCCTCCGCATCGACCCGGCCCGCCCCACCGCCACCACCCCCATCTCCACCGGCCACGCCGACCTGCGCGGCCTGGCCTGGGACCCGATGGGCCAGCTGTGGACGATCGACCCCGGCAACGGCACCACCACCGACGTCCTGCCCATCACCCCCGAGAACCCCCTCCCCCCGGCCGACACCACCGTCCCGGCCACCCAGGACCCCACCGACCTGACCCAGGTGGCCGGCTCGCTGTGGATGACCACGGAATCCGGCACCCTGTGGCGCTACCCCCTCCCCGGCGCCACCCCCGAGCCGTTCCTGACCAACGACCTGGGCCCCCTGCACGCCGTCCTCCCCACCCCGGACGGCGAGGACCTGTACCTCCTGACGTCCACGAGTCTGCTGCGGCTCACCGTCACCTGACCTCGCCCGACGGCGCGCCGCAGGGTGGGTCCCGGCACGGACCGTACGGGGGAGTGGCCAACACGACCGGCGACAACCATCTCACCGTGGTGGGCCACAGCTACGGCTCCACCATGGTGGGAGCGGCGGACAAGGGCGGAGATGGCCTGGGAGCCGACGACGTCATCGTCGTCGGCAGCCCGGGCATGAGCGTGAGCAAGGCGCGAGACCTGCACATCGACCCGGAACACCTGTGGGTCGGGATGGCGGACGACGACCCCATCCCCGCCATTTCAGCGAGCAGACGCTGGGTGTGGGCCCGCACAAGAGCTACTTCGGCGCACAGCAGATGTATGTCGATACATCGGGCCACAGCGGCTACTGGGACGAGGGAAGCGAGAGTTTGAAGAACATCGGTCTCGTCATCGCCGGTATGGAGCCAAGCATGGAGACGTCCCCCCGATGAGATACCTGTGGACCCGGAAGGGCCCCCTACGCAATCTGGTGGTCGCCACCGCGCTGGTCTTCACGTTGGGAGGATGTATGTCGAGCGGTATCAATGACCCACTTCCCCGGATGAGCCGGGAGGACGCCGAAGCCTGGGCCGCCCACTGGATCGACTCACTGGCGCGTACGGCGGGTGGAGACATCGCCGAGGAAACCAAGAAGATCAACTTCTTTGACTGCCTGGGAAAGAACGACGAGCTGGCCGAGGACGGACGGTTCGAGCACACCTACTCGGCTCGCGTCGTCCTCCCTCCCGAACAGCACGCGCAGGCCGTCCTGGACATCCGGGACACCCTGGTGGAGAAGGGGTTCGAGGTTCAGAGCTACCGCTCGGACCCGACGATGCGCCCGGCGAACCTGCTGGACACCCGGCACCCGCAGGACCGCCAATCGGTCACCGCCGCAGACTTCCCGGAGAACGAGAACCACCTCCTCCTCATCGTCTCCACCCCCTGCCTCCTCCCACCCGGCGTCGACCAGCAGCAGTTCTGACCCGGGGGCACGCGCCGGGTTACGTGTCATGGCGGACGTCACCGAAGGTGACGTCCAGTTCCGCCACGAGGGCCTCGGCCAGCTGCGGCAGCTGGGCCTGGTCGATGACGATCTGCCTGAGCGAGGAGAGGCCACGCAGCTGGGAAAGGTCGCTGCCCCGGAGGTCCAGGGCGCGGAGCTTGCCGCCGTCGAACTCGGTCAGCCGCAGATCGCAGTCATCCATCAGAGCGGCCCCCAGATCGGCGGCGGTGAAGACGGTCTCGCGCAGCGAGCACTCGGCGAAGATCGCCGGGCCAGCGGCCCGGACACGGGTGTACGTGCTGTAGTCGAGCTTGCAGTTCTCGAACAGGACGTTGTCGAGCGTGACGTCTTCGAGTGCGGCGCCGATGAGTTTGCAGTCACGGAACACGGCCCGGGAGATCTTGCTGTCGGTCCACCGCAAGGCGGACAGTTCGCAGCCCGTGAACTCCACCGAGTCGACGCGAAGCCTCTCCAGGCGGGTGCGCTGGGCCTTGAGGCCGGTGATCCGCCCGTCCATCAGGTGGGTGTCGGCCAGATCGAGATCCCGCAGGTCGGCGTCGGCGTAGTGGAACTCCGCCACCCGGCCACGGCCGCCCTCCAGCGTGGTGAGTTGGGAAAGGTAACGGCCCGGCCCATTCAGGTCGGGGAGTGTGACGCTCGTACGGCGGATGGTGCGGGTGTCCATCAACGGCCTTTCAGCAACGCGGTGATTCAGCAGCTCGGCTACTTCTTCTTGTTCCAGTTGTCCCATGTCGGGCGGTTGTCGAAGGGGGCCGGGCTCTTCGCCCAGTTGTCCCACGTAGGCCGGTTGTCCCACGCCGCTTCAACGATCACCGAGGGCGGGTAGTCGTGCGTTGGCCGTCAATTCCATGATGTGGAGTCTTGTTTCCTCGCCCCTGGGTGGCGTGTTCATGAGGGTGGACTTTCACGGGCGGTAATGAGGCGGTGCCACAGGTGGCCCAGTCGGGTGCGGGGGTGGCGGTGGCGGGTGCGGCGGTAGGTGAGGGGGGTGGGGCGTTGTGGGTCGTGGGGGCTTATGTACAGGGGCACCTTGATGCCGGTGGCGTCGGTCGGGGCGTCGAGCATGGCGTCGGCGTAGTCGATGATCGTGTGGTGGAGGCGGTTCACGCACGGCTCGCAGACGTAGAACTGCGCGTAGTGCCCCATGGTCGAAGCCGACCCCAGCCACAGCACCCAGGTGTGCCGGTTCCCGCACCACAGCCAGCAGCGGCCGAGCACCCATTCCGACCCGTCGCCCGGGCGGGGCGGTACGGGCCGGATGTCGGCCCAGGTCGGGTCCACGGCCGCTACCTGCCGCGCCGATGACGGGTACGGGTGGCCAGCAGGCGGGAACGCGCGTGCATCGTCAGGGCCTCCCCCGTGGCGAACTCCAGCCGCCGCCCGCCCCGAGTGGTCATCACCAGATCCGTGACCACCATCGAATGCCCGCCGATCAGGATCACATCACCGACCAGCACGGTATCGGCGGTGATCTCGACCACCTCCGGGATGCTCATCCCATCACCACCGAGGCCACACCCGCCAACTGCGGAACGGTCACCGGCCGCAGATCGGCGGCCGGCGCGTCCCGCTCGAACGACGGATCGTCGTACGCCCGCACCCGGATGAGCATCCCCGCCGTATACACGACGACCACCACGCGCTCATGCTCGGCACTCCACATCACCGCCCCCGGCGCCATGTGCTGCCGCGCCAGCCCACACACCAAGTCCGGCACCAGCCGCCGCACAATCCCCAACGACATCCGATGAACCGAAATCGTCGGCGACAGCCCGGGGTTGAGACTCACTTGCGTCACACAGACGCCCAACAAGGCCAGCACCTCGCGCAACTGATGAAGTTCCATCGGTTCGGGCCGATGTTCTAGCCGATCGGATGATGGCACGACCGCTCCTCTGCGTAGTGGAATAACTACCAGGAGGGTTCAGCGTGGACCACACGCGGGAACCAATCAACTTATCTGGCTTGCAAGAAAGGTTGGTGATGACCCGTTGAACCGCAAGGAGTTGAACCCGGACAGCAGCCCGCAAGCAGCATTCGGGGCGCGTATGCGCAGGTCACGGGAGGCACGTGGCTGGACGCAGGAAGAGCTCGCCGAACGGATGGGATATTCGAGCGCACATATCTCATCTGTCGAAACTGGGCGGAAGATTCCGACCTTGCGCCTTTCGCGCAGTGCGGACCGCGCCTTCGGCACGGCAGACACAGAAGAGACGTTTGAGCGCGAGTGGCGCGAGATCCGGCACGGCTCGCTGTTGGAGGGCTTCCCCGAGTACGTCGGGTACGAAGGCCGGGCGGCAGAGATTCGGTTGTACGAAGTCGGCGTCATCCCCGGCTTGCTCCAGACGCCGGAGTACGCGGCGGTCCTCGCGGGCAGTGCCGTGAAGCGGGGGGCCATCACCACCGAGCAGGCAGACGAGCGGGTCTCACTCGTCGCGGAGCGGCAAGCGGCACTGGACCGGACGCCACGACCCCTGGTCTTCGTAGTGCTGGACGAAGGCTGTATCCGTCGGCCCATGGGTGGACCCGCCGTCATGGAGGCTCAGCTGGCACGGTTGATCGAGTTCGCCGAGCTGCCCAACACGGTGCTACAGGTGGCCCCGTTCGCCATGGGAGAGCGCCGCCCGTTCAACCTGCCGCTGTACGTATTGACGATGGCAGACCGGTCGCTCATGTCATACGCCGAGTCCACCACCCGGGGCCATCTTGAGCGGGAAAGTACATTCATCCTGCCCATACTCACGGCCTACCATCAGCTACAGGCCGAAGCCCCCTCGCAGGCGGAGACTTTGGCGATCATCAACCAGGTACGAAAGGGCACCTCGTGACGACCGAATCCCCTCGTTGGTTCACGTCCTCTTACAGTGACAACGGAGGCGCCTGTGTGGAAGTCAGTGACAGCTTCGCCGCCTCCCACAGCGTGATCCCCGTCCGTGACTCGAAGCACCGCAACGGCCCCACGGTGGACTTCCCCGCTGCCTCATGGACCGCGTTCATCACCGACCTGAAGCAGTGACGGCGGAAGGCACCCCGTGATTACCGAAACCCCCCGTTGGTACACGTCCTCATACAGCGAGAACGGGGGCGCCTGTGTGGAAGTCAGCGACAGCTTCGCCGCCTCCCACAGCGTGATCCCCGTCCGTGACTCCAAGCACCGCAACGGCCCCGTGGTGGCGTTCCGCGCCCCCGCCTGGGCCGCGTTCATCACCGATCTGAAGCGGTGACCTCACAGCGCAGGGCCCGGCCGCCCCGGTCGTAGGCGGCCGGGCCCCGGCTTGGGGGCGTCGTGGCAGGGGGGAGAATCGGGCCATGGCGATATGCAGGAAGTGCGGTGCGGAGAAACGTCGTTGGCCCCGGTCCTGTCCCGCGTGCCGAGCGGGGGAGCACCGGGTGGCGGTGGCCGCGGAGGGAGCCGATATGGCCGTGTCGGTCGGGTTGTTCGGGTGGATCTGGCGGGGGGTTGTGTCCGCTGTGCGGCGGATCATCAACTTCTTCTGATCCGGTGACCGGCACCCGCCCGCCGTCGACCGGCGACCGCTCCGCCGGGTACGGTAAGCAGCGCTGATGTGACACACAGGAGGTGCCGCGCGATGGCGGAGATCCGCAATCTGGACCATCTCGACTGGATTCGGGCCGAGGTCGAGGACGGCAGTGACGAGCACTGCTTCGAGGTGGCCGCAGGGGAAGGCGACCTGATCCACATCCGGCAGACCGACGAGCCGGAGAAGGTGGTCACCACCACCCGCGCCAAGTGGGACGCGTTCTGCCTCGGGGTCCAGAACAACGAGTTCGACCACTTCGTCGAGGACGTCCCGCGCTCCTAGAGCACGGTCAGGCCGCGGGTCAGCAGGTCGGTCAGGGCGAAGACGAACAGGGCGATGCCCACGAAGCCGTTGACCGTGAAGAAGGCCCGGTTCAGGCGGGACAGGTCGTGCGGCTTCACCAGCGAGTGCTCGTAGACGAACGCGCCCGCCACCACCGCCAGGCCCGTCCACAGGAAGGGGCCCGCGCCGGTGGCCGCCGCGTACCAGATCAGCAGGGCCATCGTCACCGCGTGGCAGGCCCGCGCCGTGTACAGCGAGGCGGCGACGCCGAAGCGGGCGGGGAAGGACCGTACGCCCGTGGCCCGGTCCGTGGTGATGTCCTGGCAGGCGTAGATCAGGTCGAAGCCGCCGATCCAGATGCCCACCGCCAGGCCCAGCAGCACCGCGTCCCAGGACCAGCTGCCGGTGACCGCCAGCCAGGCGCCGACGGGGCCGGCCGCCTGGGCGAGGCCCAGGATGGCGTGCGGGAAGTCCGTGAAGCGCTTGCCGTAGGGGTAGACGACCATCGGGACGACCGCCAGCGGGGCCAGTGCCAGGCACAGGGGGTTGAGCAGTGCCGCCGCGCCCAGGAACAGTGCCAGGGTGATCGCCGCGCCGGTCCAGCCGGCCCGGACCGACAGGGCGCCGGTCACCATCTCGCGGCCCCTGGTACGCGGGTTCCGGGCGTCGATCTCGCGGTCGATGATGCGGTTGGCCGCCATCGCGAACGACCGCAGCCCCACCATCGCCGCCGTGACGAGGCCCAGCGTGCCCCACTCCACCCGCCGGCCCTCGCCGAGGAACATCGCCGTCAGCGAGGCGGTGTACGCGAAGGGGAGGGCGAAGACCGAGTGTTCGAACATCACCACGTTGAGGAACGCGCGCAGGCGTCCCGGCAGTACCGGCGGTGCGGGTTCGGCGGCGGCGGCTCCGATGGCGGTCACAGTCCGTACTCCTTCCAGCGGCGGTCCACCAGGGCCGCCGTATCCGGGTCCGAGAGCACCATCTGCGGCCAGCCGCCGTCGCGCGTGTAGCCCTCCTCGGGCCATTTCGCGGTGGCGTCGATGCCGGCCTTGCCGCCCCAGAACTGCTGGTACGAGGCGTGGTCCAGGTGGTCGACCGGGCCCTCGGTGAGCAGCAGATCCCGGGCGTAGTCCGTATTGCCCAGCGCCCGCCACGCCACCTCGTGCAGGTCGTGCACGTCGCAGTCGGCGTCGACCACGATGATCAGCTTGGTCAGGGACATCATGTGCGCCCCCCACACCGCCGACATCACCTTCTGCGCGTGTTTCGGGTACTTCTTGTCGATCGAGATGATCGCGCAGTTGTGGAAGCCGCCCGCCTCCGGCAGGTGGTAGTCCACGATGTCCGGGATGATGATCTTCAGCAGGGGGAGGAAGAACCGCTCCGTGGCCCGGCCCAGCGGCCCGTCCTCGGTCGGGGGCCGGCCCACCACGATCGACTGGAACACCGGCTTCTTCCGCATCGTCACACAGTCGATGGTCAGCGCCGGGAACGGCTCCTGCGGGGTGTAGAAGCCGGTGTGGTCCCCGAACGGGCCCTCCGGCAGCATCTGGCCCGGCTCAAGCCAGCCCTCCAGGACCACCTCGGCGTGCGCCGGCACCTGGAGCGGCACCGTCTGGCAGTCCACCATCTCCACCCGCTTGCCCTGCAAGAAGCCCGCGAACAGGTACTCGTCGATGTCGCCGGGCAGCGGCGCGGTCGAGGCGTACGTGACGGCCGGCGGGCAGCCGAAGGCGATCGCCACCGGCAGCCGCTCCCCGCGCCGCGCCGCCACCTGGTAGTGGTTGCGGCTGTCCTTGTGGATCTGCCAGTGCATGCCGATGGTGCGCTTGTCGTGCCGCTGGAGCCGGTACAGGCCCAGATTGCGCACCCCGCTGTCCGGGTCCTTGGTGTGGGTCAGGCCCAGGTTGAAGAACGAGCCGCCGTCCTCCGGCCAGGTGAACAGCGCGGGCAGCGCCTCCAGGTCGACGTCGTCGCCCTTGAGGACGACCTCCTGCACCGGGCCGGTCTTCACCTTCTTCGGCGGCACATGCGTCATCGCGCCGAGCTTCCCGAACGCCTCCCGCACCCCGGTGAAGCCGTGCGGCAGCTCCGGCTTCAGCAGCCCGCCGATCTTCTCGCTGATCTCGTCGTACGAGGACAGGCCGAGCGCCTTCAGCAGCCGGCGGTCCGTGCCGTACACGTTCATGGCCAGCGGCAGCGGCGAGCCCTTGACGTTCTCGAAGAGCAGCGCGGGGCCGCCGGCCTTGTTGACGCGGTCGGTGATCTCGCCCACTTCGAGGTACGGATCGACCTCCGCCTTCACCCGCTTCAGCTCCCCGTCCTTCTCCAGGGCCTTCAGCAGTGCGCGCAGGTCGTCGTATGCCATGCGCCTCAGTATTGCCGACGCATTACCCTGGCCTTAGTCAGGGGGCCCGCCCCGGCCCGGTCGACACTTCCCCAGGGGGACGATCATGCTCAGGGTACTGATGTATCTGGTACCGCTCGCCCTTGCCATCTATGCCCTGGTGGACTGCATCAGCACCAAGGACGAGGACGTCAAGCACCTTCCCAAGCTGGTCTGGATCCTGCTGATCGTCTTCGCCTGGATCATCGGGCCGGTCGCCTGGATCTTCGTCGGCCGTCAGCGCGGGGTGCCCGCCGGCGGGATGAGCGGCGGCGGTACGAACCTGGGCACCGGGCGGCGCTCGGGCGGCGGCTGGGTCGCGCCGGACGACAACCCGGACTTCCTGCGCTCGCTGAAGGACGAGAAGCAGCGCGAGGAGAACGCCAAGGACAAGGAACTCCTGGAGAGCTGGGAGGAGGACCTGCGGCGCCGCGAGGAGGACCTCCGCAAGGAGGACAAGAACTCCGACGAGAGCGGCGGCGGCAGCCCGCAGGATCCGCCCGCGAAGTGACGGCGCGCCGGCTCGTTCCGGCTCACAGCCCCGAGTACGAGTGCAGGCTGTTCACGAACATGTTCACGCCGTAGTAGTTGATCAGGTAGCACGCGAAGCCGGCGATGCCCAGGTAGGCGGCCTTGCGCCCCTTCCAGCCGACGGTGGCGCGCGCGTGCAGGTAGGCGGCGTAGGCGACCCAGGTGATGAACGCCCACACCTCCTTGGGGTCCCAGCCCCAGTAACGGCCCCAGGCGTTCTCGGCCCAGATCGCGCCCGCCACGATGGTGAAGGTCCACACCGGGAAGACGGCGGCGGTGATCCGGTAGGCGAACTTGTCCAGCGACACCGAGGACGGCAGCCGCTCCAGCACCGAGGTCGCCAGCCGCCCCGGGGTGCCGCCGCCCGCGAGCTTGTTCTCGTAGGAGTCGCGGAACAGGAACAGCACGGTGGACACCACCGCCATGTACATGAGCGCCCCGCAGGTGATGGCGAGCGCGACATGGATCCACAGCCAGATCGAGTCGAGCGCGGGCACCAGCTGGGTGCTCTGGGTGTACAGCACCGCGACCGCCAGGCCCAGGTCCAGCAGCACCGTGGTGACCAGCGGCAGACCGAGCCAGCGCACATCCTTCTTCGCCAGCAGGAAGAGCAGGTACGCGGCCACCACCGTCATCGAGAAGGCGGTGGAGAACTCGTACATGTTGGCCCACGGCGCCCGCTCCACCGCCACGGCCCGCACCAGCACGGCCGCGAAGTGCATCAGGAAGGCCAGAACCGTCAGTGAGACGGCGATCCGTCCGTACAGGTCGCCCTTCTCGTCCCCGCCGGCCGCGCCGGGACCGTCCGGGACGGCGTCGCGCCGCGGGCTCGCGGAGCGGGTGACGACGGCCGGCCGCTCCCGTACGTCGACGGCACCGCCCTTGCCGCGCACGGTCACGCTGACCGTGGGCGCGGCCTGCTGCGCCGGCACGGTCGCCGCGCCGTCCCCGGAGTCCCCGGAGTCCCCGGAGTCCGCGGAGTTCCCGGAGGTCAGGGCCGCCGCCGTACGGGCCACCTTGCTGCGGCTGCCGAACAGCCACTCCGCGATGTGCGCGACGAAGGCGAGGGTGTAGACGGCCATCGCCGTATAGATCAGATAGTTGCTGAAATCGGCGAGCTGCTCGCTCATGGCGAGGTTCATGCGCGCGCTCCTTGGGCGGGGTCTGTCTCGGAAGTCTCGGGGATCAGGGGGGCGTCCGGTTGCAGGGCGAGGGCGAGGTCCGCGAGTTCGTCGGGGATCTTCGCCGACTCGGTACGCCCCAGCGAGGCCAGTTCGACGACGGTACGGCCGGTGGCGGCGTCGCTGGTGGCCCGGACCCACACCCGGCGGCGCTGGAGCAGCAGCGACCCGGCCAGGCCGGCCACGGCGGCCAGCGCGCCGGTCAGCGCCCAGCCGTTGCCCGCCTTGGTGGTGATCTTGAAGGTGGCCCAGCGCTCGTACCGCTCGTAGGTGATGGTGCCCGCGCCGTCCGGCAGCTCCTTCGACTCGCCGGGCAGCAGGTCGAAGCGGAACGGCTCGCCGTCCTCGGCCGTGAACTGCTCCAGCTTGCGGGTGTTGAGCTGGTACACGTTCTGCGGGATGCCGGAGTCCAGGCCCAGATCGCCGTGGTAGGCGGTGAGGGTGAGCACCGGCAGATCGGGGTCGGGGAAGGTGGAGTGCGGGCCGCGCTCCGCGTCGATGTTGTAGCTGGGGTTGAAGAAGCCCTGGAAGCCCAGCTGCTCGGGGTCGCCGTTCGCGTCGAGGTAGTCGGTCACCTTCACCACCCCGGTGGAGGTCAGCGCGGCGTCCTGCGGCAGGAACGGCACCGGCCCGGAGAAGGCGGTACGGCCCTGGCCGTCGGTGACCGTGATGACCGGGGCGAAGCCGTGGCCCAGCAGATAGACCTTGGAGTCGCCGATGACGACCGGCTGGTTGGGCTGGACGGTGGCGTCGGTCTCGGTGCCGTCCGGCAGCCAGTAGGTGATGTCGGCGCGGAAGGTGGTGGGGGTGCCGAGGTCCGGGCCCTCGCGGGAGAACTCGGCGGTGAAGTCGTTCAGCGTGAACCCGAACTGATCCAGGTCGTGGTCCACGTCGAACATCGAGCCGGAGGAGAAGTCGTCGTACTGCGGCAGGGTGTTGGAGAAGCCGTCGCCGACCACCACCAGCTTGCCGCCCTCGGAGTAGAACAGCTGCCCGGTGCCGAAGGCGATCAGCAGCACGATGAGCGAGATGTGGAAGAGGAGGTTGCCGGCCTCGCGCAGATAGCCCTTCTCGGCGGCGACCGATCCGTCGGCCGGGGCGGGGGCGATACGGAACCACTTGCGCTTCAGCAGCCGCTGCGCCGCGTCCAGCACCTGCCGCGGCTCGGCGTCGCTGTGCCAGGTGGTGTACGCGGGCATCCGGTCCAGCCGGCGCGGGGCGCGCGGCGGCCGGCCGCGCAGCTGGCCGATGAACTGCCAGGTGCGCGGGACGATGCAGCCGATGAGCGAGACGAACAGCAGGAGGTAGATCGCCGAGAACCACACCGAGGTGTACACGTCGAACAGCTGGAGCCGTTCGTAGACGCCGCCCAGCGTCGGGTTGTCGGTCTTGAACTGCTCGACGAGGAGGGCGTTGGCATCGGTCTGCGGGATGAGCGAGCCGGGGATGGCGCCGAGCGCGAGCAGGAACAGCAGGATCAGCGCGACCCGCATGGAGGTCAGCTGGCGCCAGCTCCAGCGCGTCCAGCCGGCCGCCTCCCGGGCCAGCCAGCGTGCCGCACCGGCGGCGCCGGGGGCTCGTACCCCGCCGAACGACCCGGGGACGGCGGTGCCCGGGTCGGTGCCCGTGACCCGCGGGTCCGGCGCCGCCCCCTCCTCGTCCTGCGCCGGGGCGGTGGAGAGCCCGGCGCCGGCCGCGGCCTCGTCCGTAACGTTCGGGTTGTCGCTGGCAGCCATGGTGTTCAGATCCAAACGTCGAACTCGGACGACCACACCTGAAGGTCGTACACCAGCCGGTCCCAGGTACCGGTGAACAGCAGGACGCCGGTGGCGATCATCATCAGCCCGCCGATGCGCATGACCCACACATAGTGCCGTTTGAACCAGCCGAAGGCGCCCAGCGTCCGGCGGAAGAACAGCGCGGCGAGGATGAACGGGGCGCCCAGGCCCAGGCAGTAGAAGGCGGTGAGCAGCGCGCCGCGCCCGGCGGTGGCCTCGTTGAGGGCCAGGAACTGCACGGAGGCGAGGGTGGGGCCGATGCACGGGGTCCAGCCGATGCCGAACACCACGCCCAGGAACGGTGCCCCGGCAAGGCCGACACCGGGCTTGATCGGCAGCTTGAACTGCCGCCCGGACAGCCGGGGCAGCAGTCCCATGAACAGCAGGCCCATGATCACCATCAGCGCGCCGGCGATCTTGTTGAGGACCTCGCGGTGCTCCAGCAGGGTGCGGCCGAACTCGCCGAACAGCGCCCCGGTGGAGACGAAGACGGCGGTGAAGCCGAGGACGAACAGCAGCGTGCCCAGGAACATCCGGCCGCGCCGCGCGTCCTTGAGATCGGCGCCGCTCGCCCCGGTGACGTACGACAGATAGCCGGGCACCAGCGGCAGCACGCAGGGCGAGAAGAACGAGACGAGGCCGCCGAACAGCGCGACCGGTATGGCCAGCAGCAGGGCGCCGGTCAGTATCGTCTCGTTGGAGTCGGTGACGGCGGCGAGAGTGATCGCTTGCATGACCGGGTCACTTCTCGCTGATCTCGGCGAGCACCGGCGCTATGGCCGCGCGCAGTTCCTCCTCGGTCAGCGGCTTCAGCGCGCGGGCCGCGATATTGCCCTCCGGGTCGATGACCAGGGTGGAGGGGATCGCCTGCGGATTGAGGCTGCCCTTGGGGAATTGCAGCAGCAGCTTGCCGCTGGGGTCGTACAGACTGGGGTACGGTACGCCGAACCGCTCGTCGAACGAACGGGCGTTGGCGGCGTCCAGGTCGCGGGTGTTGATGCCGACGAAGTCCACGCCCTGATCGGCCAGGTCCTCGGCGACGGCCACCAGGTTGGGGGCCTCGGCGCGGCAGGGCGCGCACCACGAGCCCCACACGTTGACCACCAGGATCCGGCCCCGGTAGTCGGCCAGGTCGAGTTGCCCGCCCTCGGTGGTCTCGCCGCTCAGCTCCGGCAGCGGCTGCCGCTCACCGGCGGCGACATGGGTGATCTGGCCGGTGCCCTGCACCATGTTGCCGCCGGAGGGCCCGGCGGAGGCGCCGCCGCAGGCGGTGAGAACGGCGGCCAGGGACAGTACGGCGGCACCGGTCCCGAGGTGTCGTCGATGGCGCGGTGAGACGCGGCTCTCGATCATGTGAAAAGTTTCCCATGCGCCCCAGGGCGATCTTCCGCGCCCCCCTTGTCCCGAATCCGGCCGCGTTGAGCTGGGAAAACGTCGGGGGGCGGAAGCGGGCTACGCGCCGAAGCCCTTGCTCTGGCCCTTCTTCGGCTTGGCCTTGGTTCCGGCCCGCAGATGCTCGGGCACCAGCTCCAGCGCCGGCTCCGCGTACCGCACGGAGACGATCTTGTCCCCCTCGTACGTGAAGCTGGTCAGCGAGGCCAGCGTGCACTGCCGGTTGCGCGGGTCGTGCCACAGCCTGCGGTGCTCGACGTAGCTGCGCAGAATCCAGATCGGCAGCTGATGGCTGACGCACACCGCCTCGTGGCCGCGCGCGGCGTCCCGGGCGGCGTCGATGGCGCTCTTCATCCGCACCACCTGCTCGACGTACGGCTCGCCCCACGACGGCCGGAACGGGTTGCGCAGATGCTTCCAGTTGCCCGGGTGGCGCAGGGAGCCGTCGCCGACCCCGAAGCTCTTGCCCTGGAAGACGTTGGCGGCCTCGATCAGCCGCTCATCGGTGGCCACCGGCAGCCCGTGCGCCTCGGCGACCGGGGCGGCGGTCTCCTGGGCCCGCTCCAGCGGGGAGGCGACCACGTGCGTGATGTCGTGGCCGGCCAGCGACTCGGCGACCACCTCGGCCATCTTCAGGCCCAGGTCGGACAGGTGGTAGCCGGGCAGCCGCCCGTACAGCAGCCCGTCGGGGTTGTGCACCTCGCCGTGCCGCATCACATGGACGATGGTGCGCACTCTGTCGCTGCTGTCGTTGTTCTCGCTGCTCACTAGGTCATGCTCCAGATCGGTGGTCATGCGGTGGCGGTGGCGGTGGCGGTGTCGGTGGCCTCGGCGGCGGCCCGGGCGGCGGCCGGCAGCGCGTCGGCGATCCGCTCCAGGGCGCGGTCGTCGTGCGCCGTGGACACGAACCACGCCTCGAAGGCGGACGGCGGCAGATAGACGCCCTGCCGCAGCATGGCGTGGAAGAAGGCGGTGAACCGGAAGGTCTGCTGCCCGCGCGCGGCGGCGTAGTCGGTGACGGCGGCCTCGGTGAAGAAGACGGAGAACATGTTGCCCGCCGACTGGATGGTGTGCGGCACGCCTTCCTTGGCGAGCGCGCCGGCCACCAGGCCCCGTACCTTCGCGGCGGCGTCGTCCAGCACGGCGTAGGCGGCGTCGTCCAGCAGCCGCAGCTGGGCGAGCCCGGCGGCGGTGGCCACCGGGTTCCCCGACAGGGTGCCCGCCTGGTAGACCGGGCCGGCCGGGGCGAGGCGCTCCATGACGTCGGCGCGCCCGCCGAACGCGGCGGCCGGGAAGCCGCCGCCCATCACCTTGCCGAAGGTCAGCAGATCGGGTGTCACCCGATCCAGCCCGTACCACCCCTGGCGGCTGACCCGGAAGCCGGTCATCACCTCGTCCGAGATGTACAGCGCGCCGTGCTCGGCGCACAGGTCCTTCAGCCCCTGGTTGAAGCCGGGCAGCGGCGGCACCACGCCCATGTTGCCGGGGGACGCCTCGGTGATGACGCAGGCGATCTCGCCGGGGTGCCGCTCGAAGGCGGCGCGTACGGCGTCGAGGTCGTTGTACGGCAGCACCACCGTCTCGCCGGCGGCGGCGCCGGTGACGCCGGGGGTGTCGGGCAGCCCGAAGGTGGCGACCCCGGAACCGGCCTGGGCCAGCAGCGCGTCGACGTGGCCGTGGTAGCAGCCGGCGAACTTGATGATCTTCTCCCGGCCGGTGAAGCCCCTGGCCAGCCGGATCGCCGACATGGTGGCCTCGGTGCCGGAGGACACCAGTCGCACCCGCTCCACCGGGGGGATGCGGGCCACGATCTCCTCGGCCAGCGCCACCTCGCCCTCGGTGGGGGTGCCGAAGGAGGTGCCCTTGACCACCGCCGCCCGGACCGCCTCGACGACGGCCGGGTGGGCGTGGCCGAGGATCATCGGCCCCCAGGAGCACACCAGATCGACATACTCCAGGCCATCGGCGTCGGTGACGTACGGACCGGTACCGGATGCCATGAACCGGGGCACTCCGCCCACGGCGCCGAAGGCGCGCACCGGAGAGTTCACGCCGCCGGGGGTCACACTGGCTGCGCGGGAGAAGAGTGTCTGCGAAACTGGGGTGGCCTCAGAGGTGTGCGTCACGCGTTCCATGGTGGCAGAGCCCTCAGACAGCTGTGCGTTCGGGCGTTTCGCGAGCGCCTGTCGGGGGAGGTCCTTCTGAGACGATGATCGGGTTGCGCGGCGGGGACCGCGCCGAGGCGGGGCGGTGACATGCAGCGCGGAGGCGGACTGGGCGAGGGGGACCTCGGTCCCGAGCCTGCCCCACGCCCGCGCTCGCGCCGGGGCCGGCATCGCCGCAAGGGCGAGGGCGGCGGCCCGGCGGGCACCGGTATCCCGGGCGCCGCGGGCAGCGGCGGCGAGAGCGAGATCCGGCTCGGCAACGGCAGGCTGTCCGTGACGTACAAGTACTTCGGCGCCCCCGACGGCGCCACCGCCGCCCGGGTCCCGCTGTCGATGCGCCCGGAGGAGCTGGGCGGCGACGAGCTGGGCCAGGGCATGTTCACCCGCATCAAGCCCGAGACCATGGCCGCCATGGTGCTCACCGGCATCGAGGGCATACCCCTGCACCGGGTCCCGCCGCTTGAGCTGGTGGTGCTGCACCCGGACTACGCCGTGGTCAAGCTCCCCACCACCGCCGTGGACCCGCTGCGCGCCATCGGCGACGAGACGGTGGGCGCGGCGGCCTTCATCTGGTCCACGGTCCCCGACCGGCGCGGGCCCACCGACGCCTTCGGCGTCTACCGGCTGCTGAACGAGTGGCAGGACTTCTCCCGCCGGCTCCACGAGGCCGGCCACCAGCCGTACTGCCTGGTCTGGCCATAGCCCCACCCCCTCGCAAAGTCAGACAAACTATCTTATTGCGCCAACTGGGCGGGCGCCCGGCCGCACCTTGCGGTAGACATGTCTCCCTGACACCACCGTCCGGGAGGCAGCCATGCGACGCACCGCCCTCGCCGCCGTGGCCACCCTCACCACCGTGGCGCTCGGCGCGCTGGCCGCCGCGTGCAGCGGCCAGACCGGTACGGCGGGCGGCGGCGGTGGAGCCGGCCCCAGCGGCAGCGCCTCGGGCCCCGGGAAACCCGGACGGTACTCGGCGCTCCCCGAACCCTGCGGCTCCGTCAGCGACAGCACCCTGCGCCGGCTGCTGCCCGACGCCGCCGAGGCGGAGGCGTACCGGGGCACCCCCACCGTGACGTACGACACCGGCCGCCGGGGCGGCTGCACCTGGCTCGGCACCGACGCCGAGAGCGGCAACACCTTCCAGCTGACCGTCGACTTCGAGCGGGTCATCTCCTACGACCCGCAGGTCAGCGACAACGACCAGGCCGGACTCGACTTCACCGCCCGCGCCACCCGGGCCGGCCTGCCCGACCCGGACGCGCCGGACGCACCGGAGACACCGGACACCCCGGGCACGCCCGACGCATCGGCCACCGGCGGGCAACCGGCCCCGGACGGCCCGACCGGCGGCGCCGGCGGCGCGAGCACCGACAGCGACCCGGACACCACCGCCCCCACCGACAGCGACGGCAACCCCGTCCCCCGCGCCGTCAGCGGCATCGGCCACGACGCCTACCTCGACGACCGGCTCACCACCACCGCCAACGAGACCCGCCGTGACGTCACCCTGGCGTTCCGCAGCGCGAACGTCATCGCCACCGTCCGCTACGCCGAAACCACCACCGGCGGCGCGGCGCCCCCCGAGAGCGCCCCGCTCCAGGACGGCGCCCAGCGGGTGGGCCGGCACCTGGCGGGCGGGTTCGACGATTAGCACCCCCGGTGGGCCGAGGGCGTACCGTGCTGTGCGGCGGGCCGTCCCCAGCGCCCCCTGAATTAACGGAAGCGAAGAGATCATGCACCCCACCGCCACTCCCCGACGGGCCCTGCGGCGCACGCTGGCCTGGGCCGCCGTTCCGGCCCTGCTGATCGCCGGCTGCTCCTCCGCCCCCTCCGGTGACGACGGCAAGGACGACACCGCGGCCGGCGAGGAGCAGACCGCCCCCGAGCCCGAACCCGTACGGTTCACGGATCTGCCCAGCCCCTGCGCCACGATCAGCGAGGACACGATCGGCGAGATCGTCCCCAAGGCCGATCCCAAGGCCGGCTCGGCGCTCGCCTCGAACGACACCTCGATGACCGGCACCTGCCTGTGGACCGGGCTCAAGGAGTACCAGTTCCGTACGCTGACGGTGGCGCTGCGCCGCTTCGAGTCCGATCTGTCGCTGGGCAGCGGCGACGAGCGGGCACAGGGCTACGTCGCGCAACAGGTCGACGAGATCATGCTGGACCAGGCCAACAGCGACATCGGCAAGGAAGACCTGGCCGACACCGGCGACTCGGCGGTGACCCTCGCCTACCTCGCGGAGAACGACGACAAGGTGGACTCCCGCCAGCAGCGGGTCATCGTCCGTACCGGCAATGTGGTGGTGACGGTGGACTACTCGGGCACCGGCTTCGAGGGCGACGACCTGCCGGGTGCCAAGGGCATCAAGGAGCGCGCCGAGACGGCGGCTGCGGAGGCCGTGGAGCGGCTGAACGCGACGGCGGCTGCCGACGAGGGCGACAGCGCCGCCGACGAGGGCGCGGACACGGACAAGAAGGACGACGCGTAGCCGAGCCAAGCCAGTGGGTTCCGCGGTGTGCGAGTCTTGGGCCCGCGAGGGAACACCAGTTTCATCACGGGGGAGGCCCGCGGGTGGCCGCGATCAAGCTCACACGCTCACACCGCATCCTGGTCGGCATCATTCTGGCCGGGGCGGTCGTCATCGCCGCCATCGGCTTTGTCGGCTCGTACACCGCGGTCAAGGAACTCGCCGAGAAGAAAGGTTTCGGCGCGTTCTCGCCGTTCTTCCCCATCGGCATCGACGCCGGCATCGTCGTCCTGCTCGCCCTGGACCTGCTGCTGACCTGGCTGCGCATCCCGTTCCCCCTGCTGCGCCAGACCGCCTGGCTGCTCACCGCCGCCACCATCGCCTTCAACGGCGCGGCGGCCTGGGGCGACCCGCTGGCCGTCGGCATGCACGGGATCATCCCGATCCTCTTCGTCATCACCGTGGAGGCCGCCCGGCACGCGGTCGGCCGCATCGCCGACCTCACGGCGGACAAGCACATGGAGGGCGTCCGCATGTGGCGCTGGCTGCTCTCCCCCGTCCCCACCTTCCGGCTGTGGCGCCGGATGAAGCTGTGGGAACTGCGGTCCTACGAAGAGGTCATCACCATGGAACGGGACCGCCTGGTCTACCAGACCCGGCTGCGCGCCGAGTACGGCCGCGCCTGGCGCCGCCGGGCACCGGTGGAAGAACTCATGCCGCTCAAGCTGGCCCGCTTCGGCGTCCCGCTCTCGGAGAGCGCCGCCCTGCTCCCGGGGCCGGGGGAACGCCCCGAGACGGAACAGCGGCCCCGCACGCAGCAGCCGCCCCGGATTCCGCTCCCCGAACTGCCGGTGCTCCAGCCCCGCCCGGAGCGCGAGGAGTGGTACGAACCGAGGCCGCAGCCCGAGTCCGTACCCGAGCCGGAGGCGGCCCTGGCACCGGAGGCGGGCCGCGGCCCGGACGCGTACCCGAGCCAGAACGCGTACCCCGACCCCGACCCCCGTCCTGACCCCGGTCCTGACCCCGAGCCGGACCCGGAGCCGGATCTCGACCCGTACCCCGACGCGACGGTCCCGGTGGCCCCCGGCCGCCGCCGTACCCTCGGCCAGGCCCCCGCCCCCGGCCTGCTCCCCGCCCAGCGCAGCGGCACCGGCGGCGAGTTCACGGACGAGGAGACCCACCACCACGAACCCATCGACCTGCCGGCCGATCTGGCCGAGGACGAGCGCTACTACGCGGCGTACCACCAGTACGTCGTCGAGAACGACGGCTTCCCGACCCCCCGCCAGCTCTCCGTCATCCTCAACGAGCGCTTCAACGTCACCGACGCCGACGGCAATCTGCTCAGCGAGCAGCACGTGCGCAGCGTCATGCGCACCTACGGCTTCAAGGAGCGCTACAACGCCGCCATGGGCACCAGCGTGTAACGGCCGTCGGCCCCCGCGCCGAAGCGAGGGGGCCGACGCCGTACCACCAACGAAATCCGCTAACCGCCCAGCAGCAGCCGGACCCGGTCCGCCCCCACCGCCAGCAGCAGCGTGGGCAGCCGCGGCCCGGTCTCCTTGCCGACCAGCAGCCGGTAGAGCAGCGCGAAGAAGCCGCGCTGCGCCACCTTCAGCTCCGGAGTCGGCTTCGCGTCCGGGTCGAGCCCGGCCTGGATCTTCGGCACCCCGTACACCAGCGTCGTCAGACCGTCCAGCGACCAGTGGTCGGCGAGGCCGTCCCGCAGCAGCCGCAGCGACTCGCGCTGCGCCTCGTCCAGCGAGCCCAGCAGCTCGGCGTCGGGCTCGCGGCGCACCTGGGTGCGCGCCTCGGCGGGCATCTGGGTGGCCACCCAGTGCGCGGCCCGGTCGAGCCGCGGCCGGGTCTCGTCCAGGTCGGTCACCGGGTGCGCCGGGTCGAGTTCGCTCAGGATCCGCAGCGTCTGCTCGTCGTCGCCGGTGGTGATGTCCACCACCGAGGCCAGCATCCGGTACGGCAGCCGGCGCGGGGTGCCGGGCAGTTCGCCCGCCGCCGTGCCGATCGCCCGCCGGTACGCGGCCACGTCCGCCGGCTGGGCCGCGCCGTCGGCGACCTTCTTCGCCAGCGCGTCCCACTCGTCGTAGGTGCGCTGGATCTCGCCGTCGAAGGCGATCTTGAACGACTGGTTGGGCTTGCGGCGCGCGTACAGCCAGCGCAGCAGCGGCGCCTCCATGATCTCCAGCGCGTCGGCGGCGATCGGCACACCGCCCTTGGAGCTGGACATCTTCGCCATGCCGCTGATGCCGACGAAGGCGTACATCGGGCCGATGGGCTGCTTGGCGCCGAAGATCTCGGAGACCAGCTGCCCGCCGACGATCCACGAGGAGCCGGGCGAGTGGTGGTCCACACCCGAGGGCTCGAACACCACGCCCTCGTACGCCCAGCGCATCGGCCAGTCGACCTTCCACACCAGCTTGCCGTGGTCGAACGTGCTGAGCTTCACGGTCTCGCCGTGCCCGCACGCGTCGCAGCGGTACGTCAGCTCGGTGGTCTCGTCGTCGTACCCGGTGACCGTGGTCATGTCCCGCTCGCAGACGGTGCAGTACGGCTTGTACGGGTAGTACGCGCCGCTGCCCGCCGCGCTGCCGTCGTCCTCGGCGGCGGCGCCCGAGCCCTCGGCGGCGGCCAGTTCGGCCTCGTCGACGGGCTTCTGGGAGGACTTGGCGGCCGGCTTGGCCTTCTCCTTGGTCCGGTACCGCTCCAGCACGGCGTCGATCCGCCGCCGCTCACGCATCGCGAACAGAATCTGCTCGCGGTAGGTGCCCGAGGTGTACTGCTCGGTCTGGCTGATCGCCCGCACCTCGATGCCCAGCTCGGCCAGCGCCGTCAGCATCGGCGCCTTGAAGTGCTCGGCCCAGCTGCCGTACGGGCTGCCGGGCGGCGCCGGTACGGAGGTCAGCGGCTTGCCGATGTGCTCCGCCCAGGACGCGTCGACCCCGTCGACCCCGGCCGGCACCTTGCGGAACCGGTCGTAGTCGTCCCAGGAGAGCAGGTGTACGCACGCGATCCCGCGCCGCTTGATCTCGTCCGCCACCAGGTGCGGCACCATGACCTCGCGCAGATTGCCCAGGTGGATCGGCCCCGACGGGCTGAGGCCCGAGGCGCAGACAACGGGTTTGCCGGGCGCGCGCAGCTCCGCCTCGGCGATGACCTCGTCCGCGAGTCGGGAGACCCAGTCGGTCTCCGGGGTGGTCCGATCCACTGCTGAGCACTTCCTTCTTCCGAAATGGGGTGGCGGTCGCCGTGGGATACTGACGAGGATTCTCATCAATCCGCGGTGAATCCGCGAATCCATTGTCACCTACGGAACGGCTCACTCGCCCATGTCCTCGGTCCCGTCCCTCGCCTCCGTCGTCAACCAGCGGCTCACCGACGCCCTCCGGGCCACCCGCCCCGAGGCCGCCGACGCGGACCCGCTGCTGCGCCGGAGCGACCGGGCGGACTTCCAGGCGAACGGGATGCTGGCGCTGGCGAAGCGGCTGAAGTCCAACCCGAGAGAGCTGGCCGCGGCGGTGGTGGCCGAGGTCACCACGGACGGGCCGGTCAAGGACGTCGAGGTCTCCGGCCCCGGCTTCCTCAACATCACCGTCACCGACGAGGCGATCACCGCCAACCTCGCCGCGCGCGCCGCCGACGACCGGCTCGGGGTGCCGTACACCGAGCACCCGGGCACGATGATCATCGAGTACTCGCAGCCGAACGTGGCCAAGGAGATGCACGTCGGCCATCTGCGCTCCACGGTGATCGGTGACGCACTCGTGCGGCTGATGGAGCACCGGGGCGAGAAGGTCATCCGGCGCAACCACATCGGCGACTGGGGCACCCAGTTCGGGATGCTCATCCAGTATCTGATCGAGCACCCGGCCGAGTTGGAGCACGAGGGCGGTACGGGGTCGGGCAGCGCGGCGATCTCCCGGCTGAACCACCTCTACCGGGCCTCGCGGGCCGTCTTCGACTCGGACGCCGAGTTCAAGGAGCGGGCGCGGCGCCGGGTGGTGGAGCTCCAGGCGGGCGACCCGGAGACGCTGGCGCTGTGGCAGAAGATCGTCGATGAGTCGAAGCTGTACTTCAACGCGGTCTACGACCGGCTGGATGTGCTGCTGACGGACGACGACGTGGTCGGCGAGTCGGCCTACAACGCCGATCTGCCCACGCTCGCCGCCGAGTTGGAGGCATCGGGGGTGGCGGTCCGGTCGGACGGCGCGCTGTGCGTGTTCTTCGACGACATCAAGGGCCCGGACGACCGCCCCGTACCGCTGATCGTGCAGAAGGCGGACGGCGGCTTCGGCTACGCGGCCACCGACCTCGCCGCGATCCGCAACCGGGTGGGTGTGCTGGGCGCCGACACCATGCTCTACATCGTGGACGCGCGGCAGTCGCTGCACTTCAAGATGGTCTTCGAGACGGCCCGGCGGGCCGGCTGGCTGCCGGACGGGGTGGCGCACCACCTGCCGTTCGGGTCGGTGCTGGGGAAGGACGGCAAGCCGTTCAAGACCCGGGCGGGCGAGACGGTCCGGCTGATGGATCTGCTCGACGAGGCGGTGGAGCGGGCCGGGTCGGTCGTACGCGAGAAGGCGCCCGATCTTCCCGAGGCCGAAGTCGCCGAGCGGGCCACCCGGGTGGGCATCGGCGCGGTGAAGTACGCGGACCTGTCGACGTCCAGGTCGCGTGACTACATCTTCGATCTCGACCGGATGGTGTCGCTGAACGGCGACACGAGTGTCTATCTCCAGTACGCGTATGCGCGGATCCAGTCGATCCTGCGGCGCGGGCGCGAGCAGGGCATCACGCGTGCGGTGGCGCACCCGGAGCTGCCGCTGGCGCCGGCTGAGCGGGCGCTGGGGCTGCATCTGGACGAGTTCGCGCAGACGCTGGACGAGGTGGCGCGGCACTACGAGCCGCACCGGCTGGCGGGGTATCTGTACGCGCTGGCCTCGCACTACGCCACGTTCTACGAGAACTGCCCGGTGCTGAAGGCGGACACCCCGCAGACGGTGGAGAACCGGCTGCTGCTGTGCGAGCTGACGGCGCGCACGCTGCACCGGGGCATGTCGCTGCTGGGCATCGAGACGCCCGAGCGCCTGTAGCTCCTCTGATCGTTACGGATCGGGGGCGGTGGAAAGCTGCCAGAAACCTGGCGTTTCCCCGCCCCCTTTTTGGTTTGTGCTGCTGAATACCGCTTCGAAATAACGCCTGTTGTGTCGGCGCGTGACCGCTGCATGACATATACGTGACAAACACCTACACCCCCTTGCCGGTCTCCTCTGTCACGGCGAATGATTTCGGCTGAGCGCTCGCGGGTGTCATGCCCACGATCATCACGCTCGTACTGCATCGCCGTTCCCCCACCGCAGCACCTCTATGAGGAGGACCCCTCAGATGGCAGTGATGCGCAAGACCGTTCTTGCCACCGCCGCAGTTCTGGCGCTCGGCGTAGCCGTGGCCCTGCCCGCGCAGGCCAGTCCCGGCTCC